>CBFDDH010000016.1:0-53135 GCA_965603515.1 uncultured bacterium
TAACATTTGTGCTCGAACAGTAATAATCGTAATGAATCTCAAAGATGTGTATAAACCTCGGTAATTAAGCGTTGACATCTCTTGGGATATATTTATAATATCGCACGGCGCCATCGTCTAGCTTGGTTTAGGACGTCGCTCTCTCAAGGCGAAGATCACGGGTTCAAATCCCGTTGGCGCTATTATTAAAATCGATTATTGACAAGATATGGATTTTGCATATAATTTAGCTTAATCAATTACAAGTTCAAAGGAGGATTGGATGGCGAAAGAAGGGCAGATAGATAGTGTTCTGGGGAAAAGGACCGTTATAAATGGCGATATCAAGGTTGATGGTTCAACCAAGATTGACGGCAAGATCAAGGGAAGCGTTACCGTCAAAAATAGCCTTATTATTGGTAAGGATTCCGTGATAAAAGGTGATGTTTACTGTAATTCGGCAATTATTGGGGGTAAAATTCAAGGCAATATGAATGTCCAGGACATTGTTGAATTCCAAAGTGGCGCACAAATGCTTGGTGACATTGTCTGCAAGGGTATTATCATCCAAGCTGGAGTTTTCTTTGAAGGTTCCTGTCAGATGTCTCAAAAAACCAAGGAAAAACCATAGATGATTATTAAGTTCTACGGAACAAGAGGCTCGATAGCGGTTGCCAATAAAGAAACCAAAAAATATGGTGGCAACACGACCTGCCTATATGTTGAATCGAATTCTGGTGATGTAATAATAGTGGATGCGGGTACTGGTATCCGGGTATTAGGTGTTCACCTATTACAGGAAAAGAAGAGCAAGGTGAACCTACTGTTTACCCACTATCACTGGGATCATATTCAAGGCTTTCCATTTTTTACACCGATATTTTTTCCGAGTGCAGTTATAGATATCTACGGTCCATCAAAAGAGACCACTGCAAAAAAAGCTTTATCGTATCAAATGACCCGGCCTTTCTTCCCCGCGATAATGCCTGATCTGCCTTCTACGATCACCTTCAAAACCCTGAAGAATAAATTGATTACCGGAGATATAGAAATTCAGACTATTGTTAACAATCATCCAAATCAAACCTTAGGACTAAAGTTTACTGAAGGCAAAAACTCTTTTGCCTTTTTAACGGACAACGAACTTTTTGACACGAACGGCAATACCCCATACGAGAAATTCGTTGATTTCATAAAGGGCGTGAATTTCTTCATACATGACGCACAATACAAAGATGATATTTATAAAAAGAGATTGGGTTGGGGACATTCAACTTACAGTCAAGTAATGCAGCTTGCTGCAGATGCTGGTGTAAGAAATGTCATGTTTACCCACCATGACCACGGTAGTACAGATAAATTCATAGATGGTATTGTAAAAGAATTCAGAGGCAAATACCCTAAATACAACATACAAGCAGCAGCCGACGGCAAGACAGTCATTTTAAAATAGAATAGCGTAGTGAAACCCAAGGTTTTAATTCTCCGAGCCGCTGGGACAAATTGCGATGTAGAAACAGCTTATGCCTTCAATATCGCCGGAGCAGAGATCAAAAGTGTATATATCGATGAACTTGAACACCGTCAACTAAGCGATTATCAGATTATCGCTATATCTGGCGGATTTACTTACGGTGATGATATCGCAGCCGGGAAAATTCTAGCTAATGAGATCAAATATAAGTTCCGGAACAAGTTTCTTGAATTTATTGAGCATGACAATCTGATAATAGGGATCTGCAACGGCTTTCAAGTATTGGTGAAATGCGGGATTTTACCTGCTTTTGAGGAAAGTTTTGAAGCACAATCAGTGAGTCTGATAAATAATGATTCTGAACGCTTTGAGGATCGTTGGGTTCACCTGAAAGTTCATAGCGACAGATCGATTTTTACAAAAGGGATGAACTCAATAATAAATCTTCCAGTAGCCCATGCTGAAGGCAAATTTGTTGTTAAGGATGGTGGTATTCTAAATCAAATCCGAAAGCATATTGTTTTTCAGTATGTTGACAAAAAAGGTAATGAAGCTGGCTATCCCTTCAACCCGAATGGTTCAATACTCAATATTGCTGGCATAACTGATCAAACAGGTAGGATTCTTGGGTTGATGCCCCATCCAGAGCGGCATATTTCATTTTTGCAGCATCCCAATCACACCCGAGAAAAACTTGAAGGACCCGGTGACGGACTACGGATTTTTGAAAATGCAGTTGATTACTTCAAGGTATAACTGAGTGTTTTTTAACAAAATTGCTAATAGCTATTATTAAGGTGAGTTCTCGAAAAGCTCGAACAATAATGAGTTTGTACTTCGAGCGACCATGAGCTTCGCGAATGAGAATCGAGAAGTTCCTTATTGGGATCAAATAAGATGAAAGGTTATATAAAAGAGCATCCGATTTTAGAATTCAAACGCGGTAAGAAAATCAAGTTCTTTTTCGAGGACCGGGAAATCGAGGGCTATGAAGGACTTCCTATAGCCGCAGCTTTACATGCAGTTGGTATTAAGGTGTTAAGTTTCTCAGAAAGGTATGATCGACCCCGAGGGTTTTTTTGTGCAGTTGGCAAATGCTCTTCTTGCTTAATGGAGGTTGATGGTCATCCAAATGTAATGGTTTGTATGGAATTACTGAAACCAGGCATGAGAGTGCGTCGGCAAAAAGGACAGAAAAAATGAGTTCAAGTTCCAAGAACTCCCGTTTCACGGGATCCACGATTCCTCAAAATTCAAAGATCGATAATGAAAAATCGGGACAAGAACCAAGAGCCAAAAACACCATTCCAAAATTCTCATCTTCAGAATTTCCTAACTTCGATATTTGTATAATAGGTGGCGGCCCTGCAGGTCTTGAAGCCGCGATCGTTGCGCGTACGCTCGGAGCAAACGTTATAATAATTGACGACAACCCGGGACTCGGTGGGCAATTGATCAAACAAACACACAAATTTTTTGGCTCCAAAGCACACTACTGTGGTGTAAGAGGCGTTGACATAGCAAGTATTCTCAGCAAAGAGGTTAAGGATTCAGATATTGATATCCTCCACAATGCAACTGTAGTTGGCTATTATGATGATGATATCATCGGCGTGTTGAAAGATGATAGATTGTTTTCGATAAAAGCAAAAACATACATTTTTGGAACCGGAGCCAGTGAAAATACGCTTGCTTTTGACAATGCAGAGTTGCCTGGTGTCTATGGTGCTGGTGCTGTACAGACAATGATGAATGTCTATGGCGTTGTACCAGGGAAAAGAGCGGTGGTAATAGGGTCTGGGAATATCGGTTTGATTGTTCCCTACCAGTTATTGCAGGCCGGGGTCGAAGTAGCGGCGATCATAGAAATCATGGATAAAATCGGTGGTTATCACGTTCACGCGGCAAAGATAAAAAGAGCTGGTGTACCAATCATCTTGAAACACACGATCATTGAAGCCCAGGGCAAGGAGTGTGTTGAAGCTGCACTTATTAGTAAGGTTGGCGGCAAATACGAGTGCCTAAGCGGTACAGAGAGGACAATTGAATGTGATATGATCCTGATTGCGATCGGTCTTTCGCCCCTCTGCGAATTGCTGTACCAGGCAGGATGTCGTATTGACTATATCCCAGAGCTTGGTGGTCATGTGCCTTATCATAGTGAAGATATGATGACCACTAAGAAAAACATTTTTGTATGCGGTGATTTGGCATGCATTGAGGAAGCATCTACTGCCATGCTCGAAGGGAAGATCGCTGGTGCCAAAGCGCATGAAGCATTATTCAGCAGGACCAAGCAGGGAACAGAGATTGTTCGGCAGGCAAAACAAGAACTTTCTGTTATTCGGTCTTCTCCGTTTGAAGAAAGGATTACTTACGGTCTGAATAAGTTGAAGTAGCTGCAAATACGTCTTCAACAATTCAACAGGACTATTGTCATTACGAGTGTAGTCGAGAACCCTCAACATGATTATTGTTCCTCTCACCTTGTTCGAGACAGGCGAGCGAAGTCGAGAACTTCCGCAATATGGGTGATGGCCCTAGATAAAAATGTCATTGCGAAGGCGTAGCCTGAAGCAATCTCATTGACAACCCAGTTCTTCTTTGTATAATACTCGAACATGAATGCAATAGAAGTCATTAAATCAGTTGCTGGTCTTGGTGGTCTCAGTTTAATTTTTGGTATTGTCCTGGCTATTGCATTCAAGAGACTCGTAGTCAGAGTTAGTGAACAAGAACAGAAACTCAGAGACGCCTTGCCAAATGTCAATTGCGGTGCCTGCGGTTTGCCGGGTTGTGATGCCTATGCCCATGCCCTGGTTGAAAAGACTGGTGAGGTGCCAATGGATCTCTGTACAGTCGGTGGTGCTGAAACGCTCAGAAAAATCGGTGAAATCCTGGGCATTGAGGTTGAAACCACAGAGCCAATGCTGTGTGTATTGCGGTGCCACGGCGGCAGGGAAAATGCAGTTGAAAAGTTTGAGTATATAGGACCAGGTGATTGCCGAAGTAATTATATACTTTTGGGCGGCAATAAGGCTTGTCAGTGGGGATGTTTGGGCGGTGGTCATTGTGAAACAGTCTGTCCGTTTGACGCCATTACAATGGGACCGAATCACTTACCTATTATTGATCCGGGAAAATGTACAGCTTGTAGTATTTGTGTCAAAGAGTGTCCACGTCAAGTCCTTGAATTAATACCCCGGAGACAATTGGTATACCTTGCCTGTAAAACTCTGGACAAAGGGAAAGTAGTCAAGAATGTCTGCAAAGTTGGCTGTATCGGGTGTACGCTTTGTGTTAAGTCCTGCCCTTACGAGGGAGCGATACAGATGGACGGTAACCTTCCCAAGATGGATTATACCAAGTGTATATCATGCGGTATCTGCTATAATAAATGTCCTACAAAATCATTTGTTGACCGTGCTCCAGCGCGTCCTTATGCGATTATTTCAGCGCGGTGTGATGGCTGTGGAGAATGCGTAAAAGTATGTTTGTTCAAGGCAATTGAAGGAGAACCAGGAAAGCGTTACTCTGCAATAAAAGACAAGTGCATAGGTTGTGGTAGATGTTTCGATGTTTGTCCAATAAAGGTTATCACCATGGCCGGCGCCTTGGGATATATAGAAGCAGCATGAAAAATCGTTATGCGTTTGGTGGTTTCGAAAAACGATTTGTTAATTAGTGTCGGTGATTCGGAACCGGAGAACGAAACCGTTTCGCATTTCGCAACCGCGAACCGATTCACTATAATTTTTACCATATTATGAAGTTATATTATGCCAACTCCACATTGGACAATGCAGATGTTATCATCCTTGGTCTTCCCTATGACCAAACTTCATCTTTTCTCCCAGGTTCTCGGTATGGTCCAGAGTTCATTAGGATATGCTCTGAAAACATTGAAGACTACTCTCCATATCAAGATAAAAGTCTCTGTAATGTGCACCTATGTGATTGCGGGGATGTAGAGTTTGACACAAGAGACTGGGTCTTAAAGGCGCGTACTGCAGTCGAAAAATACATTAACAAAAAGAAGTATCTTATTGCACTCGGCGGTGAGCATACAATAACCTTACCGATTATTCAAGTCCTCAAAGAAAAACATAAAGACTTTTCTCTGGTTCACATTGATGCTCACTGTGATTTGCGTGATGAGTATCTTGAGCAGAAAATTTGCCATGCCACAATAATGCGCCGGGTGAGTGATATCATTGGTCTTGAGAATCTATACCAGTTTGGTATTCGCTCAGGAACCCGGGAAGAATTTAGCTTTGGCAAGAACCTGTATAAATTTGATGTTTTCAAACCTTTGTCTTCAGTAATAAGTGACATTAAAGAACCTATTTATCTATCAATTGATGTGGATGTCTTAGACCCGGGCGTTTTGCCGGCAGTTTCCACACCTGAACCAGGTGGGGTCTCGTACCAGGAATTGATTAAGGCTTTATTACTATTTAAAAATAGGAAAATTATTGGTGCTGATATTGTTGAATACAATCCACTTGCTGCATCGCCATATGCATCAGGTTCCACTGTCGCTGAGATACTGCGGGAGCTCATTCTGATAATAAGCAGGGTATAGTAGAGCGTAGGGCGTAAAGCGTAGAGCGAAAAAACTAGAAAGTATGTAGTTGCTCGATTCATCCTTCGATAAACCCAGGATTCGCAATGACTAATCATGGATGCGGCATTATAAAGCCCTGTGTTATTACGAGCGAAGTCGAGAACCTTCAACACAATTATTGTTCGAGCGAAGTCGAGAACCTCCTCAGTATAATATTGTTCTCTCCGTTCCTCCTTTCTATGCCTAATCCATTCCCGCTTCCATACCCAAACCCACAAACCATTTTGTTATCTTGACATCCCTAATACCGTGTTTATAATTTATTGAGGAGGTTGTATGAGCATATTAGCATTAATATTAATTGGACAATTTTTTAATATTGAGAACAAGCAGGTATTTTATCCAGAGCCAGTTAGAGCCGAGTCAACACATTCATATGATGTATTACACTATTTCATTGATCTTGATCTGCCTATGACTTCCCGTTATCTTGAAGGCGCGGTTACGATTTCAGCCCGGAGCAATCAGGATAATTTGACAATTCTGGACCTCCACCTTTTGGGCTTGAGTGTTGATTCTTTAAAAGTCGACGGGGTTGCTGCATCTTACTCCCACAATTACGAGACTTTATATGTAAATTTACCTCAAGTCTATAATCAGGGTGATTCCTTTGATATAATGGTAGGATATAGTGGTACGGCTTCGGGCAGTATGGGTTATCTCTGGTATAACAGTACCCACCCGATTTCATATACCTTAGGTTGTCCCTTTTGTACGAGAAGATGGCTGCCCTGTTATGACCGCTTATGGGACAAAGCAGACCATGGGGTTGAATTCTCTATCACGGTGCCAGATCCCTTTACTGTATGTGCAACTGGTGAGTTTTTAGATGCAGATTCATCAGGCGGTCAAATAACATATCAGTGGAAACACGAGTTTCCTATCGCTCCTTATCTCATTCACTTTGCCTCAAGTATTTTTACCACCTATTCAGACTGGTATTATCCAACGACAGGAGATAGTATAGAAATCAAATATCATTTCTGGCCACAGGATACGATCTATGCCCCTACTGCATTTCAACATACGGTTGATATGATGTATTATTATGATTCGCTGTACGGTGATTATCCATTTGAACGGTATGGTATGGTAATACTCCATCCATTCTATTATGCGGGTATGGAACATCAAACTATGAGTTCGATATATCGTACAGGCTTTGTTGGTAATGACTATTACTTGATGGCACATGAAATGTCGCATATGTGGTGGGGTGATATGGTAACGTGTTTTGGTTGGGCAGATGTTTGGTTGAATGAAGGGTTTGCTACATATTCAGATGCTCTGTATAGGGAACGAAGACAAGGACATCAGGTTTTTATCAATACAATGATCTCACGCCGCAATTCATATTTCAGCTCAGAAGCGTCGTTTCCACATCCGATCTATGACCCACCGGCAAATCATATTTTTAATTGGGGGCATTCTTATTGTAAAGGTTCATGGCTTTGTCATATGATCAGATATTTGTGCGCCGATGATAATATCTGGCTAAACCTCCTTGCAACATATCGTGATTCATTCGCATATCAAGATGCCTCAACCGATGACTTGAACCGGATAATGAATCAGGTGCTCGGGGATAATTATGATTGGTTCTTCAATGAATGGGTGTATGATCTTTACTATCCGATCTATGATATTGTGTGGGTAAAAATCTATGAATCACCGAACTGGCGTTTGATTTTGGACATCACTCAAACTCAACCCATGGGACCTTCAGTTTTTCATATGCCCTTGCCCATCGGAGTTGATTATCCGAGCGGGGATACAATATTAACCCTCGACATGAATCAGTCCCCACAACACTTTGAGTATGTATTGACGCAAGAACCAATGGACATTATCGTGGATCCGGAAACCTGGGTAATTCAAAAAAATACTGTAACCCAGGGTATTGCAGAATATGTTGTCCAGAACGTTCTTATTCAAAACATAAATACTATTGGTCGAACGATTGAGCTCAAGCTTACTCAACGCGGTTTAATTCGAATTTTTGATATTACGGGCAGAAAGGTCTATGAAACGTATGCTCAGGAGGTTAAATATCAACCTTCAAACGCCGGCATCTACCACGTGATAGTAGGTGATAAAAATCAGCGGGTGGTAATCGTCAAATAATAGATATAGAAAGAGGAGAAGATGGCAAAGGGGCTAATCATATGTCTTGAAAGAAGATCAAACCTAGACTTCACTCAATTTTTTGAACTAGTTTCTTCCAGAATCAAACCAGATAATGCCGCTGCAAGTGATTCATATATATATCAGAAGGATGGTTTGTATACTTGTATCTATAACCCAACATCAACTGTTCAACGTAAGGAGAATAGTTTCTGTTTAGGTTTAGTGGAAAATGCTTCGCCAATTATGTTTAAACCAAAAACGCCTCGTCCCGACGGCACCTTTGCTTTATTCCGAGCAAATGATAAATACATAGAGATTCTTTCAGATTATACAGCCTCGCGGACCATTTGGTATTATTTCACAGAATCTTTTTTCATCGCCTCGACATCACAGAGGATGATTCTTCATTATCTGGGAGATTTTTCCCCAAATAGGGAAACGTATAGTTGGGTGCTTAGTACAGGAACGCTTGGTCCCGGATTATCATGGGATTGTAGAATAATACCCCTTACAGCTAGTTCGACAATCTTACTAGACCGGGCAAGATGGAAGATATCCGTAGAAGAACATTCTAATTTGAAATTCACATCTATTCCAAGGACCAAGGATCAACATAAGTTCCTGCTTCGAAATTCAATACGTGATTCTATTGAGGCTCTCAATATTAGTCCGTCAGACTGGGCATTAGCTTTATCCGGAGGGATGGATAGCCGTTGTATCCTGTATTATTTATTCAAAAAACCTGGCTTGAGTACAATCACCTGGGGATTGAGGGAATCCTTGGAAAGACAAGATAGTGACGCTGTGATTGCACGAAAATTAGCAGAAAGGTATAATTTCCCGCACAAGTATGCAATAACTGATTTGGATGTCGTAGAGTTTTCCACAATGTTCGCTCGTTTTCTAATAGCAAGCGAAGGACGCATAGATCACTTATCCGGTTATATGGATGGTTTAAAATTATGGAGTGATTTGTCCTTAACTAAACGTGGGATCATTCGCGGTTCACAAGCCTTCGGAGGAGGACGCCCTGTTTCAAATTCATTTCAAGCAAGACGTGCCAGCCGGTTTTTTATCACAACTGACTTTACTGAAAATATTATACCAAAGGATTTTACTTTAACTGATCAGAACATCCCCGGACCATTTTTGCGAAAGAGTGGTGAGTCGTTAATTCAATGGAGAGATCGCTTATGGTTAGAATTTCGTACCCCATTCTTACTTGCAGCACTCGACGATATTAAAACGTCCTATGTTGAAATTATTAATCCTTTACTTTGCCGAAGAATTGTACAGATAACACAATTGCTCCCTGGATATTTGCGAGAAGGCAAGAACCTATTTCGGGGAATTGTCAGGAATATGTTTCCTGAAATACCCTTCGCCACGCGGGATGCAATCCAGCACATCGACGATATAATTCACGCAAAGAACGTAGAATCGTATATAAAAGAGAAATTGTATTCTGAAAGTAAATCAAATATTTTACCAGCAAGTTTCTTACTTACCATTATAGAAAATTATGATAAAAACTCAACAAAGTTATTAAGATCTAATCGACCAATATATACACCGATTAGCAGACGCATAATGGGTCGTCTTCCGAGCATCATCCAGAAGATTGTCTGGTGGAGTGTTGTGCGACGTCAACCTATGAGTATTCGACGTCTGGCATTGCGTGCACTTATTATCATTGAGATGAATAAGCTTTTAAACGAGGATGTCATAGTTGGAGCGAAATATGTTAGACAAGTAACATCGCATACAGATAATTGAATATATGTTCGCTGTTGGGCATCATAGGTGTTGCGTGTGGTGTTAATATTTTCATGTGGATATTATAGCTAAAATGGGTAATATTTCAATATTTTTCTTACTACTTGTTTTGAATCAAATTTTCGAACAGCTATATCTCTACTTGCTTGACCCATGCTCGAAATAAGCTCTGGGTTAAGGATGTACTTTTCCATAGTAGAGGCAAGTTCAGCTGAGTCCTTAATTGGAACCAGAAAACCATTTATACCATCCTCAACAACCTCCCGACAGCCAGTTGAATCTGTGGTGATTATTGGCATACCCATTGCCGCACCCTCTAATAGCGATAAAGGAATTCCTTCACGATAGGATGGTAAAACGATCACATCTGCAGATTTAAGATAGTATCTTACATCATTGGTTTCACCAAGATATTTCACATCCCCTATCTTAGTCCAATAATGCAGTTGTTTCAGCGTAATCGAAGTTGGATGTCTTGAATCGATTGGGCCAAGTAACAGAAACTCAACATTGTTGTATCGTTTGCGTAACTTATGCGCAGCTTCTACATATTCTATGATACCTTTATCTTTTATCATTCTTGATACAAGAATGAACGTAATTTTATCTGTTTCGCGCTTAGCAATCGGTTTGTAGTAATTTGTGTCAACACCGGAACCTGGAATGATGGAAGTGTTGGTTCTGCTGACGATTCTACGTGTTACAAAATAATTCCTGTCGTCTTCATTTTGAAAATAAACATGTGACGAAAACTTAAGTGAACAACGGCATAAACTATTAATAATCATTCTTGGTATTATTCTTTTTATACTATTGTTAGTATATGAATATCCTAACCCCGTGATTGCATTATGGATGTGTTTTACCCCAAGCATCTTGGCGGCAATAGAACCATAGATAATTGCTTTAATCGTAAAATGCTGTATAATGTCAGGTTTATGTTTCTTGTAAACCTTCAAGAATTGATGTAGCAAATTGATTTCCTGTAATGGATTTATTCCTGTTCTTACGATACTAACGTTAATGTGTTTGATGCCAATGGATTCAATGCGTTTCTGATATGGATCAGTCGATGCGAGAGTTAGAACTTGGAACCCCTTAGATACTAATGACCTCAAGAGGCGAAGACGATAATGATAGAGATACCGGGTGGAAAGACCTGCTACAATGATTTTTAAATTGCTAGTCACAAATGAGAAAAGATGAAATACATTACTTATAGTTTTTGTACAACAAAGTTACCTATTATCAGAATATCAAGGTTTGTATTATTAAGTAATAATAATGCCTCCTTAGGAGTATTCACGATGGGTTCTCCTTTAACATTCAACGAGGTGTTTAAGACTACGCCAAATCCCAATCTTTTTCTAATTTCTTGCAGTAAAGCATAGTATACTTTATTTGTTCTTGAAACTGTCTGTACTCTGCATGAATGATCCACATGAGTAATTGCCGGAAATTTATTGCGGTATCTTGTTCTGAAATAGAAGCCCTTTAACATGTATGGAGATTCCTGAAAATGCTCAAAATACTTATGACCTTCCTCTAAGATAACAGAACCAGCAAATGGCCTAAAGGACTCTCGATGTTTGACTTTTGAGTTAATTATTTCTGTCATATCGTCTTTCAGTGGATTTGCCAAGATACTACGGTTACCTAGTGCCCGGGGGCCAAATTCCATGCCTCCTTGATACCATCCAACTATCTTACCTTGAGCAATAAACTCTGCAGTGTCTGCATAAATATTGTTTGATAAATAATGCCTATTTGGAGCATTTTTGAGACATTCTATTATCTGCTGATCCGTGTGATTTCTTCCGAAATAAATATGTGATAGCTTACTTTTTTTAAAACCAGATAGTTGTTTTGAAGCCACATAAAGTGCTGAACCAATTGATACGCCGTTGTCTCCAGCAGCAGGTTGCACAAAATAATTGTGATTGAGTTCTCTTAATACCCTGCTATTCAATACTACGTTCAGAAACAGACCACCAGCAGCGCACAGTGGTGTATTTGGTGAAACAATGTTTGATTTTAACAGACTAAGAACTGCTTTTTCAATACACCTCTGTAATGAGCACGCAAGATCCTTATGCTTATGTGTCAGAGGTTCACCAATTTGTCGCGGAGTTAATCCTGTTAATTTCAGCCATCTTTCCGAAAATAGTCCATGCCGTGCAGCATGGTAGTCAAGAATTACGTTGCTTATTTTTATATCACCTCTTTTCTCATTAATTTCTATCAAATCTGAAAAGAGGTCAGCATAGGTATTTCTTCCGAACGAAGCGAGAGCCATTACTTTTCCTTCGTCATAACACATTCGGAAACCCAAGAATTTCGTTACAAAAGCGTATACATGACCAAGAGAATGCGGAAATCTGATTGTTTTTGTTCTTGTTATCACATTACCAGCGCAATGATAGAAAGAGATTGTTGCGGATTCGCCAATACCATCAGCAACAATAGCATTTGCTTCTTGCCACGGCGCAAGTAAGAAAGTACTTGCCGCATGTGATAAATGGTGATCTACGAAGAATATCTTCTGTTTGATTTCTTTGCAATATTTTCTAGACAACACTGATCTTATTGAAAACAGTTCTTTACATCTATCGAGATAACTGGTTCCTCGTTTCATTTTAAATAGAAATAACTTGTACGAGTTAATTAGTGATTTTAACGATGCTGCAATGCGATTTGGCCAGCCTATGTAGGGGTTCCACCCTACTGCAATTATGTCGATATCGTTTATCGTCAAATTTACGACATCCAGGCATTCATCTATAGCGAGCCATGGAAATCCTTCGTAATGCTTTATTCTGTTGAGTCTTTCTTCTTCAACCGCACATATTATTCTATTGTTTTCGATGATGGCTGCAGAAGCATCGCAAAAGACGCTTAGTCCGAGTATTCTCATCGCGGCTTATTCGGGAGTAATGTCTTCAATTCATCTATTTTTGAAATCAGCACTTTCGAGGTAAGTTTTTCAAAGAGGGAACTCTTTCTCATTAACTCATAGTACAGTCTCGAGTGAAGATGTAATAGCAATCCGCTGAAACATGAATGTTGAGTAGAGAAAAATACATGTTCTTGTTTAGTTCCTTTGCAGGATTTCATACCGAATTTCTCTGTTTCAATATCGGTTCCTTCTATATCATAAACAGGTGTTTCATATATCATGCCGAAGGATCTATATAATCGTTGTATCGTTTCTATATAACTCGTGCTTTGTGCTGGGAATACTGTAGCAGATTCTTTATTAGCACCATCATATGTAATTCTAATATTATGTTCTAAATTATATTCTATTGTTTTTATGTGCATTGCCAATTTGCAAGCGCCGCAAATCCAGGGAATGCAGTAACTACCATAGTTTTGTAAGAATCTGAATATGTTGTGAAAATAGATTTTCTTAAATAACTTCCAAATATCTTGGTTAAAAACAATTATTCTACTCCTGCCATAATTCTCTGTAAGTTCTTCAACTACTGTACTACTTTTAGGTTTTCCAGAAATCAGTTTGTCATGAGACATCAGTCTTTGATGGTACGTAATTAAATGAACTCGGTTAGCTTTCTGTAATGCGTATAGTACCGCAAGTGTTGAATCTGGTCCTCCTGAGAAGAGAACTGTTATTTCCTTCACTTTTTACCCTCCTGTAATATCAAGACAATACTTGGAAGCAATAATGGTTTAACTTCCTGCGTAATGTGGTAGCCAAAATGCTGACATAAGTCATGCACTTTTTCGCTGGGTAGATAATGAGGATTGAATCCAAGCAGAATTCTTCCATTGTCACGGAGGAAATAATTGGCATCTCTCAAAAATTCTCGTATTACTTCGTTTCCATCTCGTCCTCCGCACCAATGCGTTCTTGAAGAATGCAATCTATTTAATCCCATCTGCTTGCCAATCGCTTTAGGTATATATACGGAGTTAAAGAAAATTATATCATACTTATTAACTATATTGGTGAACAAATTACTTTTTACGATTGCTAAATCGACATCATTAAAAGATGCGGTTTGCATTGCGGATGTGATATAATCTGCAGAGATATCAGTCGCCACTATCCCATAGTATCCTTTTTTGAAAAGATAAAGTGATAAAATTGCGTAAGGTCCAGTTCCTATTTCCAAAATATCATGATCATATTCTGTCAATTGATCCAGAACTTTTTTCAAAGCTAAAGTCGTGAAATCCCAATGAATCTCATTGTTATTTGGTGGTTTTACTTTGAAAATCAACTTAGTAAGTAGGTGATTTTTACGAATCAAATTATTTAATACACGTAGAGCATAAATTTCCAGTATTTTCATAATAATTCTATTTTAAGTTAAATATTATGAAAGTCAAGTATTTTAGATTTTCATAATGTTTGCTATGATAATTGACATCTGCTATACAATTGATTCAATTATGATTGGTTCTTTAATGAATGGGTGTATGATCTTTATTGTCCGATCTATGATATCGTGTGGGTAAAGATATATGAATCACCGAACTGGCGTTTGATTTTTGACATCACTCAAACTCAACCCATGGGACCTGCTGTTTTTCATATGCCATTGCCGATCGGAGTTGATTTTTCAAGCGGTGATACAATGTTAACGCTCGACATAAATCAGTCCCCACAACACTTTGAGTATGTATTAACACAAGAACCAATGGATATTATCGTGGATCCGGAAACCTGGGTAATTCAAAAAAATACCGTGACCCAGGGTATTGCAGAACATGTTGTCCAGAACGTTCTTATTGAAAACATAAATAGTATCGGTCGAACGATTGAGCTCAAGCTTACTCAACCCGGTTTAATTCGAATTTTTGATATTACTGGCAGAAGGGTTTATGAAACGTATGCTGAAGAGGTTAAATATCAACCCTCAAACGCCGGCATCTACCATGTGATAGTGGGAGATAAGAAAAGCCATGTAGTAGTAGTTAAGTGAAAGTCTCCCCCGGCTTTTTTTGATTTTTTTTGGCACCGATTCTCCCTTACTCCGTTTCACCCATACTCTGGTCCTCCTCTGTCATCACGTTGACATATCACCCGTTTTCGCTATAATATATTGTGTTTCAGCAAATAAACATACTCGTCACCGGTGCCGCAGGTTTTATCGGCTGGAAAGTCTGCGAATTTCTTCTTACCAAGCCAGAACTCATTCCCAACGGTCTAAACGATCAAAACGATGTTAACGCTCTAAACGTTATTGGAATAGATAACATGAATGACTACTATGACGTGCGCCTTAAAGAGTGGCGTCTTGAGCAGCTGAAAAAGTACCCAAATTTCAAATTCCACAAACTCGATATCGAAGACCATACTGGCTTAAAAGGACTATTCCAGCAGTATTCCATATCACCGGTTCCCCGAAGCACCGATTCCCCATTTCTCGCAATAATCAATCTTGCTGCTCGTGCAGGTGTTCGCTACAGCATGGAAAACCCGTTTGTCTATTATACGACAAATGTCATTGGTACTTTAAACCTTCTCGAACTATGTCGTGAGTTTAATGTTAAGAAATTCATCCTTGCTTCGACCTCCTCGCTCTATGCAGGACAGAAAATGCCGTTTAAAGAAACATTGCCGGTGAATGAACCTATATCGCCTTACGCAGCATCAAAAAAGAGTGCTGAGGTGACTTGCTATACATATCACAAACTTTATAATCAGGATATTACTCTTGTTCGCTACTTCACAGTTTACGGTCCTGCGGGAAGACCTGATATGAGTATATTCAGATTCATCTCTTGGATTGATCGTGGTAAAACTGTGATTGTGTACGGTGATGGTAGTCAATCCCGCGATTTCACATATGTAGATGACATTGCACGTGGAACAATACTAGCATTAAAACCACAGGGGTTTGAGATTATTAACCTTGGTGGCGATGAACCACATAAATTGGTGGATGTTCTTCAAATGGTAGAGAGAAAACTGAGTAAAAAGGCAGAGATAGAACATAAGCCATTCCATCCTACGGATATGATGGCAACATGGGCAGATATTACTAAAGCTAAGAAAATCCTTAACTGGCAGCCAATTGTAAAGCTTACACAGGGTCTGGATGAATCGATAAGGTGGTTTACCGACAATCACTCATGGACAGAAAAGATAGAGCTCTGATCAAGAATCTATTCACTAATTCTGTTGGCTAAATACCAATCTATCATTCTCCGGAACCCTTCTGCTATTTCTATTTTCTGAACAAATCCCTGTTCTCGTATTTTCTTTGATTTATGGTGTGTGGGTGTGGCAAACTTCTTCATCCTTGCAGCAGTAATGGGGAGGTTGCGGCCTGTTATTTTGGCAAGGATATCAAATATGCTGCCAAGAGATACGGCAAGAAATAAAGGTAGTTTGATTCTTGGTGCCCCGCTAGGTAGATATGTGCCAATCACGTCTACTATCTGTCCTATAGTCATTTGTGGTTCATCAGAATAGGAGAAAATCTGAATACCTGGTTTTAGTTTATCAATCAAGAATATGTTTGCATCTACTAAATTTTCTACATAAGCAACCGATTTTATATTATCACCTTTGCCAACAAAAATAAATTTCTTTTTGTATATTTTGTCAATTAAATTATAAACATTCCCGAAATTATTCGACCCAAATATTACAGATGGTCTAATTATCATAACACTTCTGCTTTTATCATCATCAACCCACTTCTGTATAACTTTTTCCGCAGCCAGTTTCGATTCACCATAGTCGTTATCTGGTCGCGGAATGGTATTTTCAGTGCTGGGTTCGTCGTTTGTTCCGTATACTGCCACAGAGCTATAGAAAATCAGCTTCTTGATCTGCAATTTGGCTGCGCAGTCGAGCAGAATTTGGGTACCGGTTTCATTTACGTGAAAGAATTCTTCCCTTGTGACGCCAAAATCATGGTGTTTTGCTGCGAGCGTAATGATCAAATCCACGCCCTGCGCTGCTTTAAGGATATCCTCAGGAGAGAGTATATTACCTACAAAGCAAGTGCACAGTTTATTCAGTTCTTCTGGACCGGGGTTGATGTCAAAGCCAATGACCTCATGTTTTTTCTCGACAAGCTTCTTAACCAGAAATTGACCGATAAAACCTGTAGAACCTATTACCAGTATTTTCATGTGGATATTATAGCTAAAATGGGTAATATTTCAATATTTTTCTTACTACTTGTTTTGAATCAAATTTTCGAACAGCTATATCTCTACTTGCTTGACCCATGCTCGAAATAAGCTCTGGGTTAAGGATGTACTTTTCCATAGTAGAGGCAAGTTCAGCTGAGTCCTTAATTGGAACCAGAAAACCATTTATACCATCCTCAACAACCTCCCGACAGCCAGTTGAATCTGTGGTGATTATTGGCATACCCATTGCCGCACCCTCTAATAGCGATAAAGGGAGTCCTTCTCGATAATAGGATGGCAAGACTATCACATCAGCTTTTTCCAAATAGGATTTTATATTATCGGTCATGCCAAAGTACTTCACTGTGCCTTGCTTATTCCATTTCTCCAATTGCTCTGAAGATATTCCTTTCGGGTTTTCCATATCTACAGGACCCAATAACCAGAAATCAACATTATTATATTTCTTGCGGAGCGTAGATGCAGCATCGACATATTCCTTGATCCCTTTATCCCATAACAAGCGGGCTGCAAGAATGAAGGTGACTACTTTTTTTCGCTCGTGCTTACGTGGTGAAAATTTAACAGTATCCACACCAGTACCTGGAATAACGCTTGTTTTTTGTTTATCTACCATTTTATGGTCGAGGAAATAATTTCTATCATCTTGATTCTGGAAAAACACATGTTGGGAGAATTTCATGGTTCTACGGTATAAGTATCGTACGATTTTTTGTACCCAGAACTTCTTGAAACTAGTACCTGTAAAGACATAACCCAATCCTGAAACCATATTGTAAATGTCTCTAACACGCGATGTGCGGGCTGCTATTGTGCCATAGATTACAGGTTTAACAGTGAAATGTTGGACTATATCGGGCTTGTGGCGTTTATAAATGCTAAGGAATTTGAGAAATAGTACAATATCCTCAAATGGATTAATGCCACTGCGCGTAATTTGAATATTTATGTGTTTGATACCGTATTCTTGAAAATATTTCGCATAGGAATCAAACGGAGCAACTGCAAATACTTGGTATCCACGCTTTACCAGTTCTTTAAGAAGCGGTAAGCGAAAGTTGTAGAGATACCAAGATGTATTGCTTACGATAATGATTCTTTTATTGGATTTCTCGAAATTCACCGAGGACTATTATAGGCAAAGATGGGGTGAAGTCAAGTTTAGACTGGATTTCCGAATCACTGTTGACAAAACCTGCGCAGCTTGTATGATTGACTATGAATCATCCCCCCACCATTCCCTCCCCACTTGTGAGGAGGGATAAAGGGAGGGGTAAGGAGATTCTATAAAACTGATAAATATTCTTCGAGCTTGTCGAAAAATTCAGCACAAAACACTAGAGCTTTAGAGTTTTGAGTATACAACCCCTAAGGGATAAGCTCAAAGCAGCGACCTTCTCCTGACTCAAATGAAACTGAGAAGAACGTACTACCTGACTGTACACTGTCTGGCAAAAATACCTCATTGGTATAGATGTCTTTTATTAAGAGATATCTGTCATCAAGTCCGAAAGACACTATTTCTGAATATTCCAAGTGACACTGTCTGTTTACGACAACAAGAAAAGCGTCACTATGCTCATCATGAAATGTGCCGATCTGCGCTATGCACTCAGGGCTAATAGAATTAATAACACCATGTGATGGGATATTCTTTGACTTAAACACGCTACCAGATGTCAGCGTCAATAATGTTGGGCCTATTGATTCAATAACTTGATTTAATTTTCTTACTTCAGAAAATAGCGGTTCACGAGGAGTGTCATCAAAGCGCCACAAACCACGCACGTAGAAATCATCTTCTATTCTTGATTCAAAGCAATAATAAAACATGCCCTTGGCACCATATGCTAACCCCAACCAGGTCATGCAATGCAGTTCTTCTGGAGTTGGTAGGCGCCAGCTCCGCGCAGAACCACCGCTTTCTCGATCAATTGATTCATATCTGCCAAATGCCTGGACAATAAACCAAAAATCCAGAGATTCAGCAAGGGCAACGATACGCATATCACGAAGCTCTTCACACAGTGCATCAAGTGCTTTTTGAAAAATCTCTCCAGATTTTGGCGTATTATCACGAATCGGGTATTTGTCAAACATTAGAACATATGGCTTGACGATATCGCTATACAGTTGAAAATGTTCCATACCTTGTCCGCCTATTGCCTGAATACCTGGTGTTTTCAAGTGGTGCTCTCGAAGGTAATCCATAAGATATTTGTTAGAAGCAAACTGTCCATAGAGCGGCTCATCCTTTAAATAATAGTAAGAAAGCGCTGGGTACTGTTTGTAGGTTGAGAAGATAATTTCAAGGGAATCATCAAATAGCCCCTCGGTTAATCGCTCAATATTATTATCACTTACTTCTATGTAGTCAGACCAAAGGTCAACATTGCCAAACCACCAAATAAGATATTGATAAGCACTGCGATCAACGCGACTTTTTGTAAAAGTAAGTTCAAAGAAACTATACTCATTGATTCTCGGGAAATCTCTTACTCGCAGTACTGTATCGACCACGCTAGTTATATTCTGATTGCTTCTAGATTGAACGATTAGACTGCAAACTTTTACAGTATCGTAAGACGATTCGATATCGATTTTCAGGCGAAACCGAACAGTGTAAGTTGGCTTTACATAATGGGTTTGTATTTGTGCTTGCCATCCAGATGGACCATATTGCATAAGTCCAGTTGAGTCGGAGTCTACACAACACTTCCATGCATAATGATTGGAAGCTGAGCCATCAAAGACCTTGGATCCAGTATTATGAAAAACATAAGCGCTATCTGACTCCCATACTTTTTGCCAAAGATAATAATATCGACTCAATCTCGGTACGTCGTTTGCTCCTGCATCGCCCAAGATAACTTTCATTTCTTTTTGAGCAGCGAAATTCAAATATTTCTCAATAGAATTTTGTGAGTCTAACCAACTTGTTCGGATCGTATTCAGAAAAAGTGAATCGCGTGCCCATGTAATCTGTACGGTATCTCTAATATCATAGGTGCCTAGGGTAAAAAAGTCATTTGTGTTAGCGGATAAAGTGCACATCAAAAGAAATAAAGGGATAGTCTTCTTGTTCACTATTCTTCTGTCAAAGAGCCTGACTATGCTTTGGTATAGAATTATGCATCTTCACGGTATTGAGGAGTGCTAAGACATTACGCGTATAGGTGTTAATCGAATAATGTTGCTTAACTTTTTGGTAAGCACTGCTACCCATGGTTTTCATTAAATCAGGTGAGGAGAGCATCTTTTCAATAGCGCTTGCGAGTGAATCAGCATCATTCGAAGGCACGAGGAGTCCATCGACATTATCGATAATTATATTTGGTATACCACCAACTCTTGTCGCAACTACAGGTAATTTTAGTGCCATAGCTTCAAGTAGTGCCGATGGTGTTCCTTCCCATAATGATGGTAATGCAAAGATCCTACTTGCTTGTAGCAACTGCACGACATCATTTCTTTCACCAAGAAAATTAACCGTATCAATGATATTTAGTATTTTAGCCCGCTCCTTCAGTAAAGGCATGAGAGGTCCATCTCCAACAATTATTACGTTTTTAACTGACTGACGAGATTTTATACTCGCTATAGCAGATAGAAGTATATCGATCCCTTTTGCCTGTACTAAACGTCCAACAAATGCAATATCATATTTCTTGACCGTTTTTCTTGTCTTATGTGGTAAAGGTATCCCCTTTCCAATTATTCTGGTTTTACCTTTTACACATTTCATCCACTTGATGAGTGCCTGTTCGACCATTTCATCCACACAGGCAATTATCTTAAATCTTGAATAAATAAACTTATCCATTATTTTTAATAAAGGGTATTTGCGTCTTCGTGTTTTTGTTGTTGTCTCTCGTAAAAGGAATATAACATCGGGAAGAAATAAGGATGCAAGCGCTACATAAAGGCTTGTTGGAAAAAGCTGCACGAAAACTATTTGATATTTCCCTTTTTTAATCAAGCTTATTGTTTTCCAGATGGCTAGTATACTATATTTTCTCTTAATTCCCAAATTTATTACATAAATGCCATTCTGTTGTAGCTGTTTAGAATATACGCTTGTGTTTCTGTAAACTGCCACATCCATTTTTTTATTGAAGGTTTTCTTGGCTTCAATAAGATAGTGTGTAAGCGTACCCTCTGCACCACCAGTATCCAGTGAGTTTATTATGTGAAGTACTTTAAGAGAAAACCGATTATCTTCGGCAGATTCTTTCATATACTTCTAATGCTGCTTAAGATACTATTTTTTGAGTAAGAGTTGTTGATAGACGGTTTCATATTTTCTCGCCGATATTTGTATATTGAATTCATCAAGAACCTTTTTTCTTGCTCTTTCACCAAGTGCCGTTCGTTGCTTTGATTTAACTAGTTTTAGCAAGGCGGCGGCAAAACCCACTGTATCGCCAATATCTACGAGATGGCCATTATAATTCTCATCCACCACTTCAGGAATACCACCTGCTTTTGTAGCTACAATTGGCAAGCTTTCTCTCATTGCTTCGAGCAGGCTCACCGGTAATCCCTCACGATTTGAAGAAAGAGCAAAAATATCAGCTGCCCTGAGATACGATTCCGGATTGATAATCTTCCCCGGAAACAGCACTTTATCTGCAAGCTGCAGATCATTAGTTTTTTGTTTCAGGGTATTCCGTAATGGCCCGTCTCCCACGATAATCAATAGGCAATTCTCTTCCTTTTGCAGAATAATGTTAAACGCATCAATAAGCATGGCGTGATTCTTCGCTGGGGCTAAGCGTGCCACCGTGGTGATTATAGTTGCGTCGTGAGGTAACGATAATCTTTGGCGATAATGAGCTTTGTTTTCAGTACAAATACTATCACACGGTACTCTGTTATAAATAACGTTAATGTTTGGTATATGATACATTTTTTCAAAAGACGATTGAACGCTACGTGATACGGCGACAGGTAGTATTTTCCCCGTGCTATACAGGAAAGAAGCGAGTTTTCTTTCAGCATACAATAACTCTCGGTTTGTCAAAGTATGAATCGTGTGCACCCATGGTGGAAGAGACGACTTTAGTTCCGAGAGAAAAACATATTTTATTGTGTACATATGTGTGTGCAGAATATCCGGTTTCAATTTTCTTAGAAGCCCGCGCAAAACCGGTATAATTTTGATGTTGAAGCCAGGTCCTTTATTTAATGAAAAATAATCAATATTCATATCCTTGAGTTTCTCCACAAGATGGTTTCCTTTGTTTGAAGAGTATAGACTGATGAGCGAACATTTATATTTTTTTACATTTATTGCGCCCAGCAAATTTGTTGTAAAGACCTCCGCGCCGCCAGTTCTAAGACTGGTTAAGATGTGAACGACTCTTTTTCTAGACATTGCCGAGCATTTTCTCATAGAATCGATATGTTTGATTTATCATTCTTTCCAGGGAAAAGAATGGTCGACAGGATGATGCAGCATTCTTACTAATACGTTCAAACAATTTTGGTTGGTTAATCAATTCAATCAAAGACCTTGCGATTTCCTCTGGAGATTCTATCGGTACTAATAAACCATTATAATGGTCTTTAATGAATTCAGGGATGCCGTCAATATCTGTGATGACCACGGGTTTTCCTGCAGCTAATCCTTCCAGGGCAGCGTAGCAAAAAGCTTCACCTGACGTAGCAGCATGAACTAGAATATCTATTCTTTCCAAAAATCCGGGGACATCAAAAATTTTACCGAGAAAAATAATATTTTTGCTAACACCAAGTTGCTTTGTCAATATCCGAACATCATGCTGACAGGGGCCCTCTCCAGCAAATTGCAGTTCAATTCTTCTGTTTTTAATTTCTGCCAACACTATTGGCATTGATGCTACAATGTTCTTGTGCCCTTTCTCAGGACGAAATCTCGCCAAAGAACCTATTGTGATTTTGGTATTCAATCTTCTCACCTTTACATGAAACTTATCAAGGTCAATACCGTGGTAAATTACCTCAGTCTTGCCTAAAGGTATTCTTTCAGTTTCATGGAGATAATGTTTTACAGATATGGTGGGCGCGATTATTCCTGAAGAGTAGCGTATTACAAACCTGTGAATGTATTTATAAATGACGTCTTTTGTTTTGTGTCTATAACGCCATAGTCGAGTATCGTGTTGAGTGGATACGAACTTACATTTAGCAAGTATTGCAGCTGTGCCACCTATGATGTCAGAAAATCGCATATTTAGATGGATTAATTCAATGGGATTTGTTTTTATAAATCTATATATTTTGTAAATTACACTCAGTGTTCTTACCGAAAATATCTTAATGGTGCAAAACTGCTTAATAATAATGTCATGCAGATCGTATTTTTTAAGGAATTCATTATCAATTGGACCCAAGGAAATGATGTACGTTTTTTTACCTTTTTTTGACATAGAAGACACAAGATCAAGCACGTATTTCTCTGCGCCCGCTGCTTTTAGGCTATTTATTATGTGGCAAATACCTTTAGACATGTTGTTGTTCATTCATGCAGCTTAATACGCCTGCAAGAGCTAAAAATACCCACAGATCCAATTTGAATGGTACAGACAAGAATAGTATAGATACGTATAAACCAAGCAATCCAGCTCTCACAGCCCATGCAAGATCTGAAAGGTGAGTATTACTGAGCGCCCCCTTTAATGTAGTAAAGCCCATGTAAAGTATTCCGAGAAAAGGAATAAGACCCACGAGTCCTAGATTTGCGGCTATTTCCAAATAGGTATTATGGCATACCATAGGATATTGTGTGTAACGAGCAGCAACGACCTCGAAGTTGCCTAGACCTACTCCAAAAATCGAATTCTTAATAAATACATCAGAAGCAGCCTGCAATAAAGATAGTCGTTGATACATAGATACATCACCCCTAGTGCCTGCCAGCATAGCCTGTAAGAAAAGAGAAATTCTATACCAGAACACAGCCGGTAGCATTAGTATAACAGTAATAACTGGTACAATAAGAAAAAGAACTTCCTTACGTCTTTTTTGAATCATATAAATGACAGAATACACAAAAATGATTGCGATAGAAAAAAGTCCTGTTCTAGATTGGGAAATAATCATGGAGAATATTAGAAAAAGTACAGCAAAGGTCCAAAACAGTTTAACTAACAGCCGTTCTGATTTTATGGTTAAAACAATAGCCAATGGCATTGATGCAGCAACAGTCATTGCAAAGTAATTCGGATCAAAGATCGTACCCGCGAAGCGTTCAGTGAAGAGTGGCAGGATATTTTTTAACGATATCGAAAAGCCCCCTAAAAACACAAAAAAAGATACGAAGGTGGATAAAAATACACTAAGGACAATAATCTTAAATACAACTTCAATTTCTTCCTTTGTTGAAAAAGAATTGTAGACTAGGAAAAAAATGATGAAAGATCTCAGCATCCACTCAATGCTTTGATACCAAAATTTATGGTCCATGGCAATTATTCCAGATAGGAAAGCCCAAATACCGAAAATAGCGAGGAGGATACTAAACTCTTTCGGAATTCGTATTGAAATATTGCCTCTAAGCCAGGAGAGTATGAAAGAAAAGAGAGTAATTATAGTAACAAGAAGGAACAAATGCAGAGATTCGAATAATCCCTGCCCTGCAAGGATAGTAAATGACAATATTATGATAATAAGTGTTCCGAATCTGAAATCTTTGAGGATCAACAATATTGATGCGGTGGCAAAAAGTAGAATCGGCAGGATTGGTGTTATGAAAGCAGTTATGCAAACCAAAAGTATGCTTATACTTCCCATAACAATTAACTTTTTGCTATTCTGAAGGAACCTGAAAATTTCAAACATGTCTTATTTCTTTTTCTTCATCAAATTCATTATATTCTGTATCTCTTTGAGATTGAACACTCTAAGAATTAACGCTAAGCATACGAAAAGACCAGCGAAACAAGCGAAAGAGACTATTAGACCAATGATTCCTTCAATGTTGAACAGAATGACTATTCCAAGGAGACAAGAGACAGCTACAGTGAGAAGTAATACAAGAAGTTTAACTATGTAACTTCGCAGCTTCACTTTGCATGCCATTGCTGATTTGACAATAGTATAGATGGAAAATAGTGTGTAGGGTATAGCAATTGCCAGTGCAGCACCGATTTCCTTCAATGTTGGGATAAGGAGAAATGCACAAATTATTGCACATGCGGTCGCAATGGCAAATATAAAAGATTTCTGTTTGGCGAAGCCAAGAAAATCAAGAGATGTCCCTGAAAAATTAGTGACTGCAAAGAAGGGTAGATACAGCGATAAGATAAGTAGCACAGAAGCTGCTCTTATATAATCGACACCAAAGACAACGTTAATAAGACGGCTTGAAGACAGAACAAGATAAACGGTGATGGGTAAATAGAGTAAAAGTAAGTACTTGAAGATTTTGACATATAGCCAGGATAAATTTCCATTAACGTATTCTTTCTGTGTAAAAAAAGGTGAAGCGACGATTGATAGAGAATACGCAGGCAAGGAAAGGATCTCTATAATGCGCATTGGGATATTTAAAAAAGAGACTTCCTTTGGTCCTGCAAAAGAGCTTAATAGCACCGCGGGTCCACGAAGTAGCAGAAAATAGGAGCTTGAAGTTAACAAAAGAGGTAATGCATAGAAAAAAACCTTTTTGATATATCGAAGATTGATTGTAAAACTAAAAATATTGAAATAGCGTCGTAGAATCATCATGGAAATCGCCCAGATAACTAAGGCTGCGAGTCCATGTCCGAACAATACTCCGCATGCCTTAAACCCAAAATATGCAATAAGGAAAATAAAGAGACTGGCAAATGTATTTTGGAGGAAATTGAGCAGCGCGATTCTATCAGTTCTTCTCAGCCCCTGCAAACTTCGGGTAGAGAAATGAAAAAGTCCAGTAAAGAATGTAAAAATGCATATGATTTGAATGTATGCAGGTGATTCAACATTTAAAATTGTGGCAATAGGTTTTGCTAGAAGAAAAAGCAGCAAAGAGAAAAACAATGAAAATATGAGATTTAGAAGGCGTCCATTTTGATATATTACTGGATTACAGTTTTTGCTTTCTGCGAGATAGCGAGCAACAGAGGTTGATATTCCAAAATCACAGAAGAGACCAGCGATTGCGGCAATTGATAGTCCGAGGGAAACAATACCGTATTCATCAGGTCCCAGTTGACGAGCAACATAGATTAGAACAGTTCCGCTGAGTACTATCCGAAAAAAATTTGCCAGAATATTCAGCAGCGTATGACTGGAGATGTGACTCGCTATAGCATCGCGACTCATTTTTTCTTGAGTTTATGTTTTAGGTTTTTGAAATCTTCTTCTATGTCACTTAAAATATGGGAGAACCTACTGATGCTACTTTTCTGGTTAAGTCTTTGTTCCTTAATGTATTCAGCCACGAAAACACCTAAGACATTAATCGCAATTGAAACAATGAAAACAATAATCACAATAACACTTCGTTTTGGAAAACTCCGTCTTTCAGGGGGGCTTGCGTAATCCAAAATTTCAACAGTGGGTGTGTCCTTCAGCTCCATAATTTTTGCTTGTTCGTATTGTTGGGTGAGTAATTCGAAGACCGCTTCTTGAATCTTCACATCTCTCAATAATCGCGCATATTCTAAGGAGACTTCCGGTAGTTCTGAGAGCGGAATAGAGAATCCAGCTCCGAATCCGTCATTTTCTTTTTTCCCCTGCTGAATGCCGAATTCTATTTTGGAAAGCTGTTTTTTTAACTCCTTCAGTTCACGAGTGACATTGTTCAGATACGGGTTATTGTATTGTGATGAAGAAGAAAGGGCTCCTTTCTTTACTTCGAGTAAAATGATTTGGCTTTTCAATTCGGCAATTATAGCGATTGTATTTTCGGTTTCAACCTCAAGAGCTATAGTACGGTGTTTCTTTTGAAAATTCCTGAATGCTTCCTCAGCGTGTGCGAGCGAATCAGAAGTATCTTCCAGTCTATTTTCAACGAAGATCCGATATTTTTTGCCTGCTGTCATAGCGGTTATTGTATTGAATTTATCGAGTTCTTCGAGGTACGAGTTTGCAATATCCGCAGCAATGTTCTTGTTTTTGTACGTAACACTAACTGAAACAATACCCTCTGGGCTCACTTTTATCTTGGTTATTTCAGCTAACATATTATAGGTATCATACATAGTCTTTGTTCTGAAAACATCTTTCAATTTGTGCTTCTTTATTATGTGGCTTCTTATCCTGCCACTTTTTAATATAGCGGCATAAAGATCTGATGGTGTTGCAAGTCCAGGTAAGATAGAACTTATTCCTGGGATACCGCTTAATCCTCCTGGCAATCCTGAAGACATCAGGCTAAACATCATATTTTGCTCTTGACTTGGTGGTAACATTGTTGTTGTTGCTGTATATTTCGATGTTAGCAGGAGAGTAATGATTGCTGCACCTATAGTCAGTGCTACTACATTACGTAGGATGGATTTCCGCCATTTAACAATGATTTCAAGATAATCAATGAGCGAAGATACAATTATTGTCTTCATAATTCAATACAAATATATTCAGTTTCGAAATAATGTCAATAAGCAGATGTGGTCATCAATCAGAATTTCCATACTCATACTGACATTACCGTTTTCCCAAAGAACATTATTCTCAATATCATACTGCATTCTATATTGACATCCAAAGAATAATATCTATAATGTTGAAATGAGAGATGGGATTAACATCTTTGAGGACGATTTTTGGGCAATCAATGATACGCTGAACCGTCTCTTGCAGGGTACAAATGCCCGAACCATCCTCCTTATTGACAAAGCTGGTCAGCTCATCACTTCATGTGGTGATACTACAAGTCTTGATACATCTTCCTTTGCCACGCTTTCTGCTGCAGATTTTGCCGCGACCAGCCAGTTAGCTGCACTAATCGGTGAGAAGGAATTCTCCACACTTTTCCACCAGGGAGAAAAGGAAAATCTCTATGTATGCCTTATTGCCGATCGTGTCATTCTTGCAGTGGTATTTGATCACCGGACCACGCTCGGTTTGATAAGAGTGAAGACCAAGAATACGGCAGCTGAGCTTGAAAAGATCTTTAGTGAGATCTTCAATAAACTTGGGAGAGAAGGCGGACCCCAGGAAACATTAGATACTGATTTTACCAAAGCTGCTGAAGAAGAGCTGGATAAACTTTTTGGGTTTTAATTGACACGAATGTCAAGAAATCCCGAATGGATTGGAATCTGGATATTGGAAATTGTTCGGAATTTGAGACTTGATTTCTTATGGCACTGATTAATTACGCATCCAGGGAAATAAATGCAAAGATAGTCTACTATGGTTCAGGTCTTGGTGGTAAAACCACAAATATTAAGTACATATATACAAAATTGAATCCTTCTGTTAAAGGAAAGTTGATAAGTCTTGCAACTGAGCTTGACCGAACGCTTTTTTTTGATTTCTTACCTGTCGACCTTGGCACGATCAGGGGTTTTAAAACCAGATTCCACCTTTATACTGTGCCGGGTCAAGTATTTTACAATGCTTCGCGTAAGCTGATTCTCAAGGGTGTCGATGGCATCATATTTGTTGCGGATTCACAGATTGAGCGTTTTGACGAAAATATTGAATCCTTTGATAATATGCTCGATAACTTAACGACTTACAACCTATCATTAGATAGAATACCATTGATCATCCAATATAATAAAAGAGATTTACCTAATATAACATCAGTTGAGGAGTTGCAAAAGGTCTTAAATCCTGAAAACAAATATCCATATTTTGAAGCCGTTGCAACTCAAGGGATTGGCGTTTTTGAATCATTGAAAGAAGTATGTAAGTTTGTGCTCAAAGCACTATCATAATTATTAACAATATAAAGCGAATATATGTTATCGCAAAAATGCAATAGATGTACAAAGAACATTGACCCGGGTGATTTGTTCTATCGTTTGACCATAAAGGTCTCTGCCGAATTTGACGGTATCATAAACATAAAAAGTGCAAAAATAAACTTGAAAGAAGAAATCGAGAAAGCCAAGTCATATCCTGAAGATCTAATTGAAGAAGAAGTCTATAAAGAATTTGATTTTGTACTGTGTCCACGTTGTAAGGAGATATATTGTGCTAACCCTTTGTACTTGCCTTTAGGATAGCGGGTGATCTTTTAGAATGTACAAGAATAATCGACCATCGTTTGCAGACTGTTGTCTAGCAACCGTTTGCTGAGGTTATGTCTTTTATTCATCTTCATAATCATACTGAATACTCTTTGCTCGACGGCGCCATGAGGATCGATCGGCTCACTGATCTCGCGGCAAAATACAAAATGCCAGCTCTGGCAATTACTGACCACGGTAATATGTTCGGTGCAATTAAGTTCTACGAGAGCGCACGCCGCCGGGGTATCAAGCCGATCATTGGAATTGAAACCTATATTGCACCGGGCTCGAGAACTGAACGTTCAAAAAATATTCGAATACCAGAGTCTTCTTTTCATTTAACTCTTTTATGTGAAAATGAAACCGGCTATAGGAATCTGATAAAACTATCAACATCAGCCTATCTTGAAGGCTTCTATTACAAGCCAAGGATTGACAAAGAAATATTAGCCAACCTTCATAAGGGACTCATCGGGATGTCTGGTTGCCTCAAAGGTGAGATACCATACAGGATCGGCATTGGTGATATCGAGGGTGCAAAAGCAGCACTTCAGCAATACCAGGATATTTTAGGCAAGCGTAATTTCTATATTGAAATAATGAGATTGGGTTTGAAGCAAGAAGAGCGGGTGCATAAGGAGTTGATAAAGCTCGCTAATGAATTTGATGCCCCTTTGGTTGCGACTAATGATTGTCACTATTTTTATCCAGATGACTATAAAGCGCATGATGTCCTCTTGTGCATTGGTACGAAGAAAACCTTGTCTGATCGGGAGCGGCTTCGTTTTGAGACGCATCATGCTTATTTCCGTACACCAAAAGAAATGTCTAAACTTTTTGATGATCTACCTGAAGCAATTACGAATACCCAACTTATTGCTGAAAAATGTAATCTAATGATCGATACTTCGGGTAAGGATGTTAATTTGCCGAATTTTCCAAAGCCGCAGAACTTTGAAACAGATTTTGACTATTTGAAATATTTAACTTTTAAAAGCGTAAAACATAGATTTGAACGGATAACCCCGGGGATCGAAGACCGGCTCAATTACGAATTAAGGATTATGCGAAAAATGGGTTTGTCAGGATACTTTCTTATCGTACGTGAAATCATACAGTTTGCTCGGGAAAAAGGCATCCCAGTTGGTCCAGGTCGGGGTTCAGCAGTGGGTAGTCTAGTACTGTATTCCCTTGGCATAACTGATGTAGATCCCTTAAAATACAACTTGATTTTCGAAAGATTTCTAAACCCTGACCGACTTAGCCTACCTGATATTGATTCTGATTTTGGCGATACCAGAAGAGATGAAGTCATTGATTTCATTAAACAACGATATGGTGAAAAAAACGTAACCCAAGTTATAACCTTTGGTACTATGCAAGCGCGGGCTGTGCTTAGAGATGTCGCCAGAGTTATGGGTATTCCTTATGGTGAAATCGATCGCATTGCTAAGCTCATCCCATTTCACAAAGGTATTGATGAGGCGATCAGTGAAGTTAAGGAACTTAAGATCCTTATACAATCCAAGGAAGAATACACAGAGCTGGTAAATATCGCTAAGAAACTCGAAGGTCTTGCCCGGCATCCAGCTACTCATGCTGCGGGTGTTGTGATTACGCCCAAAGAGCTTGTTGAATACGTCCCATTATACAAAAGCCCTGATAAAAAAGAAGTTTCTACACAGTATGCAAAGAATTCACTTGAAGATATCGGCATCCTTAAAATGGACATCCTTGGTCTAAGAACTCTTACTATGATTGATAATACACTAAAGTTGATTGGTCGGCAAGTCACTGATATCCCGATCTATGACAAAGATACGTATAATCTGCTCAAGCAGGGCGAGACAATTGGCGTATTTCAACTTGAGAGTCAGGGCATGCAGGAGATCCTCAAGTCTTTCAAACCTGAGAACTTCGAGGATTTAATAGCTGTTATTGCTTTGTATAGACCCGGACCCATGGGAAATATCCAAAAAATGATTGAGAACAAGAATGATCCGAAAAATATATCATTTCTCCATCCTTTACTAGAACCGATCCTTAAAGAGACCTATGGCATGATCGTATACCAGGAGCAGGTTATGCGCATAGCTTCGACAGTCGCTGGGTTCACAATGGCTGAAGCTGATACTCTGCGTCGAGCAATGGGTAAGAAGATCCCGGAACTCATGGATGAAACAAGAGAGAAATTCATATCTGGTGCCAAAGCAAAAGGCCTTGCACCTAATATAGCTGAAACCATTTTCAATAAGGTTGCTCCTTTTGCTGGATATGGCTTTAACAAATCCCATGCTGCTGCTTATGCAACCCTGGCAAATCAAACCGCCTATCTTAAATGCCATTTCAAACAGGAATTCATGATTTCGTCACTTAACAGTGAAATAGGCGATACTAAACGATTGTGGGTTCTTATTAGAGAATCGCGCAGAATAGGTATTGAAATATTAAACCCAGATATCAACACAAGCAGTTATGGATTCAAAAAGGAAGGCGATAAGATTAGTTATGGGCTTGGTGCTCTGAAAAATATCGGTAAACTATTAGTTGAATCAATAATCAAGGAAAGGGAACGGAGTCCATTTAAGTCGTTCTTCGATTTTCAGATGCGAACTAAAGGTCTCAACAGGAAATCTCTGGAATCATTGGTAAAAGCTGATGTTTTTCAGTCATTTAACAAGGATATTGACGAATTGCTTAAATTCTTGAAACCTGGTAAGAATTTTACCGATATACAAGGTGGCCTTTTTGATGATTGCAAGCGAGAACCCAATAATACAAAGGATGAACAACCTGATAAGAAAGAAGACAATATGTCTTTCCAAAAAGAAGCTTTTGGCTTTTATTTCTCAAAACATCCATTGGAGAATTTCAAAGAAGAATTCGCTGTGCTTGGATTAACTTCTATTAGCAAGCTAAGCAATGTAAAAAATGGAGATTATATCACTATCGGTGGTTTGCTAAACTCGAAAAAGGTCAAAAAAGACAAGAAAGGACGAAACTACGCGATTATCAATCTTGAAGATTTTGATGGTTCTATTGATGTTTTTGTTTTTTCAGATAGTTTTGACAGATATTCACAGTTTTTGACAGTTGATACGCCTTTGATAATAAAAGGTAGGATTTCCGGCGAAGATGATAGAAGAAGTATTAGGGCAGCCGATGTCCTGCTTCTGAAAAATGCGAGAGATTACTATAAGAAGATTTTTATCAATTTCAATGCTTCTGATCTTCCTGACGAGGATTTAAAGCATTTACATGAAATAATCAGTAATAATGATGGTCAGTGTGAAGTTTGGTTTAAACTAAATGGCACTAAAGAGTGTCGAAAGTTCAGGTCGCGTACTATGAAAATAAATCCAGAATCAGATGTTATTAACAAGATAAAGAACATTGTGGGTGATGCATCAGTACGGATCTACGGACGGTTATGAAAATGAGAAAAGGCAGAAAAAGGCATGAGAAGGCGAAAGGAGCTTGAATGGCAATAATTCTTCTATTATTAAGCACATACTATATTGATCAGCCTTTTTTAGATATTCCTGATCACGGTGAGTTCAGTCTTCAGCTCCGTTTTGGTCCAGGCGGTGAGATTTTGGGGTTTTTTGAGGTTGGGGTCTTGGATAGATTCGGTTTTGGTGTAAGCTATGGAGCTTCAAACCTGATTGGTGCAGGCGATCCAGATTTCTATGAAATTCCTGGTGTTCAGGTCAGGATAATCGCTATTGAACAAGGGTTTACTGCACCTGAGGTCATATTTGGTTTTGACAATCAAGGGTATGGTCCATACAGTGAACCGAGGTACTATACAATGTCCAAGGGATTGTATTGTCAGATAGGAAAGACCCTTTCACTGAGCAATGTCGAAGTTGTCCCGAGTTTAGGTTTTAATTATTGCTTTGAAGGTGACAATAGGTTTGATATGTTTACAGGGCTTCAAATTCAATTCGGCTCTAGTTCTGCTCTACTTTTTGATTATTCGCCTAATTTCAATGATGATACAGATCAGAACAAAGGCAATATGAATATTGGTCTAAAATTCATATTCTACGATGAGTTGTTTTTTGAATTTGCCTTGCGCGATCTCTTTGATAACGGTCCATCTGGATCAGATCAGCAATTCAATAGGATGATTCGGCTCGGCTATAAGCAGATGTTTTGATAATGTTTCACGTGAAACATTGGGTTTTCTATGCAAAAATACGATCATTAATCAGGTTTTCAGTTTTTCACGTATAATAAACAGGAATCCATTGATTTAAGGAGGTTATTATGGTAAAAGAACTTACAGATACGGGTTTTCATCAGGAAGTTGATAAGTCAGATGTTCCTTATCTGGTTGATTTTTGGGCGATATGGTGTGGACCTTGTTCAATGGTTTCTCCAATTATGGAGGAAATCTCCCAGGAATTTGATGGAAGAGTCAATGTTGGCAAGGTTAATGTTGATAACGAAATAAAAACGGCAAATGAATATGGGATTCAGAATATCCCGACAATAATAATATTTAAACAAGGTAAAGAAGCAGAACGTATTCTTGGTGCTGTTCCCAAAGATCATATTGTAAAGAAACTTGAAAAATATCTTGAGTAAATAACAGGAGGTATAATGGTTAAGAATCTATTAGTAGCAGTATTTATTAGTTTATTGATCTTTTCTACTTGTTCTCCAAAAGATCAAACACAAACTCAGGCAGATAGTAATGATTTTACCCTTGAATCACTCGATGGTGAGGACATAACTCTGTCTAAATTAAAGGGGCACGTTATACTCATTGATTTTTGGGCGACGTGGTGTCCTCCTTGCCGAAAAAGCATACCAGTATTTATCGATCTCTACAATAAATACCATGAAAAGGGTTTTACAGTTCTTGGTATAAGTCGCGAAGATAAATCAACATTGGAAGATTACCGCAAAGAAGTTGGGATACCTTATCCAATCCTTACCGATAATAAGGGTGTTAGTAAGAGATACCAGGTTCAAGCTATCCCCACTATTATGATCCTTGATAAGACTGGCAAAGTGCGAAAAACCCAAGTTGGATTTTCCCCTGAATTAGAAGCAGGGTTTGATCTTCTTGTCGATTCACTCTTGAGCGAATAAGGAACCTTACTAAATAGAACACAGAACAATTCTTGGGAGGTTTTAGATGATAAAACTCACCTTGAAACAAGGATTACAATTTATTGCTGAGGATGAACTAAATCATCAAATAACAGTTGATACAGACAAAGAGTTTGGTGGTTTTGATCAAGGTATTCATCCAATTGAATTTCTTCTGGTCTCTCTTGGTGCATGTATGGGTATGGATATCGTTGGTATACTTAAGAAAAAAGGTGGGAAGATCGATAAATTTGAAATTACGCTCAAGGGTGAAAGGGCTGATGAACATCCAAAAGCATACAAAAAAATAATTGTGACAATCGATTGCCAGGGCGATTATGAACGTAAAGACCTTTTGCGTTCTTTTGAATTATCGCGTGACAAGTATTGTGGTGCTTATGCTACGCTTAAGAAAGGTGCAGTTATTGAGTTTGTGATCAAATAAATGTTACGACTATTCCACGGTTTAAACTCCATAGGATTCTTGTTAAGGTAACACATGTCACTTGTATGGTTTTGTCATTTTGTTAATTGACAAATTGACAAAATGATGTATAATGGTTAATGAAAAAAAAGAAAATACCTGAAATACATTACCGCGCGTCGAGGATTTGTCGTACCCTGGGAAACCCCACTGCTTATGAAACGCTCCATCTTCTGAAAAAAAACAGGAGGACCCCTCAGCAGCTTGCTGACCTGTTGGGCGTTAGTTTACCAACGGTTTCTCAGGTTCTGAGAGCACTGAGAGATCTGGATTTAGTCCGTTATGAAGTGAAGTGGCGTACGCGTGAATATTGGATTAAACTTAATGCAGTGCCAATGGTTATGGCAAATCTTGAACGGCTCGTTAAGATAATAGAAAATTTGCGTTAGCCAGTATTTTCTTATACTGAAACCTGGATCAAAAATATGACTGAGGCAAGGATAATTTTTAAAGATGTTAAAGCAGTTCTATTTGACCTTGATGGTGTTCTGATCGATTCTTATTCTGGGTGGTTCCGTCTTTTTAATGATGCACTAAAACATTTCGGGTTTGAACAGATCACTGAGCGAACTTTCCGTAAACACTGGGGTCAGAGCACTGAAGAAGATGTCCGGATTTTTATGCCGGGTAAGACAGTCGATCAGGTGCGAACGTATTTTCAGAAGCATTTTCCTCAATACCTTTCTTATTTGAAGGTTAACCCGATGGCAATGAGGATTCTGCATGCATTATCAGAATTGGGTTTGAAATTGGCGTGTGTTACTAATTCACATCGAAAAATAGTTTTGGAAATCCTTGGTATATACCACCTTGCTGGATATTTTGACGTTATCCTGACGGTCGATGACGTGAAAAAACCTAAACCCGCACCAGATATTCTTTTGGAAGCGTGTAGGTTATTAAAGGTTGAATTGAATCAATCATTGTTCATTGGTGATACACTAATTGATAAGAAAGCTGGGGATAGAGCTGGTGTGGCTTTTGTTGGTTATAGAATTAGAGCTGACACGACAGTTGATAACCTGAATGACTTCTACGATTTACTAGCTAAGTAAATCATTGACAGTCATAATTGACGCAGGTATGATTATAAGTATAATTGGACTGACTGCAAAAGCCTAAGATATTCGGTCGTTTATTAACCCTGTTGGAATGCTTCGTCTTTTCCCAGCTTCGTTTTGCGAAGCAGGACAGGCAGCGAGGGGACGGCAACGAGAAAATGAATAAAATTCCTAAATATATCTTGTCATTTACCCCATTAGATAACAAGTATCTTACATGGTTTATGGCAGGGTTTGCTAGATCAAAAGGAGGTTTTAGCATGAAACATTTTATCCTTTGTTTTCTCATTTTATGCTGTATGCTCTTTGGTAAACCAACCTTAATGCTCCACAATCCAGATATCCATGAGCAGACAGTTGTTTTTGAATATGGTGGTGATTTGTGGTTTGCCTCAATAAAAGGACAATATGCTCAAAGGCTTACTGCTCATGATGGTTATGAAACACATCCTGAATTCTCTCCTGATGGACAGTGGATAGCTTATAGCGGTGAGTATAATACTAGTGACTATGATGTATACATTATGCCTGCTAAAGGTGGTGAACCAAAGCGCTTGACCTATTATCCATCCAATGATCTGGTTGTTGGTTGGACTCCGGACGGAAAATATATCCTATTTGCTTCGAGCCGCGGTGATTGGAAAAAGCGCCGGCTTTTTAAAATCTCAATTGACGGTGGATTACCCGAACAAATACCTTTGTTTGCAGGTTATGAAGCAGACTATTCTCCTGACGGCAAGAAGATCGTATTCAACTATCGGGGGGTACGCTTGCCATGGAAGGGGTATGCTGGGGGAAGGACGACTGATATCTGGCTATATGATGCAAAAAAAGATACATCGTATAAGATAATATCTTGGCAAGGAACTGAAACTAATCCGCAATGGTGTGAAAATAAGGTTTATTTTATTGCTGATAAAGATGGTCGCATGAACGTTTATAATTATGATTTTGTAAACAAGGGAATAAAGCAGATAACCCTTCATGAAGATTTCGATGTTCAGAGCATTAATAAAGACAAAGCCAGTCTTGTCTACGCATGTGCTGGGTTGATATATGTACTTGATTTGAAGACTGATAAGGTTGACTCTCTTTTCATAGAAGTACCTGATGATCGGCGTTTCCTATACCCTAAATACGAAAGTGTAGCTCATTTGATCGAAACAGGGCGACTTTCTCCTACTGGCAAACGTGTAGTTGTTAGTGCTCGTGGTGACATTTTCACAGTACCCAAGGAAAAAGGTGCAGTTATCCACATAACAAAAACACCCGGTATTCGAGAAAAATACCCTACCTGGTCACCAGATGCCAAGTGGCTTGCATTTGTTTCTGATGAAACTGACGAAAATGAGATATATATAGCAGAGCCAAAGAACACAGGTAAACAGATACGCGTAACATATGATGGAGATTGCTATAAGTACCAGCCTGAGTGGTCTTCAAATAGTAAAAAGCTATTATACACTGATTCCAAATACCGGTTATTTTATGTCGATGTCGAAGATCGCAAGCCAGTACTTGTTGACACCTCGTCAATAGGTGGATTTTCGTCTTATGAATGGTCGCCCGATAATAAGTGGGTTGTCTATGTTAAATTGAGTGATAATTTGTTCGGCTCTGTTTATCTTCACTCAGTAGACAATAGAAAAATTCACCAGGTAACTGGTAATTTTTTCGATGAAGATGATGTTTGTTTTGACAAATCCGGAGAATATCTGTATTTTATCTCTTCGAGAACATTTAATCCGATGATGGGTGATTTTAGCGAGATTGATATTTTCCCTGAAACCGGGAATATCTGTGTCATACCACTCAACCGAGAAACCCCATCGCCTTTTTTGCCAGAAAGCGATGAGGAATCTGGTGAGGAGGATAACGGCGATGACGACCCCGATAACAACGTGGTGATTATTGATCTTGAAAACATTGATCAGCGTGTGCTTACGATCCCTGTGCCTGCAGGTAAGTATTACCACTTGTCTGGTGCAGATAATAAAGTACTATACCTTGAACGTGTGAGTTTGAATATAAGAGAAAGAAAGTACAATTTGCATTTCTATGATATAAAGAAAAAAGAAGATTTTGTTTTAATTAAAAATATAGATAGTTATGATCTATCAAATAACGGCGAGGCGGTTCTGTATAGAAGCGGTAAAACATACGGTATTATTGACCTTATGGAGACCACATCTAAAGTTGGTGACGGCAAGATTCTGACCAAAGATATCGAAGTTAAGATCGACCGTCGGCCTGAACTCAATGAACTTTTTGTTGATGCATGGCGTTTACAACGGGATTTTTACTATGATACAGAAATGCACGGTCTTAACTGGCTCGAGTTGAGAGTAAAGTATTCTCAGTTTCTGGATCATATCGCTGACCGGGAAGATCTTACGCGCATCATCTCGTGGTTATTCAGTGAGCTGGGTGGTTCACATGCCTATGTGTGGAGTCCTAGAGATCAGGTAAAGAAAGTGAGTATGGGGTTGCTCGGGGCAGAATTAGAACTCGACAAAGCAAGTGGTTTTTATATATTCAAAAAAATATTAAAGGGTGAAACCTGGAAAGATGATAGACGAGCACCACTAACTGAACCAGGTTCGGTTGTTCATAAAGGTGAATATCTGATTTCGATTGATGGAGAGATTATACGATACCCTGATAACCCTTATGAATTTCTAGAAAACACTCTGGGTAAGCAGGTAAAAATCCGCGTGACAGATTTCCCAGATATCAACGTTGCTCGAGAAGTGGAAATTGAACCGATATCCTTTAGCAATGAACGCAAATTATATTATCTTGATTGGGTTGAAAATAACAAAAAGGTTGTGGAACAAGCAACAAATGGGAGTATCGGCTATATACACGTGCCAAATACGGCGATTTGGGGACTTGAAGAATTTGGCAAGTATTTTTTCAGCCAGGCGGGTAAAAAGGGACTTATTATTGACGTGCGATTTAATAGTGGTGGTTGGTCCCCCTACGTATTTGTGAATTACTTGCAAAGGAAGCCGCTTGGTTACTTTGTTCGGCGAACAGGTAAACCAGTTACTGATCCCTTTGCTGAGTTTTCTGACCGACTTGTATGCCTTATGAATGAATTCTCAGGTTCTGGCGGTGATATGTTTCCATACTATTTTAAGAAATTGGGGCTTGGACCTCTCATCGGGAATACAACCTGGGGTGGTTTGATAGCTACTGCTGGAAGAAGACTTATGGATGGTGGTGGTGTTGCAACACCGGTTTCCCGGTTCAGGAATATGGCTGGTGCGTGGGAAATAGAAAACGAAGGCGTTGTACCTGACATATTAGTAGATGACCATCCAGACAAGTTACGAAAAGGCATTGATGCTCAACTTAATGAGGCGATAGAGGTAATCATCAAAGAGAAATAGAAGAACATCGAGTTTTTTTTCTTGACCATCACCAAAAAAAAGTTATAATTAACGCATAGAATGAGGAGGTATATATGGGAGTTGCTGCATATCTTTTGATCAATACTGCAACCGGGCAAGAACAAGGGGTTGTTAATGCCTTGAAAGGAATAAATAGTGTTAAACATGCCCATGTTACAACAGGCCTGCATGATGTCATATGTTATGCCGAAGGTAAAGATCTCAATGATATAAAATCAATAATCATCAACGACATCAGAGGTGTTGAAGGTATCCAGCGTACGGTTACCTGTTTTGCACTTGACGCGAGTGAATAACACTTAGTATCTGCCCCGATCGCCTTTTATGAATCGGTGATCGGGGTTTTTCTTTTATTGCCAATTCTACACTTAAGACTCACTGCATGGCTTTAATATTTTGTTGACATCCAGGTAGTTTTGTATATAATAAATTTGAGAAGGTATGAGTGCCACAATTTAAGGATTGTGGTAGTTATAACCTTTTTGTTTTTTTTGTAGATTAATAGCGATAAGGAGAAATGGTAGATAGAAAAGAGCTTATCAGAGAATCGAAACAAAGGTGTCACAGATCTGGTTTAAGAACAGATAAAAGACGCTTGAGTAAAACGATTCCCCAAAGAGATTTAGTAAAAAGACAGTCTATACATAAAGACCTTATTAATGCAGCAACCCCATACATGACCCTGATGGTGGAAACCTTCCAGGAGTGCGGTTCAATTCTGGCACTTGTAGATGATGATTGTTGTATACTGAAGCTAAGTGGACCGGAAGAGACGCTTCTCAGTCGGAAGAAACTTGGTTTGACCGAAGGAGCATCTCTGCATGAAGAACATGCTGGAACCAATGCTGTCGCACTTTGTCTTAAAACAAAAAAGCCTTTTTACGTTGCAGGCGATGAGTATTTTTTCAAATTATTCCAGCAGGGTTCTTGTTTTGCCGCACCCATTATTATCAATGGATATGGAATCGGCGCAATAATCATCATTCATCCCCATAAGGTCGGACACCCGCATACCTTTGCTTTGGTTCAAACATTAGCTCAGCTTATTGGACGAGAATACGAGGGAACAAAACAAGGTAATTTAGTTATCTCAGTTTGCAATATGCTCAATACTGGAGTTGTCCTTGCTGAAAAAAGTGGTGAGGTTTGGTATGCTAATACCCGTGCCCGGCACATGCTCAACATAAAGAAAAGAGCAAATATCCTAGATCATTTTAACATCGATATTTTCTCTTTCGCAAATGTCTCCAATGAAATCATCTATTCGAAACATAAACGGCAGACTTTTTTGGTGACACGTAAATACTATAATGATAAGTTTCTTTTTCTGTTCGAGCCGATAGAAGATGAATTAAGAAAGGAGAAGAAAATAAGAAGCGCATTCGCCCCATACACTTTCAACGATATCATCGGGTTAGATATGGTCAAGAAGAAAGCACACAGTTTAGCAATACAAGATATTAATATTCTGGTTGTTGGTGAAAGTGGTACAGGAAAAGAACTTTTTGCAGCAGCTATCCACAATGCCAGTTCCCGGGCTGGTGCTCGTTTTGTTATTGTAAACTGTGCAGCAATACCAGAATCACTTTTTGAATCGGAATTATTTGGTTACAATAAAGGCGCTTTTACTGATGCTCGCTCTGATAGAATTGGGCGGATTGAATATGCCTCAGGTGGTACACTTTTTCTTGATGAAATAAGTGAGATGCCACTTAATCTCCAGTCCAAACTCCTTAGGGTTATTGAAGACAAGTGCGTGACACCTCTTGGGGGCAATAAACCAAAGACTATTGATGTGCGTTTTGTCTTCGCGACAAATCATCATTTAGAAAAACTAGTACTGCAGAAAAAATTCCGGGGAGATCTGTACTACCGGTTGAGTTCTCCGGTTATCAGAATTCCCCCATTACGAGAACGTAAGGGTGAAATCCCAGAATTGATTGAATCCTTTATCCTTCGAATGCGGAATGATCACAAACGATTCGTTACCGGCTTGGACCAAAACACGATCTCAAAGCTAATGGGGTATCAATACCCAGGTAATGTAAGGGAACTCCAGGGGATTTTGAAAAATGCCTATCTGACTTGCCAACAAGACAGAATAAAAGTAGATGATATTGAAATACCCGAGAACAGTGGGGCAGAGTATTTAAAAGACCATTTGGCAGACTGCGCAGTGAACATGATCAAAGAACGCCTCCAAATTAACAATAGCAACGTGAAGGCAACTGCGCGAGGTCTCGGGATAAGCCCGCGTACCATATATCGGTACATGAAAAAGTGATTCAATTGTGTCGATTTTAAACAAACCTCACCATATATCTATTGACCGATAATTTTTTATCACTATAGTATTAATAGAAGATAAATTTTTGGTATTTAGATTTTATTAGACTAACCAAAGGGGGAGAATATGAAGAAAATTCTGGTAGCATTATTGATCATAGGATGCTTTCCGGCATTTGCACTTATTGGACCTGTACTTATGGATATAATGACAAAAAGAGCTCCTGATGAACTCATACCGGTTGATTTTGTGTTTGAAAAACAGATGGATGCTCAACTACTGAAAGATGCAGTAGTTGATTTGCCGCGTTCAATGAAAAGAGTCGAGGTTGCTCGGATATTGCAGGCATTTTCTGTAGAACATCAGAAAGAAATACTGCAGTATCTTGAACTGATGGAGCAACAAGGTAAAGTAAACAAAATAAAATCATTCTGGATAAATAATGCAATTTACTGTTTAGCAAATAGAGAGGTTATCGAAGTATTGGCAAAGCATAAGGCGATTCGTTATGTGGATTACGATATCATTGAGGTGAAGCTCGAATTGCCTCAATTATCAGTACCACCAGATATAACGAGAGAGATCGCATGGGGTGTTCTTAAGATCAGAGCAGACCAGGTTTGGCCGTTGGGTTTTACTGGCCAGGGTATAGTTGTCGGACTTATTGATACAGGTGTCAACTATAACCACCAGGATTTAGCTGACCACATGTGGATCGATTCGAATTATCCGTATCACGGATGGAATTTTGAGCTCAATAATAATAATCCGATTGATGAACATGGTCATGGATCTCACACAGCTGGTTCTATCGCCTCAGATGGTACGGCAGGTTCAGAGTGTGGTGTTGCTCCTGATGCTCAAATCATGGCCTTAAGGGTACTTAATGTGGCCGATACACTGGGTGAAAATATTATCTGGGAAGCCATGCAATTTGTCGTGTCTCCACCAGCTTCACCAGCCAATGGCGGTGACATAATTTCCATGTCAATGGGATGGCAGTATCAGTGGGATCCGCGGCGCGCAATCTGGCGTACGAATTGCGATAATGTCGGTGCTGCAGGGATTGTGATGATAGTCGCAGCAGGTAATGAACGCGGTACTAATACACCACCCGATGCGTGTCGGTGCCCGGGCGATGTGCCGCCACCTTGGTGGAATCCACAGAATGGTACTACTGGTGCGCCTTCAGATGTGGTGAGCATCGGAGCGACTGATATTGATGACCAGATCGCTTCGTTCTCTAGCCCTGGTCCTGTTACCTGGCAGACTATTGCTCCATTCAATGATTATACCTATCCGCCTGGTTTAGTGCGACCTGATGTTTCCGCGCCGGGTGTGAATGTTAAATCGTGTAGCCACACGAGCAATACGGGTTACACTACAATGAGTGGGACATCCATGGCAACACCTCATACAGCTGGTCTCGTTGCACTAATGCTTTCGAAAAAATCCGATCTCACACCACTTGAGATCGATAGCATTCTTGAAATAACTGCTATTGACCTTGGTCCAGTGGGCAAAGACAATGATTTCGGAGCTGGACGAATTGATGCCTTTGGTGCGATTACCGCAATACAAATTAATGCACACAATATTGCTGCGCTCAGTTTTCTAATACCCGAACCAAAAACCGAGGAACTCATAACCATCCAACCACAGGTACGATTCATGAATTCAGGTATTTTTGATGAGAATAATGTACCAGTACACTGCGAGATAAGATTGGGTGCAACACCGATATATACGAATTCTCAGATAATCACGTCATTGCCGCAAGGTAGTATAACGACCGTGACGTTTGCTAACTTCAATGTTGGAGTATGTGGTTCACATTATAATGCAGTGGCCTATTCTATGCTCGCGCTGGATACTATTTTCTATGATGACACTACATCCCTTAACTTTGTCGCCGCGCGTATCTATGAAGTTCCCACCCCAGGATGTGATGCCTGGAAATATCCCAATGCGGATTCCGGTACACTACCAATTCCAACAAATCCTAGTTGGATTCTCGCCACAGCTGCGGAAGTACAGCAGATTTCAGTCTTAGATAGTTCTTGGTGGGCAACTGCCGGTGCGGTTGACTCGGCACACCAGGACTTGCAGCTATATGGGTTCCAACTTGATGTGCCAGATACACTCATTGAAGAACTCACTGTTGAGTGGTGGGGGCATCACGGAAATCCGCCGCATGACCGCTGTGCATTATATCTATGGAATGATCAAGTAAATACGTGGTCACGGCGCATAACTGTGATCGATGTTACAGATGATGTACTTCTATTCGCAAGCCTGCTCAGTGATTCTGCTGGGATGTTCATCAATAGCAGCGATTATTTCTATACCAGCACAGGTGCTGATGTGTATGTGAAAGCCTGCTGTCCACTGCTCTTTGCCCACAATGAGAACGAACATATATTTATAGGTGATATCCTCGCTGGATGCGATCTTGGTATGTGGATGGATAGAGTACTCGGTATGAATTTGTATTTCCCCCCTGACTATGATGAATATATAAAGATTGATGCTGAATACCTAAAAAGCTCTCAGGGTGTTTATAAACTGACCATAAATGAGATGCTCCAGGAAGTAACGTATCTTGATGAGGTGGGTTTATTCGTGATTGACCACCCTGCCGAGTATGACGTATATCCTGAAGAAGGATTGCTCTGTCCAGGCAAGCAGGGTCTTACCATACATTCAGGTATTAAACAACCACTCCAAGCTGCCGTCGATGAAAAAGGTAAGGATATACTTTATACCCTAGAAGCAGAAGATCGTGTATATGTGCCTTTTGAACGATCCGGTATCACTGGTTTTGCCAAGTCATTCTCAATAATACTGGATGTCGGTACTCTATCTGATCCGGGTTCGGCAGTACTTTGCATGTACGGAAGCACACGCTTTCAGGATTCAGATGAGATTAGTCAAGCAAGCGATATTCATCAAGCCAGAGAGCGCGGTATGAAATTACAGAATCCTAAAGTTGAAATCATTAGTAGCTCAGGGAAATGGAAAAAGGCGGCATCATGTGGAATTCCTGCTGGGCACAAGAAGCTAGTTACCTATTCCCTCTATGATGAAGACGCTTCGATTTTTGAAACCGATGATCACCGTCTGCGCATTACTTTTACCGGTGAAGTCTACCTTGATCATGCATGGGTGACCATGAAAACATGCACCTATCACCTTACAGAACTTAGCGCTCAGAGTGCTAATCTCGGCTTTTATGGTTATGCGCAATACTTTTCTGAGGATGGAAAATACCCGGGCGACTTTAACTATGCAACCAGAGTACATCGTGATTATGCGAATATCGTTGGTTACTATACAAAATACGGTGATGTACTGCCACTGCTTCATCATTCAGATGATAAGTTTGTCGTCATGCATCATGGTGATGAGGTTGAGCTGGAATTTGGTGCTGATGAACTACCAGATCTTCCTATTGGCTGGACACGTGATTTCATATTTGCATCGAAAGGTTTCTATAAGATGGCAAGACCAGGTCGTGCATATGCTTATTCAGTCGAACCACTTCCATTCTATGGTATGCGCGAGGATCTTTCGGCAAATGGCATAGGCTACTATCCCTATGACCCGTCTCCTGGGCTTTTCGGTTCGCTTCTGGGTCGTGTATATGCCAAGCTTGTCTTTGATTATCCATTTTCGTTTAAGGATGCTCTCGTCATGGTAAAGACGCATCTTTTTGGAAAGGTAAAGAGATCATATGGAAATAACCAGGAGCTTGTCGAATATCGTCAAAAATGGAATACACGTCAGATAGGTGAATACTATCCTGGCTGGTACGCTGACCTACCGCCCCATAAGAACCTTGAAAACGTACCACTTCGCGAAGCCGATGGTGTATGGACGAGTCAGCTTGCATCGCTCGGCATTCCTTTTGGTGAACACTCATTACACAGTAATTATGTGAGGGTCTGGGTGGTAACGACTGTGCCAGTAGGGCTTGAGGAGAAACCAGGTGATACTCCGCAAACGCTTAACTTGGCGATCAGTTATCCAAATCCATTTTGCAAGGGAACGAATATACAGTACGCGCTTCCTGTCAAGGATGATGTTAAACTAAGTATCTATGATGCGAGCGGTCGACTGATAAGACAACTCATTGATCAAGTTCAAGATTCTGGTACATACACGATAAGATGGGATGCATGTGATAAACGAGGGAATATACTGCCGTCCGGCATATACTTCATAAAATTCGAAGTTGGTGAATTTGATATTACGAAAAAGGCAGTACTTCTGAAATAGTAATGAATCATTGAAAACATAGGATGCTGGATCGATATATTCCAGCATCCTTAGTACTCGCTTGCTTCTTCAATGATTGCTAAATAAGACTAGTTCCTTGAAGAATTTGGATGAGAGTTGACTATTGAATATAGTTCAATAGTAGATACAATTTATCATGCCAATCTTTCTACTCACAGATATCGAAAAATCAACGGAAAAGTGGGAAAAACACCATGCTGATATGGGCGATGTTCTTGCTCGGCATGATGCGATACTAAAACAAAACATTGACGATTATGATGGGACAATTGTGAAACACACCGGAGATGGTATTTTTGCAGTTTTTGAGGAGGGCGCGCCGCTTCACTGTGCTATTGAGATCCAAAAACGTTTTGCCCTTGAAGATTGGGGGAATATCGGTGAATTACGGATACGGATCGGATTGCATGCTGGTGAAGCAGAAAGAAGAGGCAATGATTATTTCGGATCAGCAGTAAATCGCACGGCGCGCATCATGGCTGCAGCTTGGGGTGGTCAAATATTACTATCACCTAAAGTGAAGGATTTATGTAGTTTACCTTCGGATGCAATACTTAAAGACCACGGTGTCCACTTACTCCATGACCTTGGCGATCCACAACAAATATATGGTTTACAATATGCCGAGATGATCCCGCAGGAATTCCCACCGATACATTCATTATCAGCACATCCACACAGTTTGCCATCTCAGACTACTGCCTTTGTAGGTCGAGAAAAAGAAATCGGCGAACTGAAAAAAATGATCGATAATTCCCGTTGCCGATTGATCAATTTAGTTGGACCAGGTGGTATCGGAAAAACCAGATTAGCTCTGCAGGTAGCAGCTGAAAAGATCGAGAAATTTAAGGACGGAGTATATTTTGTTCCCCTCGATGCCATGACCATCGGTTCTATACAATTTTTAGTATTTACCATTGCAGATTCCCTTAAATTTGCTTTTTATAGTCGGGAGGACCCCAAAGTCCAGCTTTTGAATTATTTGCGCAGAAAAGAAATGCTTATTATCATGGATAATTTCGAACATCTCATAAATGAAGCAGAATTGCTCGTTGAGATATTTGAGAATGCCCCGAAGATAAAATTTTTGGTTACTTCACGTGAGCGATTACGTCTAAAAGGTGAATGGATAATGGAAATATTGGGGCTGGATATACCAACAAGGGTTGGATTAGATGATATAGAAAACTACAGTGCAATTCAACTATTTATTGAAAGTGCAAAGAGGATCAAACCGGATTTTGTTTTGACAAAGGAAGATCATAAGACTGTAATCGAAATATGTAATTTGGTAGAGGGCATACCTTTAGGTATCGAATTAGCAGCATCGTGGGTACGTTCTCTTTCAAACCGTGAAATAGTTCAGGAAATTGATAAAGGTATTGATTTTTTAACCTCGACATTACAGGACGTACCAACAAGGCATCGGAGTTTACGGGCCGTCTTTGATTATTCATGGAATCTTCTATCGATAAAAGAGCAGAAGATATATGGAACCCTATCCATATTTTGCGATGGCTTTCAGAAAGAGGCTGCTGAACAAGTTGCTCAAGCTACAGTCACAGATTTGTCTTTATTTACTGATAAATCACTTGTGCGCCGTACATCTCAAGGTAGGTACGAAATGCTGCAGATCCTCCGCAAGTATGCTGCCGAGAAACTTGACAAAAAATCTGATTTAAAAAAGCAGGTGAATGACATACACTGTTGCTATTATGCGAATTTCATTGAGCGGCGTTCAGAGGATTTACGCGAGAGACATGTGCAGGAATTTCTAAATGAAGTAAATGGAGAGATCGAAAATCTCAGAAGCGCATGGCAGTGGGCATTAGAGAATACAAAACTTGATGAATTAAAGAAATTGCTCAAGAGTATTTACTATTTTTACGAAATGCGCGGCTGGCTACAGGAGGGTGAACAGGTTTGCAGAATGACCGCAGAGATGCTCAGGATCAGATATAAAAAAGATTTTTCCGATAATAGAATAAAGGGATTTTACGGAAATGTCATTTCCCGGTGGGGTGGATTCTGTCGTAGACTTTCGCAGTATGAGAAAGCCCGGGAAATCCTCGAAGAAAGTCATACTATTTTTAAAGAACTTGGTGCGGAAAAAGATATTGCCTATGCCTTAAATGAACTTGGTGTTATTGCGTATCGGTTCGGGAAATTTGCGCGCGCGAAACAAATCCATCAAAATGCCCTTGAAATAAGAAAAAAACTTGCCAATAAAAAAGCAATAGCCGTATCGCTCAACAATCTTGGTGTCGTTGTCTTTTCAGTTGGCGATTATGAAGAAGCGCGCCGGTTACATGAACAAGCCCTGAAGATACGAGAGGAAATTGATGATCAGTATGGTCTGGCTTCATCAATGAATAATTTGGGGAATGTTCTACATAGCCTTGGGGATCATATTGAAGCAAAAAGGCTATATGAGAGAAGTCTTGGGATACGTAAAGAGATCGGTGACCGTCCCGGGATCGGTTCATGTTTGAATAATCTCGGAATTACCGCGGAAAAATTGGGTGATTTTACTGATGCGAAACATCTCTATGAGGAAAGTATCGCGATAAAAAAGGACATTGGTGATCAACGTGCCTTGGCGAATACATTAGATAATCTGGGGAGAGTGTCGCATATTTTAGGAAATGATGAAGCTGCAAAAAAACAATATCGTGAGGCTCTCGAAATATTAATACAAATAAAAGCAATTCCTACTTTGCTGGCAGTCCTTGTCAGTATAACGGAGCTTCTTTTAAAGGAAGAGAAGAATGAGATTGCATTGAAATGCGTTTTAGCGATACTGCATCATCCAGCAGCGTCACGAGAGGCAAAAGAAGAAGCAGAAAAGATGCTGGTTAAATTAAAGGATCTATTATCGGAAGCGCAAATTGATGCTATAAAGAAGTCTGTGGATACTGGAAGACTTGAAAAGATAATCGATGATATTTTATCGAGTATTAATTAGAATATTGAGCAATGAACGTACTATTCATGTTTTCGGAAATTGCTTTGAGAACCAAGTAGTTGATGCAAATAGCTATGGTCTTTGGCTTTCTCAGTATATCCATCGCCAGGCTGTGGAGGCTGGACTTGTAAGTAACCCTGAGAATTATGAGTGGACAAGCTATCATACCTATATTGGATATCGTAAAGATACTGTGGGGTCAGCTATTTCAATAATGAATGGGATGTAAAACTATCACCGCGATCCCTTTCTGCCAAATCTGTCAAAACCGCTGACAAATCTGTCACTTACGCAAAGCGGTGAACCGCAAGCCATTACGGCATTTTTCACGAATTTCATTGAAAACCATCTGACAGAAATGTCACAACCATGAAATTAAGTCTTGAAATTTCAGGCCTTACACTGGCATGAAAATTGCTATATATGATATTAAGGTTATTAAAAAAGGAGGTGAGACATAATGATCAAGAAGATATCCGAACGTTCAGCCCATAATAGTTTGGGCATTGCAGGTCTTGTGGTTTGTTGTAACGGTATTGCTCAGTAATGCAGTGAGCGACTACCCAGCAAAGGCGCCTTTGTTTTAGTGCTCATATCACACTAGAAAACAAGGAGGGTATCAATCATGGATCCAATAAGGGTAGGTAGTGTGAGATGGGACATAACGAATGACTGTAATTTGAAATGTCTCCATTGTTATACTGTAGAAAATCCAGGTTCAGAACTTAGCCATTCCGATGTATTGCAGATTATTCAGAAATTGCTATCGTTAGGACTGCAAGAAATCAACTTTTCTGGACGTGAACCAACAATGCGGCGCGATCTACCTGAAATCGTCAAATGCTGCAGTACGCATAATATCAGAGTTAATGTTGTCACAAATGGTACTGTATTGAAGCAGGAAGGATTTGCTACTTTGCTTCAGTCCGGATTGAATATGCTGGTCTTTAGCCTGGATGGAGTATCTGATATTTCACACAATACGATCAGGGGAAAAGGGAATTTTCATAGAACCATAGATAGTATTTCCACTTGTTTAGACTATGTTCGTGAGAATGAAATGACAACTAAGATCGGGGTGAATTGTACTCTTCAGAAAGTTAATGCGCTGGAGGTTTCCAGTATGATAGACCTGTGCCACTCTCTTGGTATACACTTTCTCAACATTAATCCTGTGAGTTTCTGTGGTTCTGCTACAAATGTGAGGGAGATGTTGTATTTATCCCCAGAAGAGGTTTTGTCATGTTGGAATAAGATATGTGAAGCATATCAAAGAATAAAACCGGATTTCAGACTTTATCTGGGAACTTCACCGATGGAAACAAAGTTCCTTAATGCAGAATACAATCTTGAGTTACCAGTTATACATACTACATGCTCAGCAGGAAACACACTCTATATTGATCCTCATGGTAAAGCCTTGCCGTGTTACATGCTTCCGTCTATGGCTGGTGAAATGTCTGAATTAGGAAAGTACTTGTGTTATTGGGATATTCTCACCGAACAAGCTGATCGTGCTTTTAATGCATTTAAACCATTCATTTCCTATGCACATGCAATCTCGAAGACTAGCAACAGCGGCTGCACTGATTGCCCGGATGTTGAGATATGTAAAGGATGTCCATTAATTGCTTTATCTGATTCCGATGCAATATATCGTTGTCAGCTGGCACAAAAGAAGCTGGCATTGATTAGACTCGATTTCAAACAATCAGTTGTTCCTACTATGAAAGACTGTGTTTCGTGGGAGCTCAAAGGAGATATTCTGCACGTGTCAATGAGACGAGGGGATTATTTGAGCAATAGGGAATTTGAATTGGACCCTTTAGCTAAATCAATTTGGCTGAAACTACACGTACGAAGTCCGATTGGAAAGATCAAGAAAAGTTTAGAAAATGATTGGTTAAAGCTGCCAATTGAAAAAATACACGAGACTCTCGCAGATTTCGTAGAATACTTTTGGAAAGAAGGACTTCTGAACCTGGAAGAAGGGAATGGATAAAAGCATCTGGAGAAATAGATCTTTCGTATTCTATTTAATTGGTCAAACCATTTCTTCACTTGGGGATGGTTTCTATTTAGTAGCTTTTATGTGGTTAGCATTACAGTTGTCCGGCGGTAAAGGACTTGTCATCGGAGGTATATTTAGTATTTACACGTTGAATGGAGTGATATTCGGCTTTATCGCCGGACCAACAGCTGACAAATTCAATAAGAGAAGAATTCTGATAATCGTAGATATCGCACGTGGCTTTGCAGTATTATTTCTTTTCGTCCTGGTCAGGTTCAATATGGTGACGATTATTTATTTATACATTATTACATTTGTGTTTTCTGTATTTTCACCATTTTTCCACCGTACAGAGTTTACTATAATTCCAGAGTTAGTGCCTAAAGAACTTCTTCTTAAAACAAACGGTATTATTGCTGGCGCAAGAAGATTAATGCAGGTTATATCTCCTGGTCTTGGAGGTATTATTATTAGCCTGGTAGGTATTGAGAATTGCTTTCTCATTGATGCCGTTACTTTCTTTTTTTCCTCCTTCTGCATTATTTTCGTCGTAGCACAATATTCTCGTCAGACAATGGAAGCAACAAAGGTCAAGTCATTTCTTGCCAATATAAAAGATGGATACAGAATACTCGTTGGTTCCTCATTTTTATTGACACTCGCCATTTATGCGGCTTGCATCAACTTCTTAGGCGGTCCAGTTATGCCGCTACTGCCATTACTCGCAGAAAAATATGGGATGGAGGCATCAGGATATGGTCTGATGATGAGTGCTTTATCGGTTGGTTTGGTTGCAGCTAGTTTTCTCATCGGATTTCTGGGCAAAATACTGCGTAGAGTTCCTATGATACTTGTTGGGCTGATCATTTCCGCAATAGCGATTTTGATTATGGGTATTGGTTTTGTACCTGTTGTTATACTTATTGCTCTATTCTTTCTTGGCGCTGGCCTTAGTTTATCCAATCTTCCAATCACTACGCTTTTTCAAGAAAAAGTCTCCTCCGATAAAATAGGTGTGGTTTCCAGTTTTGTCTTTACTATTGCACAAATGGCGCTGCCAATTTCCATTGCGATAAGTGGTTTTCTCGTTGATTTTTTTTCCATTAGCATTATTTTCATAGCCGTTGGCATTATGCTCCTGATCGGTGCTGTAATCGGTTTCGCATTGCCCCAATTCAAGACTCCGAGCATAGGTCCAACATCATTATTCGGAGTTGACGTTTAGCTGTTCGCCACCACATGAGAGCAGGTGTTCAATTGTTCGGTTTTGATGCTTAAGAATATACGTTTAAGAGGATGTGAGCTATATCATCATATCTATAACCGGGGCAATGATCGGCATCCAATATTTAAAAAACCATCTGATTACAAAAAATACTTAAAGTATCTTAAAAAATACAGCGAAGCATATGGAATCGATGTTATTGCCTACGCCTTGATGGAATGGCATATCCATCTCTTCATCTTAGATCATCGTGGTGCGATATCAGAATTCATGGAGAGGCTGCACGGACGTTATGCGATAGTGTTCAACAGATGCTATGGTCGGGTCGGACACGTATTTGGTAGCAGATTCAAAAACAGTATCGTGGATGTTGATAATTACGCTATCTGGCTCTCGCGCTACATTCATCGGCAGGCAGTAGAGGCAGGTCTCGTTGAGAAACCAGAAGACTATGAATGGACAAGTTATCAAAGCTATGTTAGCAAGGTGGCGAAATCAGTTGTGAAGCCCGAAATCGTCTTGTCGCAATTCAAGAACGCATCTAATGATTCACATATTGCGTATGAAGAATTTGTGAATTGTAATGATGATGGACAAATTAATTGGCGAGAAACTGAACAAAGTTCTCAATCAATTATCGGCAATAGATCCTACATTGAAGAAGTGAGTACGAAACTGGGAATTATCAACGTACCGGAATCTTCTGTGGAAAAAGCCCTCAGTTACGTATGTTTCTGTTTGAGCAAATCGATTGATGAACTGAAGCGTCCTAAAGGTAGGGAGCAACGCATTTTACGCCACAAGGCCGTGGTCATCTTGTCACAAGAATACAGCTTCGGGGTTAGAAAAATTGCCCGTGCTTTGAATATGTCACCATCAACCGTTTCGCAAATTCTCAACAGTACAATTGGGTAAACCCAGGAGAATAATTGAAAAACCGAACACTCTGGCACCTGCTCTCAAGGTGTTTGGTTTTGTTTTTTTACCATTTACGGTATATCGGTGTTTACAA
>CBFDDH010000017.1:0-52555 GCA_965603515.1 uncultured bacterium
GGTGTCGGATCAGGGTTCCAGATATAATAGTGCTTCTTACCAACAACAATGCTGATATTCAGAGTATCCAAATAACTGTCGGCGGTAATGATCAAATCAAAATCTACTGTATATCCGATCGGTGTTGAAGAAGAAGCGTAAATCGTAAAAGGATCGGCACTATTGGTTTGTTCTGAATCCGGTAAAATATTTCCATAATAGCCCATTGAATCAATGATCGTGATATAGGTATCACTGGTCACAAGTCTACCCGAAGTATTATTAGCTGAAACCATCCCCGAGTTTCTTAAGGTTATAATAAAATCAGCGGTCTCTCCTGGTTCGAGTAGACCATTATTACCATCCTGTATTTGATAATCAGTAATGAGCAAATATGGTGTATTAGCCGCAGGTACACCCTGAATTGCATCGAAATCAAACCCAGCATATTGTCCACTCGAAGAGCTACCATCATCATTGATCCTTATGTAACGCGCCTCACTCAAGCCAGATGCGGAAAGATCAAAACTTGCGATTCCAGTTGCCGTGCCGCAGGAAGACCAGGGTCCGTCCCAATCATCGCTTGCCAGAACTTCATAACCTTCATTAGTACCGTCATCACCTTCATAAACTGTGAAATCATCACCTGCTGAATTGTGTATCGGTGTATTGACACCCATATCGACGACTACAGAACCACCTTGCCCAAGCGAAAAAAAGATATCATCTTGAGGACCGATCGCTGTCCGGGGACGTGTCTTGTTCGATTGTTCTGCATGATTTCGATACAGGCATAAAACCGATTTGAACGCATATAGATAAGTAGAATCAGGGGCCAAAAGAACATCGCCAATCGAAACGCTGCCTGCAGCTGGAACCGTAATATTGTTGATAGTTTTTGGTGCATACCCATTTGCTGATAAACGTACATCATAAGTACCTGGAGCGATCATCTTATGGAAATCGCCGAGATTAGGATCAGTATACACATCAATCCTATCAGGATTCATAAATTCCACCCGTGCGTACAATGGTGTATTGGTCAATGAATCCTTGACCACACCTTCAATACCCCAACCCGCGCGATTACAGACTTCCATCAGAGCATCTCGATTTTCATAACATATCTGATCTATTTCCGAAGACCCTGAAGGTTCAAGCGTCTCAATCGTTGCTGCAAGTACACCATTTGTACCTATCGAAAAATCCTGGAGCCCACCAGTAATCTGATACCAATCATAGCCATTGATGATCGTCAGGTTTGCCGCACTTGCATAGATTTGAGAGATATTTATTATATGCTGACTATCAGGCGGATCAGCATTAGAATAATCCCACGGATAGTTTACATATTGAGCTACTGAGTGATAGTTGTATTCTAGAGATATATTGTTCTCTTCAAGATGCTGCATTACCCACTTATTCTCGATCTGAGAAGATGGGCTCGGACTTCCACCTTCACCACCCCAGAAATAACCGTAATCTCTATTCAGGTCAACATTATTTGCATTTGTTCTGGTATTGGCGACTTTGCCGTCAGGATTTATAGTCGGCAAGACCCAGATCTCACGATTGTTAACGAGATCTTGGACCTGTGTATTAGAAGCATAATTGGTAAGCAAATACCGCAGAAAATAAAGAGGAACTTCAGTACCAATATGTTCATCGCCGTGCATATTTCCCGGCAATCTTATCTCTGCCTCGTTCTCTTCAATGTCCGGGTTGTCCGTGACCCGCATCGCCCAGATCGCCCGCCCCTGTACACTGTAACCGATCGTATCAAGCCGGCATATAGCCGGGTAATTGGTTACGAGTGAGTCAAGCACCTGATAGACCTGATCATATGTGTGGTAAAAACCCCTATTGAATATTTCATCCTTGTAAGCCTGATAATCTTCAATAAGGATATGGATTTTATAACCTGCAGTCTTTAATTCTGCTATTTCTTTGTCCGTCACCAGGGCTTTTGCAAAATCCTGACCAGCATCGATAACGGTTATATCAAACTTCCTCAGTTTATAAACTTCATCGTGGTCAGGAAGATCGATCTTAACCAACCTAACTGTCTCGTCAGCATATGCTGCAATAAAACTAATAATCAAAAGCAATATGATGATAAATCTTTTCATCCTACTCCTTTATGACGACTATCAAACCCCAGTCGATGTTACAATCAAGAAGTTTACTTGACTAATATAACTTTTTCCCAATACCTTGCTGCATTGGCTTCAAGCAATATAAAATATGTACCAGCTGGAACTAGACAACCAGAATGATCTGTACCATCCCACATGACTTGGTCGGATTGTCTTATAGTCGAATAGTCCCATTGTCTAACTAACCTCCCACTTGAATTATAAATCTTCAACTCTATGCTCTCCGCTTTATGCCCTGTGCCAAATCTGATATTCGTCATCTTTCTAAACGGATTTGGATCTATCGAGAGAGCCAGTACCTGATGTTGGATATTATTGACCGGTGTTTCATTGATACCTATTACGATATCGACTTTTTCCAGACAAGAATAGTCACCCCAGCCATAATCAGTATTATTGCCTCTTACGTAAAAATAGAACTCACCTTCTGCATGGTCAGTAAATGAATAGGATGTATCAGGGATATTTGACGATACTGTACTCACATCATTGAACAAACATACTGGTGATATATCATCGACATAAAAACCACTTTGCAGGGTATTGCCGTCAGTCATACTTCGAAATCTAAAATAAACTGATTTACCAACCCAGTTAACCAATGAATATGCTTTTCTGACCCAACCACCTGAGTTTGAACTATACCGATCATCTAGACAAAACCATTCTTTTAGGTTTTCTGATATCTCGGCAACCGCAACATCATAATCTGTTTCAAGATTATACCAACACCAGAATGTCAGGGAATCACCAGGTTCCACCAAATAAGGATGGAGTGTACGAACTGCATTGTTCATATTGTTCTGGTTACCGGAAAAGAAACTATGTGAACTGGAATGCGACTGGCTTGTGGATAAGGTAAAACCTTCAAGTATCCAACGACTTGTCCCTGATTCCAGATTATCCTCAATCACTGATGGAGTTGACAGTTCAACAAGCTCCCAATGAGTTGGATGATTATCAAAGCTATTCAAGGCATGCCAATAGATCGTGAAATTAGTGCCTACTGTACCCAACGGATAGATGATTGGCGGCGCTACAAAACCTTCTTTAATGAGGATTAAGGAATCAGAAAAACCTGCAAGATATTTCGATGATTTAAAAACCTGTCGTGAGATAAAATCCAGTTGACTCACGCTTTGATAAAACGAAGTACCTATCTCCGCGCCATAGAAAAGTGCCGACAATCCAGCCACCCATTTATTATATCCATAAACCCAGTCTCTTGTATTCCCACAGGTCGGATAAGGATTGTTATAAGATTGACCTGGTGTGTACGTACCGCTACCCAAACGCTGCATCATACCCGCCATATATGCACCTTTTGAATCGTAGAGCGTAGAATCTGGTGTGCCCGAACCCTTATACCCCCAGGGATACATAACCTGTTCACCGTAACTATGTAGAGAAAATCCAGTGGAGATACCATGCGTGCGAATGAACTCTGCATACCCCCATACCTCATCACCTGAATAAGCAAAAGCACCTGGGAATGTCGAACCAGATGGGTAGTGACTACATTGCCCTTCATCAGCTGCTCCCCAGTACCCATCCACGTCCCCACAAACTCCGCCACCATAGTTTCGGTTTGGATCATTACCAATGCTGCCACCAAACGGCTCACGGTTTTTGCGCCACATATTCTGACCAGGATAGTCGTAGTCATACCCATCAACATTTATCACGGGCCAACAATATATCTCGGTCGTATTGATGATCTCTGTAATCTCTGAGACTACTCCATAGGAGACAAGCATGGAATCAGCAAAGAACAAAACTGCCTGCGGTGTAGCCCATTCACGCGAATGATGGGCGCCGTCAAGTGTAAACTTGGGTTCATCCTCTTCAACACTGACATTATCAGATATCTTGATGCCATATATCGTCCTGCCGAGGTATGTTGGATTGGGTAGTGAATCAAGCTTACAAATACTCGGATAACTAGCTACAAGATCCTGGAGCGAATCAACCATTTCATCATATGAACAATAAGAACCCCGGTATTTTCCTCTTTCGTGTTCCAGGCTGTATATCGTGATCTCATAGGGTAAACCCGATGCCTTAACCTGATCAAGACCACGTTGGTCCAAAACCAGATCATACCATTCACTACCTCGACCCGCAGCAACATCTAGATCATACTTGGGTGATATCCGCTCCAAATCAGACCACGAAGATACATACACCCGAACTACCATATCCTGAGTAATACCCAAAGCAATGGTAAGACACAAAAGCAACAATAATTTCCTCATTGTACCTCCTAAAGGTTTAGTGTAACATCACTATTACGAGCTAAAACAGAGTCTCTATCGAGACTTAAATCTAAAAGTAAAACTCCTCCTTAATATATATCCTTACTAATAATATACGCCAGAATACTGAATCTGTCAAGTATTGATTTGTCCGTAAATCTGCCTATAATTAATCGATGAAAATACTCCTTACCGCTGATATCCACCTCAAAAAGGGCAATTCAAGACGAATCGATGTTCTAAAGTGGTTGATAGATAAAGCCACTGCGCTCGAAGTAGACTATTTCATCATTGCTGGTGACATGTTTGAGTCAGATGCCGATGCTAGAAGCCTGCGCCCAGAAATAAAGAAGATCTTTGAAAAAGTAAGCACCGAATTCCTTATCCTCCCAGGTAACCATGATGCCAAATCGTTCGATCCTGATTATGACTATGGCAAGAATGTCATCCAGCTAACCAAGACACCCTTTGAAATAATCAAAGCCGGTGAGCTGATCGTATGTGGTGTACCTTACCAAAATAAACGTTTCAGTGAATGTATTAAAGATATCCCGGATCAGATCGACTTGCTGATTGCTCACGGCACTCTCTATGATCAATCATTCATATATTCCATGCTAGATGATGAAGAAACACAATATATGCCAATCCATCCAGCGAATTTAGAAAATATCGCACGTTTTGTTGCCTTAGGTCATTTACACAGCCGTAATATTGAGAAAAAATATGAGAACACATATGTTATCTACCCTGGTTCTCCAGTTGCGCTTGATACAAAATGCAACTCGCCAAGATATTGTTATCAAATAAATATCAGGAAAGATGAGATCAAAATAGGAAAAATCGAGGTGACTATCTCTCCGTACTGGAATACCAGAGAATTCTTCGTCTTCCCCGGCAATGAAGAGAAAATAATAAAAACAATACAAGATCACCTGATGAGTATTAAAGGACAGGATATTATACCGCATATCGTAGTCAAGGGTTTTATCGCTGAGACTGATAAGGATTTCAAAGCACAACTAGAGGCTATTGAGCAAAATTATCTGGAGGATTTCCCTGAATTGAGAATTGATCACGCAGCGGTTCAGTCATGGGATAGGATCATCAAAAATCCAATCATCAAAGGGTTTGTCGATAAAACTGACAAACTTGACGACGAACTACGTATGAAGATCTTTGAGATCACTTTTCCTGTTTTTAGTGAAGTACTTGAATGAAGATAGAAAAATTAAAAATTCGGAACTACGGCCCGATAAAAGAGCTGGTTCTTAAACCCAATGAGTTTCAGTTAATCTTTGGCATAAATGAATCGGGTAAAACTGCGCTCGTTGAAGCCTTAAGCTATGTGCTCTTCAAGAAAAACCCCCTCGTCCTGAGATATGGCAAACCTGAAGATATCACACTCGAAATAGAAAATAACGGTACCATTTATACGCTGCCTACAAAAAAGATGAAGTTACCGCTACCCGCCTCTGAGATCAGCAATGTCATGTATGTCCAGGCATCAGAATCCTCGGTCTTTGGCACCAAAGGCCAAACCAGTTTTTGGGATGGTATAAAGTCTATTTTCAGTAAGATAGGTAGTGGCATGACCTTTGCCCGACTCGATGAAAAGATATTCAAGGTAGTTGGACTGACACCCAGGAAGGCCGAGTGGGTAGAAGAGAAAAAAGACAATATTGAGGTATATGAAAAAAGGAAGGAACAGCTTGAAGCCTATCTGCAGAAAATAAATGATATCGAAAAAAAAGAAGCCATCTTAGCTCAATCTCTCGACCGAAGAAAGACGCTCAAAAGGCAATTGACGAAAATAGAAACTTCCAGGAATTACAAAAACTACAAAGAGATATCTTCACTCTACACCAATTATCTTGAGAAAAAAACCGAATTACAGTCCTTTGAGCGGTACAAGTATGACTACCTGACAACCTGGCAGCAACTTGAACTAAAGCGACAGAAGGGAAGAAAAGATGAAGAAAGACTAAAAGAAATAACTACGGAAATAGAGAACGCAGAAAAAGACATCGTGGAACTGAAACGAAATCAAGACGTCATCGATATAAAAGGGGTTAAGCAGTATCTTATTAGAACCCAACAAAAAACAAGGAAGTCTCCCTTTATCTACCCGTCAATCATCCTCGCGGCATCAGTTGTTCTCTCAATTGTCTTATTCTTTACCGTAGGATTCATTCCAGCCGCGGCATTATTCGCTATTGGCCTTGTATTCGCTGCTTATGGGCTGTACAAAGGGCAGGCAGATAAAAAGCTGACAACCAGAAGGGACGAAATCTTAGCAAAAGCAAAAAAGGTGTTTCCAGATCTATCTAATCTCGACGAACTCGCCGACAAAATTGAGTTAATCCAAGAAACGATACTGAAAAAAGAAACTCTCGTAGAAGTGAAAAAGAAAGATCTAACCCGTCTTTATCAGACTCACGAAATGACCAGGATCGACAGAGCTCTTGGCGAAATAAGAAGTAAAACCGGGCTTGCTGAATTGTCCGATCTCAAAAATAAAATACATAAGAAACAGAACGTAGAGAATGAGATGAGTAACCTTGGCGGCAGAATTGCGGGCATGCTCTATGAGCAAAATGACAACCGCTGGAAAGGGTTGATAGAAAAAATGAAAACGAATACTCCTGTAGAGGAAGCCGATATATCAATGGAACAAGAACTGAGAACAGAACTCAAGAAACTAGAAGCGCGCATAAATGAATTAACGCATGAGGTTCACCTTTTCAACGAAATCCAGAGAAAAACCCATAATATAACCGATATTCGCTCGGCATTTGTTGAACTTGACGGATTGAAAAGAAGACTTAAAGACCACGAACTCGAAAAGAATGCAGCTCTGGAGGTACGTAAGATTCTGCAGCAGATGAGTAGTGATTTAGATACTATTATCGACGACATAATGCAAGGCAGCAAAAGCCTCAGCCGCTATTTTGCATTGGTGACTGATCGCTACGAGCAAGTTAACATAAAGAATAAAGATTTCGTCGTCAGAAACAAAAAAGGCAAGGAATTCGCCATAGATGAATTGAGTAGTGGAACAAGAGACCAATTATTTATTTGTTTTAGACTAGCCGCATTGAAGAAGATGTATCCTGAAGGTGCATTTCTGATTCTCGATGATGCCTTTATTTTCGCGGACTGGTCGCGCCGTCAAAAACTCGTCGAGCTACTCAAGGAATTCGTGGACCAAGGCAATCAGATAATATACTTAACTTCAGATGACCATACGCGTGACTTGCTCAAAAAATACGGCGCCCAAGTAACTACATTGTAGTATCCATTTCCGATGCGAATCTTTCCGACCGCACAACCGCTCCAAAATAAGATACCCGGGAAGATGCTCTTGAAAATGAGCAATATCGGTCTATAATCTCATACTAATGCGGTTACCTGAAAATATCATAGGAAAGATTCTCGAGGTTATCAGCATGCCTGATTTGACATGGCGCACTGTACGTTTACACCGGAAAAAATTAAACCGGTTACAGAAAAACTTGCGCGCACTCTCTCATGATTTCGCACATCGTACAGCCTCTGCAGACAAATTCTCTGACGCATACTTTGTCTACAATTTTCCCATGAATCTTGCAAAAATAAGGATTGTGGTTCTCCAACTCCAGCATCTTTACCCTCAAGTGTTTGAGCATCTAACTGAATTCAGGATTTGCGACATCGGTTGCGGCGAAGGCGCCGGGATGCTCGGTATCTATTACGGGCTGCAAGAATTCAAAAAACTAAGGTTCTCAGGTTTTGATACCTCACCTCAAATGCTCAGAAAATGCAAAGATATGATGCGCTGGTTGAAAAATGGCGACGCGCGCGTTCAAGTCAGACTTCAGCAACAAAATATGTCGCACGGTCTTTTGAAAAAGAAAGTAGCTAAATACGATATCGTCATATTGGCAAATTCCCTAACTGAGATGTTCACCGACGGAACGATACCAGTAAACTTCATTGAACGTCTTTTAAAAAGTTGTACTGACAACGGTGTGATAATAGTACTCGAGCCCGCAACAAAAAACCTGTCCCGACGGCTTATGACCCTGCGCAACGATATTATCAATCGGCAAAAAGGACAGGTGCTCCTACCGTGCCTCCATTCTGAAAACTGCTCGCTCGTTGACATCCGAAAACAAAAGGACTGGTGCCACCAGTCAATACTCTGGAACCCACCAGATTATATGAATATTTTGAACCAGGGTCTGAATCGAGAAATTGACCGCCTGAAATTTTCCTATCTGGTTATCGCTCAGAAAAATTTCCCAAGGCACGATTTCAACGCCTTCCTTGTTATCAGCAATCTCCTCAAGGAAAAAGGTAAGAAAAGGTGCTTTCTGTGTACACCAACAGGCAGAGTTGAGTTGGTGCGGCTCAATAAATTAGAATGTCCAATAAATAGTGCATTCGATAAAATCCTAAAAGGGGATATTATTTCCTTTAAGAATGTAGTACAAACCAAACCGCAGCATTGGCACATCGCAGAAAATACGGAAGTAGAAACCTTACATATCACAAAAACAACTAATTAGTCATATGCCAGGCGGGTCTTCTCGTCGGTTAACGTTGGTCTCATAAATTCTTTCCATAAAGAAGACTCCCACGTACCTAATGCAGTATGTGTAATATAGTACTTTTGAGGAATTGGGTGAGTTCCGATCACCACTTTCATACTATATTTCTCCTGAATAAAATCACGAAATTGTGCAATTCGTGGACATGGTGGATATCCCACAACCAATCCGGTTGCTAAATGGATCACCTCAGCATTGTTTTTCTTCATCTCTGCAGGAGCATATTCAATATTACCTCCAGGACAACCATCACAGGTAGTATATCCAACCAATTGTACTTTTTTATCTTTGTATATGCTAAATGCACCTTCCCTGTTATGCAGTGACCTCAGACATTTGCCCCCGGCGCATGTGTGATAACGATTACAGATAATAATTCCAATTTTAACAGTATCATTCATTCCTTCTCCTATATTTCAAACTCTCCCTTTCCAACATAAACAGACTTACCACCAATTTTTATAATATATCTCTTATCTTTAATCTCACCTTTCATCAATATTTTTGATGGCCGACCCATTTCTATCCCCTGTTCATTTTCGACTTCAAAAGATTTTCCAAAAACGTCATGTTTTAATAAATATCCTGTTAAAGGTCCTGCTGCAGACCCGGTAGCCGCGTCTTCTATTATACCTAAATGTGGAGCAAAAAATCGGGTATGGAGCTTAGCACTCGGCTTCGTGGTTTCTCGTGTGAATAAATAAGGACCACAGGGTTTATTACCGAAGAGTTTCTTCAACTCGTTCGCATTTCCTTCTGCACCTTGTACTGCAGAAAGACTCTTGACTGGAATAATGAGCATCTTATTACCTGTTGATACCTCTTCAATTGGCAAATCATCTGAAATATCTTCTGCTGACAAACCAATTAATTCTGCAATCTTTTTTTTATCTGTGTATTGAGCAAAAAATTCTGGTTCATTCTGGATCATCCAGATGACGTCGTTCTTCTTTTCAAGTGGGATAATACCAACTTTTGTCCTCAACTTCAATGTATCTTTTTTTTCATGCCATATATCTAATATATTCATAATCGAAAATGCAGTACCCAATGTTGGGTGCCCGGCAAAAGGTAATTCTATGCCTATTGAAAATATCCTTATATCAAAATCTGCTAATAGATCACTGCTATTAAAAATAAATGTTGTTTCTGAATAATTAATTTCATTCGCTAATTTCTGCATTTGTTCAGTGGTCAACCCATTAGCATTTGGGAAAACTGCCAACTGGTTGCCTGAATAAGGTTTATCTGTGAAAACATCAATAAAAATACATTCTTTTTTCACAACTCTTCCCACTTGAATTCAACCACTTAGTAATCTACCGTTTTATTGATCCTGTTGTTCTGCTTTTCCTTCTTTGGGTTCGTAATGGGAAAATTGCATCGTTGAAATACCATGCCCCTGGCTGACCGACCTAAGATCAGTAGCATAACCAAAGGACTTGGCTAGAGCCAAACTTGCGGTTATGATCTTTTCTTTCTTATTGCTTTCAATATTGAGGATCTTTCCTTTACGGGCACTAATGTCGTTTATCACATCACCCAGATATATTTCCGGTACAATAATTTCCATGGACATGATCGGTTCAAGGAGAATCGGTTTACCCCGCATAAAACCATCCCTAAATGCCATCTGGGCCGCAACCTTGAAAGAAAGCTCTGAGGAGTCTGTAGGATGGTACGCTCCGTCAAGCACCTCTACTTCCACGTCGATCACACGATACCCCCAATACACCCCGATCTCAACCTGTTCGCGTATACCCTTTTCGATTGCAGGAATAAACTCTCTCGGAATAGCACCTTCTTTGATTTTATTTTTGATTGCTATACCTTTATTTCTTTCAGCTGGTGTGATTTTGATTGTTACAACACCATACTGACCCCTACCTCCAGTCTGCTTTATGAACCTACCTTGTGCAGTCGCTGACTCAGTAATCGTTTCTCGGTAGGAAACCTGAGGTTTACTCACATTACACTCAACACCAAACTCCCGTTTCAAACGGTCAACAATGATTTCCAGATGCAGCTCACCCATACCTGCTATGATCCGCTGTCCAGTTTCGTCATCAGTCCTCACTTTAAATGACGGGTCCTCAACTTGCAGATATCTAAGGCTGTTAGCTAATTTTGAATCATCCATTTTAGTCCTGGGTTCTAACGAAACAAATATCACGGGCTCAGGAAACTTCATCGGCTCAAAAGATATCGGATGTTTGGTGCTACACAAAGTGTATCCGGTCTTGCATTCCCGGACACCGATTACTACACCTATTTCTCCAACACCAAGGCTGCGCGTTTCTTCTCTCTTATTAGCATGCATCAACAATAATCTACCAATGCGATCGATCCTCTTTGGCGGATAAATCAAGACTTTGTCACCGGCTTTTACTTCACCAGAATATACTCTGATATAGTAAAACAACCCGAGATGAGGATCGGCCTGCGCTTTAAAGAGAAATGCCGAAAACGGTTCATTGAGTGACGGTTTCCTGATTTCCTTTTTTGAAGTTCTTGGATCAAACGCCTTTACTGGTGGCATGTCAAGTGGTGATGGAAGGTAATCTAATATAGCATCAAGGAGTATCTGAACCCCCTTGTTTCTAAAAGCACTCCCGCACAAAACGGGAAAGAAACTCAAATCAATAGTCCCTTGTCTTATAACTGATATCAGCTTTTCAAATGGAAGGTCCTTTTTGGCAACATAGTTATCAAAAAGATCCTCATCATGTTCAGCCAACGTTTCAAAAGCCTCAGTGCGGTAAAAGTCAACTTGATCTTCATATTCTGCAGGGATCTCGGCTTCTTTATATTTCGCACCTGATGTTTCTTCTTCCCAATAATATGCTTTTTTCCTAAGGATGTCGATAATACCGTGGAATTCGTCATCTCCAACAATAGGTATCTGAAGAACCAACGGTCGCATTGATAGCTTATCTTTCATCTGTTTGAGCACTCGTTCAAAATCCGCGCCTACGCGGTCCATTTTGTTAATAAAAGCAATACGCGGTACCCGGTACCTATCAGCCTGATGCCATACTGTCTCGCTCTGCGGCTGCACGCCGCCCACAGCACAGAATATCGCGATCAGACCATCCAGTACTTTCAGTGACCGCTCCACCTCGACTGTGAAATCAACATGGCCCGGCGTATCGATGATATTAACACGGTAACCTTTCCAGTATGAAGTAATTGCAGCAGAGGTGATCGTGATACCCCGCTCTCTTTCCTGCTGCATCCAATCCATGGTTGCCGAACCTTCGTCGACTTCACCCATCCTCCTGATCTTCCCCGTGTAGAATAGCATTCTTTCAGTAGTCGTTGTCTTACCGGCATCGACGTGTGCGGCGATCCCTATGTTTCTTATTTTTCTGAGCTCAGTCATGTTTTTTAGTATAGTTAGAATTTGGGTTTAGTCAATGCGTGGGAAAGATAGAGTTATTGAGTAACTAAGTGATCAAGTTATTAAATTATTAATAAATCTCAAACTAGGTTATTGTGTCATTGAAAAAATATTGAATATTTGGCATTGGGATTTTGAAATTCATTTGTCATTTATCATTTGACATTTAAAATTATAGCGGTATCCTGCGTTCTCGTTTGACCGCTGATTTTATTTCTTTTCCATTGTATCGACCGATGGCAATCGGGGCTTTTTTGTATGATAGAATAATAAATCCCTTTTCAAGATGTGCTGTGGGAATTACTTTTACGATTTCTCCCCGTAGAAATTTTTTCATTTCATCTTCTCTGGTCTCATAAAAATTTCGTGTAGGATTCTTGCCAAAAAGTTGGACAAAATCATTGTCAGCTTTGATCTCTTGGCCATATATCTTGCCGACTTCTAACCCTCTCCTGATCGCCTTCATTTCCCAGAATGAGTACACCTGGGGTGTTGCTATATATGATAAGTCATTTTCCTGGAAGACCGCATAACCTTGAAACCGTTTCACCGCAATACCAAACCTTCTGCAAAAAAAATCAATTGCTGATCCTTGAAACTCGATTTTCCCCACGTACTCAACACGATGTCGACAGACACCCTTTTTGGTGATCTTGGCGATAAAAAATGGAGCGGTGTCATTATCCTGGGGAAGAATCCGCGCGCAAGAAGCTAATCGCTTGTCAAAAGTCTCGCCCTGCCATTTTGTAATACCTGAACGTGTCTTAAAATGCGGAATGGAAATTGGCATAAGGTCTGCTTCTGGGAACTTCTGCAGTAAGTAGGCAATGACCGCTTCGTTTTCTTCCGGCGCAATCGTACACGTGGAATAGACCATGGTGCCGCCGGAACGCAGTGCTCGGAACCCGGATGTGATTATCCCTTTTTGGATCTTCGCCATAACCGCGATATTTTTCAGCCCCCAATGAGATAGCACTACCTTGGACTTCCTTATTGTACCTTCCGCACTGCACGGTGCATCGATCAATATACGATCAAAGTAATCAGGTAAAACCCGGCCAATTTTCTGTCCGCGTAAACTTATTACTGCTTCGTTAAGCAAACCGCATCTTTTGATATTGTGTAGCAAACCGATTATTCTCTTTCGATTCATCTCATTGGCAACGAGTAATCCCTGATTCTTCATTGCCTGACCTATCTGTGTCGCCTTTGAACCTGGTGCAGCGCACAGATCGAGCACCACCTCACCTGGCTGTGGGTCGAGCACAGTAACCGGGACCATCGAAGCGATTTCCTGAGCATATATCAGACCCAAACTGTGCGTTATATGATTACCCAACGAGCACTTTTCCCGAAGGAAATATCCATCACTATAAAAAGAGAGTGGTTCGGTTTTCAGATCCTTTAAGAGCAACAATATACTGTCTTTTTTTGCTTTAAGTGTGTTAATACGGAAAGATTTCTTCAGCGGTCTGTTTGCATACTCCAGAAAGCCGTTAAAGTCAGGGATGATATCCTTATATCGAGAATAGAGTTGCTCAATCTTCATGTATCCGCAATGCCTTTTTTAAACCCAACAACTCATCATGGGTCAGCCGCCGAATCTCGCCCTTACGTAAACGTCCCAATGACAAAGGACCAATGGCGATCCTACGGATACTACGCACCGGATGACAGATACGTTCAAACATCCTTTTCAGTTGACGATATCTACCCTCTATTAAAATAACCTTAAATACTGTATTGCCTTCAGTCTCGCTTTCTTTAATTATTTTTGTCGCTAAAGTCCGTACCCCTCCTTGAATTTTGATACCTTTACGAAGCCGCTCCAACGCCTGCTCAGTCGGATGCCCTTTAACCTTAACCCGATAAATCTTAGGCAAGTGGGTACGTGGATGCATAACTTGATTGGCAAGTTCACCATCATTAGTCAATAAAAGCAAACCATCAGCATCCCAATCAAGTCGACCAACCGGAAATACACGCAACCGAATTCTATTAGCACGGAGCAAATCAGCAACCGTGGCTCTGCCCTGCGGGTCATCAAGCGATGTGATAACCTGAGCCGGTTTGAATGCAAGAAAATAGCATTTTGGGACATCGAGCGGTCGCAACAACCTGTCATCGACCTTTATGTGATCATTGTCCACATCCGCACGCGCTCCGAGCTTATCGACCACTTTACCGTTAACCTTAACGCGACCTTGTAGTATCAATTGCTCCGCTTTTCTGCGTGATGTAATACCCGCCCGCGCGATTATCTTTTGCAAACGCTCAAGACCCATATGCCATTATTCTATCGGCAAACCATGAGAAGTCAATACTCCACAGCGTAACCGAGAATGCCGAAATTCGTAGAAGTAGAGCCTCCTGTTAACTGAGAAAAGATGAACTTATGAAACTAAGAAGTTCAGATGTTCTGAACCTCGTAACCTCAAAACTTCAAAATGCGACGGGCGTAAACGCCCTACTCCTTACTCTCTTCGCCCTTTGCCCTACGTCCAATGCTTGACTTTGCAGAATCAACGTATAGAATTCCGTAATAAAAGTGAGTATAAAAGAAACCAAAGCCAAATCCATATTACGTAAACACAAGAAAATCGACTCGTGGTTCTTGTCCCGTTACAGGATGAATCTGTATAGAGGGTGTACGCATAACTGCGTGTATTGCGATGGTCGAGCAGAAGGCTATTATGTTGAAGGAGAATTTGGTAAAGATGTCGTGGTTAAGGTAAACGCCGTTGAAATCCTCAAGCAGGAGTTAGATCCTAAAAGGAAACGCATCCCTTTTAAACGCGGTTTCATCCTGGTTGGTGGCGGCGTTGGCGACAGTTATCAACCAATTGAAAAAAAATACAAACTGACGCAGAATGCCCTCAAGGTGATGTATGATAATGATTTCCCTGTCCACATGCTTACAAAATCAACCCTCATTGAACGCGACATCGATATTTTAAAAAAAATTAACCGGCAAAGCAGAACGATTGTAAGTTTCAGCTTCTCCTCAGTTGATGACGAAATAAGTACGATCCTTGAACCCGGTGTTCCCTCTTCCACTGAAAGACTAAAGACACTCGCATTTTTCAAAAGCCAAGGTATTGCATGTGGGATGTTCTTGCTCCCAGTTATTCCGTTCATAACAGATACGCCAAGAATAATTGAACAGGCCATTAAAAAAGCAAACGAGCTCCATCTGGATTTCATTATCTTTGGAGGTATGACTCTAAAATACGGCAAGCAAAAAGATTATTTTTTTAAAATGTTGAAAAAACAACACCCGGAATTAATTTCAGAATACGAGAACCTGTATCCTGGAGACAAATGGGGCAACGCAAAAGGTGAATACTATCGTTCATTAAATCAAACCTTTAACATCATTGCAAAAGAATACAAAATCCCAAGACGCATCCCGCTTGCTCTTTTTCAGCATATATTGAGCGATAATGATCTCGTCGTTGTTATCCTTGAGCACATTGATTATTTCTTGAAATCAGAGGGAAAAACATCACCCTATGGCTATGCGGCTTATTCAATTTCACAATTAAAAGAGCCCTTAAAGACCATGCGGGGCAATTTGAAAAAATTAAAAGGCATTGGTCCAACAACCGAACGAATCATCCTTGAAATACTCAGGACAGGAAAATCCTCATATTACCAAAAACTCGCCAAAGGATAAAGTTATCTTATAAGCGGTATTACTATCTTTAACAGTTCACCGTCATAAACCACCTTTGCCTTTTGCGCTATAACCGGTCGAGAAAATGCTATATACTTAAGATAAATCCTGTCATCCGAAGTAGCGTGTACGTTTAGACGATGTGCATTTATTTTCAATTTGATATTTTCCTTTTCAACATTGGGCAAGACAATCTCGATATTCACATTATTCAATTGCTCGTCTATATGTATACAAACATCAGGGTCTATGCAATTCTGACTGTCAACCATCTTAATCACCGCATGCCTATAGAAGAAGTTTCAAGCCTGTATTTCAAGGTAGAACCACCAGTTTTCTTGTCATAGTTTCCTCAAATACCTCAAGACGCAGAATATATACACCGGCTGGAAGACGTTTTGCAGATTCATCTTTTCTGTCCCATGAAATATGATTAACTGATGCATGGCCAATAGGCAAAGACCTGACCAGTATTCCCGCAGAATTGTAAATCTTTATTTCTGTACTTCTTATATCCTCGTTGAGAATAATATGAACCTGGTCATTGAATGGCACCGGTTGGATCTGCAAACGGTTCTTTGAATCAGGTACGCGCTGCTCTGCTATCCCAACCAGCACTGTACCCTCTTCATTAGCACCTGTATAACCACTGTGAAAGAGAGTCTGACCCCCAACCGCATAGAGCTTACCATCAATAGTATCAGCAACGAGTCCCCAGCGCGCGGTCAGCATTGATGTTTCACCAAACCATGCATCTGATGATGGATCATACGACTCAACGACTGAATAGATCGTTGACACTGGTGCAAATCCGCCAAGCACATACACCTTTCCTTGGACAATCCCTGAAACCAGACCGTACCGGGCAGTTGGCATGTTCGTTTTAGCAGTCCAATCATCCCCTGATGGGTCATATTCCTCAACTGTACCGCAGGGCGTGACGCCGGTAATGCATCCGCCAATGGCATATATTTTATCTGCTACATTTTGTGATGTCAGATTTGTACGAGCTGTAGACATAGCGGTCTTTGTTGACCATATATCAGTAGTTGGATCATACTCTTCAACATCATTCAATGTACTAGTACCGTCATCACCACCGATCGCATAGATCTTGCCATTAACAACAGAAACGGTTAACCCTGCTCGAGCAGTCGGCATTAAAGCTTTAGTCGTCCAGGTATCAGTACTCGGCACATATTCGAATACCGAATCAAGAACATTGGTTCCATCGTAACCGCCTATCACATAGATCTTACTATTCACCGCGGCCATACCAAACTCACGGATAGGAACCGGCAAAGAACTGCCTGCTGACCAGGAATCACTTATAATATCATAGATCTCCAGGCTCGATAATAAACCGCTGCTGTTCCTGCCGCCAACAACATAAAGGCTTTCATTGATCGTTGCCGCACCGCCAAAACTCCTTACCGTCGGCATTGCAGTTTTCGCTTGCCAGTCAATTGAATATGCCAATGAGAATAAAAACAGCACCAGGATATATACAATACTGCATTTAAATTTAATTTTCATAAAAACCCCCTCTTGTGTTCCCAGATTAAAAACGCAGATACACTTTTATTCTAAGCGAACGACTTTTCTTACAATATACTGGTTACCCATATCCAGACAAAGGAAATAAATTCCCTGACTAAAACCATTCATCGCGATCTTCAAAGAATTATTACCTTGTTTCAACCTGTAATAACTCTGTCCAACGATTGCTCCAGTTGCATTCAAGATATTCAACTTTACGGATTGTTGGATATTCACATTGATATTGAAAATCATTAAATCGCCCCGCACTGGTGTTTTACACGACACCCGGACGATCATGCTATTATCAATTACATTCTCCTCCTCATCAATGCCAATAACGAATAGCAACCCTCGAAACACATCACCGTTCGGACCGGTTGCGGCAAAGAGAAAAGTGCTATCTTGCCTGACGCCTGCTTTTGTCGCTTCGATAAGTTTGTACACGGTATTAGCCCCGGACAATACACCGGTGCTGATCCAGGTATCGCCTCCATCTACAGAGACAAAGACTTCTGCATTTGGTGAAGTACCGGCATATATAGCTCCGTCTGAGGCATATAACAATGACCTGATCGCAGTCGTCGAATTGAAATACCCATCGCCCTTTTCGGCCCAGGTGTCACCCTGGTTTGTAGTCATGAACAGCCTGCCGATATCTGCATTTGTACCTGCAAAAATAGTATCATTACCGACTTCAATAATGGAATATGTATCGCTGATATTGACTGGTGGTGTCGTTGCTGCCCACGTGACACCATTATCAGTCGAACGGTGGATATAATCACTCCAGGCGCCAAAGTAGAGGGTATTGTCTGACGATTGAAAAATACAATACTGCTCAGCATTGTACGAAAGACCGCTCGGCAGTTCCCAGGTATTACCACGGTCTGTGGAATACCGTGGGTGCCCGGCACTCATACCCCAGTAATTATTTCCGAGGTGCAAAGTGCCAAGATCATCCTCCAGGAGTGCACAAACTCGTGAACCAACTCGATATGTCCCATAGGAATTCAAAGGACTCCAGGTCGCACCACCATCACTTGATTTATGAATGCGCGGTACATCACCACTGTGGTACACACCAGTTCCAGCGAAAAGAGTATCACCTGCACCATTTATCAAAGCATAAATCCCTTCAATCGTGTCCCCCACAACCCAAGGAACTCCTGAACACCTTTGCCAATTCCACATATCCTGGGATACGAATACTCTACCGCAATCGAGTGATGTCGAATCGATCTTTGTCCCTGCATAAATATAGTCATTTAAACCGACCGTGATGTCGTAAACATAAAGAGCATTCTGTAATTCATTGGTGTTATCCCAGGTGATCGCTGAATTTATACACAGCAAAATACTACATGCGATAATAATCATATTCCTCCTCCTTTGCTCTTATTAAACCTCCAGCATTATATCACTATGCTGGATTTAAATCATACGTTATTTATCTACCTGTTCTTCTGCAAGTTCCAGAACACCGGTATAGTAAAATAGTTCTTTGCAGTCATTGCATTTAAAAACATATTTATTTGTATGTATTAGAATCACGTCTTGATGTGTTGTTCCAAGGAGATCAGATAGATCGATATATTCGACATTGAAGTTATCGCAATAAGGGCACTGTTTTTTGCTCGTAAATTCTATTCGCTGCATAAAACCCCCTTTGCGCACCCTGATTAAGCACAGCTATTCGGTGCACTTTATCGTAATATATATTATGATGATAATGTTATTTCTGTGTTATTTACTGTTTATATGGATCAGATTATCTTGTTTTTGAGCTCTCTATCTATGAGTACTCACCGAAATTTCGGTGTCTTTTCTTATCGCCGCCTGTAAGAATTCCGCGGCTCTTTCTTTATCCGATGGCAATATGGTATTCATGATGCGCGTTACTATCCGGGTATACTGGTCACGTGCTTCGAGCCGATATGTTTCACTCCACGCATCATAAAGATTCTCTCCAAGCAAAGGACCCCGGTACAGGTCAAAAGCCTTTTCATATGTTTTTACCGCTTCTGTGGTATTTTCGTCACGCCATTGTTTGTCACCCTGTTCAATGATATCATTAAAACTGAACAGATCGATTTCTAAGCATTGTTTGGGATAACGGAATTCGTAAACCCCGAATTCACGGTGGATCATATTTTCAGCATCAAGACCATGGTCGTGCAGAGATTTGCGGAGCAAGAAAATCACCTGCCGCAAAGAACTGAATGATTTTTCCGGTCGTTCACCGGGCCAGAACATTTCCATCAGTTGATCTCTCAACACGGTTTGGTGGTAATTCAATAACAGGATTTTCAAAAGATCTTGTACTTTCTTCCGGGCAATGAGAACCCGCGTGCTATCATCTTTTAATATCTCAAACCGACCAAAGAGTTTGATCTTAAGATACGGTACAGATTTATGCTCGAGTGATTCAAGTACCGATACTGCTTTTTTGGCAATTCCCGGTTTCAAATGCCAGATGCGTTCTTGTACCTCGTCTTTAAAATGCTCAAGCCTTAATTTTTCAACCATAGAAAGACCGATCTCCTGACATTTTACAGACTTATGTTTCATAAGAAAATCGACCAGTTTTTCATCATTTGTAACAAGACGCAATAATAACATACGCGGCATAACAGCACGTTTTCTTTTCAACGCGTATTCACATACCATTGGTAGAAAAAATTCCCTTTCGCGCATAAGAATCGTATCATAGCCATGCTTCCAGCAAATCTTTAGTAAAGAATCAAAACCCTTGAGATAATCACCACCCTTTTGTTCTTGTATATAATACTGTATGAACCTGCCGATCGTGTGTTCATACTTTCTATCAAGTGTCTTTTCAATACCCCTTTTAAGATAAGTCTGTGCTGATTGTTTTTCACCAAGAAGCCAAAGCGAAAACGCTGTTTCCATAAGAAGGTATCCTTCATCGAGTTTCTCTCCGGTCTCATTCATTATTGTCTGTGCTTTGTTAAGCAGCTCCAGAGATTGCTTATAATCACCCTGCAGTCTTGCCATCACCCCCATATTGAGATAAACATATATCTTCTCCGTATACGACATGCTTTTCTCGAGGAGTTTGAGTGATTTGCTGTAATATTCTTTTGCTTTGTCATAATCGTATTCATCGCGCAGAATACTGGCATGTATCCAATATGCAGCACCCTCTTCATAGTTCAACCCGGCTTCTTGTGCAAGGTGACGGCATTTTGTAAGTATATCCTGACCAATTTTCCATTCACCATTTTGCCAGTACAATTCGCCAATATTGAGCATGGCATATATCTGTAACCTCGTCGCATGTTCATGTTCGCATAATTGCAGTGCATTGTGTAAATATACTTTCGCTTCAAAGAAATTACCTTGCCGCAGCGGAACAATGCCAAGGTTGATCGACGATTTGAGAAAAAGTGCCGTGTTATTCGATTTCTTTGACAAGTAACTTGCTTTTCTATAGCACTGCTTTGCACGTTCAAGTTTGCCGAGCATCCAGTAATTAACACCTTTTGCATTCCAGATATCACCGAGCATTCTGTCCTTACCGTGCATCACCGTAAAACAACGATCAAGATTACGGTTCGACGCAACATATTCACCTTCTCGCTGCAAGACTCTCGATTTCAGCAGCAAAACCTTACAGAGCAGAACCTTATTTTTTGAGCTTATCGGTAGGATCTTTTCGCAGAACCCGAGTGCTTCTGAGAGTTTACCTTTCAGAAAATACAAGCATGCTGAAACGTACATTTGTTCGGCTGGTTGATCAGTGACGTTTATTTTATGGGTTAATTTCTCCAGTGCATTAAGGTTACCTTCTCTGGTGTATTCGTCCGCAAGCTGAAGAAAATCTTTTTCCATATCCTAAACTATGATAATGTATTGAGGCATCAATGTCAAGGAACGTGAAGACACTTTCATCAGTTTTCAATCCAGTCGGATTATTTTCGAAAACCTGGCACGAATACGCTGATGTGATGTCATGTCTTTATGCTTTTGACAACTTTGTTTGAAATGTGTGATTTCTGATTCAAGTCGGTTGAGTAGAACGCGGCGCATATTCTCAGACCAGTTATCATACATACCGGCAAAAGGTGCTTTGCGAAATAATTGAAAGGCCCGCAAATATTCACGCTTCGCATAATTCCATTCGCCAGCTCGCTCAAGTACTTTTGCCTGAGCGAGTGTTTCCTTGAAAAGATCATGATCAGTAGTAAAAAATACTCTCCAATACAATGTATCCTTGCGCAGACTGATAAGATGTGTTGGCAGAACAAGTTTTTTCTTTAGGCGCAAAAGGAAATGTGATAAGTTCCTCGATGGTTCCCGACTCCTTGGCCAGTAATTACGGTATAATTGACCGAGTAATATCCTGCGTTCTTTATTTATTGACATATGGATCAGAAACGAGGCTTCTTTAGGAGTAAGTTTAAGACGACTCAGTGCAATACCCCTTTTCCATACGCGCAGCTTACCCAAAAATCTCACTTCATAGACCGGTGTATCAATACGAAAAACCGGCATCTCCAGGAATGTCCGGGGCAAACCCGGATTTTTCCCTTTGTTCAGAAGATGTACTATCGGTTCTGGAAAAAAAGGTGCGATACGCATGAAGAGACCAAGGATTTTTTTATCTTTTGCATAAAACAACGCGCGACGATAATCTTTTGCACTCTTGGTTTGCTTGGCCCTATGCAATAAATATGTTAATCTGAGACTCGGGACCGCCAATGCCGCCTTTGGTATACGTGTATCACTGATGATCATTTGACGCTGTAAATAATCTTGCATAAGACCATATTTTTTCAACAGTGGATTGAGTTTTCGAAGTATAAAGGTTGCTTTCTTATTTTCACCCGCAGCCTGATGACAACAAGCTATTACGAGCGTCGCTGGGTGGAGAAATCTCCTGACCCCCTCTTTTTTCAACTCCATGAGCGTGTCAATCGCGTGGGATGACGCCCTTTGAAAATCGCCCTGGTCAAGATAAGCGAAAGCCTTTATCATGCTTGTGCGTGAACGAAAACCCCATTCTTCGAGATTGCCTTTTTTTAGAGCGCGTAATGCATTACGGTAGTCACCTGAAACATTGAGAAAACCAGCAAGGTTGACATAGAGCTGTTCGCGATAACTCGGTGCAGCTCCCTTAAGGGCTTCATTTGTCCAGTATAATGCTTCACGAAAATACCCCATCAATGAGTATATCCCGCCAAGACCACCCATAAAAAAATAGGGATTTCTGGAATGTCTTATAATAGTCTTGCAAGCATGAGCACATGCCTTTGCTTGCTCAATCTTCAGGGTACTTGCTTTTGCCTGACCTTCTAAAAGCAATAATAAAAACCGCAGTCTCGGGTCTTGTATGCCTTTGATACGCTTCTTCAACACTTCAACTGTTTTTAAAACGGCTTGTGGTTGTGCTGACCACATCAAAGCATAACACTCGGCTACACCTACCCAAAGAGATGAATACATTAGATTTTTCTTTTCCAATGTCGTGCGCAATCGAACAGCTTTCTTTACATAACGCAGCAATGGTGTTTTGCCAAATTCAGCACGTAAGCGAATTACTTGCTGGCGCAGGACGAGCATGTGTGCCGGGACCTTCAATATTATTTCATCATACGGAAAGACTGGTAAAGCATTGATAATCTCCGCGGCTTGTTTTAGCTCTTTGTTGCTAACGAGCTCCTTTATTGTCGTCATTATATCCTGAGATACTACTGTATTGAGATATTCCTCGTATGAATCAGAAAGCTGTTCTTTAGCAAAACCGATAAGCCCAAAACGCTGCCAGATCCGCCAGATACCCTTTATTGAAATCTCAATATCTTGTTTTCTCAAAAGCTGTTGCGCTTTGCGTACTGTCAATGAAGGTTTTGCTTCTTTGAGAGCTACTACAGTATCTTCGATCGCTTTTGGTAACCGGCGCCAGTGCCTTAAACTGATTTTTGTTTTGCGCAGACCTTCTAATCCTTCCTTTTTATAGGAGTTTACCCAACGCCAGAGTGTATTACGATGGATCTTGAATTCGACGGCAGTCTGTTCAAGGGTTCGACCGGTCAGATATCGTTCAACCGCTCTTATCTGGGTATCCCGCGTGTTTTTTTTCATTTCACTATTATATGGAAACATTTTATATATTTTTATACTTTTTGTCAAGACATAATTTCATGCACCGTAATGCCTTATCTACAAAGGATATGTACAAAGGTCACAGAGCAGCTCCTCATACAATTATTCGTATAATCTAACAAGAAAATGCATAAAGGAGGAGAAAATATGAGGAAGAATTCTATTAGGTATGCAATGACCGCAGCAGTATTTGCGATTTGCGGCAATATGTTGTTAGGACAGGGGATATTGGAAAATGATACTCTCTACATAGGGAACGTTTCAACCGGTGCAGGTCAACAAGTCGAGGTACCAGTCCACATGAAAACCACGATGTACTATCAGGGATGGACCTTTCCTATGATATTTGGCGACGGTACATCACCTGTAACCTGCGATTCAGTGAGTCTGGTTGGAACAACTATGGAAAGCTGGGCATGGACGAGTGTTTTTGTTAATAACAACCAATGGGACAATGTACAGACCTGTGGCGGGACTGGTATTTATGCATGGTTTGGTGACTCACTTGCACCAGGTTATTATCTTGCAATGAGATTATTCTTCACCGTTGATGCCAATGTCAATCCTCCACTAACCATCACGATTGATACAACAACCTGTTCGTTTGCTTCAGGAGGACAACAGAATGGCTTCTTAGTCGTCGTAAATACCCAGAGCTGGTTGACCATAGTCGTTCCAGGATCAATTGAAATAGGACTACCTGGTATCAGCGAAAATGACAAAACAGCTGTTCAATCCCAATTCAATGTTTTTCCTTCTATTGCTCGTCACGGCAGCACTGTTAGAATCTACTGTGTGAATGCAAGGAGGTCATTAAGCAAGATATCCCTATATGACATCACAGGTAGTAAGGTCGATGAACTCTACAACGGTATGCCAGAACATGGGTTGCTGGACCTCGGTTATGAAATAGATGATCTGGCTAAAGGTGTTTATATCGTGGCCTTCGAGGATGATACAGAAGTACGGAGCAAGAAGATTATCATCCAGTAATCGTGATGATCTATTATGCCCTATCTGTTTAATAGAGCCTTATCGAATATGAATAATATCAGCAGTCTATGAATATCTCCGAGCTGACCCGCTATCTCGACCACATCGGCGAGGAGCTGAACGATGATACATCTCTGGCGCTTGAGGAATTGCATGATGTCTCTGAACTCATCGACGGCGCAATCCCATATCGCGACGGTCACGCACAAAGAGTAGCTAATTACGCTATGGCAATCGCCGAACTGCTTTGTCTTAAATAACATGAGCTCGTCAGGCTTGAGATCTCATCTTTGCTCCACGACCTGGGTAAACTCATACTCGACGGCAATATCCTGCTCAAAAGAACAAACCTTACCACAACCGAGAAACAGGTGATTCAAACACACCCGGTATTAGCCTGTTGCTTGCTTGAGGATTCCTTCAAATCGGTCGATGTTTTAAATGGTATCAAACATCACCATGAATGGTTTGATGGTTCTGGTTATCCATCGGGCTATGCGCGAAACAATATCCCGCTCATTAGCCGTATAATAGCAGTGGCTGATGCTTATGATGCGATGACTTCCTGGCGACCATATCGAAAACCAAGAACCAAGGCAAAGGCATTGGAAGAACTAATCTCCTTTGCGGGAATCCAGTTTGATCCGGTTATTGTCGCTATCTTCATAAGGATTGAACGTCCTAAGTATCGAAGACAAAGCGGCAATTGATAAACAAGTTTCTCCAGTGCTTTAAGGTTACCTTCTCTGGTGTATTCGTCCGCAAGCTGAAGAAAATCTTTTTCCATATTCTAAACTATGATAATGTATCGAGCCAGAAATGTCAAGGAATCTGACATTCCGGCTTGACTTCTGATCTACGATTATATATACTCACCTCAGAGCTAATTAATGAAGATACTTTTCGTTTACCCAAAGAACCCGGAAACATTTTGGAGTTTTAAATATGCCTTAAGATTCATCTTCAAAAAGGCAACCAATCCACCACTTGGATTATTGACGGTCGCTGCACTAGTTCCTGAAGACTGGGAGAAAAAACTTATCGATATGAATGTAAAGCGTTTGAAGGATAAACATCTACAATGGGCTGATTTTGTCTTTATGAGTGCAGCCTCTATTCAGAAAAAGTCTGTAAAAGAGATCATATCCAGATGCAGAAAACTAGGTGTTAAGACAGTCGCCGGCGGTCCTTTGTTTACAAGTGCTCCTGATGAATTCCCTGACGTAGACCATCTAGTACTCAACGAAGCAGAAATTACCCTACCCATCTTTTTGAAAGATATAGCAAAAGGCTGCCCCAAGCATATTTACACGTCTAATGAATGGGCAGATATTAAAACAACACCTCCTCCACTCTGGAAACTCATCAAAATGAAAAAATATGCTGCGATGAACATTCAGTATTCGCGGGGTTGTCCTTTTGATTGCGATTTTTGTGATATTCCAATGTTGTACGGACATAAGACACGGATAAAAGAAAAAGATCAGATAATAGCAGAATTGAACACCATTCATTCACAAGGTTGGCGCGGCGAAGTATTTTTTGTCGACGATAATTTTATCGGCAATAAAAAGTATCTGAAAAAGGAAATTCTACCGGCTATTGCTGAATGGATGATACGGAGAAAACAACCATTCTCATTTTTCACCCAGACATCTGTAGACCTCTCTGATGACGAAGAATTCATGCAGTTGATGGTTCAAGCGGGATTTGATACAGTCTTTGTTGGCATTGAAACTCCGGAGGAGATGAGTCTAGCTGAATGCAGTAAGATCCAGAATAAAAACCGCGATATGATCGCCTGTGTAAAAAAAATCCAAAGATTTGGTATGCAAGTGCAGGGTGGATTTATCGTTGGTTTTGACAGCGATCCACTGTCGATCTTTGATAAACAAATCAGGTTCATTCAAATGAGCGGGATCGTTACTGCAATGGTTGGTTTGCTAAGTGTAGTTCGCGGCACAAAACTTCACCGTCGGCTTAAAAAAGAGAATCGAGTACTGAAAGATGATTTTGGGGACAACACAGACTGCTCGATCAACTTCATCCCCAAGATGAATCATAAAGTACTTATCGACGGTTACAAGAAAATCGTCAAAACCATATATTCTCCTGATTATTACTATAAACGGGTCAAGACGTTTTTGGAACACTATAAGCCATCGCAAAAGAAGACATTTCGATTTCGATTCAGTTACCTGGCAGCGTTCCTCAAATCTGCGTATCTTCTGGGGATAGAAGGCAGAGAAAGATTCCACTACTGGCGACTTTGCTTTTGGACTATGTATAGCCACCCGCGACTTTTTCCATTGGCAGTTACCTTGACAGTATATGGTTTCCATTTTCGCAGAGTCTTTGCAAAATACGTGTAGCCCCTGGCCCCAAATCTCGAAGGTGGACATTTCTGGATCTGTGCTTACCTAACCTTAACTACTTTCCTTGTTATCTTTCCATCGATTTCGATGAAATACACGCCTGGTTTAATCTTATCAGACATTACAACTCGCCCCATGATGTCGAAGACTTTACATTGTTTACCTTCGGGTAATTGAAGAGGTCCGCAGAAAATTGTTGACCCGATGGTTGTATGTTTGTTAACATTGTTGACAACTGGTTTTTCCCATACACCTACAGGTCCATCAAGCCATGGAATAAAATCAACATAATCACTCACGGTGTCACCTAAACCACCAGGATTGGAATCAGGATGATACGGACCAGTTAAGTCTCCCCACCAGTTGTATTCTGCATTGATAAAATAGGTATTCTGGTTATATACAGCGTAATCTGTGTTCTGAATTATGTTATTGTAATTTATGATTGGGTTTGCATTGGTAGCACAGACAACACCTACCCCCTGATTGCCTGATATAGCATTACTATCTATCTGCGATGTTCCAAGACATAATATCCCGCCACCTCTATATTGACCAGTATTACTAGTAATAACATTACCGCGAATAATAGATGTACAATCTGTTCCCGTGAGAATACCACCTCCGCTTTCTGCAAAATTATCGGTGATTAGGTTTTCTAATATGAGTGGCGATGAAGTACCTTGGCAGTAGATTCCACCACCCGATCCATTACCCGTGATTCCGCCAATACTATAATTGTCGACTATTGTATTATTATATATGATCGGTGATGATGAAATACAGTAGACACCGCCACATGTTCCGATTTCACCCGCTGCTCCATTGTGCAGGATTTCATTATTGATAATACTAGGATGCGAATAGTAACAAAGCACTCCAGCTGCATCTGCAAGGACAATCGATCCATGTTCGTTATCACAGATTCTATTATGCTCTATAACAGGCGATGAATAATGCAAAGTAATACCGTAGCAAGCATGAGTGATTGTGAAACCAGAGATAACAGTGGTTGTATCAACTGAGCTGTCGATGAAAATGACATCGTTTACATAAAGACCATAAGCGTCGATAACTGTGCTATCAGCACCCAACTCACTGAGAAGATGAATCCCTTGAATCTGCGGCCATACGATATACTCGTTATATGTTCCTGGTCCAACTAATACAATATCATTATCAACACACGAATCCAACGCTGCCTGGATTGAATTAAGTGTAGAATCTGGGTGCACATACCAGATAGTGCGATCTGCGAAAGTTAAGTTTAATGAAAGTAATAGTATTGCAGTTACTGCAAGTTTCAAATCATTCTCCTCTGCAATAATTATAAGAGCAATTTGAATATTGTCAAGGAGTCCGGGTAGCCCGGACTGTTCACATTGATTGTCATTGCGAGCCCGTTAAAGGCGGGCGTGGTTCCGTTTCACGAGAATCCTCGCAAAGCGGGACAATCTCATTATTTATCATCTCTGTCCCGCTCGGCGGGATCCGCGAATTACCTATTGTTAAACTGCAAATATGAAAATTCGGGATAATCGATCTCGCTGAAAGCGAGAAGCCAGCGTCCGGATTCGAACCGGAGACCTGCTGTTTACGAAACAGCTGCTCTGCCGACTGAGCTACGCTGGCGTGTTTTCATTATAATCTGGAAATCAAGTGTTGTCAACTGTGATCGTAATTCTCGACTACGCTCGAACAATAACATAGCCACCCTCGTGTTATTACACCCTCCCCTTTATCCCCTCCCTTCAAGGGAGGGGAATAGCTTATGTTTATCTTTTCCTTCCAGGGAAAACGGTTTTTGTTTAGGGAGAGAATAATTTTCCTTTCATTAGTATCTGTTATAAGTAAAAAATGATTTTCTTTTCACTGCATCTAGAATCCAGTATCTAGTATCTGTTTTTTTGGTTTCTTCAGTTTATTTGGTTTATTTAGTTACCCTCATACTCCGGTACACCGATACTCCGATACTATCCTTTCCGGTTGACTTATCACTTTTTTTCAATACTCTTATGCATGGCAAAACCATTAAAAATTGACCTGCCAGCTTTCTTCGAAGCCGGTGAACACAAAACACTAACTCTATGTAAAATCCTCAAAGCGCACGACTTGAAGTTCAACCATGTTCTACTGCTCGGTGATCATAGAACCTTCTTGATCGGCGGCGGGCCGATTTCCAAGAGTTTTGAAGACGGAAGTATTGAAGTCTTCAAATATCTCATATCGAATAGTGATGAACCGAATGTAGCAGCCGTCGAGAATATCATTAAGGGGAAAAAACCTGATCTGGTAATTGGTTTTGGCGGCGGTAAGGTTCTGGATGTCGCTAAGCTTGCGGCTGGTAACTGCAATATAAAATACATAAGTGTCCCCACAACATTATCAAATGATGGTATCTCTTCCCCGGTCGCAGTGATCACTGACAAAAATAAAATACCAGCAAGCCACATTACCAAAGCGCCCTGCGGCGTGGTCGTTGATACAAACATAATCAAACAGGCACCGACAAGACACATCAAGGCCGGTGTAGGCGATCTGATATCCAATCTCTCGGCGGTATTTGATGCTCGTCTGGCCCAAGCAAAAGGTCAAGAAAAAACCATTGATACTGCTCTTTCCCTGGCTGAAGCCGGTGCTTTTAAACTTCTCGAATCCAAAGCGGAATCGGTTAAGGACGATGAGTTCCTTCTGATCCTCACTCAGGGATTGATCAAAAGCGGTTTTGCGATGTGCATTGTGGGTTCATCAAGACCAGCCAGTGGTAGCGAACACAAAATCAGCCATTCCATTGATTATCTTTACTCTCCCAGGAAAAACCTGCACGGTGAACAAGCTGGTATTGCGACTTTGTTCACCATGGTTCTACAAGAAAACGAACACCTTCAAAAAGTTAGGGCGCTTTACGAACGGATTGCTTTTCCGCACGCTCTGAAGAAACTCCATATCAATTCTGATCAATTCGTAAAAGCAGTCGTGAACGCTACAAAAATCAGACCGGAAAGGTATACAATCTTGGAAGAAAAAAAATTATCTGCAGCAGACATCCAGGAAGCATTACACAAAGCAAAACTATAAAAACAGATACTAGTTAGTAAGTAATAGAGTAATTAAGTTATTCAGTCATTAGAAACCGCGCGCAGCGTATCTCCAATCCGCCATTAGCCATAAGCTATTAGCCATAAGCCACGTAGTTGACACATGTTCTTTTTTGACTAATATATGACAATGAAGAGGTTGTATTGCTTACTGATCGTTCTCATCGCCATCTCCTGTGCTACTTTCGCATCTGAAGCGACACAAACAGATGGCGCTAAGGTCACTTCTGTGGAGATCGCAGCGATCTATGAAAAAGGCAATGCCCTTTTTAAAATAAAGGAATACGAGAAAGCTATTACTGAGTTAACTGTGATCATTGACAAACACAAGAAGAGTGCTGCTTATGAACCAGCCTTATATATAGTCGCCTTTTCTAATTATAAATTAGATAGATTCAAGAAAGCAGCCCAACTCGGCGAGATGTTACTAAAGGAATTCCCAAATTCTCAGTATTTGCTGAATGTAATCTCCCTTGTTGGCGAATCGTTTTTCAAACTGGGTGAAGACTACAAAGCAGCTTACTATCTAACCAAATATCATACGCAGACTGAAGATACCACGGCGCAGAACAGGGCATTCAAACGCATCATACATACCTTACCCAATCTTTCAATATCCCAACTGGAGAAACTACACCGTGCCCATATGGCCGATCCTCTTGATGAACACATTCTGTATTATCTTGCCCAGATCGAAGCGCGCGAGGGAAAGAAAAAAGAAGCAGAGCGTGATTTCAACCTCTTACTAAGACGGTTCCCCAAAACAAGATATACCTTCGAAGTAAAAGAATATCAAAGATTCATTGACTTGGGTGAAGCAACCGGACGTGTCGGTATCCTGCTTCCCGTGACCGGCGAGTACGCGAATTTCGGAGAGAAGTTCCTTGAAGTTGTCAAATCGTTTGAAGACAACAAAGAACTGCCCTTTTCCTTACATTATCTGGATACCAAATCCGACCCAATTGAAGCCACTTTGGCTGCATCAAAATTGATCACTGATATCCATGTCGATTTCATCATTGCACCGATACGATTGCTTGAAGCTTTTGGTGTTTGCGGTCTTGCTTTTGCCAAGGGTATTCCAGTGATCTTGCCGATGACTTCTGAGGCGCGGCTCGAAAAAATTCCACTCGTCATCACCACGGGCCAAAGCAATGAAGAACAGGCAAAGTGCGTCGCTCAGTATGCTATGTATGATTTGACTATTGATCGATTTGCAGTTCTCTTCCCGGACGTAGCAAAATACCGTTCAGTTGCTCAAGCCTTTGCTGACGAGATCACAAGAAACCAACGCGAAATCGTTACCATGGTAGGTTTTGACCCGGATTCAATAACTTTAAAATGGGAACTCAAGGCGATAAAAGACAAGGATCCAGAAGCGATATTCTTGCCTATGGATCGAGAAATGGTCATCAATACTACCCCGCAAATTGCGTATTACGGGTTGGAGCATGTGAAGATACTTGGTATAGAAACCTTCAAAGATGAGAAAGTAACCAGACTTGGTGAAAAATACGTTGAAGGCACGGTATTCGCGGCGGCATCGCCGATCGACAGCCTTTCCTTAAAAGAATTTGTAAGAGCAGGTTTTAAAGAAGATGACCTTTCAGCTAAATTCTACTATACGCTCTGGCGTCTAAAAGAACTGATGACTTATAATCGAAGCAATCTCCCTGAACAGATTTCAATGATGTTAAAAGGTCGAGAAGTCTTCAATATTTACACAATCAAAAATGGCGAATTTGTTAAATTAACGGAAATCTTAAAGCAATAAAGGAGTTATGAATGGCCAAAAAGGATAGAAAGGAGAAAAAGGAAAAAAAGGAGAAAAAAGAAAAAAAACAAGAACAGCTCATCGATGTAAAATTCAAGAGGAAAAATATTTTTTTCTTTGGCATTGGCGTTGTTCTAGTAATAATCGGTTTTATCCTCTTATCAATCGGTGATATTGTACTCGCCCCGATACTTCTCGTCCTCGGTTACTTAGTTTTCTTCCCGTTAGGCATTCTCTTAAAGTAGCTTCAACCCATGAAACCCAGCTTCATTTGTGATTGAAGCCAAAGACATAAAGGATTTTGGACACCGCCTAGGTATCCATGACATCAAAATAGCGACGACTGAGCCTTTTGACCAAGCGCTCGTAAAGTACAAGGAACAAAGAACCAACGGGCTGTTCACTGACCGTCGACACAGGCATCTTGAGAACCTCACACAGTTTTATGATGTAGGCATCGAATTTCCCAAAGCTAAGTCAATAATAGCCGCATGTCAATGCTATCTTACCGATGAAAAAACTGACCTCTCAGAACCGGGTGATCCGCACGGTCTTATTGCCCGGTATACCTGGCGTAACCACTACCATGATTTGAAAAATAGGCTGCATGAACTGGCTCATTTCATAAAGGAAGAAACTGGCGCATCGTTTCGTGTCTATTCAAACGGCCCAGTAGCAGAAAAACCCATTGCCGTACGCAGCGGTATCGGTTATTACGGAAAACACAGCATCGTTATTAACCAGACATTTGGATCGTGGATTGTCCTTGGCGAGATCATAACTGATAGGGAATTCGAACCTGATAAACCACTTGATATTGACTGTGGTCAATGCAAACAATGTATCGATGCCTGTCCAACACATGCCATTGTTGCACCGTACATTTTAGACCGCCGCCGCTGTATTCAGGAAATAACAAACTGGTATGGCGTCCTGCCTAATGACATCGCGGAGGTTTGGGACAACCGATTATATGGTTGCACTGTATGTCAGGATGTGTGTCCAGTTAATTCAAAAGTGGCAGCGCACAGCCCTTCAACAAAACTCGGCAATGTCGGTACTTCAATATCACTGCTCGACATTCTCAATATGTCAGAAAGCGAATACCGAAAAAAATATCCAGACAATCAGATCACTGCCCGCTGGATCAATTTCAAAGCGATACAAAGAAACGCCCTTGTGTGCCTTGGCAACATCAAAGACAAACAAACCCTGCCCATTCTGGAGCGATTCAGCAAATCTAACGATCGAGTCTTTGCAAAAACTGCACAGTGGGCCATTGGTAAAATAAAAAATGGCTAGTCTTGCGGAAAAAATAAGAAGCGTACTCATTAACTATAAACAGGCACCGGCCATGATATGGCGTCGTTGCAGCGCAAACTTGAGTTATCGTTATTCAAACCTGGTAAACCACCAGGCTTCACCGCCCGAAGCCGTCAATTTCTATCCTACTGATCGCTGTAACCTGAAATGCTCTATGTGTTTTGAGCGTCTCCGTAAACCAAGGACTGAAATGAGAATAGCAGACTGGCAGAGAATAATAGATGAGCTGAAGAAATTCCAACCACGCATCCATCTCTCTGGTGGTGAACCCTTTTTGTATCCGCACATCATTGAACTGCTATCACACATCAAAGCAAGAAACCTCTTCTTGGCGATCACAACGAACGGCACTTTCTTGAACAAATACGCTAAGGATATCGTGGTCTCAAGGGTAAACAGAATCCATATTTCAATTGATGGTCCTGAAAAAGTACACGACCGAATCCGTGGTGTACCTGGAACTTTCAAGCGCACAATGGAGGGTCTCAAGAGAATAAAAGAACTGCGTAAATCAAGTCGCTTGCCAGTTATCCGCATCAATTCCATGATCAATCTTACTGACCCAGCAGCCATGCAAGAAGTGATCAAAATCGCCTGTGATATTGATGCAGACAGTGTCCAATTCCAACACCCTTTTTATATTGACCGCCAGAGTCTTACCAGCCACCGTTTCTTCCTACAAAAGAACCTCGGGATTGATTTAAATTACTGGCAAAATGCAGACATCGATTGCGATAAACCAAAAGATTTCGCTGACGCCATGGGTGTCATTCGTGATTTACAGGCAGAGCAAAGCATCCGAGTAAAAGTATTTCCAGAATTCTCCGTTCAACAACTTCAAGCATATCATGGCGCAGCAAATAGTTTTCATGGGATATACCAGGGGAAATGCCGTGCCATGTGGAATACCGCAACGATACTGCCATCCGGAGATGTAGAGTCGTGTCCTGATTATATCATCGGCAATTGCAGACAATCTCCGTTCCTCACGCTCTGGAACAATAACAAAATGAAAGACCTGCGCCAGCGCATACGGGGACATCAATTCTTCACGGTCTGTCGCAGTTGCTGTTTTTTTTATCAGTAGTGAGTTTTTTAAAACTCACTCGATTACAGTGATACCGGAAAGGATTACAGAGATACAGCGAGTTCGAAGGAACTCGCTTGACTTCAGACGATATCCTATTATAATCTTGCATGATTGAAGAAAATAAAAACGACAGCAATAAAGAAGAAGAAACAATGGAACAAAAGTCCAGTGATGATAAAGAAAAACAACCTCGTTTGCTTGATGAACCCATAAAAGTCATGGACTACGTCTACCTAACCCTGCTATCTTTAGAAGCTAAAGCATGGGCATACCTAGACCTTGTCGCTCACCCTGAAACGCAAAAACACAAAAAGGATCTAAATGAAGCCAAACTTGCCATTGATGCTATAGATGCCCTATACAAATCCGTTGAAGAGCAGTTAGACTCCGAACAGAAAAAGGATGTTCAGACTCGACTCACAAACCTCCGCTTGAATTTCGCAAAAGAATAACTTTGTCAGAGAAGTTATTCTTTTCTCGCTCTCCGGCGTAGCGAGATGAAGAGAATTACAAGTCCCAGAGCATCTTTCTTGATTTGTATAGCACTTGCAATTTGTATTTTCGCTATATATCTTTTTGCCATCTGCCCTACGGTCTATCTCATCGACTCAGGTGAGCTTGCGGCAGTGAGTTATACGCTCGGCATAGCCCACCCAACTGGTTATCCTTTGTACACCATCATATCGTATTTCTTTGCCCACCTACCTGGTGAGCCGATTTTCAACCTCAACCTATTATCTGCTTTGTTCACGGTCTGCGCAGCAGTTTTCCTTTACATACTGGCCCACAGCATAATGAAAGACAAAATCGCCGCACTGATACCAGTTGCCATCTTCTCATTCGCACCGACCATCTGGCGCATATCAGTCACCAATGAAGTCTACCCACTAACCGCACTACTCGGTATTATGATCTTCTATGTTCTATACAGACTGCGCAATATCAGACACTTTTACTTCATTATGTTCCTATTCGGTCTGGCGTTCACCAATCATATCATTGTCTTTTCTCTTGCCGGACCAGTCTTTGTATATCTCATACTCAGGTACAGACCGGAATTTAGAAAAGTCCTATTTGGGACAATCTGTGCGCTCTTTGCCGTATCTTTGTATATCTACCTTATCGCTCGAACCAATGGCAACGCGGTACTTGCCTGGGGCAATACTCATGATCTTCAGCGTCTATTCTGGCACGTCACTGGAAAACAGTATCAAGTATGGATGTTCTCGCAATCGATTGCTGAGCTGTTCAGGAATTTCGGTAATGGTTTGATGATCTTGCTGAGAAATTTTCTGTATGTTTTGATCATCCCAGTTCTTGTCGGATTCTATCGCCTTTATAAAACAGAACGTGGAAGATTCTGGTTGTTTACCAGTATCATTTCGCTCAATATCCTTTACGTTATAAACTATTCAATACCAGACATTGAGTCTTACTACATACCGAGTTTCATCACCTTAATAATTATCTTAGCCTACGGCTTGAAAGTGTTTAAAAAATACCTGAGATCTTATATTGTCTTACCACTTGTGATCATCATTGTGCTCTTGAATTACCGCACTTGCACATTACGGGGCAATTCTTTTGGCATAGACTTCGGTCGCGCTCATCTCGAGCAACTACCTGAAAAAAGTCTCTTGCTATGCACTTTCTGGGATATTTACTCACCGATCATCTATCTGAAAAAAGTAAAGAATATAAGACAGGATTTGATCATTATCGACAAAGAACTACTTCGACGAACCTGGTACATCAAATACCTTCAAGATGAGTATCCGGAATTCTACAAGGGTGTCAGCACCGAGATCGACAATTACCTTATCGAACTGCGCAAATTTGAATATGGTGAACCTTACAATCCTAAGGTAATTCAACTGAAGTTCATAACGATGCTCGAAGCCTTTATCAGCAGCAAACTTGAACAAGGTGTCTATTTTGCCACACCTTATCTTGACCGCGACCTTGACCAAACACACCCTCAGTATCTGCGCATTCCAAAAGGCATGGTTTTCGAATTGAGATTGGACACTACTGGATACCATCCATTTGATTTTTCCATGCTCCAAATAAAAAACCCTGGGATCATCAACGACGAACGCTTGGAACATAATATAACGCTCGTGCGCAGGATGGTGAACAATAATATTCTCTACTTCAATGCCGCCGGTATGACTGAACCAGCCGAGCAGGCGAGAACTTGGCTCAAAGATTTTTAGCCTCTGAGTCTTGACTTTTTTTTACCAATCTCTATAATTTAAGATGAAAAAGGCAGTCATCGCCCTGGGCGGAAACGCAATCGCCGTAACCGGCAAGGAAGATATCCACCAACAGTTCTCAAACACGCGCAAAAGCTTGGAGGGTATCGTTGAACTCATCCAGGAGGGTTACAATCTGGCGATCACCCATGGAAACGGTCCCCAGGTTGGCAATGCCTTGCTAAGAGTAGAACGGACTGCTAAAGACATTCCAACTCTACCCCTGGGCGTTATTGTCGCCGATACAGAAGGTGGTATGGGCTACATGATCGAGCAAAGCCTTCTGAATCGACTACTCGATATCGGCATAAGTCGCGAGGTCGTAACGATCATCACACAAGTCGTCGTAGACCCTGGCGACCCATCAATAAGAAACCCAACGAAATTCATCGGACCATTCTACACAAAAGAACAAGCCGAAGATCTGATCATTAACTTCGATTGGATCATCAAAGAGAATTCTGGCCGCGGCTTCCGCCGAGTCGTACCTTCACCCGCGCCCTTGAGAATTACAAACCGAAAAATCATTCAACAACTCGTTGATCAAGGTGTGATTGTCATTGCCGCAGGCGGCGGCGGTATACCTGTATATGTTGAGATTGACGGTTCTTATGAGGGCATCGACGCAGTTATTGACAAAGACCGCGCCTCAGCAATATTAGCACGAGATATCAATGCCCAAACTTTTTTAGTTTTGACAAATGTCGATTATGTATACATCAATTACAATACACCGCTCCAAGAAAAATTAGAGGAAATCACTGTATCTAAAGCAAGTAAGTATCTGGCTGAAGGACAATTCCCGGCTGGTAGTATGGGTCCGAAAATAGAAGCAGCGATCAGTTTTCTTGAAAGCGGCGGCAAAGAGGTGATCATAACTTCAATGGACAAAGCAAAACAAGCTATATTAGGAAAGGCTGGTACTAGAATAATTAAAGACCAGCCTTAATGTGGATTCCTAAAAACTATTAGAGTTTATATTTTTGTGCTTAGATCTTTATCTTTTCGGCGATATCACCAAGGATCGGCATTTTCCAGTAAGCACCAGTGAGTGCTTTTATCATACCGATAATCGCAAAAATTCCCATCGCAATAAGCGCGAGCCATTGGACAATCATAAACAAAATACCAAGATACGGAATAAAACTCAAGATCGAGAACACGATCATAACCGCAACGAATGCTATGGTCAAAACCATACCCTGTTTACCATGAAACACGGCAAATTTATTGTCTTTTTTAGCAAGTATCGGAACAAGAAATAAAAGTCCCCAATAACCAATAAAAGCAAATATTTTCCCTTCCTCAATTGACTTATCAACTTCTGGCATTTTACCTCCTTTATTGGATAGTATATCAACAATTCTGAAAAAGTCAAGAGCAAAGAACAGTAGAGCGTAAGGAGTAATGCGTAGTGCGCCCTGTTATCCACTGCCTAATGCGCTTTACACTCTATTTATCCCGTTGAAGTATATTCAATCGGGACGCCCTACACATTACGCTCTAATGGAAGTCCTGGATCCACAAAGACCACGTCCTCGCGCATGAGTATAACACTCCCTGGCTTACCTTTTCTGTTTTTCTTCAAATACTTACGCTGCGTGTATGACACCGGTACATTTTTTTGTTTCTTTGCTTTGCTAAAATAAGCAGCAATTGATGCCGCGTCATTAATATCTCGATTATTAGGCCTCTGACCACGCGGTATCTTAGCTCTGAGTATAACATGGGCTCCTTCATAACTCCTGATGTGAAAGAAATAATCATTTGGTCGGGCAAAAGCAAATGTCAGTTCCTGGTTAGAACGTGCATGTTTACCCGCATACACGTGTGCTCCTGAGGTAAGTTCAAAGGTATGAAATGGTTCGCCTCTCTTGTCTTTCCCGCGTTGAGTCTTTACCAAGTCAGGTGGTTTAATAGACCCATCTTCAATCTCCGTGATTTCCTGTTCGAGTCGTTTGATTCTTTCCTGTATCTTTGGTAGACCGCGTTTGAGTTTCTTGTATTTTAAAAAGCAGTGTTGAGCATTTGCTTGAGCTGTGATTTGTGGATCTAATGTTATTACAATTTCTTTGTTATCATAGGGATTTCGTACGCAGGTGTGCTGGGCACCTTTCTTGATCTTTGTTAGATTAACGAGGATAAGTTCCCCTTTAATGCGGTAGGATTCGATCTCTTCATTACTCAATGCTTTCTGCTGTAACCGAACAAGCTGCCTTTTAATATTTCTAATCATTGCCGCTTTGCGTGCCGCAATTGATTCCTTGGTTTTAGCATCGAGGAACTGTTTGACGCCGTCATCAAACAATGGATTTAATGAATCATACTCTCTCAAATACTCATCGGCAAAAAGGCTGAGTTTGAAAGGACTTATAGAAACCACACGGGGCTTCAGCTTACCACATTCAAGGATTTTCTGAAGACGGACAATGCGTATTGGAGTCAGCTCACCTGCAAGGTTTTTATCTAACCCCTCGAATTCCATCAATAAGTAGGCGGGGAATTTTGATGGTTGTTTTCTGTAGACCTGCTCCAGCTCTTGTGGTAAAACATCGAGGATCGATCTCTTAGGTTTTTTCTCGATATGCCTTGAATACAGACTTTTTTTTGTTCGGGTAGTCTTTATTATAAAATTAGGTGCTTCACGGTATAAAGAAATAATCAACTGAGCACACGCCCGATTTGTGGCACGTTTTTTCTCAACCATGATCTTAATGACCGGCATAAAATCAGGCTGTTCAATACGGTCAATACGGTTTGAACTTATAGCATTGGTGAATTTCTCGAGTTTATCAAATCCAATTTTTACTCGCTTTGATAGATACACCGCCGGCAATTCAGAACTAAGAGAAACAAATAGCGCCTGCTTACCAAGAACAATTTGCAGCAACTTTTGCTTGATACAAATCTCGTCGATATAGCGGTTAACAACCCGGTCCTCAATTTCACGACGCAACAAGTCAAGATAAATGCCGTTCATGAATTTCGGCAATTCGCTCTTAAGTAGTCGAGCACGCGGGTCATATCCTCAGGCAAAGGTACGTTGAATGTTACGCTTTTATTTGTTCTTGGGTGTTGAAAACTCAGCTCTGATGAATTTAATGCCTGACGATCAATGAGCGAGAGTATCGCCTTGAATTTTGGCAGGTTTCTTCCTTTGCTCACAACACCTGGACTTCTACCACCGTAGTCCTTATCGCCGATTATCGGACACCCGACATGTTTGAAATGTACTCTTATCTGGTGGGTCCGTCCAGTAATGAGTGAAACCTCCAGATACGTGGCAATTGTAAACCGCTCTTTTACTACGTATTTAGTCGTTGCGTCCTTTGAGGAAAGAGGCGTCACTGCCATCTTCTTACGATCTAATCCGCTTCGACCTATCGGCGCCTCGATCACGCCATCATGCATACCTGGATAGTTCCAGCAAAGAGCATCGTACTTCTTCTTAACGAACCTTTTCTGAATCGCTCTAGCGATTTTGCCAAGTGCATCATCGGTCTTGGCAAACATGATCAGACCAGTTGTGTCCTTGTCGAGTCGGTGCAAGACACCTGGTCGTACCCGGTCACCTAAAGTCGGCAATCGACCACAGTGATGGAGTAAGGCATTGACCATGGTGTGTTCGAAATTACCGCGCGCTGGATGAACAACAACCCCTTTTTGTTTATTGACGACAACTATATCATCATCCTCATAGACAATGTCGAGCGGGATATCCTCAGCTCTTATCTCAGGTGCAGGTTGAAGCTCAAAGCTAACTGAAATATCGTCACTGGTCTTAACACGGTATGAGTGTTTAACCGGATGGTCATTCACTAAAACTTTGCCTCTATCGATTAATTTTTGTGTTAAACTACGTGAGATACCAATACCTGCGATAATCAAGTAATGATCAATACGTTTACCCCGTTGTTTTTCACTAACTATCCTTTGAAATTTCTTATATCTGACTTCTACCAAGGAGCTTTTTCTCCAAGTCAACAAGTTGCGCTATACCATGTCCACCTAAATCGATCATCTTGTCAAATTCAGTGCGGTCGACTGGAAGGTGCTCTGCAGTTGCTTGGACTTCGATCAATCTGCCCCGGCCACTCATAACAATATTCATGTCTATTTCTGCTTCGCAATCCTCTTCATAGCAAAGATCGAGCAGTATTTCACCATTAACAATCCCTACGCTCACTGCGCCAACAAAATCAGTTATCGGAAAAGCAGAAAATTCCTTATTGACCATCATTTTCTCCACTGCACTGTAGAGAGCAAGAAAGGCTCCATTGATTGCCGCGGTTCTTGTTCCACCGTCAGCCTGAATAACATCGCAGTCAATAATAAAGGTTTTTTCACCAACTAAACCAAGGTCAAAGACAGGTCGTAGAGAACGACCGATGAGCCGTCTGATTTCTTGAGTGCGACCGTTCAACCTACCCGCTTTTGCCTCACGTCTGGTCCTTTCTTTAGTGGAAGCAGGGAGCATTGAATATTCAGCAGTAAGCCAACCTCTACCCTGGCCAACTAGAAATTGAGGAACTTTGTGTTCTATATTGACCGCACAGAGCACCTTTGTTTTACCAAAGGTAATCAAGCACGAACCTGCAGGGTACTCGAGGTAATCGAGTTCAACCTTGACATCTCGTAATTGACCAGGTTCTCTACCGTCGATTCTCATTTAGACTCCATAGCCAAGAAGGCTCGAAGAGAACGGGAAGAACTGCTGAATCACTGCCAAATCAATCCCGCTCATTTCCCCTTCAAAGTTACCCTCGAAAAATTTCTCATCGGTTCACCCAAGAAGCGCTCACCGATATCTTTGAAATTCATTGACAGGTCAGTCAGATAAATCGCCAGGTCGCCGCCCGGTTCTCCGTGTTCAATATCCAATCTTTCCAATTCTTCCGCCACCTTGGCACCCACCTCCCTGGAGGCATCTACGTAATTAACGCTTCCCATGATTTTCTGAAAAACCTCCATTAATAAAGGAAAGTGTGTACAACCCAAAAGAATGGTATCGACATTATCTTCTTTGAATGGTCGAAGATATGTCTGGGCAATGAGTTCTGTCGCCGGATGGTCAAGCCATCCCTCTTCAACGAGCGAAACGAATAATGGACATGCCTTGCCTAAAACCTCACACCGCTTATTTATTTGGCGAAAAGCTTTTTCATAAGCGCCACTGTATATTGTCAGGCTTGTACCAATAACACCGATTTTTCCGTTCTTGGTTAATTCAATTGCCCTTTCAACACCGGGCTGAATTACACCGATCACCGGCACGGAAAGATGTTTCTTTACAATATCAAAAGCAACTGAAGTAGATGAATAACACGCAATGACAATAAGTTTTGCTCCCCTCGAAATGAGAAAATCAGCGTTTTCCAGAGAGTAATGAATAATAGCATCGACTGATTTTGTTCCATAAGGCAGCCGCGCTGTATCTCCTAGATAAACGATATTCTCATTCGGCAAAATCCGGCGTATTTCCTTAACTACGGTCAGCCCGCCGATACCGGAATCGAATATGCCGATCGGGTTACTGTTCAATTATTCAGTCTCCTCTCATAATCCTCGATATAATCTTTGATACCACTATAAATACAGTAGGCAAGCTTTTTCCTAAATGACTTCTGCTTCAGCAATTTTTCTTCCGCTAGATTCGACACAAATGCACATTCAACCAGGACTGCCGGCATGTATGCTCCACGTAAAACATAAAACCCAGCTTGCTTGACCCCGCGTGAAGGGACAGACAATTGTTTTTTTGCATGGTCCTGAATGTACTCGGCAAATTTATTTGATTCTTCAAGATACGCTGTCTGCACAAGATCCACTAGAATCTCTTCTACGATATTTGTAGGCTCCACACCATCAAACTTGAGCGACGCATTTTCCCTCATGGCAACGGCACGGGCTTCAGTGGTCCGCGCCTCAGAGAGAAAATAGGTTTCAAAGCCAGTCATTTTAGCAGTCTTGGCCGATGCATTGCAGTGGATACTAATGAACAGATCAGCACTGTTGCGATTGGCGATACTGGTCCGCGCTTTCAGCGAAAGATATTTATCTTTTTCTCTGGTCATGATAATTTTGATCTTGAGTGAATCAGAGATATAAGTACGCAAGAATTTTGCAATATCGAGATTCGCATCCTTCTCATACAATCCCTTTTTACCGACCGCGCCGGGGTCAACGCCACCGTGCCCCGCGTCAATGACGATCAAATGCACTTGTTTGCTGATCTTGCGGTATAGAATAACCTCTTTCCCTCTTTCCAAATAGGCATTGATATCTTCAATTTCAAATTCCAAGCTTGTATAGGTGTTAAAACGCGACACTTTTGCTGACTTGATCGAACCAACCGGCTTGAGCCCACCAGTTTTCTTGAACTGTCCATCGATCTCCACCACCACTTTTTTCACCAGATATCGAACATCAAAATCTATCGCCTTTTGCCAATCAAATTTCAAAACTGTCGAATCGCCTCTTGTCGTAAGGCTTATGTTATTGATAAGTGGTGCTTCTTTGATCTCCTTGATAAATATCAGCTTATCAAAAATTCCACCTAAGGTAGGGATTATTTCATTTGTCGGGAAATAAATGTCACCACCTATATAAAGAGGAGGAAAAACAAGATTCTTGGCTACGCCATTGCACATCATTGTAGCTATATCACCGATAACAAGAAGTTTACGCTCGCCAGTACTGAGTAATAATCTTTGTGTGGTATTATCATGCACATAATGTAGACCGAGCAGACCAGCAATCGGCTTCAGAGGCAAGTAATCCTGGAATTCCACACGTTTGGTCTCGATATCTATGCTTGTATCTTCGTATGCGACTTCATAGTGATGAGGAAGGAGTGAGAAAATCGATAATAGAATAAGGGTCATCGCGCTGCCCTTTTCATCTGAGCAACTTTCCGCTCAATTTCTCGCTTTAGAATTTTTTCTTTCTTATCGTAGACACGTTTACGTCGACACGCACCAAGCGTAATCTTGGCAAAACCACGGTCGTTAAAATACATCTTTAGCGGTATTAAAGTGTTCCCGCGTTGATGGACTAAACCAAACACTTTTTTAATCTCTCTTTTGTTGAGAAGAAGCTTGCGCTTCCGCTTAGGATCAGATTTGCCTACTGTAGTGTGTTTATACGCTGAGATATGTAAATTGAATATGAAAATTTCGCTGTTGATCACCTCGCCATACGCATCGCTCATTGAAACATTACCCTGGCGCAGCGATTTTACCTCACCACCGCGCAGTACGATGCCTGCTTCATAAGTATCAAGCACCATGTAGTCATGTTTTGCTTTGCGATTTACCGCGACAACCTTCACCTCGTATTATAGCAATAATTCATAATAGAGTCAAGATATTCAAGGAGATTTACAGATAGAATTTCAAGAAATGTAAAGCGGTTCCTTACGTATGCGTTAATTATCTACCGATTCATTCTAATAATTCAATAACTCAATTACTCACATTCCAGCCGTTGACAGATTGGGAATTATGACTATGATTAATTAGATGATAACTTTCGATAATGTTACCAAAGTCTATCAGAAAGACTGGGTAGCACTACAAGACATTTCGTTTTTCATTGAAAAGGGTGAATTCGTCTTTATCAACGGTAAAACCGGTGCAGGCAAAAGCACTCTTTTGAAAATGATCTACAAGGATGAAGAACCAAGCAAAGGTACAATAAAGGTATTAGACCAAAACCTTAGATTGCTGAAGAAAAAAAATATCCCCAAATTACGCAGAAAAATCGGTGTAATATTTCAGGACTTCAAATTGCTTCAAGATCGCACCTTAGAAGAAAATGTCGCCTTTGCCCTTGAAGTAACTAATACACAACCTCGTGACTTGAGAAAACAAATGTTGGAAATATTGACCTATCTACGTCTCAGTCACAAAAAATTCTCATTTCCCTACCAGTTATCAGGTGGTGAACAGCAAAAGGTCGCCATTGCTCGAGCCCTGGTTCGAGACCCTTATATACTCCTTGCCGACGAACCAACTGGTAATCTCGATGAAAAAAGCTCCCAGGAAATAATTGACGTTCTACTCGATATCAATTACAAAGGTACAACCGTTCTCATGGCAACACACAATCTGAAGCTTATAAAAAAGGTTAAAAAAAGGATGCTCCGTATCGAGAACGGTAAGCTCGCCTCCGACGAATAAAAATGTCACTGAGAATAGGAATACGGGAAGGCCTTCGAACCATAACAAGAAATGCTTCGCTGTTCCTCATGTCTCTGCTCGTTACCTCAATATCGCTTTTTCTCTTATCATTATTTGCCTTTGTAACTGTTAACTTATATCATTTTCTCAATATTCTCGATGAGAAAATTGAGATAATAGCATTTCTTGAACAAAATGCCGATTATGAAGCACTCGAATCTAATATTATGAAGATCAATGGCGTTCGTGAAGTTATATATGTTTCTTCCGAACAAGCGCTCAAAGATCTGCAGGCTGAATTAAAGGAAACAGAAGAAGTTCTCAGTGTATTTGAAAACAACCCGCTACCCGCATCCATACGCATAAAACTACTCGCCAAATTCCGAAATGCCCGAGGTCTTGAGGAGATCAGCGATAAAGTAATGCTCCTTAGAGGTATTCGGGAAACGATCTATGGCGGAGAACTCGTTGACCAGTTAAAAAAAATAACGGGTGTAATAACCACCTTTGATATCGCATTGCTGCTGATCATAATTTTTTCTGTCGTTTTCGTAATTTTTCAGACAATAAAGCTAACAATATTTGCGCGCTCCACTGAGATTGACATTATGAAACTTGTCGGTGCCTCTAATACGTTCATTGCTATCCCGTTCACCTTTGAAGGTATTATACAAGGCATCATGGGTGGTTTTATTGCATTTGTCTTGACCGTTATTACCAAGCGGGTCGCTGTCTCTTTCCTGAGTAATATCTATTTTCCACAGGGGTACTTTTTCCTTGGTTCCATACTATGCGGTATCATATTAGGCATCATCGGTTCAAGTCTTGCCTTACGTAGATTTCTAAAATGAAGCTCATAGTAATTTTTCTATGTCTGGTCACGCAGATCCCTGAGAAGCAAAAAGAATTAGATGGCTTAAAGACAAAACTTACCACCGTCAGAAAAGAAATAAGACAATTAGAAAAACAGAAAGTCGGTACCCTTGCTCACCTTGGGAAGATCGATGAAGGTATTAATCTAACGATTGAATACATCGATGAACTAACTTCTCAAGAGAGTCGAGAAAAAGAAAATGTCTACGAGCTATCGAAAGGGCTTGCCAAACTGGAATCCAAAATGAAACTGCGCGTGGATGATCTGCGCCAACGACTCATCCGACTTTATAAGTGGACACCGTTCTACAAACTGGAAATTCTCCTTTCCTCAAAATCACTACCCCAAATCCTTTCATCGTCATACTATCTCCAGATCCTTGCCAAAGACGACCAGCAGGCTTTCTTTGAATTCAAGGCTGATTGGGAACGTTATCTTACTGATAAAAGAATGAGAGAGGAATTGATAGACATTCTTGAGCAAAGGAAATCGGAAAAAGAAAGTGAGTTATCGCTCCTTGGCAATGAGAGAAAGAAGAAAAAAGATATCCTCAATCAGGTAGCCAAAGAAGAAAATAGAAAAAAACAACTCGAAAAGGACCTGAAAAGTGCCCAGCGTAAACTCGAAGAATTAATTGTGGCGCTCGAGAAACAAAGAGCTAAAGAAAAAATCTCACAAAAATACGTTGAAAAGAAAATGGGCACCTTACCCTGGCCGTGTCGGGGCAGTGTTGTAACGAAATTCGGCAAGATAATCCACCCTAAGTACAACACAAAAACCAAGAATAATGGCATCGATATTAGCGCCAGTTACGGTGATAATGTACACTCTGTAGCACCCGGTAAAGTTGTGTACGCGGATCGCTTTATGGGATATGGCAACCTGGTGCTCATCGACCACATGGATGGTTACTATTCATTATACGGACACCTTGCCGAGATGCTCGTCAAAGTTGGTCAAGAAATATCTGAAGGCAGAATTCTCGGTCGGATCGGTGAAAGTGGTTCGTTATCCGGACCAATGTTGCATTTTGAATTACGTAAGAATGGTAAGCCTGTAGATCCACTGGCGTATCTGAAATAAAAAAACCGCTTTAATCGTTCAGATCGTTTTGAACGTTAATAACGTTTCTTCGGTCTATTTGGTTCTTGGAGTTTGGTTCTTGGTGCTTAGTATTTACTTTTTGTGCCCTCACAAGGTACGCGGTGTGCGTAATGCCTCGTTCTTTGGGGCGAACGCCCTGCTGGCGTACCAGGATTTCACGTTCAAGTATTTCGCTCACGCGTACGCGTATAAACTGATTTTCTCTTAGAACATCGACGGTCCTTTTCACTTGTTCAACATTTGGGCTCCAGGAAATAAGATAATGACCGCCTTTCAATGCATCAGCTGCCTTAAGTACAATCGCCCATGGTTCAGCTACATCAAGAAAAACTGCATCAATACCCTGTTCAGTGAAACCTTCTATGGCGACATCACGACAATGGAACTTGACATTCTGCAGACAGCCTGCTCGTTCAATGTTGTGTTTGGCATTCTCGATGAATTCTTCGCGTCGCTCGTATGAAAAAACCATACCGTCAGGCGCGACAAGCTTAGCCAGCGCCATAGCTAAAGCACCGCTGCCAGTACCCACATCAATAACCCTAGACCCAGGGCCGATTGCAGTTTCAACAAGAACGTAACCGAGATCCTTAGGGTAAACAATAGTTGTCCTTCGTTTCACTTTAAACATAAGATCAGCAGTTGAAGGTTTAAGACAGTAGTATTTCTTGCCTAGATGGGTCTCGCCTACATATCCGAACGGTCTACCAATAATCTCACCAAGATCCATATTACCGAGATCTGATGAAAGATTCAATTTGTCTGCCGCCTCCACCAAGTACTGGCGCTTGGCATCCAGGTAGACAAGGATAAGATCGCCCGGTGTGATTACATTACCTTGATCCATAGGGGTCATCATGTTTTCAAGCTTGTGTCATCTACGACGGACCAATAATCCCCATTTCCTGACCGATCAACTCAAACTTCTCAAGACAATGATCGATATCTTCCTTGCTGTGTTCAATCGAAAGATTCAATCTTATGCGTTCTTTATTCTGAGCAACTATGATCTGCTCAAAGAACAATTTCTTAGTAAACTCACCAGCTTCTTCATTGTTGCTGAAGGTTACTACAACCATTGGCGTATCGCTATCCGTAGTAAAACCCAGTTGTTTCAAGCGGGTAATTAAGTACCGACTATGCTTCCACAATGTCCGTATTTTACTGTTCTTAGCCTCACCCGCTTTAATCAATTCAAGACCTGCGATATTAACAGATAACATAAACTGAGGTAGCGGTTGCAGTATCTCATTTATATTTTCTCTGATCTTATTTACTAAATATCTCTTGGCTCCAACATAAAATCCGAAACCACCGAGGAATCTGCTATAACTTCCGACATCGATATTAACTGCATCGTAGAGATTGAATAGATCTATGAAACCGCGACCTTCGCGACCGAGAAGCCCGAAAGAATTCATCTCATTGCCAATTATCATGCATTCATTAGCTGCGGCAACCTTTATCAATTCGTTTACCGGTGCTACCTTACCGAGCCATCCATATACGCCATCGACGATTATCACCTTTTCACTCTTGGCACTTAAAAGCTTGTCCAGTCGGTCAAGGTCCTTATGGTCATAGTATTCAAGATTACGATACTGCAATACTGCCGCAATGGTCGGTGAAGTTTCGTAATCAATGAAAAAAGTTGCTTTTTCTCCAAAAATAGAAAACAATGCGAGGAGTGCAGCCGTTTCATCCGGGAAAATGAGTAAGGCGTCAAGTTTCTTTATCTCCAGCATTTTCTTTCGCAATTCTTCCATCGCCTTACTTCGATCGCCTGCCGCAATAATACCGCTCGATTCGATTTCCGCTTTGGCGATGTTCTTCAAATGGTCATTATTTTTCAGATGGAAACAATCATAAATAAGAAAATTAAGATACTTCTTGTTTTCATAAACAAAACAGGGTTCTGAAGGCAGAAAATCAGGGATCTTACTATCGTCACTAAAGAGATGAACTTGATATGGCTTCATGCGACATTCCTCCCACAACACTTCTTGTATTTTTTTCCGCTACCACAGGGACAAGGATCATTGCGTCCAACTTTTTTCTTGCCACTAACTGATTGAGGCTTCTGCGGCATTGCTCCGGGCCGCGAAATGGCACTCGGTTTGTATTCTTTCATCGGTTGAGACTTGCGTTGCTTTGGACCAGGTTGCGCGCGGAAGATCAACCCGGATGAATGTTTGGCAATATCAATGAGTAATTGATCATACATCTTAAATGATTCGTGTTTGTATTCGATCAAAGGATCCTTTTGCGCGTAGGCGCGAAGTCTAATACCCTCTCGCAACGCATCCAGGCTATATAAGTGATCGCGCCACTTATTATCTATTGTTCCGAGCAAGACGAACCTTAACAATTCGAGGAACACTTCTTCACCGAGCTCTTGCTCGCGCCAGGATAACTTTTCTTTTGCCCGCTCAAGAAGCATATCGAGCAATTCTTCCTGCCTCATTTTGGGGATTTTATCTTTAGGGATCGACAGGTCGGTAAGAAACAGCATATTGAATTCAGCCTTGATAGTTTCCCAATCCCACTGTTCTGGATTGGTTTTTGAATCCGTGTGTTTCCAGAGAATATCCTCTATTGCTTTATCGAATAACTGTATCACCATCTCTTTCAGGTTCTCACCTTTTAGGATCTTATCTCTTCTCTTGTAAATCTCACCGCGTTGTGTATTCATTACATCATCATACTCTAATAGGTGTTTCCTTATTTCAAAATGATTCTCTTCAACCTTTTTCTGGGCATTAGCGATCGCCCTGCTGACCAATGGATGGGCAAGTGGTTTTTGTTCCTCACCGCCAAAGCGGTCCATGAACTTAGCAACATTGTCCGAGCCAAAAATCCTCATCAGATTATCCTCGAGCGACAGAAAAAACTTTGTCGAGCCGGGATCGCCTTGACGAGCGCTTCGACCGCGCAACTGGTTGTCAATACGACGCGCCTCGTGCCTTTCAGTACCTATTATATAAAGACCACAGGGGACATCATCAAGACATTCTTTTTTCCGCTCGTGTTCGCACTGCGCACAATCATTGGTCAGACATTTGATGCAACACTGATCGCACTCAACAACGCCTTTACCAAGTTTAATATCAGTTCCCCGACCTGCCATATTGGTCGCGATCGTAACCGCTCCAGGTTGTCCCGCGCTGGTTACAATAAGAGCTTCTCTTTGATGGTGCTTTGCATTGAGTACCTCATGGGATACACCGCGCCGTTTAAGGAGTCTGGATAAAACCTCAGATACGTCAACTGAGGTCGTACCGACCAGGATCGGTCTTTTCTTTTCATACCATTTTACGATCTCATCAATGATCGCATTGTATTTCTCTCGGCGTGAACGGTATACAATATCTTCATAATCAATCCTGCGCACTGGTTCTTTGGTCGGAATTTCAACAACGTCCAGTTTGTATATTTCCCAGAATTCATTGGCTTCAGTGACTGCGGTACCGGTCATGCCGGCAAGTTTCTCATATAAACGGAAATAGTTCTGGATAGTTATCGTAGCAAATGTCTGGGTCTCCTCTTGAACGCGAACTTGTTCTTTGGCCTCAAGCGCCTGATGCAAACCATCAGAAAATCTCCGTCCGGGCATCAGTCGACCGGTGAACTGGTCAACGATGATAACCCGACTATCCTGAACAACATATTCGACATCCTTCTTGAATAATGAATAGGCTTTTAAAAGCGCACGAAGGTTAGCTATAGTCTCATTCTTTTTGGCATATTCTTGATAAGCTTTTTCCTTGGCAAAAATCCTTTCCTTCTGGGTCAGTTTATCATCCTTATCTATCTCCCCGATTTTTTCGCTCAGGTTTGGCAACTCGAACATCGCCGCGTTATTAGGTGAAACAAACTGAGCACCCTTTTCTGTTAGGTCTATGATGTTCGATTTTTCATCAATGACGAAATACAGGTCATCATCGATCTCGGCAAAGGATTTGTCACGCAGATAATTGAGTTCTGCACCCTCAATCAATCTTTTGATACCTGGCTCCTGCTCGAGTTTCAGAAGCTGTGAATTCTTTGGGGCACCGCGATGCGCCTTCAAAAGCATCTTGCCTATCTCTTTTTCATCCTCACCATTGTCAAGCATCTTCTTCGCATCAGCAACGACTCGATTAACAAGCACTGTCTGGGTTGAATGCAAACGTTGGACAATTGGACTCAGCTCATTAAATGCTTTGGTTTCATGTTCAACCGGTCCTGAAATTATGAGCGGGGTACGTGCTTCATCGACCAAGATACTGTCGACCTCATCAACGATCGCATAATGATGAGGTTTCTGAGCCTTATCCTCAAAGCGCCATACCATATTGTCTCTAAGATAGTCAAAACCAAACTCATTGTTTGTACCATATGTTACATCGCAACGGTAAGCTTCTTTTCTCAACTCATTATCCATACCTGACTGGAGCACGCCAATCGTTAGACCAAGTGACTCATAGACTGGTCCCATCCACTCTCGGTCACGTTGTGCAAGATAATCATTGACCGTTATCAAATGAGCGCCTTTCCCAGTCATGCCATTTAAATAAAGGGGCATTGTCGCAACAAGGGTTTTGCCTTCACCAGTCTTCATTTCCGCGATCTTCCCCTCATGGAGCACGACCGCACCGACTAACTGGACATCAAAAGGCACCATATTCCACTCGGTCTCAATCCCTACCACTTCCCACTTTTTGCCAAGTAGTCTGCGGCATGTCTCTTTAACCAATGCAAACGCCTCAGCGAGCACATCATCAACTGGTTCACCCTGCGTGATCCTCTTTCTCAGGTCTTCAGATGTTTTGCCGATATCAACGTCTTTGAATTTTTCGAAAAACTCATTGATTTCACCGACTCTTGGCCAAAGCCGCTTCATCTCGCGTTCAACCTGGGTGCCGAATATTTTACTCAGTAGTTTTAACATGGTGATATTCCTTCAATTATATAGAAGAATGTGAAACAGTCAAGAAAATTCTCTGTAAATCAATGATAATTAGACCCTGATCAGGAAAATCTGGTTTATCTGTACAATGAGAGGACTCAGTACACTCCATAACATTCCGACATTCTGGTAATTATTAGAGTATCGGACTTTGTGTAATATCATAGCCAAAGATGTTTGGAATTTAAGTATTTGAGTTTGGTACTTGGGACTTAGGTTCTAGCCGAACAAATCAAGGCTATTTTATCAGCGTGATATGAGGACCGAACTAAAGGTCCGCTTAAAACATGTTCTATGCCGATGTCCTCGCCGATATCACGGAATTCATCAAACTCTTTTGGCGTGTAGTACTTCTGAACAAAATGGTGTTTTCTTGTTGGTTGCAAATACTGCCCAATAGTAACAATATCAACACCCGTTGCATTTAGGTCTTTTAATGTTTGAATGATTTCTTCTTTATCTTCACCCAGACCAAGCATAAACCCACTTTTCGTGTAGATGCTATTGTCTAACTTCTTTATCAGCTTAAGAACTTCAAGAGATTTTTCATAATCGCATCTTCGGTCTCTTATGTATTTGGTGAGACGCTCGACTGTTTCAACATTATGACCGATAACAAAAGGATTAGCATCAGTTACTTTTCTTAAATGTTCCTTACCGGAGAAATCTGGGATAAGGGCTTCAACTTTGGTCTCTGGGTTCTCCTTTCTTATGGCGCTAATTGTCGCTGCATAATGACTACTGCCATAATCCTCTAAATCATCACGGTCCACTGAAGTTATTACAACATATTTCAGCCCGAGTTTTTTTATCGC
>CBFDDH010000018.1:0-48899 GCA_965603515.1 uncultured bacterium
GGCTACCAGTTACCGGACAAAAGAATTCGTCTTTTGAAAGATCTTCCAAGCCATCGAGATTCGATGGGTATTGCCCATGGTCGATCCGATATATTTGCAGCGATGTCTCAATGCGTCGAATCTGAGACAAACATTGCACGCCCTTACTTCTGTCAATAGGTGTTTTGATAGTTTGATCAGAATCGCCAGTATATAGAGTAATCGCTACGTAGATAATAATCGCTGCAACTACGAGAGAAATCAAGAGGGCGATGACTGCCATACCTTGAGTTCTTTTCTGCTTCATAGGACACTATTATACAACAATTCAAATCCATGTCAATATTTGCCTGGTACGGAACCATACAAGACCCTATCATTCGATAGGCTTTTACCCCTTGACATTTTTTGAGATTTAGCTAAAATAACAGTCTATGGATAAATTGAAAGGCTATAAAACAAAAAGAAATCTAAGGAGGCTTAATGGATCCGATCGCTGATATGTTAACGATCATACGAAATGGATGTCGCGCGAAAAAGATCGAAGTCACTGTCCCTTACTCACGACTGAAGACTGAAATATTGAGGGTTTTGCTTGAAGACGGCTTCATCAACAATTTCACCCTGGATTCCAAGAAAAAGAAGATTACCATCATGTTGAAGTATGCGAAGAATGGTGAGTCGGTGATCAGAAATCTCGAACGCATATCAAAATGTTCACGTCGCGTCTATGTCTCAAAAGCAGAAATCCCATATGTCTTAGGTGGCCTAGGCACGGCTATCCTGACGACTTCAGCAGGCGTTCTTAGTGACCGAGAAGCCCGGCACAAACGAATTGGTGGAGAAGTAATAGCAAATGTCTACTGATAAACATCCGTTTGTATTCACGCAAATCCCTTCACATCAATCCATAGGTGGAAGATAAGATGGCGAAACAGCGTTTTAGTCCAGTTGCGATACCTGATAAGGTCAAGGTAAGTTTATCGGATCACATATTCAAAGTACAGGGCCCACTCGGCAATTTAGAAATGAACATAAATTCAAAGGTTATCGTAGAAATAAAAGATAACGAAATTTTCATAAAAAATAGGGAGAATAGTAAAGATTCATCATCCCAGCAAGGAACCACCAGGTCATTGATAAGAAATATGGTGACCGGTGTTATCAAAGAATTCGAAAAGACACTCATCATTCAAGGAACTGGCTATCGCGCTCAGTTGGGTGGCTCAAACCTACAGCTCTTCTTAGGGTTTTCCAAACCCAAAACTATTATTATGCCCAAGCAAATCAAGTGCGAGATAAAAGTGGTCAAGAGTGCAGAAAAAGGAGATCTTACTTACATAACAATAAAAGGGATAAGTAAACAACTTGTTGGTGATATCGCAGCGGAAATTAGAAAAACAAGAAAACCTGACCCCTACAAACATAAAGGTGTACGATATGCCAAGGAATTCATCAGGAAAAAGGTCGGTAAACGTGCGATTGTCCAGACCTAAGGAGTTACCGATATGAGACTAGTGGGTCGAGAAAGACGCCGGAGAAGAATTCGCAAGAAGATTTTCGGTACTAAGAAACGACCGAGGCTCTGTGTCTTCCGGAGTAACCAGCACATCTATGCAATGATCATTGATGACAGTCAACAGAAAGTACTCTGCAGCACTTCCTCAGTAGGTGACAAAAGCCTCAAAGAGAAGAAAAAAACCGTGGCAGCCCTTGAATTAGGCGAGAAAATCGGTAAGCTGGCTATACAACATAGTATCAAAGAAGTAGCTTTTGATCGCGCAGGGTATAAATATCATGGTCGTGTTAAAGCAGTAGCCGAAGGAGCCAGAAAAGCTGGCTTGGAATTTTAGAGGAGGTTGAGTGTTGAACAGTTCTGATACGTTCATTGAGAAAGTCGTCGAGTTGAAAAGGGTTATCAAAGTAGTCAAAGGCGGCAAGAGACTAAAGCTTTACGCCTGTGTCGTTGTTGGCGATGGTGTTGGAGGCATCGGTGTTGGCCATGCAAAATCAACCGCGGTTGCTGACGCGATCAAAAAAGCAACCGGCATTGCAAGAAAAAACATGGTCAAGGTAGATGTCACTCGAGGCACAATACTCCATACTGTTAAAGGAAAATTCTCAGCCAGCCATGTATTACTAAAACCCGCTCTAACCGGAACCGGTATCATTGCTTCAAGTCCGGTACGAGCAGTATGCGAAGCAGTGGGCATTAGGAATATTCTAACCAAATCGCTCGGTTCAAATAACCCCACGAACCTTGCCTGGGCAACAATCGATGCATTGAAGTCAGTCCGGCCAGTTGCCGTAGTGGCTGAAATGCGTAATAAGCCGGTTGAGTATTTCACAAGAAAAAGACATGAAGAAATTAAAAGTAATCCTGAAGAAAAGTCCAATAAAGAAAATTAAGAAACACAAACGAACCCTGAAAGCACTTGGTCTTTTGAAAATCGGTAAATCAAGAGTCTTTCCAGACAATAAATCGGTACGCGGCATGATCGACCAAGTATCTTACCTTGTTGAAGTTCAGGAGCTAGAAGAAAATGAAACTAAATGAATTGAAACCGCCTAAAGGTGCCACAAAGAAACCTAAACGAGTTGGTCACGGACCAGGTTCTGGACACGGCAAAACCTCAACAAAGGGTGAGAAAGGCGATCAATCAAGATCAGGATATCGTGTGAAGTTCGGCTATGAAGGTGGTCAGATGCCGATCACGAGGAGAATCCCAAAACGAGGGTTTACCAACATTTTCAAGAAGCATTATGAAATAATTAACGTTGGATTATTGAACAAATTCGATGCTGACACCGAAATAACGCCGGAGTATCTCAAAGAAAAGGGCGATATCAAGGGTGGTAAAATGCTCAAGATACTTGGCCAAGGCGAGCTTTCCAAACCACTATCAGTCAAGGCTCATAAGTTCTCAAAAACCGCCGAAGAAAAAATTCTGAAAGCTAAAGGTAAAATAGAAAAACTATCATGATGTCAACATTTCAAAATATCTTCAAAGTACCTGACCTGAAGAAAAAGTTACTGTTTACCCTCTTTGCGCTCGCTGTATACCGGCTCGGTGGCCATATCCCTTTGCCCGGAATAAACGCCCAGGCGCTCGGTCTTCTCATGGCTCAATTGAAACAGTCAGGAAATATATTAGGCATGTACGATATTTTTGTCGGGGGTGCTCTATCACGCTCCGCCATTCTTTTTCTCGGGGTCATGCCCTACATATCAGCTTCGATTATTTTCCAGCTACTAGGTTCAGTATTTCCACAGATTGAACGGTTACAGCGCGATCAAGCCGGACGTAGAAAAATAACTCAGTACACCAGATATCTTACGGTGGCATTGGCAGCATTCCAGGCTACCGGCATCTCCATCTTCCTGGAAACTCAGAAATTCACGAGCGCGACTGGTCCTATGGCAATAGTCTTTGATCCAGGATGGGGGTTCCGGATAACTGCCATGCTGACCCTGACCGCCGGCGCGATATTTGCTATGTGGTTAGGTGAACAAATTACGGAAAAAGGTATTGGTAACGGAATTTCTTTCCTTATTTTTGTCGGCTGCCTTGAAGAATACCCTGGTTACTTTTTGCAGACCGTGCAGCGGGTTATTACGCAAGGTATGTCGGTTATAAATTTGATCGTGATGATCGCTATTATGATCGCTATTGTCGCTGGCGTCGTTATCATGACCCAAGCCGCACGCCGCATTCCAGTCCAGTATCCAAAACGTGTTGTTGGTCGCAAAATGTATGGCGGTCAGTCTACTTTCTTACCTTTAAGGGTAAATACAGCTGGTGTCATTCCAATAATCTTCGCCCAATCCCTGGTCATGTTCCCAAGTACAATAGGGGCTTATGTACCAGCTTTAAAAAACATCCTTTTGATGTTTAAACCAGGGTTTTGGGGATATGATATCCTTTTCTTCTCACTGATCGTATTCTTCACTTATTTCTATACATCCATTGTCTTCAACCCCGTAGAAATGGCCGATAATATGAAACGTTACGGTGGCTTTATCCCTGGGATAAGGCCAGGACCAAGGACCGCTAATTATATCGATGACGTGCTCTCAAGAATCACTCTACCAGGTGCTTTATTTCTTGCATTCATTGCCTTGGTGCCCTGGTATTTAATAAATTTCCTCAATGTACCTTTCTACTTCGGTGGTACCACCCTTCTCATTATTGTTGGTGTCGCACTCGACACACTCCAGCAGATCGAATCACAATTAATGATGTACCATTATGAAGGTTTCATGAAAAAGGGTAAGATCAGAGGCAGAAGATGATGGTTCTGTTATTCGGCCCTCCTGGCGTAGGTAAAGGAACCCAAGCGAATCTTTTGTCCGAACACTATAAATCCACAAAATTTTCCATTGGCGACATGCTCCGAGATGAAGTGGCTTCAAAAAGCGAGCTGGGCACCAAAATCGTTCAGTACTTGAATCATGGTTCATTAGTGCCGGATGATATCATTTCTGCATTCGCCAAGCAATTCATTGAAAAACATAAAGCCGACGATATCCTACTCGATGGGTTCCCACGGAACATGAATCAAGCCCAAAACCTGAATTCAGATTTGAATCGTCTTTCATTATCTCTAAAGGTAGCGATTGAAATGCACCTCAATGAAACCGAGATAATCAAACGGCTGATTAACAGAAGATACTGCCCCCAGTGTAACAAGATATACAACTACGTAACAAATCCACCCCGTCAGGAGCAAGTGTGCGATATCTGCAAAACCACTCTCATCAAGAGGAACGATGACAACGAAAAGCTAATCCGTAAGAGGTTGGGTGTTTATGAAAAAGAAACTCGACCACTCGTTGATTTCTATAAAGCACATCGCATCTACGAGCGTGCAGAAGCAACTGGCTCTCAAGAAGAAGTATTCAAGAAACTTTCCAATATTATAAATGCCTATACCAATTAAGGATGAAGAGGCAATTAAGAAAATGGTCATTGCCGGCAACATTATTCTTGATATCTTCTCAGAGATTTCGAAAATGGATTTGATTGGAATAAAAACAATAGAATTGAACGATCAGATTGATATCACGATCAAAGATCGTGGTGCATCGGCTGCCTTTTTAAACTATCGTGGTTTCCCAAAAAGCTGCTGTATTTCATTGAATGACGAAGTCGTTCACGGTATACCAGACGGGCGCAGGATTGCAAACGGTGATCTCCTGAAGGTTGATCTTGGTATTAAATACCAAGGCTATATCGCCGATGCAGCAAGAACTTTTGCTGTCGGCGAGATATCAAAAGATGCGAGAAAACTCATGGAGGTCACGAAAGAGGCCTTGCGAGAAGGTATCAAAGCTGCAAAAAAAGGGAACAGAATATCCGACATCTCACGCGGTGTCCAAACAATCGTCGAAAGTAACGGTTTCAGTGTTGTCAGAGAATTAACTGGTCACGGTGTCGGTCAAGCCCTGCACGAAGAACCCGTCATTCCGAACTTTGTAGCTGAAGGGCCAAACCCAGTACTATCTCCCGGTATGGTTCTAGCAATTGAGCCGATGGTAAATAGAGGGAATTACCAGGTTAAAACCGAGTCCAATGGTTGGACAATATCTACGCGTGACGGATCACTATCGAGTCATTTTGAGGACACTATTGCGATCTTAGAAAAGGGGAATATGAACTTGACAAGAATTGTGGAAAATTAAGCAATGGCAAGAAAAGACTTAATCCAAACAGAAGGTACGATACTCGAAACTCTTCCTAACGCAATGTTTCGTATTGAGCTAGACAATGGTCATAAAGTACTCGCTCATGTCTCTGGTAAAATGAGGATGAGTTATATAAAAATCCTCCCCGGCGACAGAGTATTGCTCGAACTAACACCTTACGATCTTTCACGAGGTCGCATCGTCTGGAGATACAAGTGATCAGAGAACTTAGAAGGGCCAATAGAAGACATAAGAGCGTAAAGTGCTTGATTTTTCCGCGAACGTGTGTATAATATTGTTTAAACTAAGGAGTTACTATGAAAGTCAAAACGTCAGTTAAAAAACGCTGTATTTCTTGTCGGGTTATCAAGCGTAAAGGTGTTGTTATGGTCATTTGTAAGAACCCTCGACATAAACAACGGCAAGGATAAACGGCAGATGATAATGACAGATAATAGATACTAGGGTCTAGATGCTAGTAAGAAAGAACAACAAAATATCACAAGTACCTAGAATCTACCATCTAGAATCTAATATCTGCTTTTTCAAGGAGGTTTATGGCAAGAATTTCAGGTATTGATTTACCACCAAATAAAAAAGTCGCCTACGGACTTACGGCAATCTATGGTATTGGTCTTCACTCTGCACAAAAGATTGTACATACAACCGGCATTGACTCTGTCAAAAAGATTAAAGATCTGACGGATGAAGAAATTACGAAAATAAGGAAGCTGATCGAAGCAGAATTTAAAGTTGAGGGAGCTTTACGCGCAGAAATCTCCGCTGATGTTAAACGGCTTATCGATATAGGAAGCTATCGTGGATCAAGACACAAGGTTGGCTTACCAGCAAGAGGACAGCGTACGCGGACGAATGCACGCACCAGAAAAGGCAGGAAGAAAACCGTGTCAGGTAAAGCTGGACCAGGAGGTAAGAAGTAATGAGAAAGCCAAAACCAAGGAGAACGCGCGGCTCAAAACCAAGTATATCCAGACGTAAGAAAGCGGTTGGAACCGAGCAAGCCGGAATTGCCAATATCTTCGCTTCGTTCAACAATACTATCGTATCGATATCTGACAGCAAAGGCAATGTCCTGTGTTGGTCTTCAGGAGGGAAAATAGGTTTTAAAGGCACCAAGAAAGGCACTGCATACGCTGCCCAGCAATGTGCTGACCGCGTCGCAAGAGAGGCATTAGCTCTTGGTGTTAAACGGGTCGAGCTAAGAATAAAGGGTCCAGGTCCAGGTCGTGAAGCAGCGATTCGAACACTCCAAACTGTCGGTTTAATAATTACCGCGATCAAAGATGTTACCCCTTTACCGCACAATGGTTGCCGACCACCAAGACGAAGGAGGGTGTAATAGTGGCACGTTACATAGGAGCGAAATGCAAAATCTGTCGCCGCGAAAGTGAAAAACTGTTCTTGCGCGGAAGTCGTTGTTACACTGATAAATGTGCATTTATACGTCGGGGCTATCCGCCAGGCTGTCACGGCAAAATCGGCAGAAGAAGACTGACGAGCTATGCTATCCAGCTCAGAGAAAAACAAAAAGTCAAGGCAATCTACGGAATCCTTGAAAGACAATTCAGGAAAATTTTCAATGATGCAACAAGAAAAACCGGCAACCCTGGTGAAAACCTTCTAATCGCCTTGGAAAGACGATTGGATAACGTCGTTTACCAACTTGGCATAGCATCTTCCAGAACCCACGCAAGACAACTGGTCAGACATGGTCATATCTCGGTCAACGACAAGAAAATGAGCATCCCTTCCTATATGGTCAAGGTGGACCAGGTTATTAAACTCGTCGACGCACAGAAGAAAAATCCGTTCATCAAGAAAGCACTGGATGAACGCGATCCAGAAAAAATTGTCGGTTGGCTCAAACTGGATGTTGAAAAAATCACTGGTACAATAGTGCGCTCACCTAAACGCGAGGATATTCTAATGCCGATCCAAGAAAATTTGATAGTTGAATTATATTCTAAATAGAGGGGTACTATGGCTTTAAAACCATTAGTCATGCCAAAAAAGATTGAGATTGATAAGGAAGTCACAAATGACAGCTCTGGTCGTTTCATTCTATCACCGATGGAACGCGGCTTTGGGGTTACTATGGGCAATGCCCTAAGGAGAATATTATTGTCATCGATTCAAGGGGCTGCCATAACTAGAGTAAGGATTGGTGACATGCTACAGGAATTCTCCACAATCCCTGGCGTCTACGAAGATATTGCAGAAGTCATCATAAACCTAAAACGTATCAGAGTGAAATTATTAACTGATGGTCCCAGCACCCTATATCTAAAAGTCAAAGGGAAAAAAGAATATACTGCTGAGAACATCGAAAAAAATCCTGACGTAGCTATAACAACACCAACGCAGAAGATATTAACGGTAACTGAAGCCAAGGTGAACTTCACCGTGGAAATGACCGTTGAAGCTGGTCGCGGGTATGTCCCTGCAGATGTTCTCAAACATGATGAGGTACCGCTTGGAACGATCTTCATCGATGCCATTTTTACGCCTGTCTTGTCAGTCAATTTCACCATAAAGAACACCCGCGTCGGGACTAGAACTGATTATGATTATCTCACAATTAATTTAGAAACTGATGGTAGTCTGACTCCGCTCGAAGCAATAGTCGAGGCATCAAGTCTCCTCAAACACCACCTATCTTTTATAACCAACGTTGGAGTCGAACCTCAGTTCACTTCGAAAGAACAACTGGATGCAGAACATCGCCGCATCCGGGAAATATTGAAGAGAAGTATCGACGAACTAGAAATATCGGTCCGGGCATCTAACTGCCTCAAGAATGAAAATATCCAAACAATCGGTGATCTTGTCAGAAAAAGCGGGAAAGAATTGCTTACCTATGAGAACTTCGGACGAAAATCGCTCAAGGAATTAGAAAAGAATTTGGCCAAGGAAGCGCTGCAGCTTGAAATGGACGTTGAAAAATATCTGAAAGAAGATATATAAATGAAGAAGGCTCAGAAAAGGCGCAAAGAGGTCAATTAAGCGTGAAAATAATGGTATCGAGGTAAGTGATTATGAGACATGGTGATCGAGTAAAGAAATTGGGGAGAAAGAAGGAACATCGTATTGCATTGTTACGGAATCAATGTCGCTCTTTATTCATTTTGGAAAAAATTAAAACGACCTTGCCAAAAGCAAAAGAAACAAAGAAACTTGCTGAACACCTAATAGAATTCGCTAAGCATAATGATCTTGCCGCCCGGCGACGCATTTACCGTCACATTCAAGACCATAAACTCGTTAAGATAATCTGCGACGAAATCGGTCCAAGGTTCAGCGAGCGTCATGGAGGTTACACGAGAATCTACCGACTCGGACCAAGGCTCGGCGACGGTGCGGAAATGGTAATCCTTGAACTAGTCGAAGAAAGCGACTCGGATACTATTACGATGAGAAGGAAACTGATCGAACGGCGCCATCTAGTAGAAACCCAAAGCAAAAAAGACAAAAAGAAAAAAACGAAAAGGGAAAAGAAACCGAAAGAGAAGAAGGCAGAAAAGAAGCCTGTGCAAGCTGCCACTAAAAAGGAAAAAGAAGAAAAGAAAATATCCAAAAAGAAGGTGGCTAAAAGTAAAGCGAAAAAGCTAAAAAAGGAAAAAAAGGCGAAAAGAAAAATTAAAGAGAAAAAAGGTAAGAAAAAACGCAGGAAATAGCACGCCCGACATCATCGCCGTTTAGTATTAACTATTAACATCTCTGCTTTTTGATATCAAATAGAGGGAAACTTGACTCTGCTGCCGATTTCAATATAATTCTTCTACTTTCCAAGAAAATGGAACATAATGCTTAATATCTTAACTTCAATACTCTCAAAAGTAGACACCGACTACGCGGATCTCCGCTATGAGATCAAAAAAGAAACAGTGATATCCTTTAATGGTCGTGAGCTGACCCAGCTGAGTTCAAATTCTACAGACGGCTATGTACTGAGGATGCTGAAGAACGGCGGTTTATCTTCAGTAGCTTTTACGAACAAAAAAAGTGCTAATAAAGTTATCGCTCGGGCAGAAGAAAATGCTCTTCTGATCTCCAAAAACATCGATAAGCCAATTAGATTTGCAAAAAGCAAAGTCATTGTTGATTGCTTCTTGCCGGAACTTGCTGAAGACCCACAGCAAATATCTATTGATGAAAAAATTGAACTCACCAGAAAGTACAATCGTATTCCGCTCAAGGAAAGCAAGATTGCTACGACAAATATCACTTATCGCGAACTCATTCGCGATAAGTACTTCGCGAATACAGAAGGGAGTAGGATCAGAGAGCAGCTCACTACCACAAGGATCAACGGACTAATTGTAAGCCGGGATGGTACACTAATCCAGAATGTACGCGTAGGTATCGGTGGTAGCAATGGCTTTGCTGTACTTAGAAACCAGGAAGAGGAATTCGAAAAACGGACTTCGATCGCCCTGCAACTACTGAAGGCTGATCCAATCAAAGCAGGTGTCTATAATGCAATCCTAAATCAGAGCCTGGCTGGCGTTTTCACACACGAAGCCTTTGGCCACTTTTCTGAAGCTGATTTAATTGAGAACAACGTTAGTATGCGGAAAAAAATGAAAATGGGTGCAAAGCTGGGTAATGCTGCACTAAACATAATAGATGACCCAACAATGCCTAATACCTTGGGCTTTTACAAGTATGATGACGAAGGAACCAAAGCGAGGTTAACCCAACTCATGAAAAATGGCGTGCTTGCCGGTCGACTGCATTCCCGACGCACGGCAGCTGCTTTCAAAGAACCACTCAGTGGTCACTGTATTGCGGAGGACTATCGCTATGCACCGATCATAAGAATGGGTAATATTTTTATTCAAAATGGCAATCTTACTTTTGATAGCCTGCTTGACCGTTTGGGTGATGGTCTATATATTCTCGACGCAAAAGGCGGACAGACGAGTGGCGAGAATTTCACCTTTGGTGCCCAATATGGCTACGTTGTAAGAAATGGTAAACTCGGAAAAATGGTACGCGACATTAATATTGCAGGCAACCTTTATAAAACCCTGCAAAATATACACGCTGTGGGAGATGACGTACTAATGAGCAAGATCGGCGGTTGCGGCAAAGGGCAGGTGAATATACGTTCTTGCTATGGCGCACCACATATTCTCGTCGCTAATATCATTGTGGGAGGTAAGTAATTGCACAAACTTCTTGAGCAAGCTATGGCGATCAGTGACCAAGCAGAAGCATTCTCATGCGATGCAGTCACCGAATCAGTGATGTTTGACAATGGAAAACTGCGTGACATTGATACCAAAATTCAGTCAGGCACGAGCCTTCGAATCATAAAAGATAACAAACTGGGCTTTGCCTACACAAAGAACTTGAGAAACCGCAAGGAACTCTTGGATAATTGTCTGGTATCGTTAAAGGGTCGAGTTGAAGCGAATTTTGATCTCCCTCTTACCAAAACCACCCCAAAACTCAAGACATATAGCTCATCGCTGAGCAAATTGTCTAACCGTAACCTGGTCGACGAATGCGAAAGGATTCATAATCTAATAAGTTCAAAGGTCAAGGGTCAGTGCAACATCACTGCTGGTGACTCCATTGAAAAAGTACGCATCATGAATAGCGCTGGTACTGATATTAAAACGAGAACCTCGGAATATACTGTCGTCGTTGCAATAGTCTATCCGAATTCGTATGCAGCAATACACCGCATCTTCGCCGGCAAAGCCTTTGAGAAAATGCAGGAAAAAGACCTGATGATGATGATCGAGCTGTATAACAAATCTTCGAGAACAGTGAATCCTAAAGGAAAAAGGATGAAAGTTCTCTTCATGCCGGAAAGTATGCATACGCTGACCTGGCGGCTTCAAAGCGCCACCAACGGTGCGGTTGTCTATGAAAAACAATCTCCCATTAGCAAGAAAATCGGTGCGCGATTATTCAGTACGAAATTGACCATCTACAATGACCCACTCAATGATAGACTCCCGGGTGCCAGATCAGTTGATGACGAAGCCACGCCATGCCGACATTTCACTATAGTTGAAAATGGCGTGCTGAAGAACTTCTATTATGATCTTTGCTATGCGCAAAAGAACAAGGTCGAGCCAACTGGCCACGGTTTTAAAAGAGCCCGTTGGTCTGGCGAAGCCATCGCCCTTAAACCATCCCCCTCACTCCAACATCTTCACATAAAAACCGGTGAAGTATCTTTAGAAAAATTAATCAAAAGGATGGGTCAAGGGATCATTGTCGCCGGTGCTCTTGGTGCACATAGTGGTAACATTCTGAATGGTGATTTCTCCATAGGATTATCGCCGGGACTATACGTAGAGAACGGTGAGGTTATCGGCCAAGTAAAAGATGCGATGATTGCCGGCAATATTTACGAAACCATGCAGCGAATTATTGCCATAGAAAATACTGCACACATAACCCATGCGGGCGTCTTTCCCGCAATCCTGTTTGACGATGTTAATGTGGCAACAACGAATTGATTTCATAAGAAATAAAATATTCTATCTATGCGTGCTGACGGGTCTTGTGACCTGCACGCTGAAGTACGAGTCTTTTCACTATCCTACGACAGAAAAAATAGCCGTTGTTGATACACTTCACGGCAGCGTAATTTTTGACAATTATCGCTGGCTCGAAAGCAGTGAAGAACCTCACGTACAAACATGGTTACAAAAACAGGAGGATATAACACGGTCTATAATAAACAAATTACCCCAACGCAAGTGGCTGGTTGAACGCTTCACTTCCTTGTGGCGTTATGATGATGAACGAACCCCTCAAAAAGTGCTCGGTAGTGACCGACTCTTCTTCTGGACAACCAAGAAAGAATGGGAACGTTGGGCATACTATTGTAGAGACCACGAATCTGCTCCGGCAGTCCTTCTGTTGAACCCAAATGAGTGGGGACGAAGAACACTGAACCTCGTCCAGCCCTCACGCGACGGGAAATACCTGGCTTTTGGAACTGCTGAAGCTGGTAATGAACAGATCATCATAAAGGTAATGGATGTTGCGAGTCAAAAAATCCTTTCTGATTCACTTCGTGGCTGGCGCCAAAGCGGTGTTGCCTGGCTACCTGACAATTCGGGTTTCTATTATTCTTCTTGTCCTTTAAAAGGAGAAGTACCTGAAGGAGAAGAAAACTACTGGCGCAAAGTCTATTTTCATAAATTAGGTTCACCTTTATCACAAGATATTGAAGTCTTTTCCCATGACTCGGTAAAAGAATATTACCACGCTGTGCTTGTAACTGAAGATGGCAAGTATCTGTTGCTTTACCGCGGGATATTTAATAAGAATGAAGTATTCTTGCAAAAAATCCAAAAGAACAATCAGATAGTCCCGGTCACAACCACTTTTGATGGACAATATGATATTAACATCATCGAAGACAAACTCATTATTTGGACTGATGTCCAGGCGCCAAAAGGAATGGTCTATATTGCAGATGTGGACAAACCAAATAGAGAAGAATGGAAAGTACTAATCCCTGAAGCCGATGATAACCTTCTATATATTGCCGGCATTGCCGGGCATCTTTTTGCAGTATACACGCATAATGCCCACACAGTGATCAAAATCTATTCAATAGATGGTGAATATCTAAAAGAAATTCCGCTACCCACTTTGGGAAGTGCAAAAATATGGGGGTATTGGTCAACCGCTGATATCTGGGTGCAGTTTTCATCATTTACTTATCCGCGAACCACTTTCCAGTACGATATCGATAAAGACGAATTAGAGATCTTTCACCAACCGCCTATTGAGATCGATGTATCAAATTACACGACTGAACAGGTGTGGTATGAATCAAAGGATGGCACCAGGGTCTCTATGTTCCTCATCCACCGCAAAGATATCGTAAGAGACGGCACAAATCCTACGTACCTTACTGGTTATGGTGGTTTCAATGTACCAATGAAACCTTATTTTTCAACTACCTATGCCCTGTGGCTTGAATCCGGTGGTATGGTCGCAATACCCAACCTGCGCGGCGGCGGTGAGTACGGTAAAGAATGGCACGAAGCTGGCATGCTCGACAAGAAACAAAATGTTTTCGATGATTTCATAGCGGCGGCTGAATGGCTTATCGAAAACAAGTACACCGGGCGCGATAAGCTGGCTATTGGCGGCGGCAGCAACGGAGGTCTGCTCGTAGGAGCCGTCGTGGTCCAGAGACCAGAACTCTTCAAGATCGTGTACTGTGCAGTACCCTTGCTTGACATGCTCCGATATCACAAGTTTGGCTATGCAAATATCTGGGCTGAAGAATACGGCAGTGCCGAGGATCCCGAACAATTCAAGTACTTGCGTGAATACTCTCCTTATCATAATGTAATCGATGGAACCGACTACCCGGCGATGCTTTTTGTCGGCAGTGAAAATGATGCTCGGTGCTATCCACTGCATACCATGAAAATGGCTGCACGCATGCAAGAAGCAAACCATTCAGGTAAACCAATCCTTTTGCTCGTTCGAAGAAAATCTGGACATGGAGGCGGGACGACAATCACTGAATCAATTGAACAACAAGCCGAAGTCTGGGCATTCTTGATGGACAAAGTTGGTTTAACCCCACCCAAATAAATCCTTCACTCGTGATGTTTCTCCACTTTTAATAGCAACAAACAGGTGTAGTCGTTGACATTTCAATTAAATTACGATATAATGAACGTATGGTCTTCGAACGACTGGTTGTCGGTGGATTAGAAAACAATTGCTATGTATTGAAATCCGTAGATATCGCGATAATTATCGACCCTGGAGCTGAACCCGATAAAATCATAAAGGCGGTATCGCGTATTGAAATTCAACTTATCCTCGCAACACATGGGCATTATGACCACATCGATGCATTAACCGAGGTTAAAAAGGCAACCGGAGCTCAAGCTGCGATCCATTCTCTCGATTGGACACATGGTTTTGACCTAAAGCTTCAAGATGGGCAGATAATTGAATTCGGTGATGAAAAAATTACCGTGCTCCATACCCCGGGTCACACACCTGGCGGATGTTGCTTTATTATTGGCACTGATCTTTTTTCTGGGGATACGCTATTCCCTGGTGGACACGGCAACGTCTCTTTCCGTGGTGGCGACGAGCAGGCGATTCTAAAAAGCATCAAGGAGAAGCTCATGGTCCTGCCTGATCAAACAAAAATCTATCCGGGCCATGGTCCAGGAACAACGATCGCTCAGGAACGGAGCTTGTATTGAAGATCAGTAGTTTTCAAAATCCATCTCTATGTATCAGGAAAGAAGCACTCAGCCTGTACATTTGTGACCTATGTGATTCAATAAAGGAAATTGAACCGGTATTGGCACTTGATATCAGTATCTCAGAACGCCCTATTGAATTAGAGAACACATCTAAAACTGCCCTTGCAGAACGACTCGCCTCAGGACAGACTATCTTTGTCGCCTTTCATCAAACAAAGCCGGTTGGATATCTATTTACGGCAACTGATCGATGTTGCGTAGGAGAAGTAGAGGATAGTTTTGCGGTCGCGCCGAAAGAAGTATACCTTTTTGATGCTTATACCTTTAAGGCATTTCGTGGTAAGCACATATACCCTGCCTTGATCACGCATGCTGCACGATATTACAAAAACCGATCTTATACAAAGGCACTTATCTTCACCTCCACGACCAACGTGAGTTCAGTGAAAGGAATTGAGAAAGCAGGATTTTGCTGCTATAAAAATATACATTTTCACAATTTTTTAGGATGGAAATCATGGAACCATGACCGCAAGAACAGTGATGTCCAATCACGCTTCAGCCATGAAATTTGAAAAGGTAAGTCAGTGCTCAGCGATCTGGAAAACCGTTTTTTCAAAAGCGGCGCATACCTCACCATTTGTAAGCTATGAATGGTTCAGCGCCATGTGTTACCACCTTCTCAAGGATGACCCCGAGGTAATGATCTGTTGGAATAAAACCCAACCTATCGGTATCATACCTGGAACAGTCAAGAAAAACACCCTGACGTTTCTTGTTGATAAAAGGGTTACTGATCTTATCGACATCATCACTCTACCCGGTTATGAGGAACAGATCCTCGAAGAACTGGCTTTGTTTATCACAAGTAATGATCTACACCTGGATATTTTTCCCCTGGAAACTGAAAGCCCCCTGTGCAGATTGCTCCCCTCCCTGGTCAATGATGTAAACACTGAAACGGCAGATCTCTGCCCAATACTTTCACTTACCAGTTCTTGGGAAGGATATTTGAGTGGTCTTTCCGGTAAATTACGTCATGAACTTCGACGCAAACTGAAAAAAGCAACAGATATTGAAATAAGAGTGCTCGAGCCATCACATCTTGATGTCTTCTTCAGGCTCATGGCTTCATCAGGTTCTGGTAAAAAAGATTTTCTCCAAGAGAGAATCCGTCACTTCCTCACTGCCATTGTAGATGCCTTTGCGGCAAATCAATGGTTGAGAATGCGTGTTGCATTTTTGGATTCCAAACCGATCGCGGCACTTTTTTCGTTCCAAATGAACGACCGTATCTACCTGTACAATTCCGGTTTTGACCCAGACTGCTTCCAGTTTTCGCCCGGCATTGTCATCATCGGGAAAGATATTATGGCAGCGATTGGTGAAGGTATAAAATACTACGATTTCTTACGCGGTGATGAGAATTACAAGTTTCGTTTTGGTGCTGAAAAACGATACACGGTGCGGCTGACGAGATGAGAATCTGTGTAATCTCGTTCCATACATCACCTTTGGCACCAGCTGGCTCGGGGAAATCAGGCGGCATGAACATCCTCATTGCAAATCTCTACAAGCAATTGTCAGAATCATGCGAAGTTGATATTTATGTCTATGGCGATGAACAACCCCAGAAATTAGGAAAAAACGTCCGGGTCATCCATCTCAAACAGAACAATTTCCGTGATTTCGCCGAGACAATCATGGACCGATGTTATGACCATAACTATGATATTTTACACACCCACTATTGGTTATCCGGTATCATCGGTATGTATATACATAATAAATTACATATTCCATGGATACATAGTTTTCATACTATTGAACGGTTTAAAAATACAGCACCTAACAAATCAAGAATTGAAATCGAGAATGAAATTACTAGAAAATGTGATTTTGTGATGTCACCAACCAATAAAGAAGCTTCTGATCTACATCAATTCTTTCCAAAAGCGCGTATTATCACGGTACCCCATGGCGTTGACACAAGCAGGTTCAAACCCAGCCCTAACGGACATTCGACACTTCTTTTTGTTGGACGAGTAGATCCGATCAAAGGTCTTGACCTCCTTATTGAATCACTTAGATTAGTAAAAGATAGAGCTGATATCAATATAATCGGTGGACCTTCTAAAAACAAGGAAACTTACAATAATATACGGTCTTATGCCCAAGACCTGAAGGTCAATTTCATCGGTCGGGTGAAACATGAACATCTTACAACTTATTATCGCAATGCCGGTATAATCGTGGTTCCTTCTTATTACGAGTCGTTTGGGCTTGTTGGTCTTGAAGCAATGGCTTCGGCACGACCAGTCATCGGTTTTGAGGATACTGGCTTGTCTGAAACAGTTGGCAGCAATGCTGGCATACTCGTCAAGAGAAACAAACAGAACTTGGCGCGTGCGATTATTCATCTCCTTGATAATGAAGAACTCCGTCACAAAATGGGTATGGTCGGCAGAAAAAAGGCTCTTTTATTCAATTGGCAACGTATTACTGAAAGGTATTATCAAATCTATGAAGAAATCAGTAAAGAATAGACTCATCATAATGGCTCATCCTGATGACCCTGAACTCGCCTGCGGTGGCACCGTTGCCCAGTGGGCAAAATGCGATGAGGTCAACTATGTGATCGTTTCCTGCGGGGAAAAAGGTAGCTGGGATATAAATGCCGAACCTCTCGATATAGCACGCATTAGAGAAAAAGAAGCAAAAAAAGCAGCGAAGTTCATTGGCGTCAAAAGGGTGATTTTCCTTCGTCACCCAGATGGTGAAGTAGCAACTATACCAACATTGAAATTGGAGCTCGCGGCGTTGATCCGTTCTATAAAACCTTATACCATTGTCACCCATGACCCGTGGCGCAGGCAATTCCATCCTGACCATCGAGCAACTGGTTTTGCGGTCATTGATGCGATAATGATTGCACGCGATTGGCATTTTTATCCTTTCCTCAGAGAGATCGGATTAAGAGTCCACCGGTCAAAAGAACTGCTCCTCACACCTTCTGATAAACCGACTTTTATAAATGACATCACCGCTACTTTTGCTAAGAAGATCAAAGCTGTAAGGTTTCACAAAAGTCAATTACGCCAACTGCCGAAATGGGAAAAGCGTATCAAACAACGCGCCCAGAATGATGGAAAACTCGGGGGTTATGAACTCGCCGAAGGTTTCTACAGAATGTTTGTGTAGTTTATGTTGTAATAGTAGATTTCGTAGATATAATACGTGATGGACGCATCCATCCCATATTTGGGTAAAGGTCTGGCCCTGCTCACCGCTGTGGTCTGGGCATTCGCAGTTATTCTGTTCAGAAAAAGCGGCGAAACAGTTCACCCTATCGCTCTTAATTTATTCAAGAATTCATTGGCGGTTCTCCTATTCATCGCGACCATATGGCTCTTTGGTGGAACATTAATGCATCCAGCCCCCGCACATATCTACATACTTTTATTGCTAAGTGGAGCAATCGGTATAGGAATTGGCGATACACTTTTTTTTAAGTGCCTGAATTTACTCGGAGCTGGCCTGACTGCGATTGTTGACTGCCTCTACAGTCCCTTCATAATCGGGCTGTCTGTTGTTTGGTTGAGAGAAAGCCTCACGTTGGTACAGATACTAGGTGCGCTCGTGATCGTATCTGCAATTATGATTGCCACTGGTATAACAGGAAAAGAAAGAATCAGCCGTAGAAATATGGTCAAGGGAATTATCTATGGGGTACTGGCGCTAGCCGCCATGGCAGTAAGTATCGTTACGATCAAACCCTTGCTTGAGCAATCACCTCTCTTATGGGCGACCGAGATCCGTCTGTGTGGTGGTCTTGTCGTTCTTATCCCTATTCTCATACTCCATCCGAAAAAGCGCACCATTGTCGCCTCACTCTTCTCGCACCATAGCTGGATCTACACACTTTTAGGTTCATTTTTCGGCGCTTATGTGGCTATGTTTATATGGCTGGCGGGGATGAAATACACCCAAGCATCAATAGCATCAGCATTGAATCAGACAAGTACTATCTTCATATTTATCTTTGCGGCAATTTTCTTGAAAGAAACGATTACATTGGGACGCACAATAGGAATCATTCTTGCTTTTTTCGGAACCTTTCTTGTTTTGTTTGGGTGATAACAATTGACGCTACGTCACTACGGCAACTGTCGAGCTATCGTAATATGAATTCTGTTAACCCCGATTATTCATACTCAGCGGTCATTGCAAGCCGCCATTTCCTTTGGCGGGCGTGGCAATCGCATATTTACCAATAACAAATGAGATTGCTTCGTCCCCTTCGACAAGCTCAGGATTCCTCGCAATGACAATAGAAAAAAAGAATGTTGAATGTAACTGTGGTCTAAAAAAGGTGTAAAGTAAGACTGGTATTATGTTTTCTGGAAATTGAACAAATGTAGTATGAATAATATAGGTCAAGAAGTTTCTAAAACTGTATGGTCTCTACTCAAACAAAGCTTCAACAAAGATCTCTGGATCAAACTCAACTATATCTTCGATACCTTCGCCAATGCCCAAATATAGAACCGGCAAGTTTAGTTCATTACATATCGGTATTATCGCGCCTCCTTTTGAAGTGCCGTCGAACTTGGTGAGGATAAGACCGTTAATACCGATTTGCTCGGTGAATATACGGGCTTGCTGTATTGAATTCTGACCGAGATTGGCATCAATTGTTAAGATATTCAAGTCAGGTCCTGTCGGTCTGAATTTCGTAATCACCTTTATTATCTTCCTTAATTCACCCATCAGATCACCTCTTGTATGTAATCGACCAGCCGTGTCGACCAGAACTCTGTCAATGGATTTAGCCTGAGCTCTTGATATCGTATCAAAAACTACAGCTGCCGCGTCTTGTCCTTTTTGTGACGTGACGATCTCAACCTTTGCCCGACGCGCCCAGATTTCCAGTTGCTCACTCGCTGCATCACGATACGTATCAGCGCACGCAAGAACTACCCGCTCACGCTGCTGATAGAGGCTTGCCAATTTCGCAACGGTCGTTGTTTTACCAGAACCATTAACACCACTTACCATGATGATTATTGGTTTCTCAACATCAATTCGGGGGATGCTTATACTGAGGAGATTAACCAATTCCTTTTTTAGAGCCGCAACAAGATCATCACTGTCTTCGCCAATCCGCTGCAATATCTCTTGTGTATATTTAATGCCAACATCAGCGCTGAGCAGGATGTCCTCAATCTCCTCAGTTGATGCGCCTTTCGTGCGGGAAAATAACTGGCTGGCTTTGCTTAACGCCCGCTTGAACTTATTAAGCATCCAGATTCAGTTTTTCGAGATCGGCAAGTTTTGCTGAAATTATTTTGCTTTGACCAGGTTTTTCCATGGTCAACCCGTAGAGGTAATCAGCATACTCCATGGTCGCACGGTTATGGGTAATTATAACAACCTGTGTTCTCTGTGATAGATCGCGTAGAAACTTATTGAACCTTACCACATTTGCGTCGTCTAGCGGTGCATCAATCTCATCAAGGATGCAAAAAGGAGCAGGTTTGACAAGATACAAAGCCAGCAGCAAACTCACTGCCAACAGAGTACGTTCCCCTCCAGAAAGCTGATTGATCACCTTTAACCGTTTACCTTTCATGCGGACGGCAATATCGATCTTTGATATCAAGGGATTACTCGGATCACTCAATACTAGATCTGCCTGCCCACCTTCGAAGAATTTTGAAAAAACAAAATTGAACTCTTTCTTAACTTCATCGAATATTGTAACAAAACGCTCCCGGGCACGCGTATCGAGTTCGTCAATCGAACGCAGTAAACTACTCTTCGCAGTAATTATGTCATCCCGCTGAGCAAAAAACTCATCAAGCCTCTTTTTCTCATTCTCATAGAGTTCCAGGCTGAGAGGGTTTACTTCACCAAGCTTTTCCAGTTTACCTCTTACTTCAACGAGCCGTGATTCTGCGTCCGGGATATCTTCTTCAGGAATATAGTCTCGGAGATCAACACTGAACTCTTCTTCGCCCTTTTTCCAGGCCTCATCTTTTTTGTGATTGAGCTGAAATATTTTGTATTTAAGTTGCATGATTCTATTCTGAATTTCTTCGTGGCTTTTCTGCTTTTCTGCAAGTTGATCAAAAATTTCGTTTAGGTGGTGAGTTAGGTTTTCAATAAGCTTCTCCGGTAGCACAGCTTCGATATCGATCTTCTGACTCTTCTTGGATTCCATCTCCTCTTTCAATCGAGCAATCTGGCGCTCAACTTCATCAAGACTCGTGGCACCCCTATCCTGCTTAAGCACACCTATATCGCGCTCCATAGTTACTATCTCAGACTTGAGTTGCTCGATACGTATAACAATGCTGTTGAAACGTTCATTACAAACAACCGCTTCCATTTTTTTCTCGTTCAGTAGTGTATTTTGGTCTTTAATATTACGTTCAATATCCTGGCTGTTCTCTATCAAACCTCGCCGCTCATCTTTGATCTTATTACTTGTCTCTTCCGTTTCCTTGATTCTTGTTTCAATCTCATGGATCTCTCCAAGAATTCGCTCAATATCATCTCTTACAGCCTTCTTGTCATTTCCGATTCCGTCGTATTCATTGCTCACTTTCTCCAAATGGCGCTTCAGTTCGTTCAGTTTCATTGATCGTTCAGATTTCCTGATATCTGTCTTAAAAAGCCGATTATTTTCTTCATCTAACTGGTTCTTTATCACCTTTTGCTCTGTTATAAGTCGCTTCTTTTCTTCATTGACAAAAAGAATCTCGTTCTTTAAGGTTTCAAATCTCCCCTCATATTCTTCAAGCCGTTGACTGATCCTGAAAAAACCAATCTCGCCTCGTTCAGTGATTATCACACCATTCTTAATGAGTATTCCATCACTAGTCACAAAACCACAACCATGATATTTGCTCGACAATTTTTGCGCCTTATCAAAATCTTCGACCAAGAAGTAATCCGTAAGTAGCTTCTGGAGAACGGTTTGTGACGACTTAAATTCAACAAATTGCGCAACCGGAGTGAGCCCTTCAGTTACTTCGACCGACGATTCTGCTTCGTGCGATGCCTTCACGTTGATAAAACCGAAACGCCCTTCAGGGATATTACTGAAATCATTAGCTTTGTAATCATATATTAAATAGTAATTCAGAATATCGCCCAGGCATATATCAATAACTGATTCATAATCTGAAGTTACAGTTATATTGTCCCTTAATAGACCTTCGTTTCTGTTTTTGAAATTCTCTGCTATCTCCTTAACACTACTCTTCTCTTTGAGACGATGGATCAAGGTGTCAACAATAAGTTTGCATTTGGTTAAATCATCCTGCCTATTCCCCAAATCATTCTCCAGTTCATCCAGCTTTTTTTCATTGTTAGTCAGATTACTATTGGCTTGTTCTAGTTGCCGAGAAAGTTCAGCTTGCTCTTTGATAACGTCATCCAACTCATCTTCCAATTGCTTCATTGAGCGCCGCGACGTATCTATTTCTACTTGCTGGGTATTGTATTCTTCACTGATACGTGCTAATATCGTTTCCTTGTTTTCTTTCTCAAAACGGAGCTTTGTAAGCTGATTGCGATACGCCTGAGCATCTGCCTGATGGTTGACGATCAACTCGTCTTTTTCCTTAAGTGCTTCCGCAAGAGAAAAACACTCAGTGTTCACAGCTTCTAATTCTTCTTGCTGCATTTGAATAGAGGTTTTTATTTGGTCTATCTGACGAATAATCTCAACTTTCTTACTGCCATATTCTTCAAGCCGATTTCGAGCATTGAGTAGCGATTCCTTTTTTTCCTTGATACTCGTTATGATCCGCTCATTAGCAAGGGTTATCTGCCTTGCCTCTACTTCCTTGTTATTGATCTTTATAAGTAACTCTTCAAGAAGCTCATCGACTACAGCAATACGCGAGAGGGTATCTTTTTTCGTGTTTTCAACCTGCGCCATCTCTTCCTTAAGCTCTTCCCTCTTTTCTTCCAGCACTTTTATTTCTTGCATAATGGATTGTCGCTGAGCTTCGATACTGCTTCTCTGTTCCTGGATCTTCGTTAATTCATCGAGGCTAATCTTGAAATCGTTCTTGAGTATAAGTAGGGTCAAGACCTTGTACTCTTCCTTCAATTCCTGAAAAAGTGTGGTCTGTCTTACCTGACGTCGAAGACTTCTCAATGAGCGCTGCATCTCGTGAATGATGTCTTCGAGCCGTAGAAGATCCTGTTCGGTCGATTCGAGTCGCCGCTTTGTCTGTTCTCTACGTTCCTGGTACTTTAGAATACCGGAAACATCATCAAACATCTCCTTCGTATTACCATGTATTATCTTCTCAATCTCTGATAGTTCGAGAAACGAGTAGGTAAGCGTGCCAGAATTCAAAAATAAAGCCTGGATATCCTGGAGTCGACACTTAACCCGGTTTAAATAGAACTCACTTTCACCAGAACGATAGAACTTCCTTTTGATCTCAAATTCGCCGCCAAACTGCGGGAAGAAATCTTCATTTTCGATAGTAATGGAAATTTCCGTAAAATTCGCATCGTTTCTGGTGTCTGGTGATACGTAAATCAAATCTTCTATCTTTTCACAACGCAAAGCTTTCATTGACTGTTCACCGAAAACCCATCTGAGTGCATCAAAGATATTTGATTTCCCACTGCCATTAGGTCCAACAAAAGCGGTTATGCCCTGGTCGAGCATGATTTTGGTTTCACCCGGAAATGATTTGAAACCGTATAATTTTATCTCTTTGATTTTCATAGAAAATGCATCCGAACTAATACAAATATCTCCGTTATATTAATAGTCCTCACGCAGATAGATCTGCCGTTCCAAATACGGGTGGTAATCACTCCACTCTTTTTCCATCCCTTTGCTTTTCTTCCTTTCGCTCATCATGATATCAACTTTGGAATCCAGATTATCAATAAAGTGTAGGACCAAAGCCTCCAAAAACTTCGGTCGTCTGGGCGATCCAAATTCGTATTCCCCGTGGTGCGATAGTATCATGTGCAACAACATAAATCTCAACGACCCAGGGAAATCGGTGATTTGCTTGATCCTCTCGGCAACGAGCTCATAACCTATGACAATATGCCCTAACAGTCTGCCTTGCGTGGAGAAATCGAGGTTTCGCACATAAGTATATTCATAGATCTTGCCGATATCGTGCAGGATACCTGCGGTGATCAATAGATCAAGATCCAGCGTTTCATACACCCTCTTCATTCCATCGGCTAACTTCAAAACATTGCGCGTGTGAACGAGCAAACCTCCGAGATAGGCGTGGTGAATCCGTTTAGCGGCCGGAGCGCGTTTGAATTTTTCGATAAGCTCCTTGTCGTCAAAGAAGTTACCCAATAGCTGCTTAAGGTATTTATTCTGAACCTTGCTGCGAAAATTGTCTATCTCCTCAAAAACCCGGCTGATGTCTTCATCAGTTTGAGGAAGAAAATCTCTAGGTTCTATTTCGTTTTCAGAAACACATTTTATTGAACTGACAACAATCTGCAGACGTTCATTATACTCATTTACATTACCAACAACAAAAACAAAATCACCGGTCGAGAGCATATTGACGCTTTCAACCGCATTATCCCATGCAATACCATCAATACTCCCACTGCGGTCAGTAAATTCAAGAACCGCGTAAGATCCACCATCTTTCTTGTCTTTGATTGATTTCTTGGAGAGAACAAAAATCTCTTTAACAGTCTGACCTGATCTCAACTCTTCAACGTATTGACTTTTCATTTCATGATGGATTTCAACCCTGCAGATGGGTTTGTTTTCTTATCACAACAATCAATGTGCAGGTTATTTCTTGGGTGTCTCCAGATGTAGAATTTTCCTCTTGATCAAATCCAGTTTCTCATGCAGGGTATGCTCCTCTTTTTTCTCCGCCTCAAGAGCATTACGTACTTCTTCCCGCTTCTGTGTTAATAAAGCAATCTCTTTTATTAACCTTTGTTCCTCTTCCTTTTGCTTGCCCAATCGATCAAGAACCTCTGTCTCTGTTTCCTTTAGTTTCTCAACAGACTGCATGACCGGATTCTCTTCAATTTCTCGCTTTTTTGCTTCATGGTCATCTTTAATTTTTTGCAGAGACTTCTTTGCCTCATCCGCCTTGCTTTGCAGCTCATCGAATTCCTGTTGAACACGTTGCTGGTCTTTTTTCAGTGATTCAATCTTAGGTGAGAATACCTCCTCTTGCCGTTTGTTGATATTCTCAACTATCTTCGCCTCCATGTTCCGCTGCATCGAGAACATAACAACGAAAACCACAATCGCCAACACAATACCAACAATGAGGACGATCGGATTTGAACCGGCGGCTACTTTCATCACTGGAACATCAGGTTTAGCCCCAAAATAAAGCGCGCCAACCTGCGTCTTACCAACTTTAATGCTAAACCCACCCTCAAATAGACCACTATTCTCCTTCACAACACTTGAGCCTGATTTAAGCAGGGTTGAGCTATACGTTTTAGCGATGCTCTTAGGATCACTCGATGCGATGACTTTGTTTTTTGCATCGGTGAAGTGAATATATCTCAAGTCTGATTGATCACGACGGAAGCGAGTAATGATTTCGTCCAAATTGCCAATTTCTTCCATGATAATCGCATCTTCAACAAAAGTGGCGTGAGCAATCAAATTACCAACATCGATAAATCCTCTTATCAGCACTTCTTTAACAGCTGTGTCACCTCCACTTGTTTCTGAAGCCAAGAACTTGGGACTAAGAAAAAAGAAAACTGACAGAAGAACAATTAAAATGCAAGGAATTATTGCAGAACCTATTTTGGACATCTATCCTCCTATGCTTACAGATAATCTATGGCATCCCCCAAGATCAAAATAAGGGGAATAAGTATAATCAATGCAGAGCGCGTTTGTTCTCAATGAAAAACCAGCAGTCAATCCAGCAAGAAACTCCAGACCACTACTTTCCGTTCTAATCGACGAAAGGAGTGTATTGTATGATGCCTTCAATTCAAGATTAGATACAACCAAGTACCCCCCTCCAATTCTAACGCCGAAATCCATTAAGGCTGGTTTTACAATATCCAGTCCAAACCAACCATCAATAAACCGCTTTATACCACCAAGATTGACTTCATAGGGAAGTAACTCTGAACTTTCAATATATGGTTTGAACCCTGAACCGATGTTCTTAAGCGCAAAGCCGATTTGAACATCGGATCCTTCCCAAAGGTATATCGTCCCAAGATCAATACCTGCACCCAGAGAATACAGCGTGTCAATCTTAGCATATATCGCTTTTATTGACAGGCCAATTGCGACATCTCTATAGAAGAACCCCTTGCCCACATTGAAATCCATGAAATGAACGCCGAAACTGCCGTGTTCAGCACCCCACTCATCGGTCTTCTTTATTTGTCCACCATAGAAATATTTTATGCCCAAACCAAGCTGATCTTTTTCGTATCCTAAATAGCCAAAATGGGTATCACCGATATATGAAAGATATGAAGCCGAATAAAAGGAACCGAAGTTATATGATAAGCCAGCTGGATTATAGCTTATACTGTAACCATCACCAACTTGCGCATAGCCCATACCAACTCGATGTGCGATCGGATCAACGAATAAGTATTCAAAACCAATATTGGCTGTAATCAACAAAATAAGCGTTAACATTGAACCTCCAACAGACAATTATAATGACAATTGCAATAAAGTCAAGTATCTTATGATTTCACAACCTCCACAACATTCGGCAGCAATTTACCCCGCTTACGAAAGTAAGTATCCATAATTTTGGCAAACATCAAACCCAAAGCAAAGCCGACGAGCCCTGATATGACCATATACCACCCTCCACGCCGGTTAGCTATGAGCATAGCACTTAACCCAAGCAGAACCGGAAATACAAAGAGGAAAAAGACCGCGATCATACTTTGCTTTGCTGAAGTTTCCACAAAAACCTCGTCGCCAACTTTGGCGCCGATCCTGTTACCTGCCTCCATGATCATATTTTTGCCTGCGGGTCGACAAAGGCTGGAAGATGGACAGCTTTTGCATGCTTCACTCGGCTTGATACTGATTCGTGCGACCGACCCTGTTATCTCAATAACTCTACCTTTTTCTCTCATTAATAAAGTATATATCTATTGAACATGGTGTCAATAAGCCACATCCTCATACAGCTTTATCTTGACATAAAGAAATGGTTAATTATAATCTGTGTGTGCAAAGGGGGTTTTTATGCACAAAGTATGTTTACTGATGCTTTTTCTTAGCACCTTGTCAATTGCTCAACGACGTCCCGGAGCAGTGTTTCTCCTGATATGGCCTGGAGCAAGACCTACTGCATTAGCCGGTTCGTTTGCAGCAATCGCTGATGATCCAACCGCCTGTTATTATAATCAGGCAGGCCTTGCTTTTATCAAAAAACCAATGATAACTCTGCAGCACGCAAATTGGTTGCCAGCCCTGCAGCCTGATATGTACTATGAGTTCATCGGTGTTGCCAAAGCATTTAAGTTTGGAACCCTTGGTTTCGATATAATCTACTTGACCACAGGTAAAACCCAGGTAGTCAATCCAGAAGGAGTACACCTTGGTGAGTATACAACATTTGATATCTCAATCGGGCTCAACTACGGCTTTGAATTGAATCCAAAACTCGGCTTAGGTTTAGGCTGGAAACTGATCTATTCGTATCTTGTAGCAGGATGGGTACTTGAAAAGTTGCCTGGACTGGGACTTGATGAAGGCGGTACTGGACTTACTTATGCCTTTGACAGCGGCGTGCTCTACAAACCTTTTAAGTTTGTTTCTCTTGCTACTGCGTTGCAGAATATAGGACCCGATATCAGGTATTCAGAAAGTGGTTCTTCAGATCCGTTACCCTATACCCTTAGATTAGCGGCAAGATTTAACCCTGTACAAACCACGGCTGTCCACATTACCTTGACTGGTGAAATCACCAAGATACTCGTTGGTATGTTTGCCCAAGAAGATAATTCGTTCTTTGAAGATCTTAAGTATGAACTTGAAGAGGCGTGGAAATCAATCGGACTGGAAATAGATTATTACAATTTTATAAAGCTGCGTGGCGGCTACTTCTATGACAAAGAAGGTGCAAGAAAAGGATTCACGTATGGCGGCGGCATACAGGCTGGCGGATTCTCGCTTGACGTAGGAATCGATCAAGCCATTTACGATTTCCCAACATCAAACCGTAAATTTTCTTTAACCTACCGTTTCAAATAGATCTACCATATCCGAGACTATGATTCTCGTTACTGGTGCCACTGGATTTGTCGGCAAGAACCTGATCCCTGTACTTGCCAAACATGATAGACTGAGAATCCTTGTTCGCCGAACTTCAAATATTGAGCTCTTCAAAGAAAAACCAAATATCGATATCGTGTTTGGCGATATCGAAAAAGGCACAGGTATCGACACCGCCCTACAGAATATTGATATGGTTGTCCACGCTGCTGCGAGAACTATGGGCAAAAACTACCTACAATACTACCAGACCAATGTCCTCGGTACCCTCAATGTAATAAGGGCGATGGAAAAACGAGATGTGAAGAAAATCCTCCTCCTCAGCTCACACGCTGCCTGTGGACCAAGTCCAGATAAAATTCCGTTGACTGAGAAAGCAAATCCAAAACCGATCTCACTTTACGGTCACACAAAACATATGGCTGAAAGCATCGTGATGAAAAGCACTCTTAATTATGTAATACTAAGGGTCGTATCAGTCTTCGGACCACATGATATGGATGTGCTTCGCTATATTAAATATATCACCCAGGGTATTGCCCCGATTATTGGCTGCGGAGAAAAATATCTGAACATCATTTATATAGAAGATCTGGTCAAGGTGATATTGAAAATAATCAACTCCAACAAATTCAACAACCGCATCTATTTTGTTAATGATGGGCTACAGTACACATTACAGGATGTGCTCGATAATATCGCCCACCTACTCAATAAACGCACTCACCAGATATGCATTCCAAAACCGATCGCGATGCTTTATGGTCTTATCAATGATGTATTCTTACCCCCCGAAAAAAGGGTTATTTGGCGGGACAAGATCAGGGAATTGGAGCAGAAACATTGGCTTTGCAGTAATGAACGAATAACTACCGAGTTTGATTTCCGTGCCGGTTTCACACTTGATCAAGCAATGGGAAAAACCTTGAAATGGTACAAAGACAACGGATTCTTAGACTAATCGTGGTACAGAAACTTGGTTAGATTGTTTAATAAACATCTCAGGAAACCCTCCCCCATCCCTCTCCCTTGAAAAGGGAGAGGGTGTATTAGTTAATCACTTTCCTCTCCTCTCTGAGGAGAGGATAAAGGTGAGGAGTTCATTTGATCAATTCAAAATCAAGGGATAAAGATGTGTTCAAGTTCCTAGTGCTACTCTTGACAAGGACTTAAATATAGTTATAATGATTTGACAATAGATTTTATGGTTATTGATCAAATATCATTAATGATAACAAAGGAAAAAAATGGCTTGGTACGCAGCTTACACTCGTTGTAACCACGAAAAGGTTGTAAAAAAACTCCTTAACGATAAAGACATCCTTACGTTTCTTCCTCATATACTAGTACCGAGTCGACGGAAAGATCGAAAGATACTCATCAAACGTCCTCTCTTCCCGAATTACATCTTTGTTGGATTAGATGAAATCCACGAAACCTGGATGAAAGTATTCCGTACACCCGGACTCGTCAGAATATGCGGTAATGGCCGCCCCATGGCCATACCCGACGAGGATATCGAATCTATAAGAATCTTTATTAACAGCGACCGTAACCTCTATCCTCTATCATACCTAAAAATAGGTTCAAGAATCCAGGTGATCTCCGGACCGCTAACCGGCGCGATAGGCATACTTGTCAAAGAAGACCACAAAAAAAGAAGGTTAGTCGTGTCACTTGAATTGATGGGTCAATCAGTCGCCGCGACCCTGTATGACGACGAGATAAAACCCTACTAGTAAAATTCCAAGAACCAAATTCTCCCGCAGCGCGGGATCCTCGATTTTCCTATAAGACAAAAAATAATATGATAAATCGGGACAAATTCCAAACAAATTTCAAATGACTAATGACCGAAATTTGAAAAAAGCTGTCGCGGTAAGGTAAAATAAAACCCGAATCTTCAGTCACAATTTCAAACATTTCAGATTACAGATTTTAGATGTTAGATTTGGTTCTTGGCTCTTGTAATCCCTGCTATTTCAATGAAATGTCTTAATGCCTATTTTATCGTAGACTTCAGCCATAGTCTCTGTGGCGATTCTTTTTGCTCTTTTGTGACCATCTTTTAATACTTCGTAAATATAATCTTTTTTACTACGCAATTCCTTTTGTTTGTTCTGGATAGGTTCTAATTCCTTGTACATATTGTCCAGAAGAATTTTCTTACAATCGAGACAACCAATCTCTGCAGTACGACACCCATGTGCACAATGCTCTATGTCTCCATGCTTTGAGAATGCTTTGTGCATTGTAAAGATATTGCAAATATCAGGGTTGCCTGGATCAGTCTTCTTCTTTCTATTTGTATCGGTAACTGCAGTTGAGAGCTTTTTCCAAATCTCTTCTTTAGTTTCATTTAGGTATATGCAGTTACCAAGACTTTTACTCATTTTATTCACGCCATCAAGACCTAAGATTCGTGAAATTTCACCGAGTTTTGCCTTCGGTTCTGGAAAAAGCTGTCCGAAAGTTGAATTGAATCTTCTTACTATTTCCCGGGTCAATTCCAAGTGTGCAACCTGATCATCGCCAACCGGTACAACATGTGCCTTATACAAAATAATGTCTGCGGCCATAAGTACTGGATAATCGAATAACCCCATATTTACATAGTCAGGATTTTCCTTGCTTTTTTCCTTAAATGTGGGAACCCTTGAAAGCCAGGAGATTGGCGTTATTGTATTCAATATCCATGCAAGTTCAGTGTGTTCTGAAACAGTTGACTGTAACATCAATATGCTGTTTTCAGGGTCAATACCAGCAGCAAGATAATCAACCGCGGCATTGAAGATACTTTTTTCCATTTCCTTTGGGTCAAAACGTACGGTCATCGCGTGATAATCGACAATACCGTAAATGCAGAAATAATCATCCTGGAGTGCGATCATATTCTTCATTGCGCCTATGTAGTTTCCAATATGCAACCTGCCGGACGGTTGAATACCGCTAAAAACCTTTTTCTTCTCTGCCATGCTCAAATAATAGCCAAAACATCTGCAAAGTCAATATTGCAAGATGGCGACATTGTCGAATGGACGGGTCTATCTAACCTTAATTAGTTTCTTTTTAATAATTGAATTATTAGTACGGATGTCCATGAAAAAGACACCTGGTTTTAATGCTTTGCCTATTTCAAATTGAGTCACTCCTTTATTCACTTCATCGAAGAGTTTTCTACCTGATATATCATAAACAATGACGCGATATTCTTGTTTAGGTAACAGATTGGATAATACAAAAACGTCTGAAAAAACAGTGGCCTGAATAATTTGTGTTCCTTGTTCGCTGACTTCTTCAGCAATACCCTGCGGATCCCAGAAATTATTCCTTATCGCATTCCATATATGGTCATAGGAACGGTCATAACCAAGCGCCCAGCACCCTGCGCCCTCGAGCAATGAATCATTGACCATACCAAATTTAATATCAAGCGATACAGAATCATCGTACCAGCATTGATGCCATTCTGTTGTGTAATAACGATACCACGGAGTCAGAGAATAATCATCCCATATTCTACCATAGGTATTCGCGTTCTGAAATGCGTAGTAATATATCTTTGCTGAAGCCGTGCCTGTTGTGGCACTTCCCATATCTTGAGATACCGTAGGCCAATCCAAACCATAATAAGGGATACCCAGAATTATCTTCGACCCGTCAACCCCATATGCTTTATAACTGCCAATCGACTTTGCGGCACAGTACTGTCCCCAAAAAGAAGAGGGAACACAAGGTGAGACTGGTCCAGCTACTGATGAACCGCTCCAGTGAAAATCATAAGCCATGATGAACAGACCATCGCAATGGTTAGCCAAGTAGTCGATGTCATAACCCGGGTACCATTCAGGGACTGCGATTGAAGCGATATATACATCTTTTCTGCCCCCCGGATGATTCCAAAGTTCTAAAGAAAGATCATTCATAAACAAGTTAAAACTGTCGCGTACTGAGCTGGTGACAAATTCGAAATCAATATTAGCACCTTCAATGCCGTAATTGGTCATGAAATTGCTGATATTATCTATTGCATGCTGTCGTGCTGTAGCATTATTGAGCAAAGTGGTCACATTAGAACTTCCAAATACAATAAAAGTCATGTGGATTACAACCCCATTAGCATGACCATGGTCACGAATACAGGTGAAGCGGCTTAGATTAGGGATGCTACCCAAACTACCATCAACCGGATCAATTTCCACGGAGAAATAAGCGATATGAGTGAGCAAATCCATTTGAAAATAACCATAATATGTCGTATCGATCCAATATGGGCAATAACCATAATAGTCTTTGTCCATCTCGCGCGACCTGATATGAAAAGGTGCATAAGCGAGCTGTGTCTGGCTGACGACTGAAAGGATTGCGTCTTCCAGATGATTTTCATATTCTATTTGATGTATTGAAGGCGCATGCACGAGCGCTGCAAGCAATAGAAAAAACATTATTCTATCCTTGTCCTGCGTACCCTATTGATGATCAAAAAAATCGCCACGGCGAGAACCAGGATTATTATTATTACAACAATCAGCGTAGCATTAATAAAAACACGTACTTGATCAGCATGCTCTTCGGTCATCGAGCCTTGGGCTTCATCTTGTAAGCTATCTTGGTGTAATTCTAATTCATAGTGGTGTATGCTTTCAAAATTAGAATCAGGTTTTGAAGGCTCAGGTTTAGCGCTCAAAAATCCTACCAAAAGTATTATCACAAACAGCAGCACATAATGTTTCAATTATTCCTCCTCTTTGTTTTATTATAAATAATTTAAATGTGTCTGTCAAGGAATGGCGATGTGTCATCCCGCCAAATCTAATCTTTTATTTATCTCGAGGGCGATCTTTAACCCCTCTTCTTTAGTCTTTATCTTCTCTTCAAGTTGGAGGTCGAGAAGTTCCTGAAGGATCACCTTGAATTTCGGTCCGGGCTCTAAACCAAGGGCGATGAGATCATGACCATTGACCAATCGCTCGACCTTGGGTTTAGCATCATCTACCCTTTTCAACGCGATCATCCTCATGAAGACCTCTTCAAGATGTTTTGTCCAACCAGCGGTTGCATAACCATCAGCCCAAGCGATCATCATAGCTCCAAACCAATCCTCGTTAAGATCCCGAAAAAACCTGCGAATCGCACGGTCAGTCAATTCAGGATTCGTTGCCAGAAGGTGGAGTCTCATATGTTCCTTGACTAACTTACTTGCTGTATTTACATCGTTGCGCGACATTTTCAAACGTTTAGAGCCAAGTGTGCGCACTATCCGACTGCCGATTATGTCATGCCCATAAAAATGAATTTCGCCGTTCTTGACAAGCAGGGTATCTGGCTTGGCAACATCATGGAACAAACCAGCAAGTTTAACCAAAGGTACGTTTCTGCTTTTGGTAAAATAATGAGAAAACTCCGGTTCGATACCTTTAAAAAAACCATCTTTAATAAGATGTTCTAATGCTTCATAGGTACCGAGTGAATGATTCCAAAGATAGTCATCTTCGATGATCTTTTTCGCTTCAGGATATATCTGCAGAAAAAAACCAAGTGAGTTCATTTTAAGGATCATGGAAAAGGAATCTGGCGTGGCCATGATACGCAGCATCTCATAGCCAATTCGTTCGGCTGCTATCTTTTTCAAACTCACTTGCTTGGCATATTTAAAAAAGTCCCGGTGCAAACGAAGACCAAGCTCGAGCGAAAATCTGAATCCACGTAGCACACGTAAGGGATCTTGTTTTAGTGCCTGCTCAGTAGTCAGCCTCAGAATTCCGTTTTGCAAATCTTTCATGCCCTTAAAGGGATCATAGAATTCATGAGTGTCACAATTTATTGCCATGGAATTGATCGTAAAATCGCGCCGCTTCAAATCAGCGGCGATGACTTTTCTGCCGATACCAATGAAATCATATATAATATTGTCTGCAACAACACGTGCTTCATCCTCATCTTCGCTTAAAAGCACAAATGCCCCTTTGGTTTTACGGGCAAAGCTGCGCGCGAAGCGAATACCAGAACCAGACAAGGCAAAATCATAATCAACTGGTTCAGTATCGAGCATAATATCCCGGATTGTACCACCAACAAGGTATAGCTTGCGTTTACCTTTCAGCACCCTGACGCGCTGAATATTCTGATTCTTTATGATAAATTGATTCAAAGACTCCATCGTGTTATTCTACTCGGTATACCAATGCCTGTCAACGTTCTTAAAATATAGTTATTAAGTAACTGAATAATTGAGTTATTTACTCTTGGAACGTTAGATGTCATTGCGAGGAATCCGCTGTATTTTTTAGCGGGTGACGAAGCAATCTCTGGAGATTGCCGCGCTCACTGCATTCACTCGCAAAGACATATAATAACGAATACGATTTACGAGACACGAGTACGATTAGTATCTTGTATATGTTGCTCCCATACTCCGTTACACCGTTACTCCGATACTGTAATTCTCTCTTCCCAGTTCCTTCTGCCTATCCCATTTTTGCTTAAATCTCTGATTTAATCGCAAAACGGTGAATCCCGCTTTGCGGGACTATCTTTTCAAAATCCTACTGACCAGCGGAATCGCCAGCCCTGATCAGTTGATGCATAAAATGGGCAGTTAAAAGAAAACGGACCAAGAACAAACCTCGCACCCACATCAAAAGCAAAGTCGCCGTAAAAACCTGCATCAGCAAAAATCCTTATTCGTGTATTACGAGGAATTTCAAGGTTCATACAATACATTTCATTTGATTTGATGTGTAGAGTCTGATACCCTCTCATATTTCCATCACCCGGGATATGGATCCTCTCTTGAGGTGAAAATGTTCCATGTTGACCGCCGATGAGATCAGGTATGAAAGTAATGCGCAGCGCACCACTCAAGAAGAACTGTTCCTGGATTGGAGGTGAACCAAATATTTTTCCGGCAAACAAACGGACATTGCACGGCAAGAATAAATCAAGTTCTCGCTCTACAACTGCTATTGCCTTCACGTAATTCCATGCACTGCCAAAGGCTTCATGGGCTACAGACAGTCCCAAACCAACACGCCAAGGACCATGCTTGAATAATAGGTCATTGTCGATCATTACATTTTTGCCAAGTTCCCAATCAAGCGTATCAACCGGTTGATTCGAGTAGAGGTTTCTATAAACCAACATACTTTTTATCTTAAGTTGCGGTGTGCAGGTCAGCGGAATGCCCAGGTCACTCACTAAACCGATCCTTGCCTTATCCTCACCATTGATCTTGGCGCCACTGAGGGCAAGCCGCGTACGAAACCCCCGCCTGAACAAAAGGGGCGTTTGGTAACTAAATGACGAATAGAGATTACTGCTTTTGGTGCCATAAGTACAGCCCGCGACCCATTGGTTTTGACCTTTCATAAAATCAAAATCAACAAACTCTGCACCAGCTAAGTACATACCCACAATAATGCCGTCGTACGAACCATACCATAAATAAGGTAACCAGATAATCTGGTAGCTATCAAGTGAAGGCAGGCTGAAAATCGGTTTTAGTTCAACTTTGCGCGGATGGAAGTTATTCCAGTAATCAGGTTCAAGTGAATACCCATGAGGATCAATGATCACTTTTTTGATATTTCCGGCCGGTTCTGGCATTATTATCGTGTCAACCTTGGACGGCGTATCTATGCGAAATACACACATGCCTGATTCAGATTCAACAAGAACATCGACTGGAACCTGCAATGTACCTCGGTTCTTCACGACCACCTTATTACCCCATGCTTTCTCAACTGACCAATCACAATATTCTGTGGTATTGAGGAAAGAATCGAATAGAGGTTGCAGCTCCTTACCGCTAATATCTTCACAGATCCGAATGAAATCTTCAGTCTTTGGATGTTTGAACTTATAAGTTTCAAAATACGTCTTAAGAATCTTTTCAAAGCGCTCTCGCCCTAAAATGCCTTCAAGATTAAATAAGAACAACGCTGCTTTTGAAGACGCACTATTAGCATAAGCGATAGGAATATCGATATACTCATACGCTGAAGTGAGAATCGGCATTTCCATCTGGTTAGTCTGGGTCAGATAATAAACTAATCTGTGGTAGTAACGTCTGGTTATAGGTGGCACAAGCGGTATATGAAACTTGAGCAAGGAGTTTTCTCTCCCGTATTTATCTTCAAGATACCTGACCTCCGTATAGGTCGTGAACCCTTCATCAAGCCACGCCTCATCCATTTCATTTGAACCCAGAAGACCGTAGAACCATTGATGACCGATCTCATGAATGATGACGATTTCAAACAACCGGGTAAATGGGTCTTCATCTAAACCAATAATGACCAGCTGGGGATACTCCATGCCTCCTGAGAAATTGCCATCGACAATACTGAGGTTTTCATACGGGTATTTGCCATACCATTGATTATAGCGCCTAACGGCGTCGATCCCGTAAGCACCAGCATTCTTCCATTTCTTCTCATTATGTTTCTGAAAGAAAACATAAATATTAATATCATCAACCTCAAATCTCTCGACCAAGTATTCGGGGTCACATGCCCAGGCAAAATCGTGAATGTTCTCAGCGTGAAACCTCACGGTTCTTCGCTCACCTGTCATGACTTTCCTTTTGGTTGTGATCAACGAATCCATGAAGACAATATCTTCAGGATCAAGTCGTTCACCAGTTGCCGCTACCACGTAGTCACCGGGTACATTTATCACAACATCAAAACTTCCGTATTCCCCGTAGAACTCACCGATCGCATGATAGGTATCGAGATGCCAGCCATCCTCATCGAAAACACATGCTTTCGGATACCACTGGACAATTTCATAGTGATCGTCTTGATAACCCAGTCTTGATATATGTTTGGGGATTTTTAAGTCAAATACGATATTGAAACAAGCTGAATCGCCAGGTTTTATTGGATCATCAAGCGGCATTATCAATAGTGTTCCCTTGATATCGAAATCCAATGGCACTTCACCCCGGCGTACACCTTTGATATCAATGTAGCCACGCTCTGAGAAATCCGTCTTGCTTAAACCTGTGAAACCCATTTTCTCCATTTCTTTGGCAAATACTGTTTCTTCATCCCGAAAGGCATTGGCATATAAATGGCAATAAAGGGTTTCCAAGACAAATGGTGAGTCGTTGAAATAGGTCAAATATTCATTTGCGAGTAATTGGTGTTCCTCAGTATCAAGTTCAGCCTTGATATCATAGGATACTGTTTGTTGCCATTGTGATAAAAAAAATACGAGAATGCAAAACATAATATCGATTATATATAATTCTCCAGGTTAATCAACAGAGACTTGAACACATTGTTGAGCATTTTATAAAACCATGCACCCTCTTCATTGAAAACGGATAGGGAAAAGAAGAGGGTAGTGGAGTAGGGGCTTTAGCCCCGTTAGAGAATACCAACGTTCAAGATGGAATACAGGTTTGGGTTTAGACGCTGGATTGATTGAGAAATCTTTATCTTTTGTTCCCGCTTCCTAACCCACAAACTAATTACCATTTCTAACGGAGGTTACTTATTTGATATTATTGCTGTAGTCTTGGCTTGTGAATTTCCTTACAAAAACCCTGGATTTGAGCTCTTCGATCATTTCCTCATAGCTCTTTTGCAGTTCCTGTTGAGAAAGATAGTCTGCAATGCCTTCCCTCATTTCTTCAAAGGCCAATATCTTGCCAGGGATTTTTTCCCTGACATATATTAAATGGTAGCCATAAGGCGTGAGCATCGGGTCACTGAGCTCGTTTTGTTCAAGGCTCATGACAACTGAATCGATGGGTGGCGTGAGTTGATTGACATAGTATTCACCTATATCAATATTAGGGTCGATCGAGTATTGCTTTGCCAGACTGTCAAAATCAACGCCTTGGCTAACAAGTTCTTGAAGTCTCTGGGCAAGTTTTTCATAACGCAGCGTATCCGCGCTCGTGACCCCTACCTCGATCAGGATCTGCCTGATCAATACCCAATCCGACCCTTTATTTAAAACCTCAGCTATGTGATAACCCAACCTTGTAAGAAATGGCTCGGACACAATACCAGGTTTCAGCTTAAATACTATGCCCTCAAATTCCTCAAGCATCTCACCACGCTTGATCTTGCCGAGCATACCACCTTTGTACTTCGAGTTCTTATCATCAGAAAATTCCTGAGCAATGACACCGAAATCACTACCTGTATAAAGCAGCTGGTATACCTCTGCGGCTTCAGCAAACCCTTTTCTAAGTTCTGCTTCACTCGCCTGGATCGCCAAAAGAATATGGCCAAGTTTCACGCGGTCTGGACTTGCCGCAATTGAATCCTTGTTCTCATCATAGAACCGTCTGACCGCAATGGGCGATATCCTGATTTTTGTGGCAAACTTCTTCTGAATGACTCTTTGCATGATCACATCAGTTCTGAGATTTTCCATATTGTATCTCTTAAGTTCTTCCAGGGTTATTCCGCTCCTTTTCAGATCTTCGTAGAAATCAGCCTCTGAAGGATAATTCTCTTTGATTTCCTCAAGCCTCTTATCGACCTGCATTTCAATTTCTTGGTCGTTAACTGTTATTGATTCGTTCTCGGCTTCAACCATCACAAGCTCTCGTGAAATCAGTTGGTCAAGAACATGATCTCGCAACTCCTCCAATGTTGTAAACTTCTCCATGGTCGCTCGATCGCTTTGCAGAAAACCTATATTCTCCACAACTTCACTTTCCAGAATAATATTACTACCGACGTATGCAGCGATATGATCAGCCGATGCTGTAATTATGAAAAGAAGGACAAACACTTATTGGTGAATGGTCATTCTGTCAAAGGAGAGATATCGATTTCAATCTTGTACTGAGTCTTTAGAGTATCAATATACAAAGCCAAGAAATCCTGATATTGTTTTTGTAAGAGATAATTGTAGATCGCTGAACTATACTTGTCATAATCAGCTTTGGCATAGACTTTCCTCTTGTCGACCAACTTAACTATCAAGTGGGTTCCTTGAATATAAGGGATTATATCAGAAACTTCACCCACCTTCAGGTTGAAGATTATCTCTTCAGTACCGTAGTCGGATATCGTTCCCCGATAGAGAAAATCGGTGATAACCTTAGGATCATCAGGATTCTCCATCCTGGTCAGGGAGCGCTCCCGGGCCAGCTTCAGGAAATTCGCCCCGGCCTTGATCTCCTCAAGAGTCTGCTGGGCAGTTTCGTAATCGCGCAGGACGATTTGCGCCAGTTTTACTGCATGGAGGAATTCACTTTTGTGCTCGTCGAAATACTCTCTGACCTCAACTTCACCTAGTGTTCCACCATCAAATTCCCTTCGGATCAGTTCCATTGCAAGAAGATTCTTTTTGTACTCTGTAATAACAAGACTAATAGAATCTTCCTGATCTATACTCTGTTTTTTTGCCTCCAGATACAGTATTTCCTGATCCGCCCAGTTCTGGCAGAATTCCTTTAATCTTTCTTCAGGTATTTTAGCATATTCTGTCTCCGGGATGTATTTCTCAAATTGGGCCTTGGTTAACGTCGAACCATCAACCTTAACAATGATGTCTTGTGGTTCTTTGCAGGATAAAATAAGTATTGGTATTGCAAGTAACATAACCTTCTTCACTTTGCCTCCTCAAACAATTTTTCAATTACTGACTCGTTTCTAACAACCTCATACTTGTCGTGTAATTGCTCATAGATCTCCTTGCGCATTCTACCAATTCTTGCATCGCGCAACTGCACTTGGATTTTGAAAAAGACATCGTTGAGCTTTTGCCCGTTTAATTCATCTTTGTGGTCATTATAGTAATCGACAACTTCCATAGAATCCACCGATACTTTTTCCAAAACCTCATCAGAATAGAATTTCTGGTAAATGAGCAATCCAAGGGCATTTGTGAGTTGTCTCTTTATCTTAATGTTTTTGTCAAACTGGACGCTTAATGCCTTCTCATGGACAAGGTCTGGGATGAGAACACGCTCAATCAAAACCTGCGGTTGAATAAAAGACTGTCGGTATTGATACATAACTGCATCCCTTATCGACTTAACATAGACAAAAGAGCTGTCATATTTCTTTAAAACCCACATATTGAGGTCCGCTTCAGTAATCAGAGAATCCGGTTTTAACAAAACTTCCAACCCTTCGTCGTTATACTCGATCTTGGCATCGTCGATCAACCCCTTAATAAATTTCTCGTTTTCCTCCATAATCTTCTCACGTTTCAAATTTGATTCAAGTTCGTTGCGAACTTCTTCAAACGTCGGCGAATCCGCTTTTGAGTGATCCAGTATTTTCAGAAGATAATAGAACTCCCCAAACTTTATAGCCCCGGTTGTTTTACCGACACTTATTGTCTTAAACTGATCCATTATCTCTGGTGGTAGCGAAATAGCTGAGAAAACTCCAATATCACCATTTTCAGTTATTGTATCTAAAGATAAATGCAAGAGTGACTCAAAGGGGACATCTTTTTTTAGCTCCTGTTCAATAAATAGAGCAAGCGATTCCTCGGCAATAACTATTTGGGCAATGTGATACTGGTCAACCATTTTAGCATAAGCCTTCCTCAACTGTGCGTTGGAAATCTTGATTTTGTTCACGACATTTGCCTCATAATAGCCACGACTGATTATATCCTTCTTATGGGTCTCGTAAGCAACCAGCACAACCGGGTCTTGGTCATAACCCTTGGTCTTTGCTTCGATAACTACTAGCATTTGGTTGATGAAATCGTCAATTTTCTTTACCCGCTGCAATGAATCTTCCGTCACAAGAAATTGATGGGTCGCCTTGAAATCGGCAACAGCGTATTTCTCACCATCGATGGTTACCAGAGTCTGATTCTCAAAAGTACAACTAAGGAATGCCATGACGAATGGCATTAGTAACAAAATATGGTATCTTATTATTTTCTTCATAGGCTATTTTACACGGAGAAAGCTCAAAGTCAAGCCTTGATTTCACCCGAATAGTCGATATAATTGCTCAATGCAGAAAATCGTCCTCTATATTTCAATAGTACTAGTTGCAGCTTTTATCATCCTCTCCAAAACCTTTTCACCATTATGGCTCTTGCTGCTTATAATTAGCTTACTCTGGTCATACCGGCATAATAAGGATATCCGTCCCTTATTCATCCTTACTATCTTCTTTTTTCTTACGTATTTTGTTTTTCACTATTTCACTATCCTGATCCCTTTTATCATCGGGGCCGGTCTTGCCTATATCCTTACACCACTCATCGCTTTTTTCGAAAAAAAAGGAAAAATACCAAGACCCATTGCCATCCTGATATTCCTATTGCCGATCATCGCGATTTTCCCTCTGCTTTTCTTCCTCATGGTTTCAGGTATCATAAGCGAATTGCAAATCCTCATGGAAAAAATACCCTATGCAATCCAACAAATCCAAATATCGTCAGGTGCCATCATAAACAGACTCCTTGAACTGGGTATTGAAATCGACCCCAATATCATCACCAAAACCATAACATCACACCTTACCAATATCATAAGTGGTTTATTCAAAACGATAGGACAGATTGGTAAAGGCATCGGCAGCATCGTCGTAATCGCTTATAATCTAGTGTTCATACCGTTGTCTGCGTATCTCTTCCTTGCCGATCGGGAAAAAATAGTCACCTGGTTGCAAAATCTTTTCAATATCAAAGACCGAAAACGCATGAACGAATTCTTCGCTCAACTCAATATCTCCCTGGCGCGCTTTTTCCGCGGTTCTCTTCTCCTGATGCTGATAGTCGGATTCATCGTTGGATTTACACTGTGGCTTCTTGGTATAAAGTATTACCTGCTTTTAGGATTGATCGCCGGTATCTGCAATCTTATCCCTAATATCGGATATGTCCTTAGTTTCATACCGGCTATCTTGATCGGATTATTGAGCCGATCGCCCATAACGAGCTTGCTCAAAATCACTTCAGTGTATGTTGGTGAGCAACTCCTTGAGAATTTCTTCCTGGGTCCAGTTATAATCGGAAAATCGTCACACCTCCATCCGGTTGTTGTAATGATCGCCCTGATCCTGGGCGGTACAATCTTTGGATTCTGGGGGGTTCTCCTGGCCGTACCTGTCACAATAATCATGAGGGAATTTCTCAACTACTTCTTTGAGATGAATTTCTAGAAAATATCTACATTAATGAAGCATTATTAGTATTCTGCCTTGACTACACACAATCTATGGGTATAATTGAAACCATGCTAACCAAGACACGCCGATTCAAAGTGGAAATAAAAAAAGCATGGTGTAAGGGTTGCGAAATATGTGTTGCATTCTGCCCAAAACAAGTCCTCAGCATGGAAAAAGGTATTGCCAAGGTTATCAACCTTGAAGCCTGTACAGGATGCCAAATGTGCGAAATGTACTGCCCAGATTTTGCCATCAAGGTGATCAAGAACGAGACCTAATGACTAAACAGAGTGTGAATGCAAAACTAATGACCGGTAATGAAGCATGTGCCGAAGCAGCTATTGTTGCAGGCATGCGCTTCTTTGGTGGTTACCCGATCACACCTTCTTCTGAAATCGCCGAAGTCCTTGCACACCGTTTACCTGAGGTCGGAGGTGTCTTTGTTCAAATGGAAGATGAACTTGCTTCGATGGCAACCATCATCGGAGCGTCATTAGCCGGTATCAAATCAATGACTGCAACAAGCGGACCTGGTTTTTCACTGATGCAGGAAAATATCGGTTATGCTTCAATGACTGAGGTCCCCTGCGTCATTATCAACGTTCAACGAGGCGGACCAAGCACTGGTCTGCCTACGCTTCCGGCACAGGCAGATGTGATGCAGGCGCGCTGGGGAACGCATGGCGACCATTCAATCATTGTCGTTGCTCCTTCAACGGTTCGGGAAACCTATGATTGGACGATAAAAGCCTTTAACCTCACTGAACAATATCGCATACCAGTCGTTGTTCTGCTCGATGAAGTTATCGCTCACGTAAATGAAAAAATGGTAATCCCAGAACCTGAGACGATTACCATCATCGATCGCAAGCGGTCAACTGAATCACCCGACACCTATCAACCGTATAAACAGAATGACTCAGATATCCCTTTGTTCGCTGACTTCGGCACTGGCTACCGGTACAATGTAACCGGGCTCAGTCATGATGAAACGGGCTTCCCAACAAATGATCCCCAAAAAATCAATGCACTTTATTCTCGTTTGAGTCGAAAGCTTGAGCGCTACCAAGATCAAATCATCGAATACAAAACCGAATATCTCGAAGATGCAGAAATATGCATTGTGGCATTTGGTTCAAGTGCGCGCTCTGCCTACCGGGCAGTACGTCTGGCAAGACAGCAAGGGATCAAAGTGGGTATATTCCAGCTTTTTGTCATATGGCCTTTCCCTTACAAAATATTAGGTAGGCTTGCATCCCAGATCAAAGCTTTTATTGTACCGGAGATGAACCTCGGTCAAATCGCTCATGAAGTATCGTGTGCAATAAGATCTGATGTTATCAAAGTCAATCGAGTAGATGGCAATCTGATCACGCCTAGCGAAGTTCTTGAGAGGATAAAGAATGTTTCCGTATGAGAAATATTTGAGGTTTAGTAAATTCCCTCATATCTGGTGCACCGGATGTGGATGTGGCATTATCCTCAAATCAATACTGAGGGCTATTGAACGCACCAAGCTTTCCAAAAATGATATTGCACTCGTTTCAGGTATTGGTTGTTCGTCAAGAACCCCTGGCTATGTCGATTTCAATACACTCCATACAACGCACGGACGAGCGATCGCTTTTGCCACGGGATTGAAACTTGCCAAGCCAACCCTGAAAGTATTGGTAATAAGCGGTGATGGCGATGCTACAGCCATTGGCGGTAATCACTTTATCCACGCGGCGCGGCGTAATCTCGATATCACCGTCATCATCTATAATAACCATATCTACGGGATGACCGGCGGACAGGCGTCACCCACCACGCCCATCGGTAAAAAGGGCAGTACTGCACCCTACGGAAGCATCGAACCATCTTTTGACATATCTGGTTTAGCGATCGCTGCAGGCGCTTCTTTTGTGGCACGCGCCACATGTTACCACATTGTACAGCTCGACAAGTACCTTGAAAAAGGATTCATGAAAAAGGGATTCTCACTGATCGAAGTCTTAGCCCCCTGTCCTACTTATTATTCACGCCCCAACCGCTTAGGCACTTCCGTCGATATGCTCCACTGGTATAAGGAAAACAGTATTCCGGTTGAAAAAACAAGAGCGTTGTCTGAAAATGAGAAAAAGGATAAGATCATCATTGGTATTCTCGAAGATCGAGAGCGACCTGAATTCTGTGAAGAATACAAGAAAATGGTTGCACAAAGGAGGTAATAGTGGGTTTTAGGTTCGAATTTAGATTGAGCGGCGCTGGAGGACAAGGATTGATCCTTACAGGAAAAATTCTTGCAGAGGCGGCGGCTATCTATGACGGCAAGAACGCAACCCAGAGTCAATCCTACGGGCCAGAAGCACGAGGTGGTTCCAGTCGTTCGGAAGTCATTGTCTCTGATGAAGAAATCGACTATCCGAAAGCAGTAAATATCGATCTATTGCTCTGTTTCACCCAAGAAGCATGCGATAAATATTCTGGGGACATAAATAAAAATGGCATTCTCTTAATTGACTCAGGTTTTGTAACTAATGTACCCAAAGGTGATTTTAGAATCTATTCATTGCCAATCACTGAAATCGCCGAAAAAGAAGTTGGGAAAAGCTTGGTCGCAAATCTTGTTGCCCTAGGTATGATTACTGCGTTAACCAAAGTTGTTAGCAAAGAAGCGGTCGAATCCGCAATCCTTTCGCGTGTTCCAAAAGGCACTGAAGAATTAAACATCAACGCCTTCAATACTGGATTTGACAAAGCAACCGCACAATCAAAATAATCTTCAAATAACTTCGTAGAAACACAAATGCATCCTGATTGGTTAAATCTCATCGATGAAAAACGCCGTGATAATCTCTTGCGGATTCTTGAAGAGCTGTCAGGGCTGCAAGATAAGAATCATCTTAACTTCATCATAGTAGGAGCATTACCGCTTCTTTTTGGGGGTTATCTGAAGTACAAGAGGTATTGGGATATCGATATTCTATTCAAAGATCACATGCATCTAACAGAATTCATCGAGAAACCAAAATCAAATAACTTGAGGATAGTCGACTATGATGAAGCGTTGATGGTCAGCAAGAATATCTCGAGTTTTCACACCGCCTGGGCATTCGGCCATGTATGGTTCAATGTCGATTATATCCTGCGCCGAGGCTTTTTTGAATACCACACACATAGCATCGCTCAATTGAAACGTTTCAAAGATATTATCAGTTTCAATGAGGGATCTTATGAAATAGATCTATATATTGCGCATACCTGGGGTATTATCGTTGAGAAAATCTTCTCACCGCGCCTGGCTCGAGATATGGAATTGAAAATCGATACGAGCGTGGATCTGACACATATCATCAAGGTATACAACCAAGAAAAAGACAATATGGACTTCTGGAATTACACTTTCGAGAAAGCACAGCTTCTTCAAAGCAAAAAAGCATTCAAGAGAGCATTCCTGAAGATACTCGATGCTTTGAATGAACTCGGGTATGGTGATATCCAGGTCTCAGCAAAGTCCCTGGAAATATTGAGAGCTGCATGAAGGGTTTCATAACAAAACTCTCTGAGAGAACCGACAAATTCGGCAATCACTACCGTAAGTACCGGCAAGCGGTCCAGCGGCATCTCAGTCAACTTATTCAGAGATTGGAGGACAAGAAGCGGCGTGATGCGATCCACATCCTTCACCCGGCTTATGATTTCGGCACTGAACTGAACATCGTAGCCAGTATCGCCCGCGATGTTGAAGAAAGACTGCGTTTCGTGGGTACCTATTTTGCACTGCATTTCCTGCTCCTCAACCGGCAAGCTATTGATCTCTTGAGAATGGACGTCTTAGCATCCCAGGTCGACAGATTACCCATCTACAAGAAATTCATGCTCACCGCCGGAAATAACTTCCGCATCCTCACGGTTAACTATGTCAAACAACTTCTTAACATCTTTATCGATAAAAAAACCTGTCCTGATTTCGTGATCTTGGGGGTTGGGACAAAATCTGATCAGGACGACATCGATGTCGGCATTATCGATGATACACAGGGTGACCGGATGAAGTTTAATCGCGCTATTGCCCATATCGGCCAGGAGATGCTGAAATCCGCCATCACCTTTCATTTCCACCTATCAGAACATATCGGCGATAGCTACTATTCAGCATCGATCAGCGAATACAAGAAAGCTCTCAAACATGAAATAAAGGATTTTGTTATAATCAACGAAATGCTTAGTGCGGCGGTTATCAGCGGAAGCGATAGATTATTCAAAAAGTATCAGAAGGAGATTATCGGTCGATACTTCTATCATAAAGATGGTGATAACCGATATCATGAAGGGTATTTGAGAGGAATAAGCGGTGAGGTTCATTCCCTGCTTGCCCGACCGATAAGTCCAACGTGCATTAATTTTAAAGAAGACGGCTTGCGCGCGATAAAAAGTATTATCTATGCGCAGAAAACCGTTTTCAATATAGAACGCGTCAATGCCTGGAGCATTATCGACCGTCTAAAAATTGCCGACCCCAAAAATGAATACGCTTATGGCGCGCTTGAGAGATCACTAACATTTTTTGAGATCTTCCGGTATCTTTATCAATTGTTCGTCACCCAGGATGAAGAAATAATATTCGACGAAAATGCTCTGGAAAATATCCGGCGTGTTGCAAAGATGCTCGGCTACCGAGACGTTGGAAGATGCCGTGCCGAAGAACATATCCTTGTCCACTACTATGAGCATATCCAGAGCATAAGGATTGTCATACCTCTGCTCGTCGATGATATTAAAGAACATTTGAGATCGACATCGACCTTTGCTCCCATGATGTTTCCGGACTACACAGGTAACATCGCAGAAGATTTCATCAAAAAGTTCACGTTTTTCAAAGGCACATCATTCTGGCACGATATCCTCGATAATTTCAAAACCGAACAGTTTGTCATCAGGTTTGTCAGTGATCTCAATAAATTACCAGCCCGGAAGCGAACGAACATAATTAAATTGTATTTCGAATCCTTCAAGTACGACCTGTATTCGCTCATCTACCTCATAACAATTTTAGGCAAACACAAAAGCAGTTTTACAGTCTTTAAAGATTTGAATATCCACTTCCTGAAGAACGTAGAGACTATTCCCAGCGTTGTTAGAAACCTTGCTTATGTTTTCAACAATTTTCCATCGCTCATAAATCGCTACATCGCATTAAATAATGAACCGGCACTCAATTTCTATTTGAGGATACTTAAGAAGAAAATATTTGAAAAAGACATCGCTAATATTGTCAGGCAACTGGAAAGCTTGATCTGCATTCATCTCTCGAGCAGCCAATTTTTCAAAAGATTCTTTATGAGGATTCTCAATAAATACCCCGATTCAATGAGACTCTTAGACGCCCCTGAACAACTCCAGGAATTAGCGGACGGCATCTATAGTGATGTTAGCTCTATGCCAACCTTTAAAGAACGCAAAGAGAAGCTGGGTGACTACTATGATTGTGAAATGATGCGGGTTGGTGTCAAAACCTTAAGTGGCGCCCCGGTTGAAGAAACCAATGCCGAGTTTACTGAGTTCTCAGATCGATATATACTTACGCTCTTTGATATCTGCCGCCGCGATGTCGACACCCAGTATAGGAAAAGACTGATCACCGATGATTTGCTTGCGATCTTCGCCGCGGGCGGTCATGCCCGAGAGCAAGCGTATGATGACGATTATGACATCATCGTATTGCTCAAGTCCAAAGATCCTGAGATCCTCAAATACTGCAATAAAATCATCACCAAGATGAACACCGAAATCATCCAGCGTGGAACAATCCCCCACCATCGATTCACAGATTATTTTGGCAGATTTGTCATCCTCTTAGAAGAAGTTGAGCAACTACTGGCCGATGAACGCGATGATATCTTTATCGAAAAATCGCAAATGCTCGGAGCTCGTCTTGTCATAGGCTCTCATCGTTTTGAAAAGGATTTTCACCAAATGATAGTAAAACCACACATCTTCGACAAAAAACAAGAATATATTTCACAGATGGTGGGTGAAATCACCTCACGCCACAGTTCAAACGATGAGAAAATAGCAGAAATAGAACGTGATATCAAAGAGAGTGTCGGTGGATTGAGAGATGTGGAAATGATAATGCTAATACTCAAAGCCAAATTTGAAATAACTACACCGGTGAATTCTAAACTTTTTGATCATATTGTCCAACATCAGAAAAATCTCAGAAAAGACCTTCACGATCTAGCACAAGCCTTTAGCTTTCTCAAAACCCTCCGCGACACTTACCGTCTCACGGCTGGAGCTTCTGACATAATAGTAACCGAGGCTTTAAAGGGGTCTGCACATATCATGGGTTTTCGCAGCAATAATGATCTATTTGATGCCTTCATGAAAACCAAAGAAAAAGCAAAAACAGCCATCGCAAATCTGCTTGCAAAAATATAGTCATATTGTCAAAACCGAACAAACTGGTAGCAGGTACTCAGTTGTTCGGTTTCAGTTAGTTATTCAGCCGTCAGTATTTATATATATTCTCGCCCTTCTTTAGTTCATAAACAAACTGGTAGCAGGTACTCAGTTGTTCGGTACTCAGTTGTTCGGTTTCAGTTAGTTATTCAGCCGTCAGTATTTATATATAT
>CBFDDH010000019.1:0-48170 GCA_965603515.1 uncultured bacterium
GCTCAAGGCGAACTCCAGGCTGCAGATAACATAAACAAAGCGGCAAAGATCATCAGCGAAACCCCTGCCGGTATACAACTGCGCTTCTTACAGACGCTGGGTGAAATAGCTACCGAGAAAAACTCTACAACCATTTTCCCGGTGCCGATCGATCTCTTTGCTCCCTTTATAAAGAAGCTAAACGAGAAGGAATGATCAGAGTCTATCAGCAAGAGACATTAGACATTTTTTCCCTGGCACAAAACGTGATCAAAGATTCTTTTAGCCTCGTGGCGCAGGATCAAGGGCATATTACTTTACCGAAAAATGCCCACAACCCATTAAGGCAGCAGTATAGTGCAGCGGTCATTCTAGATGATATCGCAAGCAAGAAAGACAAGGAGATCGAATATAAACTCTGTTTAGTGAACGTTGACATATATGTACAAAACATGAACTTCATATTCGGTTTAGCCAACCCCGTACGAAAAGCCGCGATCGTCTCGACTTACCGTCTCAATGGCGACAATACAAGAGAGCGTATTTCCAAAGAGATTGTCCACGAAATGGGTCACCTTTTTGGTCTCGTCCACTGTACCAATAATAAGTGCATTATGCACTTTTCCAATACAGTCAAAGACACGGACGAAAAAGAACAAACCTTTTGCCAAAATTGCAGGAGTAGAATTGAGTAGGTACACGCTTTTCACACCTGGACCGGTTGACATACCCGACGAGGTAATAAAAGATATTTCAAAACCTCTTATCTATCATCGTGAGGAAAAATTCACCAAAATGCTTGGTGAAATTGCGGAATGTCTGAAAATAATACTGTCCACCAAAGGTAGAATATTTTTCTTTTCTGCATCCGGTACCGGTGCAATGGAAGCAGCATGTAGCAATATTTTATCAAGCCTTGACCAACCAATTGTCGCTATCTGCGGTAAATTTGGGGAACGCTGGCTCGAGATCTGCGAAGGTTATCATACGAGCCCAATTGTTGCCAAAGTAGACTATGGAAAATCAATCGAAGCTTCAACAATTCAAGAGCTATTGAAAGAAATAAATAAGCCAACCGTTGTCTTTACAACTCTTACCGAAACATCGACCGGCGCCCTAAACGATATCAAGACGCTCGGTGAGGTTGTAAGAAACCACGGTTCGTATCTTGTTGTGGACGGTGTTGCGGGCATCGGTGCTGATGTGTGCCCACAAGACGACTGGCATATCGATGTCTTAGTTGGGGCTTCGCAAAAAGCATTGATGTCACCACCTGGGGTATCCTTTGTCTCGGTCAATGATCGGGCTTTTGAAAAAATGAAAGAGTCTGACCTGCCCAGCTATTATTTCAACCTCAATATCTATGAAAAATTCCGGATTAAGAACCAAACCCCGTGGACGCCAGCGATAAACGTACTATACGGACTAAAAACTGGCCTTGACAACATTTTGAAAAGAGGGATTGAAGAAGTTTTCGAGCATCACAAGAAGCTGGCGAAATACGTCCGTGAACGCATCGGCAATATGGGTTTAGACCTACTCCCTGAACATCCATCAAACGCACTCAGCGTCATGAAAATCCCGGAAAATAATAGCACTGAGCTTATAAATGAACTGAAAGAAAAGCACGGCATCCTATTTGCCAACGGACAAGCTGACCTGAAGGGTACGATAATCAGGATTGGCCACATGGGAAATTATGATATCAATAAAATGACCGGGGCGCTTGATGCCCTTGAGACAATATTAGATCAACGGAGAGCCTGAAATGAATAGATACATAAAACTAGGGTATGAAGGTATTGAACTTGAACTGCCGGTTCATGCACTTTATCTGTATAGAGAAAGTAAACAGCTTCTCGAGAACATCATACCACTCATAACCGAAGGTAGCGAACGTAAGGAGAGATGTATTTTTGTCGGTAGTGAAGAAGACAGTATATATTTGAAACGTAAGTTCAAAAAGCAAATAACCACCATTAGTAAAGGCCTTGGTGCAGCTGATTTTATCCCCTGGATAAAAAGTGAGTATGATAAACTCCCAAAAAACTACCAAGGTTTACGCGTCTTTTTGGAAAGCACAAATGACTATCTTGGATACGAAGATATCCTGGATGATTTCAATACCCAGCCTGATTTAAGACTTTTCTTGCTCTGCCAATACAAAATCGATACGATAAGCTCTGGTCAACTTCTCGATATCCTAAAGATACACCCTTATGTTTTTGTTGAACACCTGCTCAAGCCCAATTGTTTCTATTCACGCGTCAAACATCGTATATGGCTTGATCCTTTAACTGGTATATTCAACCGCCGGTATTTTGAGAACCAGCTCAGCAAAGAACTGCAGCGAGCTTCACGGTATGAACACAACCTTTCAATTCTATTTGTTGATATTGATCAGTTCAAGAAAATCAATGATGAATTCGGGCATCAGATTGGTGACCACGTACTAGAAGATCTGGCTGATATTCTCGAACGCAGCGTGCGCAGCGTGGATGTCGTGGCTCGCTATGGCGGTGATGAATTCATAGTTCTCTTACCTGAAACTAAAAAGCCACACGCCAAAAAAACTGCGGAACGTATTCTAAAGTACATAAAACATCATGATTTCTTCAAAGATAAACTGAAGGTAAAAGAACTTGCTATTTCAATTGGCATTGCGGGATTTCCCGAAGATGCAGGTGGAACATACGAATTAATAAAGAAAGCGGACAACGCGCTTTACCAGGCAAAACGCGAAAGCGGTAGCCGGGCGGTTATGTATGAATAACCATTTCAATTGTCTATGCAAGGAGGTAAAATGCCGATAACCCCTTTAGAAATCCGCAAGCAGGAATTTCGGAAATCGCTGAGAGGTTATGACCCGCATGAAGTCAGATCATTCCTTGAAATGGTATCTACGGAACTCGAAAATCTACTCCGGGAAAATGCTGGTCTCAGCGAGAAAGTCAAGGATATGGATGCTAAAATTGAAGACTATCACCGTATGGAAAAGATCTTACAGGACACACTCACAACAACCCAGAAGGCCGCAGATGAGCTGAAAAATGGCGCCAGAAAAGAAGCTGAAACAATAATCGCCAATACAAAAGTCGAAGCTCAGAGGTTTTTAAGAGAAGCCCAAACTGAGCTCGCTCGAGTCAAAGAAGAAACAAAAATGATTGAACACCAAAAGCTTCTGCTTGTATCAGAATTCAGAGGGCTCTTGGAATCATATCTGAGGTTACTTGAAAGACTCGAGACGAAATGAAACAGGAGGCATTGGCTGCTGCTGATTATATATGCCAGCGCACAAAGACAAGACCGCAGATCGGAATCATCCTCGGAACTGGTTTAGGTTCGCTGATTAAATCATTCAAGATCAGTAAGACATTCACCTATAGCAAACTACCGCATTTCCCCCTCTCGACCGTAGAATCCCATAAAGGGAAGCTGATTCTCGGCAGTCTTAAACAGAAGAAGATTATCGCGATGCAAGGACGGTTTCACTACTACGAAGGATACAGCGCCAAACAGATTGCTTTACCGGTAATGGTTATGAAGTTTCTTGGCATCAAATATCTGATTGTGATCAATGCCAGCGGAGGGTTAAACCCGAATTTTGTACCCGGTGACATAATGATAATTACCGATCACATTAACCTTATCCCCGATAATGCGTTACGTGGGAAGAACGACGTAAAGCTCGGCGCCAGATTTCCTGATCTGTATAATTGTTATGATCTAAAGACCATCAAACTCGCTGAAATTGTCGCTCTGGAAAAGAAAATCCCAGTAAAGAAAGGTGTGTACGTTGCAGTCCCTGGTCCAAACCTCGAAACAAAAGCAGAATATCGTTATTTAAGAACCATTGGCGCTGATGCGGTGGGTATGTCAACAGTACCTGAAGTTATAATGGCGCGTTATCTAAAAATCAAGGTACTCGGTCTTTCGATTATCACCGACATGGGTATCGCTGATGCATTGAAACCAGCAAGCGTGCGAAGAATAATAGCCACCGCGATACAAGTAGAACCCCAGTTAAGCAAAATCGTTGGTGGAGTCGTTGAAAAACTATGACCAGAAATAAGTACCAACTAATCCTTTTTACTTTTATGCTAACCCTCATGGTGACCAGCTGTTCAAACAAAGCAGAGCGTATCGCTAACGCCCGAAAGTATATTAAGACATGGAACTACGATCGCGCCCTGACCGAGATAATTTCTTACCGCAAAGCAAAAGACGCGGAAATCCAATATCTGTTAGGGTACTGTTATCTAAAGAAAAATGAATTCGGGGAGGCGGCAATATATTTTCAAAAATCATTGGTCAATAGTGAGTTTTTCAAAGACAGTGTTATCGCACTCTATAATGGACTTTCCAGGAATGCCATAAAAATAAAGGAACCACAAAGAGCCCTGTTCTTCTATGGAGAAATCGCAAAATTGGTTCCGACCTATGAACAGGCAAGCAATCTGTTCTTGATCGGTGATTTGAATTTCAACAACGGTAACTACCCTGCTTCTATCCAGGCTTATACGAAAGCATTAGCGATCGATTCAATATCGAAACAGGCACGTCGCGTCAAGCAAAAATTAGTCAAGGCATTATTCGAAAGTAACAGCTTTTACAAAGCTCTGCCACTTGCTCAAGAACAATACGAGAAATTGAAAACTGCAGCCAATTTGTTACAACTGAGCGAAATACATTTTGCGCTCGGCCATAATCTCTTGAATGAAGGCTTATTAGATAGTGCGCAGGTTTTCTTTGAACTGATAATATCCATGCAAGAACCAAAATCACTGCTGGATGATGCATACTTCTTTGTTGGTGAGATATACCTGAAAAGAAACAATCTTGACAAGGCTCTTGAAGCTTACAAGAAGGTACTTCGACTCAACCCCTACGAAAAAGGTGAGGTCGTAAGAAAAGCAAAAGAACGGATCAAGGAAATCAAGGAGAAAGCATGAGGAACATAGTTTATGACATAAATAATTTGTTATATGGTATGGCGACCCGTATAGTCTTAGGGCATCGTTGCGCGGCTAATAATAGAACGAGAAACAATGAACCAATAAGGATACGGGCGGCGACGCCATATACCAGTTACAAAAAAACGAAAAATATAGGTGGTTTTCGTAAAACAACATGCCTTATTTTGTTGTGTCTGTTCATCTCCTGTGGTTCAAAACAGGTATTATCATCTCTCGAGCCGGATGATGAATTCGAAAGAGCGGTGTCGCTTTTTGAACAGGAAAACTACAACAAAGCCGTGTTAGCTTTTGAACGAATACTCTTTTACCATCCTTCATCTGAATATGTCGATGATGCTCAGTACTGGTTGGGCAAAACTTATTTTGAGCAAAAGGATTATGATCAAGCTATTGTTGAATTTGATTATCTGATAAAAAACTTTTCAACATCAAGCTTTATTGAAGAGGCATATCTTTATCGCATCAAGGCTTACCTTGAAAAAGCACCAAGTTATGAAAAAGATCCGACTGAAACCGGGAATGCGATTGGCTTTTGCGATCAATTTCTTACCCATTTCCCTAATTCCAAGCACACCGATGAAGTGAAAGAAATAATTCTGGTCGCGCGGAACCATCTTGCAAAAAAAGAGATGGAAAACGGGAAAATTTACCTAAAGCTCGGTGAGCCCGAAGCCGCGCTTCTCTATTTCAACTACGTAATTGAAACGTATCCGGAAACTGAGTTCAGTAGCGAAGCAAAATACAATGCCGCAAGAATATTAGAAAAAAATGAACAACCTAACAAAGCACTTAAATTATATAAAGAATTACTCGAAGATGACAAATGGCGAGAGAGAATAATAAAAGAAAAAGGTGCCAAGATACTAGAAAAAGAATCGGAAGAATAATAAACAAATCACCGGATAGAAAAAGGGAATGAAGAAAATCGAAAAAGTAGGTGTATTCGGTGGGCTTTTTGACCCACCACATATCGGACATCTTATCATTGCCCAATCCGTTTTAGAGGAATTTAGACTGGGCAAAATAATATTTGTGCCCGCCGGTAACCCACCCCATAAACATAAATTTTCGCCTTATGCTACTAGGTACAAAATGACTGAGCTGGCAATAATGGGCAACCAGAAATTCTCCATTAGCGATATTGAAAAAGAGATACCTGGCAAAACATATACAGTTGAAGTTCTCAAGAATTTCAAACAACAAATTAAAGGGATGATCTATTTGATAATCGGATGTGACCAATGGGAAGAGATCAACACATGGAAAACCCCTGAAGAACTGTTTAAATGCTGTAAAATCATTGTTATACCCCGACTCCGGCATTCGATCAGAAAAATTGAACGTTTTTCGAACAAGGTCCTAATAAGTCACGCGCCCTTAATTGATATTTCTTCAACCAACATAAGAAAAAACGTTAAACACAACCATAGTATTCAATATTTGGTACCAAATGAAGTATATAAGTATATAAAACGAAAAAAACTCTACTGATCCCTTGGCATTTTGATCTTTATCGCCTTTGGCACAATTGTCACGACCGCCTCATGTGCCTTTTCTTCCTCTCCATCAATATCAGCAAGAAAAACTTCATCCGATTTCACCTTCAGTTCTTTTCCTTGATAATGATAAACATGATGATATTCCAAATGTCTTCCTTTGTAGACCTTAGCCAAAACATTTGAAACGAGTTTGAAAATATTTGTATCTTTTACATAAATAAACTCCAGGATTCCATCAACAACAGATGCCATGGGAGCTGCATGCATACCTCCACCAAAATATTGTCCATTCAAGGCACCAATAATCGTCATTGATCCTTCGTCGATAAGTTTATTATCGATCCAGATCGGTAGTTTACGAGGCTTGAACGATAATAGGGCTATAAGACTCGAAATCAAAAAGGTTAAAAATCCTCCTAGATTTTTCGGGATATTATTTGCGATCCTGACTACATTACCACCGAGTCCGATATCGAATACATTTATAAAATATCGTTTCCACACCTTATTACGACTCTTGAAAACTGTCTTACCAACATCGATGAGCTTCGTAACCCCTCCACTGATTAAGTCAATAGCTTTCTCGTAATCTCTTGGTATATGCAATGTCCTTGATAGATCAGTACCTGTCCCTACGGGTATCATTACAAGATCTGGCATACACTTTGATTCAGCAGCAGAATTCAAAATACCGTTTACGATTTCGTTGAACGTACCTTCACCCCCGACACTGACAATACATTGTGCACGATTTTTGATTGCATCCCGGGCAAGACGATAAGCATGCATTCTCTTTCCGGTCAATTGTACAGTGACCTTAAATCCCTTTGTCTTCATATACTCCACAATTTGAGGCCACAACTTACGTAATAACCCATGACCAGCACAAGGGTTAATTATCGCATAGATTTCAGGTGATTGGAACACTATACAATACTACACGTATTACATTATGTGTCAACGATATTGATATTAAAAAGTGAACAGACCTTGCTTCATAATGGATATTGGATATAATTTATTGTGGGTAAGAAATTTGTACTTATTGACGGACATTCAATAATATACCGATCATATTTTGCTTTTGTCAAAAATCCCTTGAAGAACAGTAAAGGCAAAATAACATCCGGTATTTTCGGATTTTTGAATACTCTGGAAAAAATCAAACAGACTATCGGTTCAGAGTACATTACTCTTGTTTTGGATGCACCAGGTAAGACATTCCGCTATGAAATATACGAAGAGTATAAAGCCACTCGACCACCCACACCACCTGATATTCCTTTCCAGGTGGAGAGAGTTAAAGAAATCTGTCAACACCTCGGTATAACCAGTTTCGAAATCGAAGGCTATGAAGCTGATGATGTTCTGGCAACCCTTGCTGTATCATTACAAAAAAAAGGTAGTGTCTACGTTGTAACATCAGATAAGGACCTATTTCAATTGGTGAACGACCGTATCTTCATCTATGACGCGTACAAAAATCGCATTCTGGATCGAAGCCAAGTTTTCAAGAAATTCAGGGTGGCGCCCGAACGTATAGCAGATTACCTTGCCTTAACCGGCGATGCAAGTGATAATGTCCCTGGCGTCCCTGGTATTGGTCCAAAACGGGCAGTAGAGATCATCAAGAAATACAAGGAATTCCAGGACGCCGTAGATCAGGATGCAAGAATCCTGCCGCATCGAAAGCAAGCCTTGCTGTCACATCAGCTTGTCGTCTTAAAATACAACGTACCAATGGAGATCAAACCATCGGCACTGCGCGTCAAAGAATCTGATATTGAAAAACTCATGCCCATATTGCTGGACCTGGAATTGCACTCGTATATAAAGACCCTTGCTCAAACTGCAGACTCTGACCTAACGAGTAAGCCCCGCAGGAGGTCTCCCATCCAACCGTGTACACATACCGATGATCTAACCAAGATAAAACCAGTTGAGGTCATCGGAGTATTCTCAGAGGACGGCGGTGAAATTATTATTTGTACTGATGACCAGACAGTTTTTCAAACTACTTTACATGCAGCAGAAGCTTTACTGCAGAACGAAAAAATCACCAAAGTTGGTTATAATCTAAAGGATTTCATTAAAAAAACCGCGATCGCACACCCGTTTTTTGACATTAATGTCGCCGCTTGGCTCATTGATCCGAACAAACGTTCACAGAAACTTGAAGACCTTGCTTTGCGCCACTTGAATGAATGCACGGCGATGACACCGCTCCACGCTGCAAGACACCTCTACAAACTCTATCCAATACTCAAAGAACGATTGAAAAAGCAGTATGATCTATATAGAGAAATCGAAGAACCACTGATCGATGTTCTCTGCAATATGGAAAAACGCGGTATCAGAATTGACCTTGATTACTTCGCAGACCTGAGCAAAGAATTCAGCACTGAACTTGCGCATATTGAAAAGAAAATATATCGCCTCGCCAAAACACCATTCAACATCAACTCGCCAAAGCAATTAGCCAAAATTCTGTTCGAAGATCTGAAATTAAAACCTGTAAAACGGGGCAAAAGCCACCACTCGACAAGCATCCGTGTGCTTCAACAACTTAAAGATGTTCATCCCTTGCCTAACGAAATAATCAAATTCCGGTCCTACGCAAAGATAAAATCGACATTCATTGACCCCATGATAGTAGCGGCCAAGCACGGTCGAATCCATACGACTTTCAATCAAACCGGCACATCAACTGGTCGACTTTCTTCTTCCAACCCCAATATCCAGAATATACCGATACGGACTGATATTGGACGTAGAATCAGAAAAGGGTTTATTGCGAATCCCGGATTTTCCCTTATATCCGCAGATTATTCGCAGATTGAACTAAGAATCCTTGCCCATATTTCAAATGATCGTAACCTTATCAGCGCATTTGAGCAAGATATAGATATCCACCGTCATACTGCGGCGTTAATCTATGGTCTGTCTGAAGCTGATATTGATGATAACAAGCGACGTACGGCAAAAGTCGTGAACTATGGCCTAATTTACGGAATGAGTGATTTTGGACTCGTTCAGCGACTTAATATCCCGTACGAAGAAGCAAGCCAATTCATCGAATCATACTACAACCTTTATCCTGAAGTAGAAAAGTGGCGCAAAGACACTATCCTCAATACTGAAAACTGCGGCTATACTGAAACCCTACTGGGACGAACAAGACCCTTACCTGATATCCATTCGAGAAGCCACGGTTTGAGAGAGTTCTCCAAAAGGGCAGCGATCAACACACCCATCCAAGGAACTGCAGCAGACCTCATAAAACTGGCAATGATTGGCGTAGAAAACAGACTCCTTGAGGGAAAATTCAACCATGGCTTGTTACTGTCGATTCATGACGAATTGGTCTTTGAGATTGAAGATGAGCGCCTTGATGAAGCACAGGCGATCATAAAAGACTGCATGGAGCACGCGCTACCCCTTAATGTACCGATAAAGATCGACCTTGGCATAGGTAAGAACTGGGGTGAGGCACATTAACAAAAAATATTTAACGGTTGACCCCGTTAGAAATACACACTAAAGGACTCATAGTATATGATGCTGAAATATCTTTATTTACGCTGGTGGGATTTAGTGAAATCTATCTTTGTATTTCTAACGGGGTTGACATTTCTCGGAAAATACCTATAATAATAGTCTATGAAAACGAGGCTCTTGAAAAAAGAAGAGGTTACGCGAACTTGGTACCTGGTTGACGCTACTGATAAGGTATTAGGGAGACTTGCTTCAAGGATAGCTCGAATCCTGATCGGTAAGAACAAGGTGCAGTACACACCCCACGTGGACAGTGGTGATTTCGTTGTCATTATCAATGCCGACAAATTCCACGTTACCGGCAAGAAGAAAAAGGATAAAATATACTATTCTCACTCATTTTTCCCTGGTGGGCTCAAGCAGATCAACCTCGAAGATATGATTAAGAAGCACCCAGGGAGAGCAATATACCACGCCGTAAGCGGTATGCTACCCAAGAATCGATTAAGGGCTAAACGGTTGAAAAGATTGAAGGTATATGCTTCTGCTAATCACCCTCATGAAGTGCAAGCACCAACGAAGATTGAGCCATGATCAAAGCTAATTACAAGGAGGAATCACTGAATGGCTGAAATCATAACTGGTTCACGAAAAAGAGCAAGAGCAAAAGTGATATTGACACCTGGTAGTGGTAGTATTAAGATAAATAGTCGCGATCCCCTGAAATATTTCGGTCGACAGGATCTCGTTGATATTGTTCATCTACCGCTTAAAACGGCCGGTGTTACAGGCAGTGTCGATATTAAGGTTAAGGTATTGGGCGGCGGCATATCAGGTCAGGCAGGTGCGATTTGCCACGGCATTGCCAAATCACTAATCAAATTCAATCCAGAACTGAGATCACCTTTGAAAAGCGCTGGTCTGTTGAAACGAGACCCACGTGAAAAAGAGCGGATGAAATACGGTTTAGCAAAAAGAAGAAAGCGCTTCCAATTCTCCAAGCGATAAGGGGGTTTTTTGGAACTGATTAAAATGGAAGATCTGATAACTGCAGGTGTACATTTCGGACATCGAACAAAACGCTGGAATCCAAAGATGGGCAAGTACATCTTTGGAAAACGAAACGGTATACATATTATCGATTTACGTAAAACACAGGAGACATTAAAACGGGCGTACGAAGCTATCGTTCACGTTGCTGAACAAGGCAAAGGCATACTGTTTGTCGGAACCAAAAAACAAGCAAAGGATATAATCAAAGAAGAGGCTATGCGCGGTGGGATATTTCATATTACTGAAAGATGGTTGGGTGGTTTGCTGACAAATTTCGATGTAATAAACCAACGAACCCATCGTCTCCGCGAGTTTGAGCAAATGAAAGAAGATGGTCGATGGGCCATGCTAGCGAAAAAAGAGATGTCCAGAAAAGAAAGAGTATACATAAAACTACGCAAATACCTACATGGGATACAAGAAATGGATCGTCTACCTGGCTTAATATTCATAGTAGATATCAAAAAAGATGTAACTGCAATGAGAGAGGCTAAGCGAAAGAATATTCCGATTGTTGCTCTCGTTGATACCAATGTTGATCCTACTGATATTATGTATCCAATTCCAGCAAATGATGATTCGATTAGGTCAATAGCTATTATAACAAAAATAGTTACGGATGCTGTAATTGAAGGAGGAAAAGGGTTTGAGACCGAAGAGGAAGAGAGGGAGGAGTATGGATCAAGTAAAGGTTAGAGATCTGAGAGCGAGAACCGGTGCCGGTATAGTCGATTGCACGAAAGCTCTTGCTGAAGTCGGTGATGACGTAGAAAAAGCAGTAGATATTCTCAGGAAAAAAGGCCTAGCCTCAGCCGCCAAAAAGGTCGGTCGCATTACCCAAGAGGGGGTGATTGACGCATACATTCATCCAGGCGACAGACTTGGGGTTCTTCTTGAAGTCAACTGTGAAACTGACTTTGTAGCCAGAACTCAAGAATTCAGAAGATTCGTGCGCGACATTGCCCTCCAGATTGCTGCCAGCGAACCAATCGCGGTCGACCGCAAAGAATTACCCTCTGAAGTCATAGAAAGAGAGAAAGAAATCTATGCAAGCATGGTTAAGGATTCAAAAAAAGCATCTGAGACTATTGAAAAAATAGTCAAGGGCAAACTGGAGAAATTCTATTCGGATGTTTGCCTGTTGGAGCAACCCTTCGTGAAAACTCCTGGAAAAACAGTGAGCGAGTATATCAAAGAACAAATAGCGAAGTTCGGTGAAAACATTGTCGTGCGTCGTTTTGTACGTTTTCGCCTGGGTGAATGAAGAAACAACAGATTACACAGAAAAAAAATACAGCCAGTAGAGATTCACAAAAACCACTGAAATACAAAAGACTAATCCTGAAGATCTCCGGCGAAATACTAGGTGCTGATAAAAATTTATTCCGCCAGCAATCATTTGACCATATAACCAAACAGATTATTGATGCAAGTCGCCTGGGAGCAAAAATCGGCGTTGTCATTGGTGGCGGCAATATCATAAGAGGCCGCGAGGCGGGCTGGTTAAATAAAATTGATGCTGACGTATGCGGCATGCTGGCGACAATTATCAACGGCATTGTCATTCACTCGCAGTTACGAAAACTTGGTGTCTCAGCCAAGTTGAGTAGTGGATTGGAAGTTCGTGGCGTTGTCAATCGCTGCAATAAATTCGAAGACCTGGATTTCTACGATTCAGGAGGCGTTCTTGTTTTTGTCGGCGGGACAGGAAACCCCTTATTCACCACGGACACTGCAGCTGCTCTGCGTGCTGCTGAATTCAAAGCAGATATCCTGGTCAAAGCCACCAAGGTAAAAGGTGTATATTCTGCCGATCCCGAAAAAAACAGTAAAGCAGAATTCTACAAGAGACTAACATTTCAGAAGGCAATTGCAGAAAGGCTAGGCATAATGGATTTGGCCGCCTTTAATATATGTCGGGAGACCAACATTCCGATTAGTGTCTACAACCTGATGAAATATCCCTTATCCAGGGTGATTAAAGGTGAGGATATCGGCACCCTGATAACGAACGGAGTTTTATATGATTGAAAAAATCAAAGAAAATGCCCGAATAAAAATGGACAAGTCTGAATCGCTTTTAGCACAAGAACTTGCAAAGATCAGAACGGGAAGGGCTTCGCCTGCGCTTTTGGACGGCATCAAAGTCGATTACTACGGAAGTACGTTACCACTCAACCAGGTCGCTACAGTAAGTATTCCAGAACCTCGTTTGATCATTATTCAACCCTGGGACAAGAGCACCCTCGCTGAAATTGAAAAAGCGATCCATAAATCAGCCATCGGTTTAACACCTAACAATGATGGCAATGTTATCCGTCTATCAATACCGCAGTTAACTACTGAGCGTCGTGAAGAACTCGTAAAACTCACCCAGAAACTAAGTGAAGACACCAGGGTTGCGATCCGTAATATCCGGCGAGAGGCGAATACTGAAATAAAAAAGGAAGAAAAGAACAAGAATATTTCCGAGGACGCATTTCACCAGGCACAGGAAGAGGTACAAAAAATAACCGATGAATTCATAAGAAAAGTCGACGAGACTCTCAAAAAGAAAGAAAAAGAAATAAGAGAAACTTAATTGAACTACGCGGTTGAGGAAGATTTACAATAAACTATTCTGTTGAAGTTTTTGTCTAAAAATGTGAAAAGGAGGAGAAATGCCCAATCTCTTGAATGAAATAACGAAATGGTTGGATGATGTTTCAAAGGTTGTTGGAAAAGAGGCCGGTGATCTAACTCTTAAAGGTCGTTTGAAGGTCGAAATTTTCGAGTTAAACAGAAAGCTCAGAGAATGCTATAGCGAACTCGGCAATCTGGTTTTCGATGAGGTCTTTGTAAAAAAGAGTAAAACCTGGCAGAGAAAACAGAAGACCCGCAGTCTAATCACGAAAACAAAGCGCTTACGGACAAACCTGAAGAAGAAAGCACAAGAATACAGGAAAATCGGAAAAAAAGCAAAGAAAAAACGGAAGAAGTAGGCTTCAATCTCTTGCGCCTACCTTAAACACAACCAACAACTAAATGAATAACGTGTATGATGCCTTTTTCATATAATAAGTAACTAGAGATTGTACTAGTGGAGGGAAAGAGCAACAAGGAGGCTAAAATGATGAAAAAAATTCCTCTGATAACAGTCGGTATTATTGCTGGTGCTGCTGCGGTTTTTGCATTTCTTTTAGGGATAATTGTTACCACCAGTCTGCCGACCATCGCCAGTAGAAGCGAAGCAAGCAATGACTACAACAAACTACCAGTACCACTGATCAATGATGCTGGCGAAAGTCCCTTCACCAAAATAGCTGAAATAGTATCCCCCTCAGTCGTCAATATTTCCGCTAAGAAAACTGTCACCAGAGAGGTACCTGGTTTTGAATGGTACTTTGAGGGACCATTTGATGATTTCTTCAAAGATTTCTTCAGAGACCCTCCAAAGCGTGAAGGAAAAACTCAGACTCTGGGTTCTGGTTTCATACTCTCAGAAGATGGTTATGTTGTCACCAATTACCACGTAATAAAAGGTGCCTTAGCCGCTGATATTGAGGTGAAGTTGAACACTAAAAAGGAATTCACAGGCGATAAAGTGAAGATTATCGGTGTTGATCGACGGACTGATATCGCTTTGCTAAAAATAACAAGCGATGAACGACTACCCTATCTAAAATTTGGTGATTCAGACAAAGTAAAGATTGGTGATTGGGCGATCGCTGTGGGCAATCCGTTTCATCTTGAAGGTACGGTTACGGTTGGTGTTATCTCAGCAAAAGGAAGAACCAATATCCCACTCCCTGAAGGTCCGGATTTCCAGAGTTTCCTGCAAACTGATGCTGCAATAAACCCGGGTAATTCAGGAGGTCCGTTAGTCAATATACGGGGTGAAGTCATCGGCATAAATTCAGCCATTACAACACCAAGTGGTGGTAATGTAGGTATCGGTTTTGCCATCCCAGCAAATCTTGCTAGATTCGTAATAGATGAATTAAGCGCTGAAGGTAAGGTAACGCGTGGTTACCTCGGTATCTACCTCCAGGAAATCACTGAGGATTTAAAGGAAGCCCTTAACCTCTCTTCTTTAGAAGGTGTTCTGATCAGCGACGTTATGGACAATACACCAGCGAGCAAAGCAGGTGTAGAAAGTGGTGATGTCGTTATAGAATTCAATGGTAAGAAAGTCGAGGATTTGCAGTCATTCAGGATGCAAGTCGCATCAACCACGGTTGGCAAGAAGGTAACCATGAAAGTTCTGCGCGATGGCAAGGAAAAAACTCTCAAGGTCAAGATCGGAGAATATCCAGACCAACTGAGTGACGCCGGGGTCGAAAATGATAAGAAAAGCAAACTTGGTTTGAGAGTAATAAATTTGACCGATGCCCAGGCGCAGCGCTTCAACCTCGACGTAACAACTGGTGTTGTGGTAATCGACGTAAAACCTGGAACACCAGCTGCAGATGCTGGACTATCAACCGGCGACGTGATCTTAGCCATTGGAAAAACAAGCATTACCAATGTCAGTACTTACGAAAAAGCTGTTGCCAAATTAAAAACAGGAAAACCGGTTATTTTTCATATCCAAAGGAAAGAGAGGAAATTATATATCGCAGTGACACCTTGATTAAGTACCCTGCAATTAGGTCGGTTTGGCAACTTTGATGACGGCTCATGCTCAGATCTATAGATGACAGAAGATTAAAACAGTATCTTGAAGAAATAAGTCGATATTCAATCCTAACCAAGGAAGAAGAATTCGATGTAGCCAGAAAAATAAGACTAAAAAAAGATGAAGCTGCAGAAGAACGACTGATTTGTTCAAATCTAAGGATTGTCGTCTTTATCGCAAAGAAATATCAGAAACAAGGGCTTGCTCTGTCCGAACTAATAAACGCTGGCAATGAAGGTTTGATACATGCCGTCAGCAAGTATGATGAGAGAAAAGGTTATCGTTTCAATACTTACTCAGTTTGGTGGATAAAAAGAGCCATTTATAATGCCATAAATGTCGAGCGTGGTCTTGTACGAAAAAGCCATCTGGCAAAAAGAATTCAAGGTGAAATAAAGAAATTCATTCAGCACAATGGCTGCGAGCCGACGGTCGATGATCTCGCTAAACTCCTGAACGTTGACAAAGATGCTGTATCTCTTGCATTGGGCGAATTGATACCTCCCTACTCGCTTGATGAAACCTTTGAAGATTCTGAGAACCCTTATATAGAATCGGTGCGTCTTGATATTAAGGGGGCTGATAACCTGTTATCACCACCGCCCGATGTGATTTTTAAAAAGAAAATACAAAAAGAAAAACTTACGAAGGCACTGAGTAAATTAGAAACGAGGGAACAGGAGATACTAAAAATGAACTTCGGATTGGATGACTATGAAATCCACAGTCTCGAAGATATCAGCCGGACAATGAATATTACGCGCGAGCGCGTAAGACAAATCAAAGAGAATGCACTCCGGAAACTTAAAATTGTCCTGAACCGCCGCCGAAGCTAAATTAATTTTCTACAAGCCGGTGGATTCTATAGCTCTTCTGTGAATATTTCTTTATTCGTGTAAATACAAATACCAGCAGCGATCTTTATCGATTCTTCGACCACACCCTTAGCTGTAATGTTCGCATGAGCAATCATCGCGCGGCACGCAGCAAGTCCATAAGAGCCTCCTGAACCGATTGCAACTATTCCATCATCTGGTTCAATGATATCACCTGAACCAGAAACAATATAGGCGTGGTCTTTATCAAGGATTGCGAGCAAAGCTTCAAGACGGCGTAGGACCTTATCCTGACGCCAATCTTTGGCGAGTTCAACGACACTGCGTGGCAGATTACCGCCGAATTCATCGAGCTTCGACTCAAAACGTTCAAAAAGCGTCAAGGCATCCGCGGTTGAACCTGCAAACCCAACGAGGATCTTGTTGTTATACAGCTTGCGTATCTTGCGCGCCGTATGCTTCATGATCGCCTCCCCAGCAGTAACCTGACCATCACACCCTATCACCACTTTTCCTTTGTGTCTCAGACCAATGATCGTTGTACTTCTCATAAGCATCATTATACAGAAAAGTGGAAGTTTGTCAAATACCAATTAGATGACTTGATAAAGCAGCTGAGATTGCCACGCTCTTCCTGCTTACTGGCAGAATTCGCTCGCAATGACAATAACCCTGATGGTGTAAAAAAGCAATATTGACAACGCTTTACAAAAAGTGGAGAGGAGTCAGGTAACTCGGGTCTTGACATTTTTTATGATTTGTATATAATTTTACGTATGAAGATAAAGATATCAATGATAAACAAGGAGGTCTATGAAAAAATTAGCCGTGATATTTTTTCTTGTCTGCATCGCCCTTGGACAATGGCAACAAAGCAACGAAATGGCCTTACCCAAGGGAATTCAGGTCAATGACCTGGTTATCAATAGTCTAGGAGAGCTCTGGGTTCTCTCCAATTCATCAATACTGAAATATGAAAGAGCTGCCAAGAATCCCTTTCTAATTCAGGAAATTGGCAACGGTAAAGCGCTTACGGTTATTGATGAGGTTGTTTATGTTGTCGATAAGAGCAACCGGTTACTCAGTTTAGCTATAACCGGCGGTGGTCTAATAACATCAGGCAATCTTGTTTTCAATTCTCCAGCTCAAATCAGTCATGCGAACCTTGATGCCGAGCCGATATTAATCCTACGAGAACCTGGTCGCCTGGTATTCACCGATAGCAAAAACGTACTTGGCTTCATCAGCACGAACGCAGAACGCCTAAGCATTATCCCAACTGCTGATTACGGAAATATCAACACCCCTCTTTTCACACTTACCAATAATAGAATCTACGCTTGGACAGGCGGCACAATAGACAAACCAGCGAATTATCGCAAAAACGTATTATATAGTGCCTCGCACAAAATACTCGATTTCAGCACAGACAGATTTGGAAATGTTTTTGTCCTTTTCTCTGATTCAGTTGTTGCACTCGATACTACTGGCACTTATAAAAACAGGATCATTATCGACCAAGTACCTCTGGGTTCAAAGATACTAACCACTCCGGTCAAAAATAATGTTGTTGTCTATGATCACGCACACAAATCCATAAAAACACTGACTGGGATCGAACCGAATCAACGAAATGACATTATCGCCCTCACGAACAACCACCCTAACCCTGTTGATAATTACACTGAAATAGAATTCTCGGTCGGTCAATTTCTTGATCTAACAATAACAGTGTACAATCTTATCGGTGAACCGGTCAAAGTAATCGCTAACGGACGCTTTCCAAAAGGTACCCACAGGGTAATCTGGCATGCGGTCGACGAAAGGGGTAATCTCGTACCCAATGGTATCTATTTTTATCGTCTTGAATCAAAAAAGGGTGTTGCGATAAAACAACTTACTGTGCTAAGGTAATTGCCGCTTAATAAACAGAAAGAAGGTCACCGCTTAATCAATGATTGTCTCTTACTAATGAGACGGGCAATAGAGCGGCACGGATTCCTGGCCAAGAATTCACGTGTGCTCGTTGGTATTTCTGGCGGTGTAGACAGTTCAGTATTACTTCTGCTTCTTTTGGAATACAACAAGCGGTTCGCACATAATTGGGAAATACGTGCCTGCCATGTCGACACTAACTTCTCTCGGTCAAATACAGAATTCGTAAAAAAACTCCTCATTGCAAATCGGGTATCTCGCACAATAGTCAAAAAAAACATTGACCAGAAGATAAAAAATATCCTAAATAAGTGTTACCCTTGCTCAAGAGAAAGAAGAAAAACACTATTAGAGATTGCTGACAAATACAATATTTTCCAGATCGCTCTTGCCCACCACACGCAGGACGCTGTAGAAACGCTGCTACTAAATATGATCTATAATGGGGAACTATCGACGCTCCTCCCAACGCAACCAGTTATTCAGGGAAGGTTTTCCTTCATACGACCGCTATATTACTTATCCAAGGATAAGATCGAACGGCTTGCTCAAGTCTATGGTTTACCCCGTCGCGCAAACATCTGTCCTTATTACCAGAGCTCAAAACGTGAAATGATCAGGAATTTCTTAGAAAAGATAAAAGAGGAGAATCCCAATGTATACAAAAACATCTTTCGCGCGATATTTCATGTGAAAAAATCGTATATGCCATGAAGAAATTGGACGTTAGGTTTGGGTTAAGAAACTGGAATTAACCGAGATTGAATTTTTCTAAAGCTTCGTATATTGGGCCTTGTGGAGTTAGGGTTGATTTAAAAAGGGTAATTGCCCCAGCCGAAAAGACCTCTGACTTAAATGATCTTGCAAGAATATCATCGACCTTGCAGAATTTCTTTATTCTACCGATGGTCAGGTGTCCATGAAACCGTTTTTCCATTTTGAATCCAAATGGGCTAAGCCCTTCTTCTAATTCATTAGCAATATCAGTTAAAACTTCATTCCCCTGTTGTACAGCTATCCATAGAACCCTCGGATTTCTCAAATGAGGAAAACACCCGACACCTTCCAAGTTCATCTGAAAAGATGGCTTGCTCTTGCTGATCTCTTCTAGCACCAACAGTATCTCCTGTTGCTTTTTCTCATCAATCTCACCCAAGAATTTAAGCGTAATATGTAGATTATCGATTTCAATCCATTTTATTGGTAGCCTATTCTTTTTCTCTTCATTTATGAAATGATCGACTTTCCTTCTGACCTGTTCGGGTATTTCAACGGCTAGAAATGTCCTCATTGTTTCTCCTCCCTCCTAAATCTCAATATCAATACCTAATGGGCAGTGATCAGAACCATAGACATCAGACAAGATAAATGCGGACTTCAGATGCTTTTGTAGATTCTCGCTGATAAAAAAGTAATCGAGCCGCCAACCAATATTCCTCTGACGGGCTCGGCTCTTATAATCCCACCACGTGTAATTACCGCCTTCATGATAGAAAACGCGAAATGTATCAATAAAACCATACGCGATCAATTTATCGATCCAGGCGCGCTCTTCATGTAAAAAACCCGATACTTTCTCATTTTCTTTCGGTCGAGCGATATCAATCTCAGTGTGTGCGGTATTGATATCACCACAAATAATTAACTTTTTCCCCTGCTCTTTCAGGTTATTGATAAATTCAAGGAATGCATTATAAAAATCCATCTTATATTTGAGACGTGCCTCAGACATGCCCCCATTTGGAAAGTACATGCTGAAAAGTATGAATTTACCGTAATCCATAATCAATGTTCTACCTTCATTATCAAACTCTGCCCGACCAAATCCATTTTTAATATCAAGCGGTTTATGTCTTGTCAATACCCCTACGCCACTATACCCTTTCCTTTCTGCGGATGAAAAATAGGTACGATATCCTTTCATATCACTTATATCGACAGGCACTTGCGCGACATGAGCCTTGGTTTCCTGCAGGCACATAATATCCGGGTTCTCCTTGATAAACCAATCTACAAACCCTTTTTTACACACAGCTCGTATGCCGTTTACGTTCCAAGAAAGTATCTTCAGTTTATTCATGTCACCCGAGAAGACGCTTCAATAATCTAAGTACCTTTTTGCAAGCTTCTCTTCTTATTTGATTGCGGTTGCCTTTGAACATACGATTCTCAACTGCTACATGCTGCCTTGTCGCCACACATAGATAGACCAAACCCACGGGTTTCTTCTTGGTTCCACCGGTTGGTCCAGCAATCCCGGTAATGCTGATGCTAATATCAGCCTTGAATCTCTTAAGCACACCCTGAGCCATTTCCCGGACCACCTCAGCACTCACTGCACCATATTTCCTCAGCGTTGCTTGTCTGACACCAACAACTCTCTGCTTCACTTCATCTGAATAGGCAATTACACCCCCACAGAAGTACTTCGAGCTCCCTGGCTCACTAGTAATAAGGGTACCCAGCATGCCGCCGGTACATGATTCGCAAATACTCAAGCTTAGCTTCTTTTTGATTAGACTTCCAGCAATATCATTCAGTAATTTACTCATTAAAAACTCTGTAAAGGTTCACTGTTTTTCTGTCATTCTGTCATTACGAGTCCGCTGCAAGCGGGAGTGGTAATCTCGGATACTGAGATTGCTTCACTCATTTCATTCGCTCGCAAAGACAGCTAAGCACCCGCTTTTCTTAATGGCACATCGAAATCGTACCGAAATATATTTGAAACACCTAAGTAACACATTTTTCAGAAAGCCTTTTCTATTGTCCTATTTTCATAATTTAACGACAACTCTCAAAGCTAATATTATGACCGTCGTGTACACTGCAGCACCAAGGTCATCGAGCATAATTCCCCAACCGCCGGGGCATTGCTCAAGCTTTTTTAAAGGTGGCGGTTTGATAATATCAAATACCCTGAAGAGCACGAATGTGATCACCAGCGGCAATATCCTGCGCGCTGTAAAATATAGCGGGATCAGTAAACAAGCGTATTCGTCGATCACTATCTGATGTGGATCTTTACCCCACACTTTAGCCAGGTCGTTTGAGATTACAATACCCAGAGCAATCAGCCCAATCGTAAGCGTGATGTAGAATATCGGATATGCAAGCAGGAAATACCAAATAACTATACTCAACACACACGAGAAGGTTGCCGGTGCTACCGGGATGTAGCCAATAAAAAAACCGGTAGCAATTATTTTCCTTATGCTGCTTATTTTTTCTTTTTTGGAAATCTCTCTTCCCAGATCGAAACAATGTTAGCGAGGATAAAAATCGAAGAATAAGTACCAATAACAAAACCAATAAGCAAGGTAAAAGCGAAATCCGCAATCACTGCTCCGCCAAAGATGAGGAGTGCAAGAACCGCTAAAAGTGTCGTGCTGCTTGTCAATATCGTCCGCGGTAGTGTTTCATTCAACCCTGTATTCAAAATAACATTGTACGGTTCCTTACGCATCTTTTTGTATTTTTCCCTGATCCTATCAGATATAACGATTGAATCATTAATCGAATAACCGATTATCGTTAATAGTGCACCGACAACGACAATTGAAAATTCCCTCTGAGTAAGAACAAGAACACCAATAGTGAATATTGCATCGTGAAACAAGGCGATAAGTGCAGCAATACCGAAACGATAATCAAACCTGAATGAAACATAACCAAAAATTAAAACTAAAGCAATAAATATCGCCCAAAGTGTTCTAGTAAGTAATTCTTTGCCTATTTTTGGTTCAACAGTTTCCTCTCTTAAGATCTCCCGGTCATTATCCGGGAAATCTACCGACAAAATTTCCTTTACTGATTTAGAGAACTCTACTGGTTTCTCATCGGCTGCCCTGATTAGGTACTCTTTACCTTCACCACCCAAAGATTGAATTAGTGCATGCTCTTTGCCAACTTTACTCAGTGTGTTCCTGAGCTCACCTGTTGTAATCGGCTCGGAAAACCGTATCTGCAACAATGCACCACCAGTGAAATCTATCCCGAAATTCGGACCTTTAGCGAAAATCAGAATAAGTGATAAAAGGATACCAACCGCTGAAAAAACGAAACCATATTTCCTTTTTCCTATAAAGTCAATATTTACATTCTTGATGATTTCAATCATCTCTATATCCTCAATTTCCGTACATCAAATTTGTATGTGAAGTAGTTGAAGATGACCTTACTGACAAAAACCGCGCAGAATAAATTAGATACTAAACCAATTGTCAGTATTAGGGCAAACCCTTTGATCGGACCACTGCCAAAGATAAAAAGTATAACACCGATTATAATGGTCGTTACATTTGAATCGAAGATTGTGACCCAGGCACGGGCAAACCCTTGGTCAATAGCCGTTCTGGTTGTTTTACCGATATTCAATTCTTCTCTTATCCGTTCAAATATCAAAACATTGGCATCCACTGCCATACCAATAGTCAAAGCAATCCCCGCAATACCGGGCATGGTCAAGGAACCGCGGAACGCACTCAGTATAGCAATTAACAAAAAGAGGTTTAAAAACAAAGTAATATCTGCAACAAAACCAGACAGTGAATAATAGATAAGCATGAACACTATCACAAGAAGACCAGCGATAAGGACGGCACGAATTCCGCTCGTTATTGAATCCCTGCCCAAACTAGGACCAACGGTTCTTTCCTCAACGATCTTCAAGGGTGCGGGTAAAGCACCAGCTCTGAGTATGATCGCCAAATCTCTAGCTTGCTCAGCAGTAAATCGACCAGTAATCATGGCTTTACCATGAGGTATCCGCTGAACAATGGAAGGTGCTGACTGAACAATACCATCGAGAACAATAGCTAATCGCTTGTTTATGTTCTTGCCAGTGAGCGTGGCGAATCTACGGGCAGCCTCGCGCTTAAACTCAATACTTACCTGCCATGAACCCAAATGCTGGAGGTCCTGGCTTTGAGCTGGTTCGTGTTTGGCGTCACGAATTACTTCACCGGTTAGCTCAGCTTTTTTCTTAAGCAGGTAAAACCGTCTCACTTCACGACCCTGGTGCGATTCTTTCGGACCAAAGAGGATCTGCAAGTCTACAGGTATCAAATCCTTGACCTGATCAAGTATCGCACGCACTGAATCCTCATCCCGCACATCAATCCCCATATCTTGTTCTACACGAATAAGATACGAAGTAAACGGCTCTTCAAAGGCAAACGTGTCCTCGACTTGCAGGAACTTGTCGATTCGACCTAAAACCTCCTCAATATTATCCTCAGCAACAAGGATAAATTCCAGATGAGCAACCTTTTCAATCAAATCTATTGCCCGATCACGATCAACACCGGGTAACTGAACTAAAATCCTGCCACCTGATTGTCTTTCAATAGTCGGTTCATAAACACCGAATTCATCAATACGGTTTTGGATAATTTCATAAGCGCGGTCTCTCAGGTCTCCAATACTCTCAGTCAAACCGGTTGTATCCATTTCCAAAACAAGATGCATCCCGCCCTTTAGATCCAGACCAAGATGCATCGCCTTCTTAGATAGTGCGATTTCAGCTTCTTTGGATAAACTCTTATCAGTATACAATCGGATTGTCGGATAGATCGCAATAATACCCAGTACAAGAACGAAAATTACAATACCGATCCTCAAACCAATGTTTCTCATTTCACTCCTTTTATAAGTCTCACCATCTCGTTCGTTGCTTGCCTGAAACCAACAAAAACCGCACGACCAACTATCGCAAATCCGATGGAAAAAGTACTGATTTCAGTAACTGATAACAACGCCTGAATATTACGATAATCAAGCCCATGACCAGCATGTACTTTAAGACCTTCGCGTCTGGCTGCCTTGGCAACACGCGCGATTTGAATAATTTCATCCTTGAGATCTCTTTGTTTTAACTGTTTCGACCCAGAATACTTAGTCGTATTGATCTCTATATATTGCGCTCCTATACGTACTGCTTCCTTTACCTGCTCAGCATCCGGATCTATAAAAATACCCGGGACAATACCCTTTTCTTTAAGATCTGAAATATACAGTTTCAGATCTTCCTTAACTTTCAAGAGGTTCAACCCACCCTGGGTTGTCACTTCGCCAGGCGATTCAGGTACTAGGGTTATAAAATGGGGCTTAATGCGTGCCGCGATATTTGCCATGGATTGAGTTGCCGCCATCTCGAGGGTCAATTCAGTCTTGATAATCCGTATCAGCAATTCCAGATCACGTTCTTTGATATGTCTCCGGTCGCCCCGCAGATGGAGAGTTATACCATCAGCACCGCCCAGTTCGGCCTCTATGGCTGCATAGATTGGATCTGGGAAATCTTCCTTTCTTGCCTCTCGAAGCGTCGCAACATGATCAATATTTACGGAAAGTTCCATTGGCTATTATAATCAGATACATCTATGTGTCAACATGGTTAATACACGTATCTCGTCCCGCAAAGCGGGATAAATCGGGACAAAAACCAAGCCCCAAGAACCAAGTTTTTCCCTTTTGGATTTTGGCTCTTGGAGCTTGGAACTTCAGAGTGCAAGACGTAGGGTGTAGAGCGTATTGCGAAAGGCACCCAATAACTTAATTACTCAATTACTAAGTTACTGTTTTATGCCTTAATGCATGATTACTAACGAGCGTGAAACCTTCTCAACCGGGGTATCGAGGATAACAAAATACGTACCATTCGCAAGATCACCTGTATTGATCTCCAATGTATGAACACCAGCAACACGATAACCATGATCCAAAACTCGGATTAAACGACCCGCCGCATCAAAAAGACCAACACTCACTTCACCCGCATGCACTATTGTATAATTCATCACTGAATTGCGCATTGACGGATTCGGATACAAACTCAAAGAGGTCGTTACTGGTACATTGTTATTATGTTCCTCAATACCTACGAGATCCTTGTGAAATACCCAACAACGCACTGGATTCTCAGTCAAGACACCCTCAGTCTGCGGCCAAGCACCGGCATCCTTATCCTCTACATAGGTTACAAAGATCGAATCATTCACAACCTTAGGACACGCGGTCATATAGTCCTCATCATCACATGCACCAGGACCAGCACCCGGTGAACGGGTATTCGTTAGATTCGTGTAATCAGTCCAGGTCGCTCCATTATCATACGAAACCGCACCGTAAAACTCACCGTTGACAAAACCATCTGCTGCATAATCATTGTAATCATCATTACCACACCACAAACAATACAAATCATCATTTGCATCAACGATCAACTGCGGTTGATCTGCGGGTAAACGCCAACCACCGTAGTCACCACCACCAGTAGCCGCTATCCACCAACCACCAGGGTCTGAGTAGTAGGTACTCGGACTATTAACTATCGTAATATTACCAGAGACTTCATCCCAGTGATAGATCTTGGAACTTATATAGTAATTATCAGTAACCTTTCTGCCTGTCCACACAAGATGCAGGTTATCATTATTATCAAATATCGCATTGACATTATTATAAGCACGTACTGTATCAGACGGCTGATAACTAGTAAGATTGACCGGAGAGCCCCAGGTTACACCATTGTCAGTGGATAGTAGATACCAAATATCATTGTCCAATTGGCCACTCGCAACACTATCGGTAATAAACTTGGTCCAGCACAATACTGCTTTACCTGAACCTGGATTACGCGAAGTACGGATAAACTCCGATATCGTAGCGCACGAATCAACACTGAAAACCCCGGACCACGTAGCGCCCGTGTCAGCCGAGACATCGAGATATATCATATTGCTCCCAGGTACTGGATAGCCGTGTGATGCAAGAATCAAATTTCTGTTCGATGTTACTCCAACATAAGGCCAGAGGTGATCAGCATCCTCGGGTGATGTTGGATTGTTTGGCCAAGCACCCCATCCCTGACCACCATCCAAATCAACATAGGAATAGTAACCAGCACCAGGGTTAAAGTGATAGGCTACTGCCGTTACCTGGTCATCAGGGGTTGTCTCCTGGCTTATATCGAGTTGAACATAACCTGACCAGGAATTCGATGCCTGTGTCTCACCGTAGTATGAGCCATCCGTGTAGAGAAAGTTCCACGCGCAGTAACGACTGGTCTGGCTTGCATCCATTTTCATCCAGTCGATATGAGCTTGACCATTATCATCAACCAGAATTCTTTGACCGTAACCTCCATTAGCCTGATAATCGTACCACGTAGTCCCAATCTGATCACCAGGACCACGGCTGCCAAGATAGGAAATACCGGTTCTGGTATTCACCTGCTCGTCGCCAATGATACCAATACATGGATCAGGGTTGGCTATTTGCACGCTAGTTGCAAAACAGATTCCAGCAACTAAAGCGACCATTACAATGGCTTTACACATATGTCTTTGTTGTATCATATAACCTCCTCCTTTAAGTTCTGATGTAAGTTCTCAAAGTTCCATTGGAGCACCTTACATCTGAAAAATTATAGCGAAAAACCCCCCGTCGTCAAGACCCATCTGAGATTTAACCCCGGTATACGTGGAATATTCCTCTTAAATATGTGTAGTCTATCATAGAGGAGGCAAAAATGAACAAACTCTTGCTTATTTTCCTTGCAATAGCATTATGCCTTTATTCACAAGGCAAAGAAGAAGTTGTTGAGAAATATCTAACTAAAGTAAAAGTCGGTAATGCGGTTGAATACAAAAACCTGAAGATCTTCCCGATAATCAGCACCAAGGTCTTGAGTACCCAGAACTACGTAACTCTGGATCAAGCATCAAACAAAGGATGGTTAAAGATAAAAGAAATCGGTTCGGGTCAGGTTAATGCGGTCGAGATAAAGAACACTGGTAACCAACCGGTTTTTGCCATGACTGGCGAAATGATAACCGGCGCTAAGCAGGATCGCATGCTCAACCAAGACGTCTTGCTACCCCCGAAAAGCGGTTGGGTCAGGGTCCCTGTATACTGCGTGGAACACGGTCGATGGGTATCAGTCTCGTCTGAATTCAAATCTGGAGAACTGCTCGTACCCAATGCAGTACGATCAAAGGCAAAAATACATGAGAGTCAAGCAGAAGTATGGGATGAAATCACGGCCAGTCAGGACATGCTCGGCATTGCTTCAGGTACTGGTGCAGTCCGGGCAAACTATGAGAATAAGGCTATTGAAAAAAAGGTCAGTGAATATGTCGAAAAATTCGGGAAAATGCCAAACCTCTCAAATTCAACAATCGGCGTTGTAGTAACGACCGGCAATAGAATAATCTGTTTCGACCTGTTCGCAAATAATAGCCTGCTAAAAAAACTCTGGAAAAAACTGATAAAATCATATGCCATGGATGCAATTGCTGGAGCAACTGGTTCGATTGACAGATCCGATGTCGAAAATTTCCTTGAAGCATTTGACCAGGCAAATTATATCTCCACCGGTACACCTGGACTCGGGCAATTAATGAAAATCGAATCGGATTTTGGCAAAGGTTCTGTTCTTTTGTACAAATCCGCGGTTGTCCATATGGATTTTTTCCCTACTGATGGTATCACTGATGACCACGGTCTAAGGCTAGATATTCGTCGTGATCAAAGATTAGAAGACTAAAGAGATAGATGTATTGACAATATGATTTCAGTAGATATAATAGATTACGATCGCGGGGTGGAGCAGTGGTAGCTCATTGGGCTCATAACCCAAAGGTCGCTGGTTCGAATCCAGCCCCCGCTATTTGGGCGGAAAGCTAAAACTTTCCGCCCAAGTTTCAACCCTGAATCAAGTTCAGGGCAAACACCAAATCACAAACCAATTCCAGCATCCAAACCCAAACCTAGCAACCATGGCTATATTACCCCATACGTAGCGAGTATCTTGGAAATCCCCACGATCGCTGCTGTTTCGCTGCGTAAGCGGTTTTGACCGAGCGATAATAACTGCGCACCATTACCTTTAAATTCCTCAAGCTCGGCATCATCAAACCCCCCTTCTGGACCTACTATGTAAAGCACTGAACCAGCTCCCCGGGGTACTTCCAGGGAACCTTGACGATCAGCTACAAGAACGAGATCGAATTCAGGAAATGCTCCTAGCAAAACATCGACATTCTCATTAATGATCATATCGGGCAGGTAGTATTGTTGGGATTGAAGCATTGCGCTCACCGCGATTCTCTGAAGACGTCCTGCTTTTTGCCCGGTTATTTGATGAATTACAGAATATTTGGAGATAAAGAACCGGAATTTTGAAACACTGAGCTCTGTACCTTTCTCAATTATGATATCATTACGCGAACTTTTCAAAGGGACAAATGCCAATTCAAGATTGACCATACTTGATCGTTTCACGTGCTCTCTCTCAAGGATATGGGCGGTTAATTTGATCTTCCCTAGCTCTATGATCTTGGTTTGGTAGCAGTTTCCAGAACCATCAGTAATCCACACGATATCGTCTTGTTTCATCCTTAAGACATTTTTTACATGATGAAGCTCCTCGTTATCAATGGTTATCGTGTCGCCTTTGATCTTGTGGGACGAAGCATAAAACAGATTGTGCATCTTAATTCTCCGTAATTGGAGTGTATTAATAAAAGGTTTTTCTAAATTCTCTTTTTGATCGGGACTGACGGACCCTCAAATTCCTTGAGTTCCTCGATTATTTTCTTCACCTGCTTGCTCTTTGTTTTTAAGGGCATGAGGTTCAGTTCTACATATAGATCACCCCGACCACCGCCAGGACGTGGCATGCCTTTACCGCGTGCCCGTACGATCTCCGGTGCACCACTACCCTTTCGTATCTTGACAGTTTCTTTCTTACCATTTAAACCTGGGACATCCACTGCACCACCATTGATCAATGTCGAATATGGAACATTGACCTTGATGTACAGATCGTATTTTCTTCGCTCATAATATTCGTGAGGTTTTTCCTCAAACTCAACAATGATACTACCTTTACCACCATTAGCATAATGCCCCTCACCCTTTAAAACAATATACTGTCCATGGGCTACACCCTGTGGTATTTGTATTTCAATGGATCTTGTCTTTTTTATTCTTCCGGCACCGTGACATTTGACACAAGGGGTTTTTACAACCTGCCCTTTTCCTCGGCATTTTGGACAGGTTGAAACACTCGTGAACATTCCAAAAATGCTGCGTGTTTGTGTCTGGACCTGACCACGTCCGGCGCATTGTAAACAGGGCATTAGATCGTGACCACCCAATCCACCACATGCTAAGCAGGCTTCATAGCGATCAATCCTGAACTTCTTCTTAGCCCTTGTGACAACGTCTTCCAATTTAACTCTTAATATGACATGGAGATCACCACCACGTCTTGCCTGTTGTCTTGTGGATTGCCTCGACATTCCGAATAAGTCTTCAAAAACAGAACCGCCAAACAGATTCCCCAAAATATCCTGGAGATCATCACGATGCGAAAACTGATCCCACGAAAAACCGCCACCGCGAAATGCCTGTGATACACCAGCATGCCCATACTGATCATAGAGTTGCTTTTTCTTAGGATCCATGAGAACTTCATAGGCTTCAGAAATTTCCTTGAATCTTTCTCCAGTTTCTTTCTTGTCTCCAGGGTTCATATCAGGATGGTGTTTCTTTGCCAATTGTCGATAGGCACTTTTTATTTGATCAGGGCTTGCATCCTTTGAAACACCGAGTATTTCGTAATAATCCTTTTTCATATTAAATCAAGCATCCTAACCCTCATTTGCTCTGTGTATCTATTCTTCCTTCTCCTCTTCCTTCTCCTTTTCCTTCTCCTCTTCTTCATCGACTATTCTGTACTCAGGTCCACTTGCCCCTTCTTCTTGGTCCTGGGGCTCTTGTTTAGGCGGTTCTGGTGGTGCTTCAGGAGCTGCCTCTGGAGTTTCGGTCTGTGCTTGTGCAGCATCTCTATACACTGCTTCAGACAATTTATAAACTGACTGTTGTAAATCATCTATGGCTTGTTGCATACCAGCCGCATCCGTTGTGTTCTTCTTCTCTTTCAACGTATCGAGTTTCTTGTTGATCTCACTGCGGTCCTCAAACGATATCTTTTCACCATAATCCTTGAGCGTTTTCTCGACTGAATAAATAGCTGCATCCGCCTTGTTTCTAATATCAATCAGTTCCTTTTGTTTCTTGTCCTCTGTAGCGTGTTCTTCGGCTTCGCCAACCATACGATCCACTTCATTTGTTGACAATCCGCTAGAAGCAGTGATCCTAATCTTCTGCTCCTTCCCAGTGCCCATATCCTTTGCCGATACGTGTAGGATGCCATCAACATCGATATCAAAAGTGACTTCAATCTGCGGTATGCCACGAGGGGCTGGAGGTATTCCATATAGATCAAACTTGCCGAGCGTTCTATTCTGCCCAGCCATAGGTCTCTCACCTTGGAGAATATGAACCGTAACCGCAGTCTGGTTATCCTCAGCAGTTGTGAATATCTGTGATTTTTTCGTTGGAATGGTCGTATTACGTGGAATGATCGACGTCATGACTGAACCGAGCGTCTCAAGTCCAAGGGTCAACGGTGTAACATCAAGAAGCAGGATGTCCTTTTTTTCACCACTCAGCACTGCCCCCTGGATTGCCGCACCGACTGCCACAACTTCGTCAGGGTTGATGCCTTTATGAGGGTCTTTACCAAAAACTTCTTTAACCAATTGCTGAACCTTGGGCATCCTTGTTTGACCGCCGACGAGTACGATCTCATCTATATCCTGTGGACTGAGTTTGGCGTCCATAAGTGCTTGTTTACACGGGGGGACTGAACTCTGCACTAAATCCTCGACCAGAGCTTCAAATTTCGCCCGGGTCATCTTCATCTCAAGATGCAATGGTGTCTTATCTTTATCTGAACCGATAAATGGCAAGCTGATTGTTGTTTCCATAACTGTCGAAAGTTCACATTTTGCCTTTTCAGCTGCCTCCTTTAACCTCTGCAATGCAGTAAGGTCCTTGCGCAAATCAATATCGTGTTCCTTCAGGAATTCCTCGGCAAGGAAATTCATTACACGTTCATCCAGATCATCACCACCCAAATGTGTATCACCATTTGTAGACTTAACCTCAAAAACTCCATCGCCGATTTCAAGTATTGAAATATCAAAAGTCCCTCCACCAAAATCATAGACCGCGATTATTTCATTCTTCTTTTTCTCGAGTCCATAGGCAAGTGAAGATGCGGTAGGCTCATTGATAATACGTAACACATCAAGACCAGCAATCCTACCTGCATCTTTGGTCGCTTGACGTTGCGAATCATTGAAATATGCCGGTACTGTAATAACCGCCTTGGAGACCTTCTCGCCAAGATAAGCTTCGGCTGACTGCTTAAGATATTGCAGCATCATTGCAGATATCTCCGGCGGTGAATATTTTTTGCCACCAGCCTCAACCCAAGCATCACCATTTTCATTATCTATAACTTTAAAGGGAAAACGCGCGGTCTCTTTCTCTATTTCGCTAAATCTTCTGCCCATAAAGCGTTTTATTGAACTAACTGTATTTTGGGGATTGGTTATCGCCTGCCTTTTGGCAAGCGGACCGACCAACCTTTCACCCGTCTTTGTAAAAGCAACCACTGAAGGTGTTGTTCTACCACCCTCTGGATTGGGAATGACGATTGGCTGACCACCTTCCATCACGGCAACACACGAATTTGTGGTTCCTAAATCAATCCCTATTATCTTCGCCATTTTCTTGACCTCCTTCTTTCTGTTTGGAAACGAGAACCTTAGCCGGTTTCACTATGCGATCATTAACGAGATAACCTTTGCTAATTTCCTCAACAACGATATCTTCACTTTGAATACCATCTGCTACTACGGTTCCCACGGCTTCATGCCGACTGGGATCAAAAACTTCACCGAGTCCAGAAAATTCCACCAGACCAAGTGATTTAAGAGCATCCTTTAACTGTCGATGGATTATCTCAACACCTTTGTGAAATTTTTCAAAATTCTCGTTAAGTTCAGCACCGCTCAAGGCTCGGTTAAAACTATCCAGAACTGGTATGACTTGATTACAAAATTCAGTCTTTGTCAACAATCGATGATTTTGCATTTCTTTACGCATTAATTTACGACTGTTCTCTAACTCCGCAAGTGCCCTTAAGTACTTATCATTTAGTTCTTGAATCAGTTCGTCTTTCTCTTTAATCTCCTCTTTTAACTTCGTCACCGGTCCCTTTTTTTTCATTCCTTTTCTCCTAAATAAAACATGAATCTATTCGAGATTTAGACATCATTATATGAATCAAAGTTTATCCTCCCCATCAGCCTATTAGTAAGAGTCTCAACGACCGGCTAATAGCCGATCAGCAAGCACCTCAGGCAGGCCAACATCGATTATCTTCTGTTGGGCAAGTGGAATATTATAGTCCAATCGGATGATTTCAACTGCCCTGCAATTACCATCATATATCGCATAACTGGCCCTTGGATCGAGGTCTCTCGGTTGACCAATGCTGCCGGCATTAATAATGTAGCGCCGACTTTCAATCAATGGGAAAGGATTGTCGTTAACAAAATCAGTATAACCATTTGCATCTTGAAAGATAGCACTTGGGATATGGGTATGACCAACAAAACATACTTGGGTCTCGAAGAATTTGAATTGACGTTTTGCTTCGTCAAGAGAAAACAGATATTCCCACTGATTAGGTTTATCAGGTGACGCATGGACTAATAATATGTCGTCAATACTGCCAGTTAACTTAAGACGCTGCAGTTTACCCGAATTCCCTTTGGTTAACCGCTTTTGTGTCCATTGAATCGCCTCAGCAGCCACTGGGTTAAACACCGATGCATCGGTTTTCTTAACGGCCGCCCAATCGTGATTCCCCGCAACGATAATTTTTGCTTCGGATAAGCATATCGCAATACATTCATTAGGATTAGCGCCGTAACCCACCAGGTCCCCGAGACAAAGAATTCTCTTTATGCGTCTTTTTTTTATGTCCTTAATAACCGCTTGTAACGCTTCCAGGTTTGAGTGAATATCACTTATTATCGCGGCTTTCATTATTCCTCTTCACGGCATCGAGTATACCGTTAATGAATCGACCAGAATCTTTATCACCGTATTTCTTGCCGATTTCAATCGCTTCGTTTATAGAAACCTGAGGCGGTATTTCCTCAAGAAAAAGTAACTCACAAGTACCTAAACGAAGAATCGTTTTATCAATAATTGGAATCCGAATGAAGGACCAATTTTCCAATACCTTAACAATTTCTCGATCGATTTCAGGTAGGTTGTTCAGTGTCGCATCAACTAAAGCCTGACAAAAAATTTGATCTTTGGTGGTATGTTTCTTTCCTTCCAAAACACTGGAAATAACCACTGGCAAATCAGTATCGCCCTCTGAGTGGCGATAAAGAATCTTCATAGCAAGTTCGCGTGCCAATCTACGACCCACCTATTTTACCCGGTTTGAAAATCATGCAGATCAATCATAATTCAATATCCTATCCATGTTTTCTAACGGGATCCTATCTTCGCATAGAGATCGGTAAGTTCCAACCCGGTCATTGCAGCATCCCAGCCTTTGTTCCCCTGTTTTGTACCGGCTCGCTCAACCGCTTGGTCAATTGTATCTGCAGTAATAATACCGTATACAAAAGGCATACCCTTTTCTAAATTGAGGACCGCAATACCTTTAGTTACCTCATTCGTAATGTACTCAAAATGAGGCGTGTCCCCTCTTATGACTGCGCCGATACACAAAACACAATCATACTTAATGTTTTTCAGCCGGCGCGCCACACCCGGGATTTCAAAACAACCGGGAGTCCAATAGACTGTAATGTCCTGCGTGCTAACGCCATGTCTTACAAGACAATCGGTTGCGCCGTCGAGTAGTTGTTTTGAAACGAACTCGTTAAAGCGGGAAACGATTATCGCGAATTTCTTACTTTTACCAACTAGATTCCCTTTTATTTCTTTCATAGGCCTTTCCTCCCTGTTGTTTTCTTTCTTGGGATTCTTTTTTTTCGTTCATGGTAGATAACACTATCAAGCACTGAATCTGGTATCAAATGACCAAGTTTCTCCCGCTTGGTTCTCAAATAGTGAACATTTTTTTTATGTACTTTATAGATTGGAATTTGCTTCGTGATGTTCAGACCGTAACCATCCAAACCAATAATTTTCTTGGGATTGTTCGTTAGAAGCTGGACCGACGATAAACCAAGGTCTACCAGTATCTGCGCACCAATACCATAGTCTCTTAAATCAGCAGGAAACCCCAGTGCTAGATTAGCCTCAACTGTATCAAGACCTTTATCCTGCAAGTTATACGCCCTTAGTTTGTTCTCGAGACCAATCCCTCTACCTTCCTGGCGCATGTACAAAAACACTCCTTTTTTTCGTTTTGCGATGAGCTTCAATGCAGCATCCATCTGATCACCGCAATCACATCGTTGTGAATGAAATACATCACCAGTAAGACACTGAGAATGAACCCGGACCAAAATATCCTCTCCGCTCTGCACATCACCAAGGACCAGGGCGATATGATGATCTCCAGTAATCGTATCTTCATATAAAATAAGACAGAACTCAGCATATTTCGTGGGCAGTCTGGTCTCAAGGATGCGTTCGACCAAACGCTCTGTTTGACGTCGATATTTGATCAAATCTTTTATGGTTATTATCTTTAGATCAAAACGCTGCGCCATTTTTGCGAGTTTAGCAAAACGCGCCATTTTTCCATCAGAATCCATGATCTCACAAAGTACACCAGCCGCGTAGAAACCAGCGAGCTTAGCCAAATCAACACTCGCTTCAGTATGACCAGCCCGGCGCAAAACACCACCTTTCACTGCACGCAAAGGGAATATATGACCAGGTCGTGCAAGATCACTGGGCTTGGTCTGTGGGTTGATCAATGTTTTGATCGTGGCCGCACGGTCAAATGCTGAAATGCCAGTTGTCGTGCCTTTTTTTGCATCCACGCTTATTGTAAACGGCGTACCGTGAAGCGCTGTGTTATCTTGGACCATTATCGGAATATCGAGTTCTTGAAGCCGTTTTTGTCTAAGCGGTACGCAGATAAGACCCCGCCCATGTTTAGCCATGAAATTTATGACTTCCGGTGTAATTCTTTGTGCCGCCGCGATGAAATCTCCCTCATTTTCGCGTTTTTCATCATCAACAACAATAACTAACCTACCCTTTTTTATATCCTTAATACCTTGTTCAATAGTAGATATCATGAACAATATTCTATTAAAAATGACAGAAAAGTCAAGGGAATAGTAGTAGGGACACGCCATGGCGTGTCCCTACTGGTCGTTGACTATCGACCCTATATGAGTATACTGAATTAATGAATATTCTCGTAACCGGTGGCTGTGGTTTTATCGGTTCACATATCGTTGATGCCTATATCGATTTGGGGCATAGCGTATGGGTAATTGATAACCTTTCAACTGGCGATATCAAAAACCTTAACCCTAAGGCAAAATTGATTGAAATAGACATCACTAACAGCGATATCGAAAAGATATTCAAACAGGTAAAACTTGATGCCATCAACCACCATGCCGCTCAGATCAATGTAAGAACATCAGTGAGCGATCCCGTATTTGACGCTAAGGTTAATATTTTAGGATCGCTTAACCTGATCACCCTTGCGGTAAAATACCACGTTAAGCGATTTATCTTCGCTTCAAGTGGAGGTACTGTCTACGGAGAACCTACCAAATTACCGATAACTGAGGAATTTTCAATAAATCCATCGTCTCCCTATGGTATATCTAAAGCGACTACTGAAAAATATCTAACCCTCTATGCCAATATGAACGATTTAGACTATGTGATATTACGCTACAGCAACGTATATGGACCACGTCAAATAAGCAAGAGCGAAGCTGGAGTGATCTCTATCTTTATCGAGCATATCCTGAAACATGAAAAATGCACAATTTTTGGCGACGGTTATCAGACTCGGGATTATGTTTATGTCGGAGATGTCGTCACCGCGAATGCTGCAGCCTTAGACTGTAAAGCAGATGTCTTCAATATCGGCACCGGTATTGAAACTAAAGTTAATGACTTAGTCGATATCTTAACTGACATCACAAATCATGATATACTCCACGAACACGATGATCCGCGGTCCGGCGAGGTTCTCAGGAATGTCCTCGATAACGGCAAAGCAATATCCATCATTAAGTGGCAACCAGAGATATCTTTAAAGCAAGGCATTAGAAAAACATTTGAGTATTTCCAAAAAATATCTTGACCCTGAAGTTCTCGCCCGACTTTCAAGGTTAGACATCAAGGCACGACTTGTTGTTGAAGGCTTTATGAGTGGCCTTCACTCAAGCCCTTACAAAGGATTTTCTCAAGAGTTTGCTGATTACCGTCAGTACATGCCTGGCGATGAACCTAAGCGCATTGATTGGAAGGTCTACGGACGAAACGACCGTTTCTATATTAAAGAATATCAGGAAGAAACAAATCTACGTTGTTATATCTTGTTAGATAAAAGCGGCTCGATGGGTTTCGGAGAAAAAATCAGCAAACTCGAGTATGCAAAATACCTGAGCGCTAGCCTGGCGTATATGTTACTCAAACAAAAAGATAGTGTTGGTATCGCGACATTTGACAAAAGAATAGAAGAAATCATCCCGCCTTCTGTTAAGAAAAGTAATTTCATAGAAATATTGAAGATTATTAACAAAGCGATTCCGAGTGGTGAAACCTCGTTATCAAGTATGCTCTACCAGTTAGCTCAGAAGACCAGGAAACGAGGGTTGATCATTCTTATCTCTGATTTGCTTGATGACCCCTCGGTTGTGATAAAGGCTCTGCGGTCGTTTAGATATCGAAAACATGAAATACTTGTATTCCATATTGTTGATATTAAAGAGTACGAATTCTCTTTTGACAAAGCCGCATTATTTCACGACCTCGAAGATAACAGTGAAATGGTAATAGAGCCAAGCATGATACGTGCTTCATATCAAAAGAAATTCAAAGGCCTGTTGCAGTTCTATCGCCAACAGCTACTCGAATCGCACATTGATTACGAAACGGTATTCACAACCACACCCTATGATCGTGCTCTATTTTCATACCTGCAGAAAAGAGGCAGTCTGGTATGATCTTTCTGCAGCCGATTTATCTCATCGGCTTAGCCCTCACTGCAGTACCTATTATCATCCATCTTTGGTTCCGAAAGAAACTAGATAAAATACCGTTCTCCACGCTGAAATTCTTAAAAAAATCAGAAGCAAGGCGCTTTGGTTGGCTAAGAATCAGAGAAATCATCGTGCTTGTCCTTCGATCTTTACTCATAGCTCTCATATTTTTTTCTCTGGCAAAACTGCAATGCAGATCCGGCTTTCTAAGATCAGGACATTTGGCTTCCGTCGTTGTGATCTTTGATAATTCCTTTTCCATGGCTTATGGCGATAATTTTAAGGCAGCTAAAACGAATGTATTGAAACTCCTTTCCCGGTATTCAGCAAAATCAGAGTTCTCTATCCTGGCTCTGTGCAGAACCGAGGATACTTCTAGTTCTGATCAAATATCATGGGTGAACAAAAAGTCAGCCATTGAGCAAATACACCAAACCAATATATCCAATAGGACGGGTACGATCAGGACGTTATCGCCTTATCTTGTAATCGAAAAAAACAGATATCCAGTAGAGTATATCTATGTCGGCGATGGACAGGAAACTGTATTTGCTGACTTCCCAGAGGAATTGACTATTGGAAAGAAATTCTACTGGGTAAAAATCCCGGTGGGTAATAACGTTGGGATCACCGATGTATCTTTAAAAGATCCTATTGCCATTTCACTCAATAACTATGTTCTTAGTATCACAGTTCAGAACTATGGGTCAGATGTTTGGTCGGGTAAAGTCAGTCTGCAGGCTGAGGATTTTGTGCGCGAACGAGAATGCGAAATTCGACCGACCAGTGAAAAAATCCTTGATTTCACTCTGCCGGTTGCCCTAAACCATGGGACAGTCCATCTTTATGATGATAGTTTATTACCTGATAATACATACTATTTCTCAAAATCATTGCCTGAAAAAATAAAAGTGCTGATTATTGGAACAACGCGCTTTCTGGGTTCAGCATTAAACCCAACCGATGACGTCGATGGACCTTTTCTATTCGACGCTCTTGAAAGCATCAGCACTGCCAATCTCCAGCATTATGGCTTAGTAATTCTCAACGGTATCAATGAAATCTCAAAATACGATAAGATAAAACTTGAGACTTTTTTAATGGAGGACAATAAAGGCGTTGTTTGTTTTCTGGGTCAAGCAGTTGGCGACAACCTCAAGAGCATTATCAGCCGATGCTGTCGTGTTGAAGAATACGTCTCAGTCAAAGGTTATGTCACCTTGGATTGGATCGATTATGACCATCTAATTTTCCGGGTTTTCAAACATACTGCAGTACTCAAAAATATCAAATTCCACAATTTTCATAAACTTGATGCCCCTAAAAACGTTATTGCAAAGCTAAGCGGAAACAACCCATTTATCGTCAGCGACAATGGGTTCTGTGTTGTGGCAACACAATTTTCACCCCAGAATACTGACATCGTGTACAAAACTGCACTCGTGCCCCTTATCCACCGACTCGCTGTACATACGATGTATCCATCACACGACCACGAATTGTACGTGGGTGATCAAACCCTCCAATTCGACAAGTTAAAAGCACCGACTGGTGAATACATCTTGCCAGGACAAGTACTCCTAAAACCCGGGTTTTATACAACCGTGCAGGAAACTCTTGGAGTCAATGTAATCGCCGCTGAAGGCAATTTAAAAACTCTGGGCAGCAAAGCCGCAGAAATTATGCATATCGAGATAATCGATCCAGAAAAAGAGTTCAAGCAAAACGATATGTCTACAACTCTACTTCTGCTCGCTCTTTTCGCCTTGCTCCTTGAATCCCTTCTACTCCTGATACGTTGATATCGTTTAGAACCTTGATTGAATCACTGGTGATTGGAAGTGAGTCTGCAACTGGAAGTAATCCGCTAAAGCGGATGGAATTCTATGTTGCTAACATAGTTTTAAATACTGTTTCTTCAGCATAGCGTGACTCCAGCCCGCCTCAGGCGGGCGTGTCTGCAGTTCATCATAGATGAACGTATCTACAGTGAAACGTGTTTTCCTACTTGGTCCTTGGTCCTTGGTTCTTGTCCCGATTTATCATTTTGGATTATAATACATAGGAAAATCGTGGATCCCGCAAAGCGGGAGTCCTTGTTTCTCGTTTTACCGTATAGTAAACCCAATGATCGCGTTGTGCGTTTTATACGGCGAGATATTATAATCATAGTGCACGTATAAAAATCCGAGTTTGAAGTTGAAGCCAACCATGATTCTGTTATGGTTCTTAGCTTTTAATTCCACATCAATATCGCTGATTTCCGAAATGCGATCTTGTGGGATATTATTTATTGTATCCGGGATTTCATACTCAAACTGATACTGAAAATACACTTTAGTATCTTCAATGCCTGCACCAATCAACGGTTCAAACGGTCCAAGGCGTTTTGAAACAAGTATTTGCAGGCACCAGTTACGAGTGTTCACTATCTGTTCACCAAGCGAATCTTTAATACCAAAGGTTTGATACGCACCGCCTATCGCAATAGCTACGGGTAAGTGTACATTTTTTATAAAAGGAAGCTTGTTTATTTCCTGCTTCGCACCAATACCGAAGAATCTCATACTCGATCCCTTATATGAAAATGGTATGAACCTTAGAACAAGTTCTGAACCCATGACAAATCCGACATTCAATTGGGGCATAACAAACGGCACCCCAGATACATCAAAACCAGCCGGGATATAAGGTGGAATACCAACTGCATTCCCAGACACCGGGATATCAGGTTGTTCTTCAGGACCGAATATCGTCCCAATGCTATCGAGGTTTACATCATATGATACTAATCGACCATTGGCAAGCGAACAAACAACCGCCGCATCACTATAGTATTTTGCCGAATTTGGTATCTGTATGTACATAGCCCGAACACTAAGATCAAAACCCAGAAATTCATGGCTGTATGCACTGTGGAAAAGACCGGTTGAGACACCCGTACCAAAAGCTGTAACCAGTGGTTGAGCATAACCTTCAAGCAAGCCTTCGCTGATCTTTTTTATCTTTTCGGCAAGTGGTTCAATAGGATCCTGGGCCGCGAGAAACGAACACATTATACTTAGGATAATCACATACTTTATTACTTTCATGAACAAGTATACCTGTGTATGATTAGCTGTCAAGCACTTGACCCTTGATTTTCCGTGCATTATCATTATAATGCACCATGTCTCTTATTGTAATGAAGTTTGGTGGAACCTCTTTAGCCACGCCTGAATTACTGCGCCGCGCTGCGAGAAAAGTAGCCCGTGCAAGAAAAAAGAACGAGATTATCGTCGTTGTATCGGCAATGGGCAAAACAACTGATAAACTTTTTTCTATGTCAAAAAAGATAAATGTAAAACCAAAAGCACGCGAAACTGATATGCTCCTTACTGCCGGAGAAAGGATCTCTGTAGCATTGCTGTCCATGGCTCTCGGTCGACTTAATCTCGAAGCTGCATCCTATACAGGTTCACAAGTCGGCATTATTACCGATAACAAACACACTAATGCACGGATCATGAAAATAAAGGGTGACCGGATAAAAAAAGCCCTTGCCGACAAAAAAATACCCGTGGTCTGTGGATTTCAGGGAGTAAGTCAAGATAAAGAGATAACAACCCTCGGACGCGGCGGTTCTGACACCACGGCACTTGCTTTGAGCGCAGCGTTGAAGGCTGAAAAATGTATGATTTACACCGATGTCGACGGTGTCTTTGCCGAAGACCCCAATGAGTTCCCGGGCGCCAAGAGAATTGAGCGGTTATCCTATAATGAAATGTTGGAATTGTCGAGCCGCGGGGCTCAGGTTCTTCACCCGCGCGCCTCGTGTATTGCGGCGAAGTACAAAATCCCTATTGAGATACGTAATAGTCTCAACAATAAATCCGGCACGTTCATCACTGATCTTGAAGGTATTGAAAAACCAAGACCAAAAGCTATTACCCACAACAAGAATCTCTACCTGATAACCCTGGTACAGGTGCCAAGGAAATCTCATTATGCCTCACAGATCATGACTGAACTTACAACAGGTGGCGTGCACCTAAAATTCTTCTTCCATGGCGTTTCCTACGCAAAAAAATTCGATCTTTCGTTTATCACCCCGCTCAATGAATCTAAACAGGTCAAAACAATCTTCCATAAAACGATCAAGCGAATTGGAGTAGATCATATTGAAGAGGCTCGGGATATCTGCTCACTCAGTGTAATTGGTCGAGGTATTGGCTCTGACCATAAGATACTGTCCGAAACTTTCAATACATTGACAAAAACAAAAATACATGCGGAACTCATCACGACTTCTGAATTATCAATAAATATCTTCCTGAGGAAAAAAGTGTTGAATAAAGCCATAAGGGCATTATTAGATAAATTTCATTTAAGGAAAACTCCAAAAAAACAACCCTGTATCTAATCAGCGAATATTCAGTGTATTCTCAGATTGACCCCAACCCCAAATTGATTCACCGTATACTTAGTGCCCTCATTATCACCAAAGATCCAATTGCCCTCAGGCATTATTGTGAAATTATTCCCAAAAGATAGACCAATACCATGCCCATACTGAAATATGTGGCGTGGCTCACGCGTCGAGTGCTCTTGACGATCCCTCGGGTGTATGGAATAAATTATTTTAGGCGCGTAATAAACCCTGATGTTTTTAAAAATCCGCTTGCTGAAAATTAATATTGGATAGAAATCAAAAACATAATCGGTAATAAAACCAATTCGTGTGCCCTTCATATAGCCGATACCGATTTTAACTGCTGCATCGATAACTCCTGCATAGCATTTGTATTTACACGCAATGACACCCGCGGTCGGTGAAGAAAATTTAATTTCAAACTCGGCATTCCTGAATACGCCAAGTTTGGCAAATATGTCTAATCTTCGAGTGTCGTAGGCAGTTGAATCATTTGTATCGCTGTAAAGTGCAAAGTTATCGATCGCGAACCCCAACGAATACTCCCCCGGTCTATGCAATTCAGCAATATCATAGGTACAATACGACTGCGACCACTCAAGAGGAAGATGCTGACAAAATAAAGTACTGCCTGATAATATAATAATAACAGATATTATCTTAATCATTCAGGGATTATACTGTAACTAATATGGAAGTCAACAACCCGCTACTCCTTACACTTTGCTCTTTGCCCTCTGCTATTTGCCTTTAATGCGCCCCTTCTTTTTTGACTACCGTGAGCACGGTTTTTAAGAAAATCTTGAGGTCAAGCCTCAATGACATATTATTTATGTACCGCAGGTCATATTCAAGTTTACGCTTAACGTGTTCGACCGACACATCATAGGCATGTTGGACTTGTGCCAAACCAGTAATACCTGGATGAACTGTCAATCTCAAAGTGTATAACGGAATAACCTCTCTTAGCTGTTCAACAAACGCCGGTCTTTCAGGACGGGGACCAACAAAGCTCATATCTCCCCTGAGAACATTAAGCAATTGAGGCAATTCATCTATTCTCAAAGGTCTTAATATCCGCCCCAGTCTGGTGATTCTTTGGTCATTCTTCTCGGCCCATACCGGTCCAGTGTGTTTCTCGGCATCGCTGATCATGGAACGAAACTTGTACAGAATAAAATCCTTACCACGAAACCCCGACCTTTTTTGTTCATAAAAAATAGGACCTTTGGAATCGATTCTTATAAGCAAGGCAACCAACGTCAAAAACGGTGCTAAAATAAGCAACGCACTTAATGAAAGAACGATATCCACCACCCTTTTCAAAAACTGATCCCAACTTGACAGAGGATGGAAGATAATCTTCAAGAATGGTGAATCAGGTATTTTTTGTACAAGGAAATAGTGATAGATTACTGGATAGAGTTTCGGTGAAATGAATATTTCGTATTTTGTATTGGCAAGTCTGGATATCACGCTCAAAATATTCTTCTTGTCGCTGCCATTGCTTTCAATGATTATACCTTCAACATTATCGTAATTCAAAACAGCTTCCTGAATAGTCGTATTTACGTTGTCGAGTTTTATTTTCTTAACCACATCAAAGTGATTATAGTTGCCGAGGGCATCTCCATTCTGGAAGATCAGAACTTTTTCAGGAAGCGCCTTTACATATTCTCCAATCAAACCACGCCAGAAAAACCGCCAAATCAGAATTGAGGGAAGCATTACCAAATAAGACGGTATGAATCCGTGCGCCTTCATGAAATCGATGTTGATCAAATATGCCAAACCAAAGATTATTAATACTCCTGCACAGATAACCTTAAATAGCTTGAAGAGTTCATTCATTATCTGAATTTCGTGACGGGATTCGTACAGATCAAAGGTTTGGAATAGAAAAAGCCAGAAGATCACTACGATCAAACTGCCCAGCAGCGAGTGCCAGCTGGTCAATGAGGCATTGATCGCCGACGCCTTCCAGCTGATGAAATAAATCGCGGATAGAACTACGGCATCACCAAAAAGTGTGAAGATTATTTCATTTCGACGGGACATCAAACATCGTAAGTGTCGCTAAAAACCTCCTCAAGAATCCATCATTATATGCTGTATTGGAAATCTGTCAAGGGTGAACATTGCTAACTCCTCTCCACTTTTTGTAAAGCATTGTCAATACTGCTCTTTTACGACATCAGGGTTCTTGTCATTGCTCGCCCCGTTAAATAACAGTTTCCACAGAATGATTAATCCCTCTCTTGTAGTTTCTATTTAACGGGGCGAGCGAGTCCCGTCAATGGGCGGGATGAGCGTGGCAATCTTAATATACTTCGAATGAACAACATCATGTTTTCTCAACGCTTTACTCTACTTAGGAGATTGCGCAGCTTGTTCCGAACGTAGTGAGGAATCTCGTTCCTTCCGTCACTCAAAAGGCGGACAGGCGCAATGACAAATCAGTATTTTAAAAAAGTGGAGAAGACTCAGTGAACATTGCCCAACTTTGGGAAGTGGAAGATCATGAAGATGGGAAGATAGGAAGTTATGAGGATATGAAGTTGGGAATTGACTTTTACATATTATCTTCTATAATTAATTATGCGTATTGATCTTCTTTTCAAGAATATGTTGATCTTCAAAAAAAGAAACGAGGCAAAAGAGATGTGTCTCAGTCATTTAATAAAAGTCAATGGTCAATACACAAAACCTTCAAGGAAAATCCAGGAAGGTGATATTATTGAGATTGAAACGCCTCAAGGTATCCGTAAAATAAGAATACTCCAGATACCAAAAGGCAATATACACAAACAAAACAAAGAAATGTACTATGAAGAAATCCAGGGATGAAAATAGCCATTACACTCGGTGATCCAGCAGGCATTGGTCCAGAAATAATTCTTAAAAGCATACCTCAATCGCCGTATCGAAAAGATATCCAGATATTCGGAAATAAACAAATACTTAAGAAAACTGCCCTGGACATAGGGGGGTTAAACAAATACAGGCCTATCAGTAATATGATCTGTGATTGTACAAACCCTGTGCAATTCAAATATGGAAACCCAACCATCGAAACTGGACGAGTCGCAATGCAATCACTAAACCGTGCACTAGACAGCAACCCTGATATACTCATAACCCCACCAATTGTAAAAGATGTGATCCGACAGTTTATCCCCAACTTTACCGGTCACACTGAATACCTCGCCGATTTTTTCAAAACCAAGGAATTCGCCATGATCGGTGTGTGGCGCAGCAAAAGGATCATGCTTATGACGACCCACCTGCCATTGCGTCATGTCTTCAAAAAAATCACGCCCAAAGCAGTTTTGGACAAAATCATCCTCCTTGAACGCGGACTGAATCAATATTTTGGTGTTCTACACCCCCATATCGGAGTCAGTTCACTCAACCCCCACGCGCACGAATTCAGTCTCGGTGAAGATGAAAAGATAGAACAAGCGGTGAAAGCAGCGCAGAAAATGGATATTAATTGCCATGGCCCGTACCCGGCTGATTCCCTTTTTAATCGAAAATTTGATGGGTTTCTAAGCATATTTCATGATCAGGCAATGATTTATTTGAAATCAAAGAAAGACGGATTGAATTTCACTCTCGGTTTACCTATAATACGCCTGTCACCATTATATGGCGCAGCATTGGATATCGCTGGAGAAAATTGCGCCCAAGCATCAGGGCTATTTACGGCGATCAGATGTGGTGTTAGACTCTACAAGAATGTGAGGAGATATGAAAAAAAACGCAAACATATCAGTAATCAGATATACTTATAGATTAGTTCTCGCCTTTACAATTATGTTAGCGGTATTTTGTTCACGAAAAGACGAATTGCAGAAAGGAATTAAGGCAATTGAAAAAGGCGACTATGCAGCAGCGATCAAATCTTTGCAGTCCGCATTGAAAACCGATTCATTGAACCCTGAAGTACATTTTAGCCTGAGCCTTAGCTACGCACACCTCGACTCAGTCCAAGGATCCTTTGTGCATTATCTGAAGCTAGTTGAACTCGATACGACCTCAAAATTCAAGAACGATGTACCATTACGAGAAATGCTGGCAACCTTTCTAAAAATAGATCCGTATACATGGAAAGCAATCCCGATGAAGAGGATGAACCAGTTCAAAGGTGCACTTAGCCCAGATGGTAAAACAATCGCCGTCGCCGCCGCAAAGAGTGACATTGCAAATATCTATTTGACCAAACTTAATGGTAAAGTCATTAAAAAAATAACCTTAAGTGGCATGAATACTGATCCTTATTTCTCACCCGCTGGTGATCAAATTATTTTTGTTTCCGATGCTGATGGCGATGATGAGTTGTATACCTATGATATGAAGACCAAAAAGGTAAAACAAATAACCGAGAATTCAGCACAAGATTTTTCTCCTGCTTATTCTCCAGATGGTAAAGAAGTTGTATTCGTATCAAACATGGACGATCCTAACAAGTGGGAAATCTATAAAGTGAATATCGAAAACAAGAAAATAAAGCGGCTGACAAAAAATAATTACTGGGATGGTTTTCCCAAGTTTTCATCAGATGGTAAATCCATCGTTTTTTCTTCGAAACGAGAGAATAGTGAGAATATATACACAATGAAGAAAAACGGTGGTGGCGAAAAAATGATTTATGAAAGTGATGCTGATGACAATGATCCAGTATTAATGGACCAAACCATGTTTTTCAAATCAAACCGGGATGGCAAATGGGAAATATACCGATTCGATCTAAAAAACAAGAGACTATTCCGGCTCACCTATAATTCCACACCAGATTGGAACCCAAGGCTTTCTAATGACGGTACAAAAATTGTCATAGTGAGGAAGATAAAGAAAAGATGGCGCCTATATTATACCGACTTTAATAATCCTATTACAGCCGATATTCTCGTCGCCAAGATAGAAAAGAAAATCGCCCCAAAGAATTAGTGAGGAGAACATAAAATAGTTCTCATATCATCCACGAAATGTACGTTCTCCCGCACACAGCACACGGGATGCTCATTGCTGCAATCACACTAAAACTGTGAGCAGCATTGGCATCGACAAAGCTCGCCTGTCTCGAACAAGGTAAGAGGAACAGTAACTCTTTACTCTTCGAGTAAGTCCCACAGAAGGGGGGCGCATCGAGAAGTTCCTTTATGATGTAGTCGCCTCTGCCTGAGACAGACAAGTGATTTATCCGGCTTTGTCCAATAAACCTGTCCTGAACGCAGTTGAAGGATTGGACAACTACAATTATTAATGCCCGATTCTAAGATAGAAAAGAAGATCGCTGCCAAGAAGTGATTTGTTGCTGCCTCAGATATCATGAGACTTAAATCCATAAAGGGTGTATGCAAATTACCTCTTGACAAACTTTTAATTATATATATAATTGCAAAATGGAAAAGGAGGTAAGATGAAAAAGCTTTTTGCTATAGCAATAGCTGCTTCAATGTTAAGTGGTTTGTATGGTCTTTCGCTTGGACTCGGCGCTTCGTATGAGAGTGTCGAAGATTCCACTCGTTATCTTTGCATCAAAGGGGATGCACGTATTGCGATTCTTCCAGTCCTTGATGTACGGGGTGAATTATTGCTTGTCCCTCTCGGGGAAAACGCTAAGGCAATAAATTTCGGTACGTTTGCTGGATCTGACCTACTCATCAAATTTCCGATGCCAGCTGCATTTCAACCTTATTTGATTCTGGGCGTATGGTTCAATATGAGTCTTGAGGATGACGACTCTATGTACCTCGGCCTGAAAGCTGGCCTTGGTGCTGAATACGGTTTTGGCGGCTTTAATGCCTACCTTGAAGGCGGTCTTAACAGATTCACCTATACAAAAGTAGGCGACCTTGACTCAGAAACCGCGAATCCTATTTACGTCCAAGTCGGTTTAACATTCCCGATAGAACTGTAAATAGACCATAAAGCTACATTTGAAAAGGCGGGCTGTGCCCGCCTTTTTTTTATCCGGTTTTACTATAAGCTATCCGCTATTAGCCAATACTGAGCCAAAACTCCACATTGTCATTCCCCTGCTTGCTGCAGTCCTGAGTTATATGTTGAATGGTCAAAAACTTCCTCATTGAATGAGTACGCGACGAGCTCAGTCGAATCGTCCTCTCGTTGCAGAAAGAAATCACTGAGTTACACTAAAAATATCCCCTATTATACGCTATTCGCTATAAACCATAAGCTGCGTCATCTCTGATGACGTACGGAG
>CBFDDH010000020.1:0-45908 GCA_965603515.1 uncultured bacterium
AAGCGATTTACCCTGTTGGAAAGCTCCAAGTTAACATTAAATCCTCTGCTAAAGAGCGGGATTTTCTAACCGGGTAAAAAAGGAGGAAACATGCAAGGCTTAACTATTATTTTAATGCTCTTACAAGTATCAAACCCTGGATCTTCTGAATATGTCGGACAAATGGACGAGGTCATTATCGAAGCTCAGAGATATGACAACGAAGACATCGCTTGGTCTGGTCTTTTACCAGAAACTGTAGTTACTGCTCCTAGATATGGATATGAAGACGTCGCATGGTCTGGTTTGCTGCCTGAGACCATTGTTACTGCTCCACGAGAAGAAAACATCATCTTAGCTCAATTCACCACACTCTTAGAACCACACTTTGCCTATGGACAAACCATACCAGAAATAGATATCGATCTCATTAAAAAAGGCGATGTGATCGGTGATAATTATCACGTGCCTGAAGGCGACACAGTCGATGATGATGTCACAGTGCAAGGTGGCAATGCAGAGATCGAAGGTGTTATTGACGGTGACCTAGCAGTCATGGGCGGCATAGTTGAGGTCAGTGGTCTGATCGACGGCGACGTCGCAGTATTTGGCGGTAACCTTGATATAACTGGTACAATTGACGGCGACGCCGCAGTCATGGGTGGCAACATAACTAACCGAGGGATCATAACTGGCGACCTCTTTGTCGTTGGCGGTACGGTTCGGCTCGATTCAGGCTCAGTAGTCCGAGGTGATATAAGCATGGTCGGTGGTACTGTAGACCGCGATGAAAATGCAGAAGTGCTCGGCGAAATAACCTCGATCGAACTCGACGTCTTGCAAAAGATCATGCCGCGTATCGGTAAAGCCTTTAGACTCCCCAAGTTCTTACCAGGTACTCATGTTTTCCCAAGAATTTTCTTCATCGCCGCAATGATCGTCATGTATATAATAAACCTCCTCATATTCCTGATATTCTCTGGCACGATTGAGAAAATTGCTGAAAAACTACAACTTAATGTATGGGCATCAGTTGGTTTTGGTCTGGGTCTTGAGGTACTGTACGTACCACTGATCGTCATATTCGCGGTCTCGGTAATCGGCATACCATTAATACCTGTCTTTGTTCTGGCGGTTTTCTTGGGCGCGCTCTTTGGGTTCTCTGCACTTTCGCTCATCATCGGAGATAAGGTTACCAATGGATTGAAGTGGAATATAACAAGTAAACCTGGCCTCTTTAGTATTGGCTGGCTCTCAATAATGATCATCCCGATCATTGTCCACCTTATCGGCCCACCGATATTCATCTTAGGCTGGATTATCACCTATGTAGCACTAACCATAGGTATCGGCGCGGTTATCTACACGCTGATCAAAAAGAACGGCAAAACCAAGAAGTAGAACTTTTGTCCTGGTTTGACCTATCTATTTGCCACCTCCTCCTCTTACACGGAGGAGGTGGTTATCAATTGTGTTGAATTAACCACTTAGTTGACTATAATAGCATCATGGAATTACTTGATTCGGCAAAACGCGCTGCGCTTGACAAAGACTTTGCTAAACTCGAAGATCTTTGGACCGAAATGGTCCTCGATGAGTCTATTGAGCTCGCGAGTTTTTTTGAAATTTGCGATAAATTGAAAAAAGTGCACGCTTCAAAACGTGCCCTACCCCTCTTAGAAATGCTTGCTGATCAACATATGTCAAATAAAACATATATAAAAGCACTTGAAGTATACAAGAAAATGCTGTATTTCAGCAAACAAAATATTGAACTAAGGGTACGTATCATAGATCTTTATAGGAAGTCATTTCCTGGCAGTACCCATCTCAACGAGTATTTAGACATATCAGGGTTAATTAATAATGATCCGATATTAAAGGCGATCGCCAAACTCGATGAGTTTCTCAAGTATGATGTGGGGAGATATTTCTATTTTGAACGGTACGGTTTTGGTGAAGTGATCGATACTATCCCGGACAAAAAAGAAATCATAATAGATTTCGAGAAGAAGAAAAGACACTTCCTGTCTCTTGTCGTCGCGCAGGGGGTACTCATCCCGGTCACTGAAGGTGGTTTTCTTGGCCTTAAATACAAAAATATATCGACACTCAAGCAAATGAGTCAGGAAAATCCTGTACAACTGATAAAGATGATGCTCAAGGATCTTTCAGAGCCTTTAAGTGCATCACAAATCAAGCAGCACCTGGACGGCATCGTCGAAAAAAAGCATCTTGCCAAGTGGTGGGAAAAGGTGCGGAAAAAACTTGAAAAGGATGAGAACATAAGAGTATCTGGACGGACAGCTCGACTATATACTTATACTGAATCGAACCAGGATAAAGACGTGCTCGAAATCGTTACTTTTAAGAAAGCAGATCTTTCAGAGAAATATCTGTTAGCTGAGGAATTCTCAAACAAAGCACCTGGTGTGTTCGAGAAAATCTTACCCGAACTTGTAACAATAGCCAATAGAATTCATGAACGCGACCCAGGCATTGCACTCGATATTCTAATGCTTTGTGAAGACATCGGCGCAAAGGTTAACTTCACCTTTTCAAAAGAATCGCTTCTGAAAAATAGGGGTGTGGAAAACATCATCCTGCACCTTAATAGCATTAAGCATCAAACAAACCTGCTGGCATTGATTGAGCAGAACGAACCAGACTCGGCAAAAATCCTCAAGAAACTCATGCTAACCAGTGACAACTCAAAATTCCTCGAACAAGTAGCAAAGCATCTTGAATCTGCACCTGACATTTTGAAGGATGTCTACTATACAATTTTCTCGTTTTCCAAGAAATATCCAACGCAATATCAGTGGATGCTCAAGCGCATTCAAGCCGGCAGATTACCTGAATATCTGAACCCGGGTTTCCTCCCCCGGTTGATCGATAGTCTTGATTATGTTAAGGGGATTAAGGGTCTTGTATGGAAAATCCTGAACCTGGAGAGTTTTGACGAAATTATCGCAAAGGCGAACCTGGATGAAGCAAAGCACATTCTCGAAGCAGTAAATAGTAGTCGGGTTTTAGAACATTACAAACAAAAGGACTATGCACGCATCATTGAGCATCATTACCCTAATCTTTTCAAACGTAAAATTGATATTATTTACACAACTGAACAGGCATTGAAAAACAAACAGAACGAATTGCAGCAACTGATGTCCATACAAATTCCAGAGAATAAAAAGGAAATAAGGCGAGCAAGAGAATTCGGCGATTTAAGTGAGAACTTCGAGTATAAGGCAGCGCGTCAAAAACAGGCACAGCTGTACGGAAAAGTCCGCATAATCGAGAGTGAATTGAACAAGGCACAGATCATTACACCTGATGCCGTTGACACAACCAAAGTAAGCATTGGTACGAAAGTAATGCTCAAGAACCTTATTGATGAAGAACAAACCCATTACACAATACTTGGTCGATGGGATACTGATCTTGATAAGAACATCATTTCGAATGAAGCACCGGTTGCCCAGGCACTACTTAAGCATGCACCGGGTGAAAAAATTACAATAAACAAAATTCAATACGAGATTGTCAGAATAGAAAAGGCAATATAAAAGGAATAAAAAGAATGTCAAAATATCCCGAAAATCAATGATATGAATATGAATAGACATTTTCGAGGATGCTCGCTTAGCGGCACAAACATCAAATGAAAAATGAATGTCAAAATCCAAAAAACCAAGCCCAAATTATTTTTAGTTATTTACCTCGTTTATACGCTAAAACCCCAACGGGGTTTAAAAATTTAGGTATTTTTTCCAAGGAGGTTTTTATGAAAAAAATATTGCTATTAGCAGCCATTGCCATCCCGCTCCTGGTTTTTGCCGAAGAGAAAGCAATCGGTTACCTCGGCGTAACTACCGAAGCACTGAGCCAAGCCATGATAACAGCACTCGATGTGGAACATGGCGTCCTTATCAAAGAGGTCGTTGAAAAATCACCCGCGGAAAAAGCAGGTCTGGAAAAAGGTGATGTGATATTAGAAGTGGACAGCGAGAAAATAGTTGACCATACAAGGTTGAAAGAACTTGTCGCTGCAAAACCTGATGAGAAAGTGAAGATACTCATCAACCGCGCAGGTAAAGAGTATACCAAGGAAGCCAAGCTGGGAGCTCGTGCAAAACCTAAATTCAATATCCAGATGGAATTACCGGATTTCGAAGAGATTAAGAAACTGATGAGTCAAGGGACAGAAGAATTAAAGCAGGAATTAGAGCACCTCAAAGAAGAACTTGAGATCCTAAAAAAGGAACTCGAAGAACTGAAGAAACAGATCAATAAGTAGTTACCTGACAGCAAACTTCGTGTTAAGTTACCCTGTTAGACAAATTTCTGTCTAACAGGGTAAAAAACCTATACATGCCAAGATTAGGTCATTGACTTTCTTCTTTCTGTAATTATACTGTCACAGATAGCATGGAGATACACAAGCTTACCGAACGAGATACTGAACAGTGGGAAGATTTTGTCGCAAAGGCAAATAACGGTACAATATTTCAATCCCTAAGGTTTCTTGGTTACCATCCTTCTCAACGTTTCAAGAATCACCACCTTATAATAAAAGAAAAAGCTAGTATCCTTGCCCTGTTCCCCGCGGTCATACAAAACAAGACTATTATTTCGCACCAAGGTGCTTCATACGGTGGTTTTGTGCTAAAGCAAGGGATTGGAATACATAAGACATGTCTGATCGTCGAACACGTTGTCACCTATTTGAAAGAACGCGGCTACGAAAAAATTATCCTCACGCAAACGCCATTGATTTATTATAAAAAACCTGATCAATATATCGATTTTGCTTTGGTCAAAACTGGGTTTCATTATCAGAAGCGTGAAATAACCGCAGTCATCCCGATCAAAGTAGCAGAACCCCTCCTCACGTTCCACCCTGATGCACGGCGTTCAACAAAAAAAGCAATACGAGAAGGCGTAATCATCACTATTTCAGAAGACTTCAAAACCTTCTACGAGATTTTAGAGCATAATCTCGGCATGAGACACAATGTATCACCTACGCACACGATCGAGGAGCTTTTGCGTCTTAAAAAATTATTCCCTGATGATATCCTTCTTTTTGGCGCATATCTTAACAAAAAAATGATCGGCGGGCTCGTTGTTTTCTGCGCACATCAAAATGTCATGCTGGCGTTCTACATAAGTCATAATAATGACTTTCAGATCTATAGACCAGTGAATCTATTATTTTATGAAGTTTTAAAATGGGGATACATTAAAGGATTCAAATACCTTGACCTTGGCACGTTCACTCTGAACATGAACCCGAACTGGGGTTTGGGGCGGTTCAAAGAAAACCACAATGCGCGTGGTTTCTTAAGGAACTCGTTTGAGCTGGAAATATAGTGACTTTATTCGTTAAGAGTCCTTATGCCTTATAGAATAGAGAAGGTACTATGACAAAATCCAACACTATCACGCTCGGCCATGGGTCAGGTGGATTATTAACCAGCCGCCTTGTCAAGGATATGATCCTGAAATATTTCAAGAGCCCGATTCTCAAACGCCTTGAAGACGCAGCTCAAATAACACTGAAAAACACCAACTTAGCATTCACGACCGATTCTTATGTGATCGACCCAATATTTTTTCCGGGCGGTGATATCGGCAAGCTAGCCATCTGCGGCACGGTGAATGACCTCGCCATGAAGGGAGCGATCCCAAAATACATTTCATTCTCTTTGATCATAGAAGAAGGCTTTGCGATAAAGAAACTCGAACGCATCCTTAAATCCGCTGAACAAGCTGCGCATAAAGCAGAGGTTCATGTTGTCTGCGGCGATACAAAAGTTGTTGAAAAAGGTAAAGCCGACAAAATCTTCATAACAACCTCAGGGGTTGGTATAATAAAACTCAACCTCTCCAAGCAGCGTATAAGACTTGGTGACATCATCTTGCTCAGTGGAACTATTGGTGATCATGGAGTGGCGATAATGAATGAAAGACTGAATTTGGGCCTACGTTCGAGCATTAAAAGTGATGTTGCTCCGCTCAATCTTCTCACTAAGACACTTTTGAAATACAAATCATCAATTCACTTCATGCGCGATCCAACGCGAGGTGGTATTGTGTCGGTGCTAAACGAAATCGTTGATGGTTCGAAAATGGGCATTATCATACGGGAAAAAGATGTGCCCATTAAAAAGGAGGTCATCGGCGCCACTGAAATACTCGGTATCGATCCGCTCTATATTGCTAATGAGGGTAAGTTCCTCTGCATCGTCGAAAAAGCATCGGCTGGAAAGATACTGAAGTCCATGAAATCCCATATCTTAGGTAAAAATGCCGCAGTGATCGGTGAAGTTGTGAAAGAATCAGGGGTTTGGTTAGAGACAAAGATCGGCGGCATACACCCTCTTTTGCAGCTGGAAGCTGAGGGGCTACCGAGGATTTGTTGATATGTTCGCAAGAGATCATAATGCAAGAACAATATGACGAGATGTTTATGACCAAAGCGCTTGCCCTGGCTAAAAAAGCTTGGGGAAGTACCGGGATCAATCCCCGGGTCGGCGCCCTGGTTGTAAAAAACAACCGGCTTGTCGGTCAAGGTTATCACCGAAAACTCGGTGAAGCTCACGCTGAAATCTGCGCTCTGACAGATGCCGGTAATCAAGCACATGGAGCAACCCTTTATGTGAACCTCGAACCCTGTTGCTGTACTGGTCGGACACCACCATGTGTAGTTGCCATCGACAAAGCAGGCATCAAAAGAGTCGTCCTCAGCATGAATGACCCCAACCCATTGGTCAGTAGTAAGGGAGTTGAGTATCTTAGAGCTCATCATATCGCGGTCACACCCGATATCATCAATGACGAAGCGCGCAAACTGAATTCTTGGTATACCAAGTACATAACAACAGAAATTCCTTATGTGATAATGAAAATAGCGGTGTCTCAAGACGGCAAGATCGCGGGTTTCCCGCAAAAATATATTACTTCAGAATCATCAAGGAGGTTTGTCCACGCACTGCGCGGACAACTCAATGCCGTACTTGTAGGAATAAATACGATACTGCTCGATGACCCCTATTTAACAGATTGGCTTCTCGGTAAAAATAGTCCGATAAGGATCGTAATCGACCCGAACCTCAAGATGCCTGATCACGCCAATTTCTTAAACCCAAACAGTCGCAGGATTATCATAACAGATAAAGCTAATGACCCAAGAAAAATTCAGCTCCTAACCGCGCTCGGGGTTGAATTTATTTACTTTGAAGGTACTTCCTACCAGGCGTCACAGATCCTTGAGCAACTCGGCAAACTAGCTATTAGCTCTATTCTCATCGAAGGTGGCGGCAAAGTCTTTGCCCAATTTTTCAAAACCAAGATGTACGATGAACTCTATCTTTTCAGAGCTAAAACAACAACCGGCAATGGCTTAGCACTGAGCAAGGAAATCATGGACTATGTGCAAAGCCAAGATAAAAAACCATTGAATATCGGGGAGGATATATTATATCATGTTTACAGGAATAATTGAAGAAAAAGGAAAGATTACCAACATAACCAAAGGCAAGATCCAAAGGATAGATATCGAATCGACGCTCAAAAACAAACAGGGCGATAGTATTGCAATTAATGGTATATGTTTGACTATTGTGGCGACAACCGACAAAGGGTTTTCAGTCGAGGCCATGCAACAGACTAAGGGCATCACCACCTTTTCACAATGGCGCGTCAACGGCCGCGTCAACCTTGAACGCGCCTTAACCATATCTTCCCGGCTTGGCGGACATATCCTTTTAGGTCATGTCGATGAGACGGCAAAAGTTATCCGGAAAAAGGGTAATGAATATTTCTTTCAGATTTTCAGAAAGAACCGGAAATATCTTATTGAAAAAGGTTCGATCAGTATTAATGGTTGCAGCTTGACAATTATGTCGATATCAAACGATATTTTCTCAGTTTCAGTAATTCCCTATACCTTGCAGAATACGACCCTCGGTGATTTGAAAATCGGGTCATTAGTCAATATTGAATACGATTACCTGATAAAAATCTTGACCGCTGGCACCTGATCTGAGCCGAAGAAAACCCCAATGCGTGATTCTATAAAAGGGGAGGTCGTGGAGGATTTATGTGTATTTTTATTGTCTGCTCATCACCCGAGCTGAAAAACCGCCAGGTTCGGATCTTTGCCTTGAGCTGCTGTTCAAACCTGTAGTCCTTGGCTCCATCAACTGAATACTGTACTGCGATATCCCTCTTGAGCAGCCTACCATACTTTGACACTATACCATTAATAGCAACAGATTTGCCATAACCCATATCAGAGAGTGATAACTCAAATGAATCTAAGGAGACGCTCGGATCGATGATGATCTCACGTAAATCTTGAGCTATATCAGACGGCTCCAACTCGATCTTGATGGTATCAAGAACGTACGTACCAGGTGTTCTGATTTCATGTGGGATATTTGATATTTTTATATAGTTAAATCCATTACTCCTACTCAATGCTGGAATCATGAAATAGATCTGAAAATAGAGGGTTGCCAGACTATCACCGCCAAAACAACTGAACTCAAAACGACCATTTACATCAGTCGTATCTTTCCAAACCCTATCAAAATGTAAAATCTTTGATCTATCTTCAAACCACCGGTTAATACAAAAGACAATATTTCTCCACGGTACACCATTAAACATCACCCATCCCTTGACCATGATTTCCTTATTTTCTTCGGTGAAACGCTCTTTGACCCCGGTAAGCAAAGGCTCTAAATACACCGGGGCCCGATACACTCGCTGCTCAATAATATGGCATAGTGCATTATAAGCAACAGTATCGCGTGGGCAATACGCCAAGAGTTTCAATATCCGCTGAAGCTTATATAAATGCATACCTTCGATGATCGTCATACTACCCAATTCCTTAGCATGCTGTTGCAATGTATCAGCCAGATCATATTTGCCAAAGGGATAAAGCCACTTGAAATCACCTGCCCATAACCTGACCTGTCGTCTATCAAACCAGATGATCTCTTGATCCTCATAGTTTGTCAGGAATATCGTGATCAGACCTTCACTATAATCAAAGTTACGGTATCGGTTGAAGTCATTCTGAAGGAGCGCGACGAAAACCATCAGCATGCTTGTGACAACAGATGGCAAGACAAGTCTGAACACCCTCCCCTTCCTCCTCGTTTCTGCGATAAAATTCTTATCGAGAGAAACAAGCACGAAACAAGTCCCGCCAATGAGTAATAACTGAGCAATTATCGGCACTCTTATTATGACCGTGTTAATGAATGACACACGGTATTGAAGAACATAGAAAAAAGGTTGGTTTGTCAACGCAGGCAGCAAATCAGACAGAGTAATCATAAGGATTATCGCCAAAGATAAACCCATTGCCCAAAGCATTGAAGTCGACAGCCTTTGTCTGAAGTACAAGTAATTGACCATAACCAGGACTGCAAGCAAACCAATAAAAGGCATGACACGTGCGGCAATTGAGTAAACATGCATACTGTATCTCAATAATGAGAAATACTGAATCCCAAAAGGGATAAAAGGTGCTGCCACTAATACGACCCAGACCACGGTCCACAGACAGGTACTGAGCGCTGCGTACTTGTATACAAAGATGTTTTTGATTATTATGTAAGACCAAAAAACCAGGTAGAGTATAATAAAAACGACTGTCGTGTTTAAGTATCTCAGCAGAATTACCGGGTAGAGCAAGATCCATATCAAAGAGGCGTAGATAGTAACAGTCTGAGGACCAAGTGCCAGTCTTAGTAGAAGAATCCCGATGACTATGCTGTAGATGATCGTCAATGTATAGGCAAGCTTCTCAGTAGACACATTGGATTATACAACGCAACCCCCCCTGGGTCAAGAGGAACTTACTTAAATACCTAAACATCTAAACCCCGTTGGAAAATATTGTCCTTCAGGGTATGCGATGTTGAAAAATAGATAAAGCACGGGTTTCCTACGGGGTTCACCATCTAAACGGGGTAAATACCTGAAATGTAGCAGCCCCCTTGACTTTTTTGGAAATATGTGGATACTTACTTTAGGATATCGTTACTATATCCTAAAGCAAGTTAAGTTGATGAAAAAGGAGTATTGAGAATGGCTTTAAATAAAGAAGGCAAACAGGGAATCATAGGGACTTTCAAAAGACATCAGAAAGATACGGGTTCACCTGAGGTTCAGATCGCGATCTTAACTGAACGGATCAAGATCCTGACCGGGCACCTTAAGGAATTTCCCAAGGACAAACATTCCAGACAAGGGCTTATTAAAATGGTGAACGATCGTCGTCGCCATCTGAATTATTTAATGAGAAAAGACAGAACCAGGTATTTAAAAATTATTGAAGTTCTTCATTTAAGAGGTTAGATTGTATTCTGCAGAATTAACCCTGGGTGACAAGAAACTACGCATTGAAACTGGTCACGTCGCAAAACTGGCGGCAGGCAGTTGTATGGTGTCGTATGGTGAAACCGTTCTCCTAGTTACCGCAACCTATAAAAGAGATATCAAAGAGAATATGGATTTCCTACCGCTAAGCGTTGATTATCGCGAACTTCTCTTTGCCGCCGGCAAGATACCAGGTGGCTTTTTTAAACGTGAAGGGAGACCTTCAGAAAATGAGATTCTAACCTCACGCCTTATTGATCGTCCATTACGAACGCTCTTTCCCAAACACTTCTACAATGAAGTTCAGATAATCGCTCACCTCTTGTCATCAGACATTGAACACGAAGCTGATACTATGGGTATAATCGGTGCCGCGACCGCGCTATTGATCTCAGAAATTCCTTTCACGACAGCGGTCGCCGCGGTGAAAATCGGACTGAAAGACGGCTCATACATAATCAGCCCAGGTATAACACAACAAGATAGCTGCACTCTCACCCTCGTGATCGTCGGAACAAAAGATAACGTGGTAATGATCGAAGGAAGTGCAAACGAATGTTCTGAACAAGAAATCGTGGAGGCGATCAAATTTGCGCAACCGGAAATCAGACGTATAATCGAAATCGAAGAACAAATTCAAGAAAAAATCGGTAAAGAAAAAATAGAAATGATCAACCCCTTTGTCGACGAAGCGCTGTTTAATGAAATAACACGAGCGATTGGTAATGGCATTGACGAGGTGTATGCATTCAAAGATAAAGAAATAAGGCAACAAGCGATCTATCAACTTGTTAAAACGACCGCTGAAAAGCTCCAGGACCGCGACGAAGAGATCGGGAAAAAAGTCGAGTGGGTGATCGATGATGTTTTAGGTAAAAGCATGCGTCAGCATGTCTTGGAAGAACAGAAGCGCATTGATGGTCGTACATTGACCGAAATCAGACCAGTTTCTTGTGAAATCGGTCTCCTGCCACGTCCCCATGGTTCGGCGATTTTCACGCGCGGTCAAACGCAAAGCCTTGCCGTTACAACCCTGGGCACGGCGAGCGACGCGCAGAGAATAGATGCGATATACGGTGAAGGATCTAAGTCTTTCATGCTCCATTATAACTTCCCACCATTTTCAGTCGGCGAAGTCAGACCAATTCGTGGTGTTGGCCGCCGGGAAATCGGTCATGGCGCTCTTGCTGAAAAAGCCATTCGACCAGTTCTGCCCAGCGACGGCACATTCCCATATACAATTCGTATCGTTTCCAATATTCTGGAGTCAAACGGTTCATCATCCATGGCAACGGTCTGTGGTTCATCTTTATCTCTAATGGACGCTGGTGTACCTATTAAAACGGCCGTAGCAGGGATCTCCATAGGATTGGTTAAAGAAGGAGATCGTTTCGTACTGCTCACCGACATACTCGGCGACGAGGATCATTACGGTGATATGGATTTTAAGGTTGCTGGAACAAAAGACGGCATTACCGCTATACAGCTTGATTTAAAAATACACGGACTCCAGGTAGACATACTCACCCAAGCCTTAACCCAAGCAAAACAAGCCCGCTTGGAAATAATGAATATGATGAATAGCACGATAATGACCGCGCGTAGCGAAATATCGAAATATGCACCTAAAAACATCGTTTTTTCAGTACCCAAGACAAAAATCGGTGAAGTGATCGGTCCAGGCGGCAAAACAATAAGGAAAATTATCGCTGACCTTGAAGTAACTATAGATATCGACGATGACGGCAAAGTCACAATCTCCGGTGTCGATGCCCACAAAGTCGACCAGGCACGAGATATTGTTGAGTCGATCGTCCAGGAAGCCGAAGTCGGCAAAACCTATACTGGTAAAGTTAAGAGAATAATGGATTTTGGGGCTTTCGTGGAAATCCTCCCAGGTAAAGAAGGACTCGTGCATATCTCCAAGCTTTCGAAGCAACGTGTGAACAAGGTTCGCGATGTCGTCAGCATCGGTGATAAAATTGTCGTCAAGGTACTCAAGATCGATGAACAAGGGAGGATAGATCTCATCCGCAAGGAATAGAATAACCCACCAGAAAATCTCTCCTTCAATATCACTCGTTACTGAACAACTCCCAAAGTATTACTCGTTTTCTTTGGGGTTTTTCATCAACTGCGGATCACGCGACGAATCTCCGCTCGATAACGGAATATCGCATCTCATCGAACATATGCTTTTCAAAGGAACATCAAACAAATCATCGCTCGACATCGTCAAGTTTATTGAAGGGCTTGGCGGCGCATTCGAGGCCTATACGACAAAAGAGAATTTGGTCATCATAACTAAATTTCTGTCAGAACACGCTACCGATGTCTTTAACCTCATTGCTGAACTGCTATTGGAATCCAAAATCGTCCAGAAGGAACTCATCAAAGAAAAATCTGTGATCCTTGAAGAAATAAAATCAAGTAATGAAGACCCCGGCGACTATGTCTTTGACCTATTGTTCAAAGCCCTTTTCCCTGATCATGCGATAGGACGCGCTATTGCCGGAACTAAAAGATCAGTCAAGCAAATCGATATAAAAAAAACAAAAAAACACTACCGTAGGCTATTGACCAAAGATATTGTAATTGCAATCAGCGGCAACTTCGATCAAAAGAAAATTCAGAAACTAGCGGCTGATAAATTCGGACAGCTACGGGCAATTAAGACAAAGCGACGAAAACCAAGAAGTCAGTGTGATTCGATTATTGTCCAGCGCAGAAAAGATATTTCCCAGGTGCATGTTGCTTTCGGTCTGTCTGGAGTTGCCTTCACATCGCCTTTGAGATATCGATTCTCGATAATGAATACTGCCTTTGGCGGTGGTATGTCATCTCGCTTGTTTCAGGGATTACGTGAGAAAGAGGGTCTTGTTTACAATGTGCAATCGTTTCTCGATTTCTACAGTGACTGTGGTTTATCCGGGTTCTATTTCGTCTGTGACAAAGCGAACCTTAAGGGCGTTGCCAAACAACTGAAGGCGATTTTTATCGACCTCCAGAAAAATGGTTTTCATAAAGATGAGATCGAACTTGCCAAAACATACCTATCAGGTAATTTACTATTGAGCCTGGAAAGCTCGACAAATCGCATGCTTCGATTGGGCAGGGAAATGCTGAACTTCAAGAAAACCACTTCGGTAGATGACGTCATCAAGATGATCCATGCGATCAATGAACAGCATATAAATGACCTCATTGTTCAGTACTTGAATCCGAAAAACTTCACGATCGCAGCAGTTGGTCCCATAACAAAGAAAGAAATAAACGACATCTTCCGGACTTAAGAAGCTAAGACATCGGAAGTTCTGAACTTTAAAACTTCAAAATACGACGGCCCCCTGTCAAATAACGTAGCAGAAATGCTTATGTTTATTCCAAAAGTTTATTTAACGGGACGACATTGATCCCGTCAGAGAATACATTATAAAGCACTTATGATTTCCGATACTGTAAAGATCCCTTGTTTCCGCTGGCAGGATTGAGTAGCGCTCAACGTTGGTATTCTCTAACGGGATTGACTAACTTAATCACAGCAATATAATCAGATAATGACCGGGCACAAGATACTACTCATTTCACTGATCCTTTCTTTATTTGCGATCATTACTTTTGTCTTACCAACCCGGCGTCAAATTTTGCAGTACAATAAAATGACTTCGATCAGAATCCTTGACCGTAATAATACCATATTGCGCGAAGTACTTTCCAGTCAAGATGCCACAAGCCGGTACTGCACGCTCGATAAGATATCACCATGGTTAGTCAAAGCAACGATTGTGAGCGAAGACAAGCGTTTCTTTTTGCACAAAGGGATCGATCCATTTGCGATACTCAGATCTGTAGCCCAGAACCTCTTACATGGACGTATTGTATCTGGAGGCTCAACGATCAGCCAACAACTAGCCCGTAATCTAATTAACTCTCCCTCACGAAACCTTACATACAAACTTATCGAAACCTTTGTTGCGCTCAACCTTGAACTTAAACTCAGCAAAAAAGAAATCCTCGAGTTGTATTTCAATTATGCGCCCTACGGGAATCAAACCTATGGGGTTGAGGCAGCTGCCTATCTCTATCTGAGAAAACCCGCCTGCGACCTCTCGCCAACCGAGGCAACATTTCTCGCCGGGATACCACAAGCACCTTCATTTTACAACCCCTACCGACATCCAGATCGGATAAGAAACCGCCAAGAAAAAATCCTGATCAGCCTCCTCAAATATGGTATCATTGATTCAAGTGAATGCCAGAGTGAATTAGAACACCCGATTTTTCTAATACCTAAGGAGAGTAACTTTCTTGCGCCTCATTTTTGTGAACATGTACTCGTCTATCTCAACGAAAACAAACAACAAGATGTGAGCACTGTCAAAACGACCCTGGACATCCATTTGCAGAAAGAGATTGAATGCATTTTGACGAACAACATCGATCGGTTGACCAACGCCAATGTTACCAACGCTGCCGCCATAGTTTTTGACAACCGAACCATGGAAGTATTAGCTTATATTGGCTCGGTCGATTTCTTCAATCCTCTCATTGAAGGTGAAGTAGATGGTGTGAGAGCATTGAGACAACCCGGTTCCGCACTGAAACCATTCACTTATGCCCTTGCCTTGGAAAACAACTGCACTGCTGCCACTTTGATACCAGACGAACCAATCTTTGAAAATAGCTTTGGCGGCGATTACATGCCGCGCAATTACGACGAGAAATACCATGGCATGGTGCGTCTACGAACTGCCCTGGCTTGTTCCTATAACATACCTGCAGTCAGAGTATGCAGTGATTTAGGTCCGGAAATGCTCCTTGACCGATGCCTCCAGCTTGGTTTTGAAAGTCTTGATAAACCAGCGGTCTACTATGGATTAGGCTTAACCCTTGGCAATGGCGAAGTCACCCTTAAAGAAATAACCCGTGCCTACTCAGTCTTTGCCCACTATGGTCGCTTCCTGACCGAACAAGAACTGTTCTATATCGATACGACAGATATTCGTGTACGCCGTAAACCAATAAAAGTATTCGAGCCAGAAGTAGCTTATCTTATAATGGACATACTAAGCGACAATAATGCCCGCAGTCCAGCATTCGGTTTGTACAGTCCTTTAAACCTGCCATTTTTCTGCGCCGTGAAAACCGGAACATCGAAAGATTTCAAAGATAATTGGTGTATTGGCTTTACCGATAAATATCTCATTGGTATATGGGTCGGGAATTTCGATGGAAGCACCATGCACCAGGTATCCGGCATCACTGGTGCAGGACCTATTTTCCGGGATATTATGCTCCTTCTCCATCGTACTACAGCATCAGTCAAATATCCGAAACCCGGTAACATAATAGTCAGTGCCGTCTGTACTGAATCAGGTGAACTCGCGGGTCCGCATTGTAACAATACCATGACCGAGATGTTCATACGCGGTACTGAACCTGATCTAATATGTCACCACCATACAAACGATGAGCCACTACGCGGTCAATTTCACAAAAGTGAAGGTCGACGATTTAACCAAAGCATCCAAGAGGATATTGTTATATCATTTCCCGACGATGGCGATATCTTCAAGATAGACCCTATCCTGCGTAATGAGTATCAGGTGCTAACCTTCCAAGTTCATACATTCTATCCATTAGAACAGATCTCATGGTTTGTCGACGACTCGCTCATCGGTACGGTATCTAAACCCTACAAGATAACCTGGCAGTTATTACCGGGTAAACATCGAATCTCGGCATGTGGTGTGACCGAGGATAACGTGATGTTAGATTGCCCACCGGTATCGATCCTCGTTCTAGAATAAAGTTAATGCATTGCCTACCTTGACAATGCATCAGTTCTTACTATAATTATCTACAGGTTGAAAGTATGAACAGACGCAGCCACGAACTTCAATATCGCCCAGAACTCAAGCAATACATGTTGCCGACACTCGTCTATTATCTCAAACTCATTGAAATACCTAATCTTGAACTGGAAAACTACTTGCGTAAGGAGATCGAAACCAACCCATTGCTTGAACAAACAACCCAAGAACCAGATATCGAAACTGATGGCGCTGGTGAAGAAAACCAGGATGAAGAATCTAAAGAGGAAAGCGAACGTATTGATTTAAGTCTTCTTGAGCTATTTGCCGAGGATACAACAATAAACTTTGGAAAAGCAGAGCGCCAGTTTGACCCACTCGATAATGTACCTGAACAAAGTGAGACATTGTACGATATTCTAATGCGGCAGGCAAGAGCGGTTTTCAGTAAACAAGATATGGAAATCGCTGAAATGATCATATCGAACATTGAAGAGGATGGCCATCTTGCCTTATCACCGGAAGAGATGAGTAGCGGGGGATTGATCCTTGAAGATATTTTGTGTATCCTGAAAAAAATTCAATATTTTGACCCCGTAGGCTGCGCCTGGCGCGACGCTAAAGAACCACTGTTAATACAGCTATGCCATCTTGGCTATGATGAAAATTCAGTCGAGTATCTTCTAGTAAAAAACTACCTGAAAAACCTGAAAGGAAATCACCCCAGGGAAATAATAAAAAAGCTCAATATAGACGCCGCACGCTACAGCAAGGCAAAAGAGACTATCATGAAATTAGACCCCAAACCTGGATGGCGCTACTCAGGAACAACATCACGCTATGTATCACCAGATTTTATCATCCGTTGGCGGGATAATGAATTATGCGCTTTCCTTAATGAAGAAAGAACCTCACGTATTCGTATACGTCGACAATATCTTGACATGATCAAATCAAAAGGCAATGTGCCCAAGGAAGAAATAGATTTCATCAGACAGCGTATGCGATCAGCCCAAAACCTTATAATCGCCATAGATCAAAGAAGGAAAACCTTGTCGCGTATCATCAATAGCATCTTGGAGTACCAACGTAGTTTTTTTGAAAAAGGCTATAATTATCTGAAACCGATGACAATGACTGAATTTGCCAAGCAGCTCAGTGTGAATACATCGACGATATCAAGAGCGCTGGCGAACAAGTATCTGGAATCACCATGGGGTATTCACAAACTAAAATTTTTCTTTACCGCGGCGGTTGGTGATACGGATAAACGTATAATCTTCAAGAAGATATCGGAAATAATCGAAAGCGAAGACAAAACATCGCCGTTGTCAGACACGCAGATCGTGAAAAAACTGAGCCGCCAAGATATCACCATCTCGCGTCGAACCATATCCAAGTACCGCGACTTGATCGGTATTCCAGCTCACCAATTCCGTAGACAATAACTGCGATATTACATTAATAAAAACCAGAGATTCATTGACTTTTCGAGGAAAATGCTTATAATATAGGCAAGTGGCTCATGGCATTAAAAGGATCAAGTATCAAGGTTTTCGTAATTTAGCTGATGCGGAACTGGAGTTTGCTGATAATTTCAACTTCATTATCGGAAAAAACGGTACGGGTAAAACAAATCTTCTTGAAGCGATATTCTACGTAGGTCTTGCATCATCATTTCGTATAAGGGAAGAACAAAACCTGATCCGCGCTGGTGAACCGTTCTTGCGTGTCGATGCAGAAACAGAAAACATGAGGGCAATTGTTTATTTTGATGGTCAAAAAAAGAAACTCACACTCCAGGGGAATAAAGTACCTCGTCTGAGCAACTACGTTGGTTGGCTAGGGATTACGATATTGTCAATCGAAGATATCTGGATGGTTCGCGGAACACCCTCGCGCCGGCGTGCTTTTATGGACTGGACAATAGCTAAAACCTCAGCGGTTTATTTAAGCAATCTGATTGAGTACCGTAAAATCTTGCGCCAGCGCAATAGAATTCTGCAGAATGGTGGAGACAACAAGGATCGCGATGTTTTGGAGCTATTTGATGAACAACTGATCAAAACCGGTAATGAGATATACCACGAGCGAGCTAACTTTTTGCCCAAACTAAAAGAGAATATAACGGTATTCGGACAGGAACTGGGTCTGCAGAAGCTGACTCTTGGATATTGCAGTTCATGCCCGGATATGGAACTCAACCACGATATCCTCAAGCGGATACGACAAAGAGAATTGATTGTCGGACACACCCTGGTTGGACCACACCGTGACGATCTGCTTTTTTCGATAAATGCACGACCCTTAAGAAGCTTTGCGTCAGAAGGTGAAGAACGTGCAGGAGTCATTTCCATGAAACTCGCCGAGGCAGAAATTCTCTACAAGGAAACTGGTAAACGTCCAATCCTGCTATTAGATGAAGTTGCTGCAGAGCTCGACCGGGATAAAATAGAAGTTCTTCTTCGTCTTCTTAAAGGTCAGGTTTTCTTTGCATCCACCCAATTGCCGAATTTCTCGAAAAGCGATCGAACAAAAAACAGATTTTTTTCAGTGGAACGAGGTGTTTTTGAAATTTCCTCAGAGAATTAATAAAATTATACCCAAAGTTCTCAAAGACATGAACATCGAGCAAAGGACGAAGAACTGGCAAGTCGTCGAGAAATGGACAGAAATCGTTGGTGCAAGGATATCGGAACATGCCCAAGCTACGGCGGTCGATACCGACAACTTATACGTCAACGTCGATAGTCCAATGTGGCAGAGTCAGCTATTCCTTATGAAAGGAACAATAATCCGCAAAATAAAGAAATACGGTACAAGCATAAAAGATATTAAATTTAGGGTTATTGATGAAATGGGGGGACATTAGGAGACAAGATGGCGAAGAAAAATAAGGATATCTTGAGAAAAGACAAGAAGAAACCAAGAACCAGTGCACCGACAAAGAAATATGATGCTTCGAAGATACAAATACTAAAAGGACTTGAAGCTGTTCAGCGAAGACCTGCCATGTACATTGGTGATGTCAGTTTGAGAGGTTTGCATCACCTTATCTTCGAAGTCGTTGACAATTGTATTGATGAAGCTTTAGCTGGTAACTGCGACCATATTAACGTCACATTGGATAATGACATAGTATCGATCGAAGATAATGGCATCGGTATCCCGGTGGATATCCATCCCACCCAGAAAAAATCAGGGCTTGAAGTTGTCATGACTATGCTCCATGCCGGCGCTAAGTTTGATGATAAGGTATACAGTATAAGCGGTGGATTACACGGTGTCGGCGTCTCAGTAGTTAATGCCCTGAGTGAGACTCTCAATGCCGAGGTGTATCGGGACGGTAAAATCTGGTTTCAAAGCTACAACCGCGGCAAGCCTAAAGCTGAAATCAAGGTGATCGGTAAAACAAAGAAGACCGGCACGAAGATCACATTTAAACCAGATCCCGCAATCTTCACAAAGATCGAATTTCATAAGGGAATAATCACCCAGCGTTTACGTGAGTTATCGTTTTTAAACAGAGGTTTAAAAATCGATTTTGAAGAAACAAAAACTAAATTTAAAGAACGTTATTTATCCCAGGGTGGCGTTGTTGATCTGGTCAAATACCTGGACTCGGGTCGCAACCGCTTGCATAAACCCATATGTCTTGCGCATCGGCATAACGGCATCGACGTTGAAGTTGCCTTGGAGTATAACGATTCCTATTTGGAGAATATCTTCACCTACGCGAATACCATCAATACCCACGAGGGAGGTTCTCACCTCGTTGGGTTCAAGAAAGCGCTGACCAGAACGCTCAATGATTATGCACGTCGCCACAATCAGCTCAAGGACAATGTAAGTTTTGCTGGCGAGGATACACGCGAGGGATTGACCGCGGTGGTCTCAATTAAAATAAAAGACCCGCAGTTTGAAGGACAGACCAAAACAAGGTTGGGTAACCTGGAAGCAAAAGGTGCGGTTGAATCCCTGGTCAACGAACAGCTCACATCCTTCTTGGAAGAAAACCCGAGGTACGCGAATATTATTATCGGCAAGATCAAGGAGGCAACTAAATCCAGGTTAGCAGCCAAGAAGGCTCGCGAATTGACCCGGCGCAAATCTCTGCTCGACAGTGAAACCCTACCCGGTAAGCTCGCTGACTGTTCATCGACAAATCCTGATGATTGCGAAATATTTGTTGTCGAAGGCGATTCTGCAGGCGGTAGTGCCAAACAAGGTAGAGACCGAAGGTTTCAGGCTATCTTACCCCTACGCGGCAAGATTCTGAATGTTGAGAAAAGCGGTTTGAACAAAATACTGAGCAATACTGAAATCAGAACCCTCATCTCGGCAATCGGTTGTGGTATTGGAGAAGATGGCTTTGATGCTTCCAAGGTACGTTATAAGAAGATTGTCATCATGACTGATGCTGATGTTGATGGTGCCCATATTAGAACGCTATTGTTGACATTCTTCTTCAGGTTTATGCGAGATTTGATCGACAGTGGAGTCATCTATATTGCCCAGCCGCCGCTCTACAGAGTGCGGGCCAACAAGAAAGAAACCTATCTGTTCTCTGATAACGAGCTTCAGAAATTCATGAAAACCAAACCCGGCAAGAACCCAAATATCCAACGTTACAAAGGACTTGGCGAAATGAACCCGCAGCAATTATGGCAAACAACGATGGACCCTGAAAGCCGTGTTCTTAAGAAAGTCAATATGGAAGATGCCGCTGAAGCAGACCGTCTCTTTTCTATACTAATGGGCGGTGAAGTGGAACCGAGAAGGAAATTCATTGAAGAAAATGCAAAATATGTGGTAAATCTAGATGTGTAACTGGTAAGGAGGCTCAATGGGACGGATTGATCTTTTAAAAGAACTGACCGATGCATTTGGAGTTTCTGGATATGAACAAGATGTGGTTAGCATATTAAAGAAACACTTCAGCAATCATGCACAGATCGCAAAAGATAAGTTAGGTAGTGTTATTGCGAAAAAAGTGGGCGCGAGCGAGAAACCTAAAATAATGTTTGCCGCCCACATGGACGAAGTGGGCTTCATGGTAAAAGAGATCACCAAACAAGGTTTTATCAAATTCATAACCATTGGTGGATGGTGGACTGGGAACTTACCCGGTCTACGGGTTAAGATAAAGACCAGAAAAGGTGAATACATACCAGGGGTTATCGGACTTAAGCCAATACATGATTTAACTGAAGAAGAACGTAAAAAACTACCCAAGGCTGAGGATATGTATATCGATATTGGTGCAACCAAAACATTCGATGTTAAGAAAAAACTCGGTATCAAACCAGGTGACCCAATTATCCCGGCGGCTGACTTCAAACAACTTGCAAATAATGATCTGTATCTGGCAAAGGCGTGGGACGACAGGATTGGATGCGCTCTGCTCATTGACCTGCTCAATAACCTAACCGCGATCGAACACCCCAATAGTATCTATCTTACCGGCACAGTACAAGAAGAAGTTGGATTAAGAGGTGCTAAAACCAGCGCTTTTGCCGTGTCACCAGATATCGGTTTTGCCCTAGACGTATCCATTTGCCGTGATACACCCGGGAACAATGAGACCGATGCAGTTGAAAGACTCGGTGGCGGTGTTGGTTTGTTGATTTATGATAGAACCATGATCCCCCATACAAAACTGAGGGATTTTGTATGTGACCTCGCTGATTTGAACAATATCCCGTATCATTTTACGTCCATAAAAGGAGGCTATGACACCGGGATGATTCATCTAACAAACTTCGGTGTACCGAGTTTGGCTATCGGCGTGCCAAGCCGATACGTCCATTCGGCTTCGAGTATCATATCATTGGAAGATTACGAACATGTGCTAAATCTAATAACATTAATCGTGAAGAATCTTGATACTGAAGCACTTAAACAAATAAATTCATAAGGAGGGAATATGGCTAAGAGAATAATAAAACCTGGTGTAATGTACTATATTGAAACAACGACAAAAGATTGCATAGAAAGGCTAAGTGACCCCCACTGGGCGCGATTCTTGCTCCTGTCAATGGGTTACCACCGATATATGCTCAATTACCGGATGTATGCATATCTGATAATGCCCGATTCGTTCTACATGATTGTTCAACCAAGTACAATGTACACGATTTCTAAAATAATGAAGTTGATAAAAGGTAATTTTGCCAGGAAGTATAATGAATACAAAAAAAGAAGTGGTACGGTCTGGAGTCAGAGTTTTATTGGCGAAATAATCAAAGACAAAGAGACGTTTCAAGAACGGCTTGATTATATTCATTTTCTACCGGTAAGAGGCAAACTCGTAAAAGAAGCACGGGATTACGAATTCTCGAGTTACAATAATTACTCTATGGCGAGAAGAACAACGATTCAACTCGTCATTGATTCATTACCTGAGAAATTCACGTCCAAGAAATAGACAAAGGTCTATCAACTACTGTCTGGGATAGATTCTGGACGGGCAAAAACCCTGCCTCGATATATCCGCCAGTAACCAATATTGTTAACGAACTCAATGAGCTTACAAGCATACGCGGTAAGAAAATACTTGAAGTTGGCAGTGGAACTGGTCGCGACGGACTGAGGATGAGCCGCCTCGGTGGGGTTGTCTATCTCTTAGATTACTCCAAAGAAAGCCTGCGTCTGGTTCGTTCCAGTACTGCATCGACTAATGTCAAATTCGTTCTTGCAGATGGCCGTTCTTCGCCTTTTAAGGACAATACATTTGATATCGTATTTCACCAAGGCCTTTTAGAGCATTTTCCTTCCCCTTTTGATCTCTTGCGCGAAAACCTTAGAATCCTAAGAAAGGGAGGGTTATTGGTCGTTGATGTCCCTCAAACCTATCATATATACACCATACTCAAACATGTCCTAATAACGCTTGGTTTGTGGTTTGGCGGTTGGGAAAGGCAGTTTACCATAACTTCGCTGGCTAAACTCTTGATCCAATTCGGGTTGCAGCCGATACACTTCTACGGTAACTGGTCACAACCTGGTATATTTTATAAGGTCATACGTGAGGGACTGAAGCGGTTCAAGATAAGCCTACCAATGTACCCTAGATATTTCGGGCGGATAACCGCCAGATTCTATGGATTACAAGAGCGTTTACGAAAGAAAAAACTGTTCTTATATACTGTTCTCTCCATAGGGATCATCGCAAGAAAGCACTAAATTAGAAGTTACTATTTGGGTCGGTTTGTAATCAACGGTGTTCCTTCATCCGTTAAGGTAAAGTACACCTCTTTGTGGTGTTGTGCCGGCAGATATCTTGATATAATGTAGTCAACGTATTCTACGGTTTCCGGGATTGACGGTACACGCTTCAACTTCCTCACAAGTCCCGGTCCAGCGTGATAAGCGGCAAGGGTCAATTCCAAATCATCGTCAAAGATGTCGAAAAGATCCCGTAGATAAGAAACACCACCCCTAATATTCTCCCAGGGGTCATAAGGGTCTTTCACACCAAGGATCTCAGCAGTTCCCGGCATTAACTGCATGAGACCAATCGCGCCGCTTTTGGAAACTGCCTTGGGGTTGAATTGAGATTCTTTTTCAATAACCAACTTAACCAACTGCTGATCAATAGCATACTCCTGGCAGTAATGTCTTATTATATGATCATAGTCTTCGCAAATAACCACCTGTTCAGTAGTGCTGGCTTCTTCGAGCTGTGGGATATTCGAAAGCATCATTTCACCATCTTCACCGCTGATTACCAGCTGACCTGCGAGCAGGAGTATGAACATATAAAATATTATCTGAAATTATTATTTTGTCAACCCCGTTAGAGAATACAAAGGTTCAAGATGGAATACAGGTTTGGGTTTAGACGCTAGATTTATTGAGAAATCTTCATCTTTTGTTCCCGCTTCCTAACCCACAGACTTATTACCATTTCTAACGGGGTCAACCTCTGCTTTAAGAATGTCATTGCGATCCTGCACTATCAGCAGAAGTGCAGCAAAAGCAATCTCTGAAGATTACCACGCTCACGCTGCTTGCTCGTAATGACACATCGAGAACGTGTTATGATATTTCTACACTTTCTGGCTTAGCACCTCATAGACTTCAACCGGCTCACTAATGTTTTTCAGCTGGACTGGCGGTAGTTTCTTCATCCTCATTAAATCTTTGGTTAATTCATAGGTTGATTTACTGATAAGTATCTGACCTGGTTGCGCAGCATTTTCAAGCCGTGAAGCAAGGTTCACCGCGCGTGAAACCACGGTGTATTCCATCCGGTTAATATTGCCGATATTACCGGCGATCACCTCACCAGTGTTAATACCAATCCCGATCTCAAAAGCCTCGACTCCAGCAAGCTTCATCTTTTCTCGCCAAACCTCTTTTAAGTCAATCACGCGACGCTTCATATCCAACGCTGCCTTTACTGCCCGCAATGGGTCATCATCATGGGCAACCGGAGCGCCAAAAATTGCCATAACACAATCACCAATGTATTTATCAAGGGTCCCTTCATGAATAAAAACGATATCCGTCATACTGCTCAAAAAGTCATTTAGTATCTCGACCGCGACAAGGGTATCGATCTTCTCAGCCAATGAAGTATAACCGCGGATATCGCAAAAAAGGATTGTCGCAACACGCGCTTCGCCACACAAAGCCATGCCCTCTTCAGTAGCCATTATTTTCTCGACTACGGTGGGTGAAAAAAATCGTTGGAGACGATCCTTTATTTTTTCTTCCTTCTTTATTTTCTCATAGAGTTGGGTATTTTCAATGGCGATAGCCGCCTGGTTAGCAAACGATATCATGAATTCTATAGCACCCTGGTCAAAATGCTTTTGGGTAACCGGGTTATCAAGATAGATAGCTCCTATCTTACCTTTTTTCTTGGCAACAAGTGGTGCGCAGATAACCGCACCGATTGCGTAATTTATAACGCTTTCCTGAGTTTTAAACCTTTCATCGCTCGTCGCGTCTTCAGTGGCGATTACCTGACCAGTCCTGTAAGTTTCCCAGGCAATCGTTTGGCTAATGCCGGTTGTTGTACTCGGTTCAAGTTCACCGCCCATGTTCCGAGCAACCTTAACCTTCAAATCCTTGGACACCTCATCATAGAGGATTATGAACCCGCGGCGCGCCTGGAGTATTTTCAATGCTAAATCCATGAGCAGATTCAGCAGAACATTGAGATCAAAGACGAAATTGATAATATTGCCGACTTCGCACAAGGTCGACGCGATCTCCTTAGATTTTTCGGCTTCGCTGAACTTATCCTGGTTCTGAGCAATACAGGTTTTAAGTTCATTGAGGGAACGTAAAACATCTTTTTTCGCCGCGTTTTTTGATAGCTGTTTTTTTATTGACTCTATCTTATCGGCAAAGTCAAAACCTTCACCAAACCGACGGCTTGATGTTTTCCGCTCAGGGATATGGTCAAGGGTCTTTTCATCAACAAAGGTAATTATCGTATTGCCAATCTGTATTTCATCTCCATAAGTGAGATGCTTTTCCACAACCCTGTCACCATTAACAAAAGTTCCATACCTACTCTTACAGTCCTTGATCATGTATTCATTACCCTTTTTCTCAATTTCTATATGGAGTCGTGATACAAAAACGTCATCAATGACAATATCGTTGTCATCACGACGGCCCAAGGTCAAATGGTCTCTTTGCAGCTTAATGACCTGGGTTTCATCATCTGACTTATGGATAAGAAATGTCGCCATGAAACACCCCGCAGGAGTATTTGTTGAACTAATTAAGGCCAGATACCGACATCATCGAAATGGACTGCAGAATGACCTCCTGATTGCCATGACTTAATGTAGAGTCCAACAAAACCCTGCTGAAAGGTATTATCCTGCAAGTGAAATACTTCATTTTCATTGACATAAACGTATAATTCATTTTCGTGAAAATCTGCTGCCATACAATACCAGGTGTCCGGCAAAAGATGCACTGTCGTATCAATAGCTAGAGGTGGATGAACGAAAGTATCGCTCATTACGACCCATAATGCCAGGGCATCGACATCAAAAAGCAATAAATAAAAATTATGTTCATCTTGTCCGCGCAGGACAAATCCGGCTGCACCAAGACCTACTGAAGTAGTCATGTCATACTTAAGCATGGCATCCATCCAGAAGTCTTTTACCGGTTCTTTGAAGACGGCTTGGGCACATGGTTCAGAGCCATGCGTATTAATACCCCGAAAGACATTGGGCGCTGAGTGCAAACCCGGATTAGTGTTGTCCTGAATGATATCCCATTGACCGCTCCTTATTAAAAATCCGTGCGGTGGATGTGCACCGAGTGGTTCATCTTCAAAATCAAAAAAGATTTCCTGGAAATACAGATCAAAACTATCATCCTCCGTCCCGGCAAGGAGATCCATGTCGTATTCTAGAGGTGTATACAGATCAGCCTCGGCAACTAGTTTATAGATACCCGGATCAATGCCACTGAATTCATACCATCCACTGCCATCACTCTGTGTCTCTTCAACAATATCGCTGTCCTGGATCAACTTGATGGCCGCACCCTCAATCGGATGGTAATTAATGCCGTAGACTGTTCCGCCGAGATAAGCCTTATCAGGGTTATTAGAATCATAGGGATTATCGCGTTCCGGATTCAGACAACTCAGCGTACTGAGTAACAATATTGGAATGAATGTAAGAAATTTTCTCATCTTATTTCCTCCTAGAAATTCATCTTGTAGCCAACCCTTATCCGGTCTACGCTTGGTTCGCAATACAAACCTTCATCCTGATCGAGCAATGACCATGCAGTCGCTGGTCTTGAAAAGAAAACATCGTAAATATTATATGCATAGACAATGCCGAATAACCCGAGGTTAATCGCGGTGATATTATGCCAAGTTTTATATTTATCATAGGCATCATCAAATTCGTATTGAGGGGCGCCTTCTGGAATGTCTAAATATCTGTTATGGGCTCTTTCATTCATGATCGCCGAAAAAACCAATGCACCAAATGTTATACCCGAAGCGATCATTATCTTCTTGCCTTTACTCGAGTGCCCCTTGTACATCTGGCCCCAACCTGGCACGAAGCAAGAACGCATGAGCGCCTTTGTTTTACTCACCCTCTTCTTTCCTACTGGCTTTGGGGGTTCCGGTTCAATCGGGGTTGGTTTAATTTTCAGTTCAGCTTGGGCTTCTTCGAACACCTTGATGATCTTCGGTGAAACAAAGGTTGGGTCGAGCGTTATTGTAGGATCGAGCGTCAGTGCTTTTTTGAACTGCCCCTTTGCCTTGTTTTTATCACCAAGGGCGACATAGCTAAATGCCAAGTATTTATGGTATTCAACCTGATCAGTGGATTCAAGCTGTTTTAAGAACTGAAGCGCACTCTCCAATTCATTAATAGCTGATTCATATTCTCCACCATTGTAATGGGTCTTTGCTCTTTGCAGCATATGTTCAAGCGAATCATCAGATACCTGAGCCAAAGAAAAACCCACGAAGACAAGGCTCAGCAAACATAAAATCTTCTTGATCATTAATCCTCCTCTATTTAGACTTTAACTCCACATATTTCTTCAACATCTTCCCAGCGGGAATCATAATCTGTTGTTCTAGTGTTTTAAATGATGTATTTTCCAATCTCAAGGTGTGTTTTCCTGCCGATAGCTTTATCGGTTTCGCAATCGGCGTTGTTTCGTAGTACTTACCGTCGATGTAAACATCAGCCCATGGCTTAACCGTCAGTTTCAAAAATCCATCTTTCGCGTCAAGTTCAATATTCATATCGAAGGTCTGACCGGGCGCAAAAGTGATTTTCCTTTTCCAAACTTTGAAATCAGGGTTTTCCAGTTTCACCGAATGAACACCAGCAGTTACTTTTATTGGTTGAGAAATAGGTGTAGTCTCAATATACCGGTCATCAATATATATTTTTGCCCAAGGCTTAACATTGATTTTCAAATAGGAAAATTGCTTTTCTGCCATTGGTGCGCCCGCCTTGGCTAGCGTCACATCAATAGTCGATTGTTTTGCCGTAGTGACATCGCGGCTTATTTCTTTAGGTTTATAGCCCTTTTTCAGAAGTTTAACCTGGTGTTTGCCTTCAACCACATTTTTAAGCGTACATGGCGTTTTCAAACTGGTATTGACATTGTCGAGAAAAACCGCAGCTCCAGGCGGTCGTGACTTCACAAGGATACTACCGTATGCAACTGGTTCGCTTGCTTTTACTAAAACCGGGCTAAGGCTAACTGTATCACCCCTTGTGATTTCAATGGTTTTGACATATTCAACATACCCGGGTTTGACTAATTTTACCGTGTGCTTACCAGTCACAAGACTGTCGAGCAATGCCGGCGTTACTATCTGCAGTTTCTTGCCATCGACGTATATCAAAGTACTGTCTGGCGTCGACTTGATATCCATAGCACCAAAGGACACGATTGTATCATCAGGCAATACGTGTGTTCCACCCCGTTTCCTCAGAGAAGTGAACAAAACCACCGCAGCTATTAGAACTACAATGACTATACCGATCGGCAGGAACGACATCTTACGGCGCTCTGGCACTGCTTTTTTTTGCTTAGGCAACGGCGTACCTTTTTTCCGCTTCTTGAGTTCAGTCAGGTGCTTTTTTGCCTCTCCATCATCAGGCGTAAGATGTAGGACTTTAGTAAACTCACTGATCGCATCATCGATTTTTCCATAGCCAAGAGTCATAAAATAAAGACCGCGCTCAAAATGCTTCTCTTTCCGTAGCTTAATAAGGTCTTTGAAATGCGCACCTGGCTCACTAACAAAACCCCCGATCTGTTTTCTGCTAACTTCAAGCTTATTTCTCTTGGAATATGAATGTATTATCTCACTGACTTCTGAAATGTCGTGGTACCGGTGATCAAGGTCTTTCTCAAGCATTTTTTCGATAACATCATTGATCTCCTTATTGATCAGAGGGTTCGCTTCAAGCGGTTTTGGCGGTTTGACCGTAATGATCTCATGGATGACTGACGAATAATTCTCGCCACAAAATGGCTTGCCACCGGTTATCATCTCGTACATGACCACACCTAAGGAGAAAATATCTGTCCGGTTATCTACCTTCTTACCGGTTGCTTGTTCTGGCGACATATAAGCCGGTGTACCGACGATTGACCCGGTTATCGTAACTGAAATTAGATCCTGCGCCTGGGCAAGCCCGAAATCAGCGATCTTTACGGTACCGTCATAACCAATCATGATGTTTGCGGGTTTGATATCACGATGAACCATACCTCTTCCGTGAGCATGAGCGAGTCCAGTGCTGATGTCATAAGCAACAGAAAGTGCCATATCAAGCGGCATGAATTTAACAGAACCCACTAATTCCTTAAGACTACGACCATCAATGTACTCCATCGCGATAAGATATACATCCTCGGCTTTCCCGTAATCGATAATATTAACGATATTCTCATGTTTCAGATTTGCAGCCGCTTTTGCCTCACGCTCAAACCTCGTAATAAAATTCTTATCTTGGGCAAGATGACCGTGGAGGATCTTCACCGCGACGATCCGGTCAAGTGAAACCTGAACCGCCTTATATATTGCTGCCATTCCACCGGTGGCGATCAATTCCTTCAATTGGAAGTTTCTAACCGTACGATTTATCATAGCTTACTAACATTATAGTAGAATCGCAATTTAAGTCAAGAAATAAAATATCTTAACTACTTACCTTGCTGTCTTCTCAAAACACTGCATGTTGTAAAACACTGCCGTCTCTTGACATATTATGAAATTCGTATAGAATATTATAATGGAGGAAAAATGATAATTATCTTAATACTAATTGTCCTCTTGGTAATCGCATTCATCGCCATCTATAACCGACTTGTGGTCAAGAGAATGCGTGTCAATAACGGCTGGGCACAGATCGATGTCCAGCTGAAACGCCGCTATGACCTCATACCCAATCTCGTTGAAACGGTTAAGGGTTATGCAAAACATGAAAAAGGGGTTTTTGAAAAGGTCGCTGAACTGCGTTCAAGAGCAATGGGCGCAAAAGGACCAAAAGAGGCGGCTGATGCTAACAATATGCTGACTTCCACCTTGAAAACCCTTTTTGCGGTTGCCGAGAATTACCCGCAGCTAAAGGCAAATGAGAATTTCTTGAAATTACAGGAGGAATTGACTGCCACTGAGAACAAAATATCATTCGCTCGTCAGTTTTACAATGATGTGGTAATGGATTACAACGCAACAAGACAAAAGTTCCCGCAGAACCTTATCGCATCAATGTTTAACTTTAAACCTCGCGAATTCTTCGAGGCACCAGAAGAGGAGAAAAAAACAGTACCAAAGGTCAAATTTTAATGCGGGATACACTCTACGACTTAATCGGTGCGAACAAACGTAAGACCTTCGTCTTCATCCTTATTACAAGTTTATTCCTCGGTGCACTTGGTTATGTAGTAGTACGCTATCTTAACTGGGGGATCGTTGGCTATGTTTTCTTCGCAATTTTCATAATTGTCTACAATATCATCCTTTATTATAACTCGGACAAATTAGCGATCAAGGCAACTGGTTCTGTACCAGCTGACCCTGATGAGTTCCGCGTGCTCCACAATGTTGTTGAAGAAGTAGCGATTGCCGCTGGCACGCCAAAACCAAAGGTCTTTATAACCCCTTCGCCGGCGCCCAATGCCTTTGCTACAGGTAGGAACCCTGAAAATGCTTCAATTGCAGTAACGACCGGGCTCCTTGAGATAATGAACCGGCAAGAGCTACAGGCTATTGCTGCTCATGAAATGGCACATATCAGGAACTATGATATATTATTAATGACCGTGGTATCAGCTATAGGTGGGTTGATAATACTGCTGCGGGATTTCTTTTTGCGTTCCATGTTTTTCGGTGGTCGAAGGCGTAGTCGAAAAGCAGGTGGTCAATTAGGCTTAATTCTCCTGGTGATCGGGATTATCTTAGCTATTGTCGCACCGATATTCGTTGCCATGATAAGAGCGGCGATCTCCAGACAGCGTGAATACCTCGCCGATGCATCAGGTGCATACATCACACGCTATCCAGAAGGACTTGCCCAAGCACTGGCAAAATTACGTGACCAACACACACCATTGAAGCGTGCATCCCAATCAAATGCTCATCTGTTCATTGCCAACCCTTTTGGCAAAGATCGAGCTGATGCTGCTGGACTATTCGCGACCCACCCGCCGCTCAATAATAGAATTGCTCGATTAACCGATTTGGTCATATGATCACGCTGCTTTTCCTATTGTGTTTTAACCCTGGTGAAAAACTCGAATATGAGGCAAAGTGGTCGTTCCTAACTTTGGGTGCAATGACTTTGGAAATCATCGATACGGTAGACTACGGTGGATCTAATTGCTATCACATTTCGTCACTGCTGACTTCCAACCCCGGCCTCAGTTTTCTCTTCACGCTAAATGATACGATCGAGGTCTATACTAGAACCGGCGATATCCTTCCTCTATACTATGAAGAAAAAATAAATGAAGGCAAATACAAAAGCCATTCAAAACTTGCTTTCAACCACGACAGTCTCGTCGTAACCTATGATGACACACTGATTCTCGAACTGCTGGAAAACTCCAGGGATCTAGTAAGTTTCTGGTATTATCTAAGAACGATTGATCTTGAAGTCGGCGATACAATACGAGTCAATATCCATAAATCACAGAAAAACCATGAGATATTTTGCTATATTGTAGAGGAAAAAACCGTGAAAACCCCTTTAGGAAAATTTAACGCGGTCCTCGTTACTCCGCAAACACAGGGTAAGGGCATATTTGGTTCGGGGGGTGGCATGGATATCTGGTATTCCCGTGATGAATACCGCTACCCGGTACTCATCAAACTCAAGATCAAAAAAGGAAGTATTCTATTTAAGTTAAAAGGGGTAAGACATTAAGAAATTTGCAGTTATCCTGGCCGGCGGTCGAGGAGAACGATTCTGGCCTGTGAGCCAACCCGATTTTCCAAAGCAGTTTGTTACAATATTTAATGATACGCCGCTCATTGTCCAAACCCTGGAGCGATTAAAGACTCACTTCAAAAAATCAGAAAGGGTTCTAATACTACCTAAAGAGTTAAAACGCTTAGCGCGTACCCATCTCGGCAAAGAACGCATAATCATAGAACCCATGCGCCGGAACACAGCACCAGCGATCTGTCTTACCGCTTTGAAACTTATAGAAGAACATGGAGACGGTGTAATGCATGTCATGCCCGCAGATCACCTTATTAGCCCCAGAAAAAATTTCATCGCCTCATTGAGATTTGGTGGTCGACTCGCACAAAACGGCTATCTTGTAACATACGGCATCGTGCCAACTCGTCCAGAAACCGGTTATGGCTATGTGAAACTTGGTAAACAGATAATCTCAACTGGAAACATAACGGCATTCAAGGGCGCCGGTTTTGCTGAAAAACCCTCATTAGCAATAGCTAAAAAATATCTGAGGAGCCGAAGGTCTTTGTGGAACAGCGGCATATTCAGCTTTGGCATAAAGACGATCCTCAGTGAAATGCAGAAATACATACCTCAAGTCTATGAGGGTACTGAGAAATTTTTAAAGACTGGCAAGCAGATATCGTTCAAGCGAATACCTGATATCTCAATTGACTACGGTGTAATGGAAAAGAGCAAGAAGCTCTGCGTTGTTCGAGCCAATTTCCTTTGGGATGATGTGGGTTCATGGCTTGCTTTAGAACGCTTTTTCAAAACCGACCGCAAGGGTAATATAATGTTGGGTAATACAAAAGGTCTTGAAATCAGTGATACAATTATGTATAATTCTGATAATATCCCTTTGCAGGTTTTCGATGTCAAAGGATTGATCATCGTAGCCAACTCTAAAGGGATATTAGTTTGCAGTAAGAAAAAAGCTGCGGCTTTAAAAAAATTATTCAGGAAATAAAAGGAGGAAGAGATGAGGAAGATATTTTTGATCGGGTGCGGATTAGCATTCATTTGTTGTACCCCGAAACAATCAACAGTCGAAACCGAGGGGCTTGAAGAAGTCATAGTTTTTGGTGAAGAAGAAATCTCTTATGTATCAGAAGACCCGGTCTTGCCGCAACCTGCAGAAGAAGAGGTTGTCGCGCCACCGATCGCAGAAGAATCCGCTCCACCACCAGTAGAGGAAGTAGCAATTGCTCCACCGCCGATTGAAGAAGAAGTCGTTGCTCCGCCGCCTATTGAAAAAGAACCGATCTTTCCACCTGCGCCAGTTGAAGAAGAAGTCGTTGCTCCACCGCCTATTGAAGAAGAACCGATAATGCCTCCACTTGTCGTTGAGGAAGCACCTGCACTAGTTTCTGAACAACCCTATGTACCACCAGTTGTCACGCCAACCCCACCACCGCCAAGCCCAGCTCCAGCCACGATCCTCGGTTTCAGAATCCAGCTCTTCGCATCCTCAACTGAAAAGAACGCTTCACGGGTCGCTGATGACACAAGAGCTTCCTTTACACAAAACGTGTATATTCAACATGTTCCACCTTATTATAAAGTGCGTGTCGGTGATTTCTTAACAAAAGAAGAAGCTCAGGTTGTAAAACAGCAAGCCATGCAAATGGGTTATCGCGGCGCTTTCATTGTGGAAACAATGATCTCACCGTAACAGAAAAGGAGACTAGAACTAAGAAGCAAATCCGTGAAGGGGTGAAAGACACACGCTTAATCGTCCTTGCCACGAAGAATCAGCATAAGATAGCTGAAATAAAAGACATCCTGGCTTTGGATATTCAGTACAGAACTCTTAGTGATTACGTCAAAATATCTGTAAAGGAGGCTGGTCGTACGCTGCTTGAAAACAGCCTTGCCAAAGCTGCCTTCGCTTTTAAACTCAGTCAAAAGCCATCACTGGCTGATGATTCAGGTCTGTTTGTCGAGGCCCTGGATGGTGCGCCTGGAGTTTTTTCTGCACGCTTTGGCAGAAATGATGAAAACCGCATTGCCAGACTTTTGAAAGAGATGGCGGGTCAACGCAACCGACGCGCTCAGTTTAAAGCGGCGTTTGTCTATTATTATGATGCAAACAAGTATGAAGTTTTTGAAGGCGAATGTATCGGTGAGATTACTGCAGAACCGCGTGGTACTCAAGGTTTTGGCTATGACCCGATTTTCATACCAAAGGGTTTCCGCAAGACTTTTGCCGAACTCGGATCAAAATCGAAAAACCGTATTAGTCACCGTGCTAAAGCATTGAAGAAATTCAAAAAATATATCGAAAATTCGTTATTGTAGAATCTGGATTGTCTTGTGCCTGGATCTTAACCCGGTTTTGATAAGGACCGCAGACTTCTTGATACTAAAGTGTCTTGCAAGAATAGTGATTAGTTCTTTGTTCGCTTTGTTTTTTTCCGGCGCAGAAACAAGTTTCACCTTGAGGTGATACGCGCCTAACTCGATAATCTCACATTTTTTTGCGCGCGGCACAACCGTAATCTTTATATCCATTTAATCAACTATGCACTTAAGATAATTGAATGCTATTTTACATATTCTCTGGGCAGCCTTGCCATCCCAGAAGTCCGGGATTTGACCTTGCTTCCTCTCGCCGTTCAAGATTTTCCTTGCTTGCTCCACAATTGCATCAGGGTCCTTACCAACGATGATATTCGTACCCTGACTGACAGTTACGGGTCTTTCCGTATTCTCCCTCAAAGTCAAACAAGGTACTTTGAGAACAGTCGTTTCCTCCTGAATACCCCCTGAATCAGTAAGCACAAAGTCTGCATTTGCTAATAATTTCAGAAAATCAAGGTATCCAAGAGATGCTGTGGTTTTGAGAAAATCGGTTTTTAATTCGTATCGGTCAAACATCTTTTTGGTTCGAGGATGTAATGGGAAAACTATTTCTGTGGTTCTTGAAATTTCTTCAAGGGCCGTGAGGATTCCGGCTAAGTTACCTTTTTCATCAACATTCCCAGGACGGTGCATGGTAAGCACCGCATATTCATTTTTTCTCAGTTTGAGTTTATCCAGGATACGGGATTTCTCAGCCTGCTCTATATAACTTAAAAGAGAATCAATCATCACATTGCCCACATGAAATATCTTATCACCACTTATACCCTCTTTTATAAGGTTTTCTTGTCCACTCGGTTCGGTAGTAAAGAGCAAATCTGCAAGCGCATCAGTCAGTCGGCGATTGACTTCCTCTGGCATACGCCAGTCATAACTACGCAAACCTGCTTCAATATGGGCTATGACAGGAGAACATTTGCGTTTACCGCAACGGAATTTAGCCGTGGCAAGTGCACAGGCAAGGGTCGAATTCACATCGCCAACCACGATAACTATATCTGGATCAAGTTTCCCCAAAATTTTTTCAAACTCGATCATAATCTGACCACTCTGTTCACTGTGTGTTCCAGAACCAATACCGAGATAAAAATCCGGTTTTGGCAGTCTTAAATCGTCAAAAAAAACTTTGGAGAGTTCTTTATCGTAGTGCTGACCAGTATGGACCAAAAGCGGTGTTACGTCATGGAATCTCTTGCATTGAGTAAAGATCGGAGCCACCTTCATAAAATTGGGGCGCGCTCCAACAACAATTATTGCTTTGTAGTGCACTCTTCGGCTTCTTTCATACGTGTAAAATCTATGTAAATTTGGGCTTTTTTACCACTTACGGTCGCTGGCTTCAACTGCTGCCCTTGTAAACGATTCTCAAGCATTGTATCCCGCTCAGGGACTATTGTATTACCGGTGGCAACTCTCACCACAACGCCTTCAGTATCGATTATAGCTCTAACAACTCTATCATCTGGTATCTCGATCTGCTCAAGACTTACTGTTTCCATAAACTCATCGACATCAAATCGCTCACCGGATCCGCCCGCAACCTCTTCCTCAGCAGCTCGATAAGACTTCGATTTTTCGCTCACCGGTGCAGGTGGGGCACTTCTGTCTTTCATAACAATGCCTTTTGTCGCCGGCATTTTACGTCCCGTGCTCACCTCAGGGAGTTGCACATCAACTTCTTCCCTGAGTTCACTTTCACTGTACAGAATCCGGTGGTCAAGACCTGCAGGCTTACCAGATCCCGGAATATTGACTAATACAATAAGAACTAATACGGCTACGGCAACCGGTACAAATATCGGTGAAAACTTAAAGATGGAAGAACGGGATTTCTTTCTTATTTTATCCATGACCCGACGATTAAGATTGAAGACAAACTCTCTCGATGGTTCCTCAGTCACAGCAGAACGCATGTGCTCATCGAGTTTCTTAAGCTCCTCAAGCTCTTTGCGGCAAACCTCACATTCAGCAAGGTGTTTCTTCACCCTGGCAAGTTGCTCTTCGTTGAGTTCCTCATCAAGGTATCCACTCAATAATTCTGTCGGCAGATCACATTTCATTTCTTTCGTACCTCCAGTTCCTCAAATAACTTCTTGAGTTTTTGTCGAGCGCGTGCCAGTCGTGACATAACCGTTCCTTTTGGTATCTTCAGAATATTACTGATCTCTTCGTAGCTGTATTCCTCATCAACTCTCAGAACAAGAATCATTCTAAATTCCTCTGGCAATCTAGCAAGTGCAGCACCAATCCGCTCTTTTAGCATCTTCTCTCTGGTCATTGCCACCGGGTTCCCTTTTTTCGCAACAAGTTTGCACTCTACCATGCCAATCGATTGAACCTGACCACGACGTTCCTTCTTAATATAGTTTATCGCATTATTAACCGCAATTCGACATATCCAGGCATAAAACGACCTTTCTATATCAAAACTCGAAATGGCACGATATGCCTTGATAAACGCCTCTTCAATCAGATCTTCAGTATCATCCCGATTATGAACCATACGATAGAGAATTTTGTAAAGCGGCATTTTGTACCGTTCAACCAATGGATTAAACGCTTCACAATCGCCTTTTTTTACTCGCGCAATCAGTATTTCGTCACTCTCTATACTATTATACACTAAATGGCCTCTATTATTCCATCCTTCGGACGTAATAATCTATCTAAGTAATCACGTTTAGCATAGACTGTCGTGGTAACTTCACTACCGCCCATACCCAGGATAGGTGGTGTCTTGGTTATCATTTCATACATTACATCGCCGTAGTAAGAAAAGACTCATCAACAACAAGCACAATCACCCTGCGTATTTTCATCAAATTCATCCCTTTTGTAGGATTATACCATGTTCCTTTTAAATGTCAACGATAAAACAGGGGAAAACATCCTTTTTCCGAAATCGATTGAAAAAAAAGCACCCCGCTCTTTCATAAAAGGACGGGGTGAAAGGTATCTGCCTTCAACAGATCAAGGTAGTACTGATACGGTCCTTCTACCACCCCTGGTATAACCGAATTTAACTTTGCCAGAAACTAAAGCATACAGCGTGTAATCTTTGCCAACACCAACATTTACACCAGGATGGATCTTAGTACCGCGCTGTCTGATTATCATCGTACCGGCATTCACGACATGACCATCGAATTTCTTAACGCCCAATCTCTTACCACATGTATCGCGGCCATTTCTTGACGCTCCAACACCCTTTTTATGAGCCATTTATCCTCCTAATAAAATAATTGTCGGGTTTGGGTCAAGATGCTGGATTTACAGATACTAACCCCAAACCTGTCCTCCGTCTTTTTCAAGCTTCCAAACCCATCATCCATCTTTATTTAGCCTTTAGTATATCAGTAATCTCAATTTGACTGAAATCTTGACGATGACCTTTCTTATTTCGGTATTTCTTTCTTCGACGAAATTTGAAGACTACGATCTTAGGAAGCCTCCCATGCTTCTTAATTACCCCCTTGACTTTTGAACCATCGAGATAAGGTTGGCCAAATAGTGTATTCTTATCTTCTTTGATCATTAGCACCTTATCGAATTCTACTTCTTTACCCAACTCACCGATATGTGCCGGTATAGTAATGATCTCTCCTTTGCTCACTAGATACTGATAACCATTGGCTCTAATAACTGCAAACACTATTCACCTCCATCTGATTCTTCAGGGATGATCGGCGCGGGTTCTGTAGGGATCACTGACCCTTCTTCTCCAGGCATGGGCGTAGGCATTGGCATTTCTTCCAGAGCTTTTTCAACTGCGCTCGTGGGCATAGACCTGCGACTGATCAGAACCAGAACAAGCGAAGTTATGAAAAACCCTATCGCCAACCCAGTAGTTACCTTGATGAAAAATGGTGTAGCACCTTTGCCTCCAAATAAAGAATCAGTACCGCCGCCGCCACCGCCACCGAATACGCTCGACATACCGCCTCCACGTGACTGCTGCAATAATACTATTACCACCAACAGTATACTGATTAAAATATGTATAAACAGAATAACACCGTACATTTTTTCTCCTTAAATCATAGAACGAATAAAAGTATATCTATTTCGTGGTAAATGTCAATAAGTTAAGAACTTAACGATCCGGGCAAAGCTTTCTGGCTTCAGGCTGGCACCACCGACCAGGACGCCGTTAATATCCTTTTGTGCCATTAATACATCCACGTTCTCTGGTTTTACACTACCCCCATAAAGAATCGCCGTATTCTTACGCAATCGAGAACGAATAAATCTGTGGACTTTGGCAACTTGCTCTGGAGTCGCAGTCTTGCCAGTTCCTATAGCCCAAACAGGCTCATAAGCAAGAATGATCTTGTGTACCTCGCTCTCAATACCCCGTAATCCCTGGCTCAGCTGCCTTGAAATGACCTCTTCAGTCTTATCACGCTGTTTTTCTTCTTCGGTTTCACCAATACAGAAAATTGCGATCAGTCCGAGATCTAAAGCAATTTTCAGTTTCTTGTTTATCACCTCATCGGTCTCAGCCATAATATGTCTTCTTTCAGAATGCCCGATAATAACGTATTCACAGCCAAGCTGTTTTAAGAATACTCCTGATACCTCGCCGGTATAAGCTCCTCGCCTTACCCAATGCATATTCTGTGCACCCAACCTCAAGCGACTGTTCTGGATTATTTCACCAACATATGATAAGGAGGTAAACGGCGGTATGATTATTATCTCGCGGTCTTTAACATCACCCACCAATTCCAAAAGCTTCTGCACCAAGAAACGCGATTCAGCAGTATCCATATTCATCTTCCAGTTGCCGGCAATAATCGGTTTCAATATTATCTGGTCTTTTAGCGCTTCAATACCGGGCAATTTCTTCCCTTCAAGAAACTGCAGCGTCGCACCGCCGCCTGTTGAAACGTGTGTAACTTCATCACGCAACCCGTATTTAGACAGCGCAGCTATAGTATCACCACCGCCCACAATGGAAACTACACCCTTGGTCGTCGCATCGGCAACTGACCTCGCCACGTGCGCAGTGCCTTTTGTAAACTCATCTATCTCAAAGATACCCATGGGCCCATTCCAGACAACGGTCTTAACCTTACTCACCATCTGGGCTATATCCTTTCTTGCTTTCTCACCGATATCAACTCCGTAGTGGTCAGCAGGTATATTACAAGCCTCCACGCACTTAGTTGGACTACCCTTTCTTAGCTCTTTGGCAACCAGAACATCTACTGGTAAATAGATTTTCGGGTTATCGAGCAGGACAATTGCTTCATCAAGGAAAGCTTCTTCACAAAGAGATTTGCCGATCTCGTATCCTTTTGCCTTATAAAATGTAAAACACATACCACCGCCAATAATAAGGTGGTCAACGATCTTCAGCAAACGTCTTATGCCTCCGATCTTGGTTGAAACTTTTGCGCCACCCAGTATGCTCAAAAAAGGACGTTGAGGTCTTTTCAAAACAGATTCAAGAAGCTCAATCTCCTTTACCATAAGAAAACCGCACGCCGGTTTGTCAAAATGAACCGCCACACCAGCCACTGAAGCATGGGCACGGTGTGAGGTTCCAAAGGCATCATTGACGTATAGATCAGCAAACGAAGCGAGTTCTTTTGCGAAATCAAGGTCATTGCGTTTCTCTTCAGGGTGAAACCTGGTATTTTCAAGGAGCAGAATGTCCCCCGTATTCAAAGCCTGGACGATTTTCTTAACCTCGGCACCAACACAATCCGGCGCAAATAGTACTTTGCGTTTCAATATTTCCTTCAATCGCTGTGCCACTGGTAATAAACTCATCGCGGGATTGATCATGCCTTCTGGATTACCAAGGTGGCTGGCAATTATCAGCGTACCGCCCCGTTGAAGAATATACTCGATTGTAGGTAAAGATTCCCTGATTCTGGTATCATTTGCAACCTGTTGTTTATCATCAAGGGGGACATTAAAATCCACCCTCAGCAAAACTTTTTTGTCTTTTATAGAAAGTTGCTCAACCGTAAGTTTTTTCATTATCCTATTCCTATTACATATTCTAAAAGGTCTACCATTCTCACAGAATAACCCCATTCATTATCGTACCAGCTCAGGACTTTTATAAGATTGCCATTGACTCTGGTCAATAACGAATCAAAGATTGATGAATAAGGATTCCCGATGAAATCAGATGAAACTAATGGTTCCTCACAATAATACAAGTAATCCTTAAGCTTATCCTGTGAAGCGTCTTTGAATGCGCTATTAACTTCCTCGACAGTCGTTTCTTTTTCGAGCTCTGCAACGAAATCAATTATTGATACATCAGCTGTCGGCACGCGCATCGCCACTGCATCGAGTTTCCCTTTAAGATCAGGGAATAACCCGATGATCGCCTTAGCCGCACCGGTTGTCGTTGGAATCATAGACAGGCCAGCAGCCCTTGCCCGGCGCAGGTCTTTGTGCGGCAAATCAAGGATTTTCTGGTCATTGGTATAAGCATGAATCGTCGTCATATAGCCTCTTTTAATAGTGAATGCCTCATGAAGTACCTTAACAACCGGAGCAAAACAGTTCGTCGTACAAGAGGCATTGGAAAAAATGGCATCCTTAGCAGGATCATAAGTAGCTTCATTTATACCCATGACAAAAGATGAGATCTTTGGTTCACCCTTACCAGGTGCTGAAAGCATAACTCTTTTAGCGCCAGCCTTTATGTGAAGTTCCGCCTTGCTATATTCCCGAAACCTACCCGAACATTCCACGACATAACTGACACCGAGCTCTCTCCAAGGTAATCGAGAGGGGTCTTTTTCAGAAAAAGCCTTATATTCTTGTCCATCGACGATAATAGCGCTGTCTCTTGCTTTGACTTCTGGAGCGAACGTCCGGTGTACTGAATCATATTTTAATAAATGTGCCAAAGTCTTTGCGTCTGTGATATCATTTATTGCCACAATTTCAAATCTTTCGCTCTTATATCCAGCTCTGAAAACCAATCTACCAATCCTCCCAAATCCATTAATGGCAACTCTTGGTTTCATATCGCCTCCTTTTTAGTCCATCTATTTACGTTCCATTATATACACCTTTACTCTAAAGTCAACCAGATAAACCAAATAAATTAAAGCGATCAAAAAGACCCAAGCTGAGCACATTGACACAACTTGCATATTCTATATAATTGCCCATGCCAGATATCACAAGAGGGGTGCGGGCATTCACGATCGGAACTGCAATAAGCCGGTTCCTGGGACTGGTTCGCGAATCGGTCTTTGCCTATCTTTTTGGCGCGGGACTGGCGACCGATGCCTTTAATGCAGCTTTTCGTATCCCCAACCTTTTCCGCGACCTCTTTGCTGAAACTGCCTTATCCGCTGCCTTCATACCCGCTCTGACTTCAGCAAAACAAAAAGGCAAAGAAGAACAAAACCTTCTTGCCAGCAATGTATTCAATGTCTTAGTAATTGTCGTCGGTATTACAGTTGTACTTGGCTTTGTTTTTTCACCATATATCGTAAAGGTTATTGCATTTGGTTTTGGAGCAGTGCCGAACAAACTCGAACTCACCGCCGCTTTGACCTCAGTTATCTTTCCTTTCTTACTTTTTATCGCGTTTGCTGCCTGGGCAATGGGTTATCTAAATACTGAGCAGGAATTCTTCATACCGTCGCTGGCCCCTGCTTTTTTCAATGTTCTTTCGATCGCTACACCAATTATTCTCTATGCGTATCTGGTAAATCGCGGCATCGAACCGATATTTGGCATGGCGATCGGCGTAACACTGGGTGGTTTGATGCAGTTTCTAATACAAATCCCGAGACTATACAAAAAGGGATTTCGTTATCGTTTCTATATCAATCTTAAAGACCCTGGTTTCAAAAGAATACTGACTTTGTTCGTCCCGGTCGCAATCGGTCTTGCTGCCTCAAGGATAAATGTTACCGTCGACATTTTCCTGATCTCTTTGCTCGCCGAACGCAGCATGACCTGGCTTAACTATGCCTTTCGGATAATGCATTTACCCCTGGGTTTATTTGGTATCGCAGTAGGCACAGTAGCCTTACCGACGATATCCAGATATGTTGCTCAGAAAAAACACACGGAGGCAAAAAATACGTTTTTTGATTCAATAAAGCTTGTTTTTTTTCTCACCGTTGCCAGCGCCGGGATTATTGCTTTCTTATCTCATCCAATAACACGTCTTATCTATGAGCGCGGAAAATTCACGTCCTTTGATACTTATGCGACGACTCAAGCATTGATCCTGTACATTATCGGCATTCCTTTTGTCGCGGGCGTGCGAAATATCGCAGCAGTTTTTTATGCATATAAAGATGCCAAAACGCCGATGTATGCAAGTTTTGTTGCGGTCGGCGTGAATGTAATATTAAACCTGCTCTTGATGCGTATTATTGGATTCCGGGCATTCCCTTTGTCAACGACAATATCATCTTTTGTGAACCTGGCGATACTTTTCTATTTCTTGCCGCGCAAGGTTGGTAAGTTCAGGCTATTGCCATTATTAAAATACTTTATCTTGCTTGCGATCGCAGCCTGTGCAGCTGGCTTAGGTGCAATGGTCATTAATAACTTTCTAATCGGTGCAATAGGTATTACTTTTGTTAATCAGTTATTGAACCTGCTTATCAGCGGAACCCTGGCTTTAGCTATTTTTTACAGCCTGTGTCTTATCCTCGGTCTTAATGAAACCAAGGACTATATGAAACGCCTATTCAAAAGATAGTTATTGGGTTAAGGTTAGGAAGCTAGATATTTGCTTGTATTCCAGCATCCTAACCCAAACCTATTTTCTATTTATCTCTATCTTAAAAGAATAGCCTTTACTACTTTCCGGTAATCGTCCGTTTCAAAGCTGATAAAGTATACACCAGCCGGAACATTACGTCCTTGATCATCACTACCATTCCAGACCAGTATCTGGTGATTTGAAACATGACATGACACATCAAAATGCTTTACGATCCGACCTGCAGCATCGTATACTCTTAATGCAGCGTGCTTACCTTTTAGAACCTGGAGCCTGATATTAACCGCATCGGTAAATATCGATGGATACAAGGCCAGATCAGAACTCGTAATTTGTAATGCACCCGGCATTTCCTCAACCGTCACTGGTGCTATGTAGAACCCCTGCACTTTCACAATTGAGTTGTCACCAGATGGTGCACCCTGGACAATAGTGATCCAGTAATTGCCGTCGCGTGGGTCAAATCCAATACCACGAATGTTCCAACCCGTTGGTACTAAGAAACTGTTACCAGTCGCTACGGGCGGTACACCCTGATACTCATAAATACCAGCACTGTCAAGCGTCGTACCACCAGAATTAAAGAACGTATTCACATGAATATAAGAATGACCCAGTGAATCATAACCCATAGAACGTGCATTCATATAACCCTGTATCGGACAATTATATTGCGTCGCAGTACCCAGTGTATCCGACACATAAATATACGCAGTCTGACCAATCGTAGTCCGTCGATCAGCAAACCAAATCTCATTGCCATCCTGATAATTAAACGCCATACCACAACCATAATCATTGGCCGGACTAGTAAACCAACGCAAAGACGTACCAGCCTTATCAATCTTCCAGCAACGTTTCATATTCTTGTACCCAGTAACCCAGAGATTATCATCATAATATGAGTATGCTACATCAGAAATAGTATCTGGTGGCGTAATTACACCATAGTAAGCAACAGTGCTATCTGATGAATACACACGCAAATTTTGAGAATAAGCGTCACAGACAAAAATCTGATCATCTACTGGGTCATATGCTACACCATAGATAAAGGCGGTAGGATATGGAGGGAAATTCGGCAATAGCTCGGGTCCCCAGATAACCGTTCCTGGTGCTATGCCAACGGTCAGCTGGAAATTCAGCGTGTCTGTATAGAATCCTGAATTCACAATGACGTCAAAATCAACGACCGTGCCTGAAGGTGTACTGATATCTGCAGTGACGTTATATGGATCACCACTATTATTCCCAGTATTTCCCGGATTGATCGTGCCGTAATTACCACTCGCATCATTTATCGTTATATATGTGGAAGAAGTGATCAGTGTAGAAGTGATATCATAGGCGGTTGCGCCACCGATATTCTCGATCGTCGCCACCAGATCTGCAGTCTCCCCAGGATCAAGTATGCCATTACCATTACCACCATTTACTGAATGACTTTGATAATCAAGTTCTGGTGCATAGACAGTCACTGCAGGATAGGAAGTAAAGACACTGTCATTGATATCATGGAAGTTCAATGTAAGATCAAGATCGTGTCCATTCGGACAATCAGTTGCCACGGTAAAGCGATAGTAGGGACTGGACAAACTTGAATCATTTTGTGGTATGTTACCATACCAGGCTGAATCAATAGACAAGGTCACATAAGTATCGCCTTCAGTGAGCAGACCATATACTGAAAAAGCATCAGCGCCGCCAACATTCTTACCATAGACACCGTAATCGATCGTCTCGCCTGGATTGACAAGACCATCACCATTACCACCAGCAACATCATCGATAATATCCGCGGACAAGGTTACATATGGGGTGGTGCTCGAAATAACTTCAACATCCTGTTCGTACCGATAATAATTAGCTTTGGTGATCGTCACCTTCACCCATGTACCCGGTGTTTGTGCCGGGATCGTTACATTGACTGGTGATCCAGTACCTTCTTCAACGCCAATAATTTCACCAGCTACGGTCAAGGCAATGACCGAACTGTCATTAGCACTGACAGAGAAAAAAGTCTGACCAGCTGGGATATTCGGTGGATGGCTCACACTAAGTGCCTGTGGTATTTCTGAATACAGGGTCATAAAACAATCACCATGATGATGGAATTGATTGAGCAGATAGTCACGGTAAGAACCTGCCCCGGCTGAATCCGGCATCCATGAAGCCACAAGATAATACTTGGCTGAACTCATTACCGGACTCGGTCGCAGGTTATCATACCCGGTCATATCAAAGAAAGGATAACCCGGATCAAAATCCGCAAACAGACCGTCATACGTACCCCAGATATAAGTGTCATTGACAAATGAATAAGAATTCTCGTCTGCCGCCATAATACCCAAGGCACCATAGGCGATACGATGGAACTTCTCAGCAAAAACCTCACTCGGATAATCATATTCACCAGTCTGGCAGTTGATCGAATAAACATAGGTGAACTGCGTATTGGTAAGGTTATCAAGATCACCCATACCATATACCGGCTCACCCCAACCACCAGTCCATCCATGGTCACGGTGCTGGACAATAAATGCACCTGAATTGATCGCATTGGTAATACCGGCTGATGACCCATTGTCCCACCAGGTCGAATTATACGGATTGGTCAAGGCTGGTAACCAGCCAAGATTATACCAGTACTGAACAACCGGCGCCGTACCCTGACGTGTCGAC
>CBFDDH010000021.1:0-45850 GCA_965603515.1 uncultured bacterium
TCCGACATGTTTTGTGGCGGACTCCTTTCCAGCACGTAGTGCTAACTTCCAATCCCCTTGGGATTCAAAAAGGAGTAGAGAGTAGGGGAAAATGGCACTACGTGCGGGACTGGTCGGTTCGCAACGGTTATGGTTCACTAACGTGAACGGTTCCTCTCGACAGGCTCGGGACACTGAATTCTATGGCTGAATCACAGATTAAGGTAAAATTCGTGATGGCTCTTACGAGCGGGAAAAGAGCGTAAGGCGTAAAGAGTAGAGCATAAGGCAGTTATTAGGTAATTAAGTTATTTTGGGATTTGGTTCTTGGAGTTTGTCCCGATTTATCATTTTGGATTATGATATATAGGAAAATCGTGGATCCCGCAAAGCGGGAGAACTTGGTTACTTAGTAACTGCTTTACCAATATTGTTACATTTCCTCGATGAAATGTGTTGAGATATCACCTTTGATGAACTTTTTGTTGTCCATAATCTTCTGATGGAAAGGGATGGTTGTTGGAATTCCTTCAATAACGATTTCTTCAAGTGCATGTTTCATGCGTGCGATCGCCTCCTGGCGCGATGATCCGTGGCATATCAACTTGCCGATAAGTGAGTCATAGTAACTCGGAATATTGTAACCGGCAAATATATGGGTGTCAAATCTAATGCCGAGGCCTTGCGGCATATGGAAGAAACTGATTCTGCCTGGCATTGGCACGAAGTTGCGCTCAGGGTCTTCTGCATTGATACGACATTCTATGGCATTACCTCTAAACTCAATGTCATTCTGCTTGATCGTTAGTTTCTCACCGAGTGCGATTCTTATCTGTTCTTTTAGTAAATCTATGCCAGTTACCATTTCAGTCACGGGATGCTCAACTTGTATCCTTGTATTCATTTCCATAAAATAAAAATTCTTGTTTTCATCCAGGAGAAATTCAACGGTACCGGCGGATTGGTACCCGATACCATGTGCCGCCTTTACTGCATTTTTGAATAGTTTCTGCCGTAGTCTGCCGTCGATACACGGAGCGGGGGATTCTTCAAGTAACTTCTGGTGACGACGTTGGATAGAACATTCCCTTTCGCCTAGCGCTATCACGTTACCAAAACTATCACCCAGGATCTGAACCTCAATATGCCTGGGCCGAGCAACATATTTCTCGATGTATATTCTACCGTCGCCAAAGGCTGCCTTGGCTTCTGCCTGGGCGATACGGTAACCTGATTCCAGCTCTTCGTCATTACGGGCGATTCTCATGCCTTTACCGCCGCCACCTGATGCCGCCTTCAGCATTACTGGATAACCGATTTCTTCAGTTGTTTTTCTCATCGCGGCAAGCGATTCTATTGCGCTATCGCTGCCTGGGATGCCAGGAACACCGACTTGGTTCATGGTGTTCTTTGCTTTTATCTTGTCACCCATTGCTCTTATGTGTTTGGGATCAGGACCGATGAATGTGATACCGCAAGATTCGCAGATTTCGGCGAATTCCGGGTTTTCAGCGAGAAATCCATAGCCGGGATGAATTGCTTTAGCGCCAGTTATTTCTGCAGCACTGATAATGCGTGTTATATTTAGGTACGAATCTCTGCTCCGTGGTGGACCAATACATACGGATTCGTCAGCGATCCTGGTGTGTAAGGCATCACTATCAACCTCTGAATACACGGCCACTGTTTCAAGCTTGAGTTCTTTGGCAGCGCGGATAATGCGAATTGCAATTTCACCACGGTTAGCAATTAGTATTTTAGTAAATTTCATAATTTCATAGAAATTTTGAATGTAAACGGATGGCTACGGATTCAAACAGATTATATTTCTGTCTATATTCGCTTAAATCCGTATGAAGCTACTTTTTATCGAACGCACCCCATCCTCGCTCCGCAGTAGCTTCAATGCCTACGAGCCTAAGTTTGAACTCATCAGGGTTAGTAACTGCTTGTATTGCATCATCATATGCGATCATTCCGTCCTTATAAAGCTTGAAGATGGATTGATCAAAGGTCTGCATGCCATATTGGCCGTATCCTTCCTCAATTGCCGATTGTATCAGTAAAGTCTTAACTGGATCCATGAGGTAATCTTTGATCGTTGGTGTTGTTAAAAGGACCTCGACTGCTGGTATCCTTCCTTTTCCGTCCGCACGAGGCAATAAGCGTAAGGAACAGACACCGACCAGAGTCGTTGCGAGCAGCACTCGAATATGCTGATGTTGGTGAGGTGGATAAAATGAAATTATTCGGTTAATTGTTTCAGTTGCGTTCAAGGTATGAAGGGTTGAAAGAACAAGGTGGCCTGTATCCGCAGCCTTGAGCGCAGTGTCCATGGTTTCCCGGTCTCTTATTTCGCCGATCAGAATCACATCCGGGTCCTGACGCAGAATGTGTTTCAAGGCAATAGAAAAGGATATTGTGTCCATTAGTACTTCTCGTTGACAGATGATTGATAGATTGTCCCGGAAAAGGTATTCTATGGGGTCTTCAATAGTTATAATATGACGTGATGTATTTTCGTTAACGTGTTCGATCATGGCAGCCAGGGTTGTGGATTTCCCGCTACCTGTAGTCCCAGTACAAAGGATAAGACCGCGTGGTTTCAAAGAAAGATCTTTCAGAACCAAAGGAAGGTTCAATTCTTCAATTCGTTTTACTGATATCGGAATTGATCGCATTGCAATAGCAAGGCTGCCGCGCTGCAGAAATACGTTCACCCTGAATCTTCCAATACCCCTTACGCCAATGGCAAAGTCCATTTCTTTCATCCGTTCGAATGTCTCTTGTTGGGCGGCTGTCATTATTTGGTAAGCCATGGTCTTGATCGTTTCGGGGGTTAGCGATTCTCCTTTTTCCAAAACCAGTTTTCCGTCGATCCTAAATACCGGTGTTGAGTTTGCTTTCAGATGCAAGTCTGAAGCATTGACTTTAACCATTTTTTCAAGCAGTGTTTTTAGTTCCATAATCAGCTACTCCTATTGATGACGCTACGTCGGTTCAACCATGAAAAGTTCCTGGTTGTATTCCACGGGGTCTTCATTTTTTGCAAGCATCTTGACTACCTTGCCGGCGATATCCGATTCAATTTCATTCATCAGCTTCATTGCCTCGACAATACAGACTACTTGGCCGGGTTTCACAATATCACCAACTTCGATGTATGCTGGTGCATCTGGAGCAGGTGAGCGATAGAAAGTGCCGACAATAGGTGATTTTATTGCCACGAGGTTGTCTTTTTCTTCCTCGGTTTTGCCAGCTTTTTCCACGGTTTGTTGAGGTGGTGCTTCAATCCTGACTGGCGCTCCATTATTTGTAGATTTGGTTATTTTGATTCTTCTCCCCAGGAAATTAGTTACTTCAATTTCCGAAAGACTGCTGGCTTCGAGTATCTTCACAAGCCTTTGAATGTCCTTGAATCTCATTTAAGCAATCCCCCTAACCAATCTTTGAACGACTGGAAGTCTTCTTCAGGCGGTTTTTCTGCTTCAGGCTTTTCTTTAGGTTCTGCCAGTGGACTTTCACTTGGCGTTTGGGTCACATCAGATACTTGTCCAGTGGCGGTTTCTGTTACAGTGCTTTCTTTTATGGGTTCAGTTTCGGCTTGCTGTATTGTTGGGGGTGCTTGTTCTTCTGGTTCATCTGTTTTGGGCTTGTCATCCTTCGAACTTGGTGCAGGGGATGGTTCAGTCATTTTCGCCACGGGTTCTTCCTTGATTTCTTTGACTTCTTCGATCGGCTTGAGTAAGTCCTCGACCTCAGTCAGTTCCTCGGTTGGTTGTTCAGCTGGTGAATGCTCTAGTGTAGTAGCTTCTTGCACAGTTTCAGCGATCTCTGCGGGTTTTGGTGTTTCAGGTTCCTCGGTTTTGACCGGGGGTTCTTCAACTGATTCTAAAGGCTGTAATAAATCCTCGGCACCCGTGGTTTCTTCGCTTACTGTCTCTGGCTCAGGTTCGGGAGGTTGAGCAAGAGTTTCTACGGGCTGCAATATCTCAGATTCAGCTAATTGTTCCTTTGGTACTTCAGGCGGCTCGATAGTCGCAGTTTGTTCATCTGGTTGTTGGCTCGGCAAGATATCTTGGAGTGGAGCCGCGGGTTCAATAGGCTTTAAAAGATCAAGACCAGCCGATTCTTCACTCGTGGTTTCCTCCACAGTTTCTACGGGTTGCGCTACTTCGGCCGGTGTGTCTTCTTTGATCACGAGCTTTTCGGGTTTTCCTTTACTATTATTCGGGAAAAATTCTTCAGGTTGCGCTTCAGCAATCTGTTCTTTTGCTGGAGTCGGTTCAGGGATTGGCTTGGGAGCAACCTCTTCAGTTTGGGTTGGCTCTGGTTCTACCTGCTTGTCGAGATCTTCAGGTCTGAGATATGTATCTAACTGAAGTCCCTCGATATTCTCCTCTGCTGGTCCGGGTTTTTCTGTCCCGCCACCGATTTTTTCTTTCAGTTCGGTCACTTTTTGTTCGAGTACCAGATCACCTGGTGTAGTAAGTGACAAACTTTCATAAATTGATAAGGCTTTTTCGAGATTATCTTGTTTTTCATACTCTTGAGCCATTGCTATTGTGTAAAGAGGTTCTTTTCTATGAAGCGATTCGAGATTGGTGAGTTTCTCCTTAGCTGGTGCATCAAACGGATCAATGGCTAAGATACCCTGGTATGCCTTTATCTGACCATCCTCGTTCTTGGTTACTTCACAGGTCTGAGCAAGCATTCGTAGCGCAACGATATTTTGAGGGTCGTAGGAAAGGGTTTTATCAAATGCCTCTTTTGCTTGTTCGTATTGCCTTTTATCAAAATGGCATTTACCGGTGATCAGATGGGCAAGCGGATAATTCGGGTGAAAAGCCAATCCTTTATTCAGTATTTCAAGGGCTTCATCGATCATATTACTTTTCCTATAGGCATCAGCAAGTTGTACAAATATCCTCGATTTGGGATCTTTGTTTAAGCGCTCGCTGAGTCGGGCAATTTCAGAAAAGTCTTTTTCTCCCATTTATTCCTCCATTAAATATAGTATATAGTAATCATATTATAAAATTTGTCAAGCCTTATTCCAGCCCTTTATTTCCTGCTTTGACCAGGTGAAAAGAATTCATTATTACTTCAATGATCATGAAGTGGTCACTTTTCCTTTTACCAGGACTGAAGAGCATGCCGTCAATAACATAAAGCGTGTCTTCGTCAATCAAGAAATATGAGATGAAAGGGCCACCGGCAACGAGTGAATCATTCTGCCAAACCCCCCTTAGTTTTATACCCTTCATATCTTTGAATTCGATTTCTTCACTGGCAACCAGATCCTCCAGTACATAGTCGCCGCTATAATATTCATGGCTGAGCTCATCGCGTTTTTCTATTGCTGAGGTTCGTGATAGTTGCTGGGTAATTTTTTCCTTGTAAAAAAAGATACTGCGGTCTGGGAAATGCGTGTGGAAGAAAATGAAATTATCTTCTTGATGTGTAGAATCGATCAGCCATGATTTGGTGATGTCAAAGGCCACCCCGAAATGTTTCAGGGCCTCTTTGTTCTTATTGTCAATATTTTTATAGTAGTAACCTTTTTTAATATGTTGGTAATAGTTTTCCTCGAGGATATTGTTGATCATATTCTTATACTTGATAATACCCCGAGTAATATGAACCGGTTCAGATACTGCCATAACAATAACAAGCTGTTCTCTTGCCCAGAGATCATTGAGTTTGAAGAGTGTAAAAGTATCTTTTTGTGTGGCTGCTTTGGCTTCTTCGCTCAACAATGTACTAATTGATTCATCCTGAAGTGATCCATAGATTAAAATCGTGTGGTACCTGCTGAACATCTCTACTCCAGTATCAGCCTTGAAGAGAAGGCTAAACAGCCTTTCCTTCTGGGGAACGTAGTTGAAGATCTGAATATTATCAACGATTATGTTACTGTCGATCACGGATGATGCAATAACCACCTCGTGACTCTTACCGATGTTTGATGGTAAGTTTGTACAAGATACTGTCAGTGCTATTACTAGCATAAGCACAAGACCAGTAGTAATATTGCACATACCTGTAGCCGATGCAAACTTGTTCATTGTTTCCTCCTTAACCAATACTCAGTAATTTTTCTTTAGCGCTCAACTTCTGCAGCTGTTTTCTTATCGTAAGAAACTCGGGAGATTTCATCTCGGCATCATCTGCGATTGCACTAAATGCATCATCGCGAGCCAAGAAGAGCAAATCTTTATCATCTTCCAGATCGCCTATTTTCAAGTCGGGCAGTCCATGTTGTTTTTTCCCGAGGATCTCTCCAGGGCCACGTAATGTTATATCTTTTTGGGCAAGGGCAAAGCCGTCATTATTCTTTTCGAAATACGCAATCCGTTCGTAAGTTTCAGGTGCGACGTAGCGGTCTAGGAACAGAAAACAGTGGGATCGTTCTGTACCACGACCGATACGACCTCTCAATTGATGGAGTTGAGCCAAGCCGAATCTTTCTGGATGTTCAATGAGCATGATGCTAGCGTTTGGGATATCAACGCCGACTTCAACGACGGTAGTAGCGATGAGTATATCGAGTTGTCCACTTCTGAAATCGTTCATAATATCTCTGCGCTCCGAGCTTTTTAACCGACCGTGGATGACGCCGACTGAATAATCACGGAAAATCAATATGACTTCTTGATAGACCTCCTCTACTGATTTCAGGTCTAGTTTCTCTGATTTTTCAATGAGTGGACATATCACAAAGGCTTGACGTCCTTTAGTCAACTCCTTTTTAACGAATGTATAGATATCAATTTTTTTGTTTTCTTTGATGATTTTTGTTACTACTTCACCGCGCCTCGGTGGTTTATCTTTCAAGATAGATATATCCAGATCACCGTAAAGCGTCAGAGCCAAGGTACGCGGTATGGGAGTTGCTGACAAAACAAGAAAATCAGGATTAATCCCCTTGTTGACCAGGGCAGCTCGTTGCATAACTCCGAAGCGGTGTTGCTCATCGACGACCGCTAGACCCAGTTTGCTGAATTTTATTTCTTCTTCGATGAGAGCGTGAGTGCCAAATACTATTTGAGCATTGCCGCTAGAGATTTTTTCAAGCGTTTGTTTTCGCTCATCAGCTTTTATACTGCTAGTTAATAGAACCGCTTCGATCTCCAGTTTCTTTAATATTCCAGATAAACCGATAAAGTGTTGTTCAGCTAGTATCTCTGTCGGCGCCATGAGTGCCGATTGATAACCGTTCCCGACAGAGACAATCATGGCATAGAGTGCCACAACGGTTTTACCTGCGCCAACATCACCTTGGAGCAAACGGTTCATGGGTTGATGTTTTGCCATATCATCGGTTATGCTTTTGATGACATCAACTTGTCCTTTGGTTAATTCAAAAGATAATGCATCGATAAGCCGGCGGGTTAGAACACCTTGATCGTTCAGGCTGATGCCTTTTGCATTCTTCACCATTGATCGGCGTTTAGCCAGGATTAGTTCAAAGAAGAAAAACTCATCATAAACTAATCGTCGTCGAGCAGCAAAAGCCTCTTGCATGCTATTGGGAAAATGAAGGTTCTTTATTGCTTGTGGTAATGCCATCAGGTTATTTTTCTTAAGCAACGACACGGGGAGAGTTTCACAGATATCATCGAGGCACTCATCAGCGCAGATTTTTACAGCGCGCTTTATGTCCCAAAGACCAAGCTTTTCGGTCATTGGATAAATCGGAATAATTGACCCTTGTGTTCTGTTTGCTTCCTGCTTGGTGATAATTTCATAAATTGGATTGATAAACTGTCGACCATGAAAGAAGGTTACCTTACCAGATACTAATAGACTATCTCCAATCTTTAGCCGTTTCTTCAGGTCAGGTCGATTAAACCATTTTACTGCAATTGTATCAGATTCGTCGGCTAAAAGGACCTTTACTATTTGCCCGTGGTGTCTCGTTCGCTGGATATCTATAGCCTTTATCATACCAATCACAGTCGCCTCGTCGTTGATCTTAAGGTCCTTGATATGGTGGATCTCAGAATAATCAACATATCTTCTCGGGATAAGGAAAAGGAGGTCGTTTACTGTCTCAATATTGATTTTCTTGAAATATGAGGACCGTCTTGGACCTATCCCTTTTATGTATTGCACCGGGCTTTTGAGTTCAAGATAAGTTCTTTTCACTATCCAGATTTTGATAGTTGTTCCATCTCTTTATGGAACGAATCCGGATTGAGGGCTTTTGACTCAGCCTCCTCCCTTGTTATGGCGTTCTTCTTAACCAGGTTAGCGAGAGATGCATCAAAAGTTGTCATGCCCAATTGCTGGGATGTTTGGAGAATCGAAGATATCTGATGAGTCTTTGATTCCCGTATCAGATTTCTCACTGCTGGAATGGCAATCAGTATCTCTGCCGCAACGATTCGTCCTTTACCATCAGAGCGTTTCAGAAGATTCTGCGAGATGATACAGAGGAGGTTCAGCGAGATTTGCATTCTGATCTGGTTCTGTTGATGAGGCGGAAAAACATCAATGATACGGTCGATTGTCGATATAGAATCAGCAGTGTGGAGTGTTGTTATTACAGTATGTCCAGTTTCCGCAGCGGTAATCGCCAATGCGATTGTTTCCAAATCTCTCATTTCACCCACGAGGATAACGTCTGGATCTTGTCTGAGTACATATTTAAGGGCAGCGGCAAAAGAATGGGTATCTTTGCCTATTTCTCTTTGGGTCACCAATGCTTTTTTACTCTGGTGAATGAATTCAACCGGGTCCTCGACTGTAACAATGTGACAGGTATCATTTGTATTGCGGTGATCTAACAAAGCAGCCTGGGTCGTTGATTTACCACAACCTGAAGGTCCAGTAACGACGATCAGACCGCGCGGTCTCAAGGACAGTTCCTCAATGCCTTCACTAAAACCTATTTCTTTGAGGGTGGGGACCTTTGGGGGGATGAGTCGGAATACACCACCCAGGTTGCCCTTTTGCTTAAACAAGTTGATCCGAAATCTTTCCCCGGTTGGCATAGCATATGAAAAATCGAGCTCAAACATTTTCTTGTATTCCTCTACCTGCTTTTTTGAAAGGAGTTCAATAAGGCCAGTTTCAATATCGACTTTGTTCATGGCCGGTAGATCGAGTAATCTCAAATCCCCATTAACACGCATAATAGGTGGTGAATTGACTTTCAAAATAAGATCTGATGCTCTATACTGGATCTGTGCTTTGATGAGGTCGTGCAGTTTAATCATTATTAAACCCTTTTTTGAAATTCATCGGGATTATTGCAGTGAGCAAGAGCCTCTTCGTATTCGACAATGCCTTGATGAAATAGATTTTTTAGATACTGATCCATCTGTATCATGCCTATTTTTGAACCGGTTTGGATAGAGGTATAGATTTGAGGGGTTTTGGCTTCTCGGATCGCGTTTCTAATCGCTGGCGTGCAGATCATGATTTCAAAGGCAGCAGCTCTTCCCGGCCCGTCCTTACGGCGGATAAGGGCCTCTGTGATCACTGCCTGCAGGGTTGTTGATAGCTGCAAACGAATTTGTTGTTGCTGGGCGGGCGGAAAGACATCGACTATCCGATCTATCGTTTGGACAGCATCAATAGTGTGGAGAGTTGAAAATACCAGGTGACCGGTTTCAGCAGCAGTTATCGTTTGGGCAACAGTCTCGAGGTCGCGCATTTCGCCGACCAGAATAATATCTGGGTTTTGTCTGACAACTCGACGCAAAGCTTCTGCGTAAGAGAGTGTATCAATGCCGATCTCCCGCTGTTCAATTATTGATTGTCGGTCGCGATGCAAGAATTCAATAGGGTCTTCTACCGTAATTATGTGTCTTTTCTGGGTTTTGTTAATGTGTTCTATGATAGCTGCAAGAGTGGTTGATTTACCGCTACCAGTTGGTCCAGTGACAAGTACCAGACCACGCGGTAGTTCGGCGATTTTCTTGAACACGCTTGGGAAACCCCATTCATCAAGGGTTTTTATTTTAAGCGGGATAATCCTCATGACTGCACCGATATGGCCCATTTGCTTAAAACAATTGACCCTGAATCGTGCGACACCGGATATTTCATACGCCATATCAAATTCCAACATCTTATGGAATTTATCTTTCTGGAGAGGATTCATCAAACCATATATTAGATACTCAAGGTCTTGGTCGTCGAGCGGTTTTTGTTCCATTCTTTGGAGTTTTCCAGCGACTCTAAGGATAGGCGCTTCTCCGAAGCGAAGATGCAAATCTGAACCTTCTCTTAAGACCAGTTCTTCAAGGAGAACATCAAGTTCTATTATTGGCATGGAATGATCTTACGTCAAATGAACTAAGGTGTTCTTACAAAGGCGCGGAGCCCGATAGACGTGTCAGTGATATACTCTAACTCGCCGATTTTGGAGGAAGATATTTTTATCATGTGAACCGCGAGTGCTTCAATTAGCGTGTGGGCTTCTGGAATAACCAATATAGTACCAGTTACGGTTGTATCGATCAATGGGTTAGTGAGGATCTCCAATAGTTCTTCGATTGGCTTACTTAGGATACTGTCGATTTCTGTAAACGATGTTTTATAGATCGCTATATCTGTTTCGTCAAAGCCAGCAAGTGCAGTAAACTCTATGATCAGGGTATCGTTTGCTATAGTTATCAATTCAGTATCTGGCTGTACAAAGTGTTGGATTCCAGGTATTGTGAAATCAGTGGTTATGAGTTCATCCAGGGCTTTGCCAACAAGAAAACTCAGACGATAGGAAACACTGAGGTCTGCCTCAAGCAAGTCAGATGTATCAGTAAAAGTCATCAACGCAGTAATAGTATCTACACAACCGATCGAATCATAGTCACCGGCGATCTGTCTTTCAATGATCACGGCGTCACCATTAGGCGTGCCAAAGTTCCATGTCCAGGAAAGGTTAACAAGTGCTTCTTCAATATCACCCAGTGTGTTTTCGAAGTTTACTATCTCTGCGGTGTGTTTAAGCGTGCATTCAGTATTGATCTCAAGTCCTGTATTGCAGGTAGTCAGGATAAGCAATAATAACAAAACAGTAATTCTTTTCATGCAACCTCCTTGCAATTTAAACTTTGAAAGAATACCCATTTTTGCATTACTTGTCAATAGATATCAACGCTGACTCCTCTTCACTTTTTGTAAAAGATTGTTAATATTACTTTTCTTTAGTTTCATGATTCTTGTCATTGCGAGCGAATCCCGCCAATAGGCGGGATGAGCGTGGCAATCTCATTATATTTCATGAGATTACGCAGCCTGTTCCGAACGCAGTGAGGAATCTTGCTTCTTCCGCCATACAAAAAGGCGGACAGGCGTAATGACATTTTCGAATTCCACATGCCTGAATTCGATTTGGGCAACAGGTGCATATCAACGAACCCTGATTATTTGAAACACGGTTAATACTTGAATTTGGATCTTGATACGGCAAGACAAACGCCTATTGCCATATAACAAGCAATAAGCGAAGAGCCGCCATAGCTAATAAATGGCAATGGCACACCGGTTATCGGCACAAAGCCCAATGTGATTCCTATATTTACAAATGTTTGATATCCCAACCAGCCAAGTATTCCGGCGACCATGATGCTGGCAAAACGGTTCTTTGTTGTCCTTGCAAGCAGGAGTAGTTCATAGAAGAGATAGGTAAAGACAAGGGTTGTTAAGATGATTCCGATCAGGCCAAATTCTTCACCGAGACATGAAAAAACGAAATCAGTATGTCTTAGGGGTAGGAATTCCAATTTCTTTTGGGTTCCTGATAAAAACCCTTTGCCTATAATGCCGCCTGAACCGATGGCAATTTTTGACTGGATAGTTTGCCACGCCATGCCTCGAGGATCGACCCACGGTGAGAAAAACGTAGTTATACGTTCCTGCTGATAAGGTTTCAGCAAATTCCAGACGAGGGGCATTACCAAACCGGCAAGGACATTACCGACTATGCCGTAGATGAAGTCATTTAATTGTTTATTAAAGTAAAGGAAAATGGTTAAACCTATGAAATATGCTACCCAGATATAGATAATAAAACTAGCTGCGGCCGAGACCAAGGGGGAGAAGAAGAGAAAAAGCTTGGTCGCGGGCATTCCCGCCCAGTATAACATGAGCAAGAGGATGGGGAAGAAGATCTGAGCACTTCCTAAGTCAGGTTCCAAGAATATCAAGATCCCTGGTATTGCGACTATCGCGAGGGGAACCAAAAGGTCTGAAAATTGTTTCATTCTTTTCCGTGCGGCGAGGTAACTTGCGAGAAAAATCACGGTCGCGAATTTGGCGAATTCAGAAGGCTGAATTGCAACTGTACCGACCGTAAACCAACGTTTTGGATAAGAACCCTGGGTGAAGAGCAAGATAAAAAGAAGAACTATTGCTCCAATGTATATTACCGGGGCGATATTTGACCAGAACCTGGGGGGGGTTCTTGAGAGGACGATCGCGGCAGTCATTGCGATGATCAGCCAGATTGCCTGTCTTGTGAGGGTATGTAGGTTCGCGGTTGAGAATACCATGATGAGACCGATGAGCGAAAGTACGGTAACCGCAACGATAATACGGAAGTTAGTTTTCTTCAGCATAGTGTGTGAGCTTTGTACTATTGAGAAAGGCGCGAATTATTTTACCAACCGCTGGTGCAGCTACACTCCCGCCGTGTCCGGCATTTTCAACAACCAGACACACCAGGATATTTGGTGCATTACCAGGTCCATAACCTATGAATATGGCGTGATCTTCACCATGTGGATTTTGGACTGTTCCAGTCTTACCGGATACCACGTAACCATCAAGATGCGCCAATCTACCGGTACCCGAAGCGACAACGCCGGCAAGCATTTCCTTGATGATCGCAATCGCTGCCGGTGAGATATCAGTGGTATGATAGGTGTGGTCGTCAATCATGACAACATGGGGCATAACGATCTTTCCATCATTTGCAAATACTGTGTAAGCACGAGCCATCTGCAAAGGGGTGGCGAGTAAGTCACCCTGCCCAATGCTTAAATTGAAAATGTGACCTGTAGTCCAGTTCTTGCCATATTTCTTTTCAAAAAACTTTCGGTCGGGCAGAGAACCTTTTTTTTCTCCAGGCAGGTCAATACCAGTACATTCGCCAAAACCGAGTTTGCTAATCCTTGATACGATCGTGTCTATCCCGATATATCTGCCGAGTTGATAGAAATAGACGTCGCATGAATGGATTATAGCGTCGCGAAGTGCCAGTTTGCCGTGCTTTTTCCAGCACTTGAATATTCGTCTCCCCAGGCGATATTTTCCAGTACATGTCTTGAATGTTTTTTCTGGAGTAATCATATTAGCGTCCAGGGCCGCAAGAGCAACAAATGGTTTGAATGTCGAACCGCAAGGATAGCAACTCATTAGTGCACGGTTGTACATTGGTGCATCGGGCGCTTTGTTGAGTATTTCCCATTCTTTTTTTTGCAGTCCGTGAACAAAAACATTTGGATCAAAACCAGGTTTCGAATAGAGAACAAGGATTTCTCCGTTTTTTGGATCCAGACATACACAAGCTGCCCTTTTGTATTTTTCCAAGTAGACTGCAACAGATTCGGTTAACACGACATCGATTGTTGTGTAAATATCGTGTCCATTGATGACCGGTATTGGTCGTTTTTCAGTAATTTTACCTATTTCTTTACCCCGTGCATCGACTTCGATGAATTCGATACCAGGATTTCCCTTCAGTTGATTTTCATTGTACTCTTCAATGCCCATCCTACCTATATAATCATTGATCGAGTAATCTTTCAGTCGTTCTATTTCTTGGTGTGTTAGTTCACCAACATAACCAAGGAAATGACTCAACAGTTCACTATATGGATAATTCCTGAGCGGTTCAACACCGACCTCAATGCCTTTAAGATTATCTATGTTTTCTTCAATTATCGATAGTTGTCGGTAAGATATGTCATGTGCGATTTTCACCGGCATGAAAGGGTTTTTCTCGAGCTTGAATTTATCCCGCGCAGCCTTCTTGTCGATATCAAGAATTTTTGATATGCTTTCCAGAGTGGCGTCATCGATCATCGATTGGATTACTGAGACGTAAAAACCTGGTCTCGTGTTAGCGATTTCGATCCCGTTTCGGTCAAAGATTTTACCGCGTGGGGCGGTAATGTACCGCTGCCTTATTCGATTTTTTTCCGAGAGTCGGGAATACTTCTTGCCTTCGATCACCTGCAGTTTCACGGATGCAATGATAATAATAATCGCCGCGCCAATGATGACATTGCGCAGGAACTTAAATTTCTTTATGTTCTCATCCATACCTTGTACTTTATTTTATTGAACAGTAGAATTATAGGCAAGAAACAGAAAATAGTGAGGAATATCGGTTTGATATTTACCGGTGCGGAGATCGTGATATGTGTTATGACTATTTTTACCAGGTAATAGATGGCGAAAACAGCCCAGTTTATCAACATCTTCTGGTTGATGTACTTTTTTACATAGAGCATTGTTTGTGCAAGTAAAACGTAAATGAGAATATTTACGCCTAAGACAACGGGATAAAACAGATCGGTGAGGAGTCCGGCAAAGAACGAAAAAGCCAGGGTAAATCTTTCATCTTCATTGAAAACCAAATAGAATATCAATATCGAAATCATATCGATATAGAGGTTGAAAGGTAGCAAGATATAAAGCAGTGCAAAATACCAGAGGTATTTCAATTGCTTCCCTCATTACTGGGTGACACTCGTTGTTTTCTATCGGTTTGCATTTGGTCGGAAGCTTCACTGTCGAAAACAACGTAGACATAGTTTAGCAGGTTGATCCGAACACTCGGTTTTATGATGACAGGTTTGAAAAACTGATCATCTGATTCATCAATTCTTTTCACTACTCCAATCAATATGCCTTCGGGGAAAATATCACTCATCCCTGAGGTGTATACAGAATCACCTATATCTATCGCATCGTCTATTCTGATAAAATCGAAAACCAACTTTCCGTGGTTTCTAACGATGCCGTGGATACCCGTTTTAGTATCTAGGGCGCTTGCTGCAAAACCATGTTTTTCAATCGTTTCAACGATCGAGTAGTCGGCGCCTACGTATTTTATTTTACCGATCAAGCCGTCTATGGAAAGAACTGGTTGCTTGGTGCATATACCTTTTTTTTTGCCGATATCTATGTATAAAAAGCCGTTTATGTTTGACGGATCACGACCAATTATTTGTGCTTTATACAACCGGTATTCTGTAGTTTGGTACTCTATTGTATCGAGCAGTACTATTTTCTTCCATTCGGCATTTTCAAGGCGCAGACGGTTTACCATTGTTTCTAACTTAGTGATACGGTCGCTTGAAACAGAAAGGAAATCAAGTATCTTGGTAGTCGTCTTGATTGGAAAAAGCAGGATCGGAGAAAGGTGGGTTGATATTCTTAGTTTGGTGTGTTCACCAAGGGACAGAAAAGTAATGGAGATTAATAGTAGAGCAGAAAAGAACGCTAGCTGATGGCGCGACAACTATTCTCTCTTTATTTGGAATATTACTTTTTCATAGGTGGCCATATCGTCGAGGATCCTACCGGCACCAATAACAATTGCTTTATTCGGTTCATCCGCAATCATTACCGGCAAATTGGTCTCTTCACGGATAAGGGTATCGATACCCCTAAGGAGGGATCCACCGCCGGCCATATAGATACCAGAATTCACTATATCAGCTGCGAGTTCTGGGGGTGTTTTTTCTAAGGTTAATCGTATTGCTTCGATGATCATCGAGAGTGGTTCTTGAATCGCTTCGCGAACCTCGTGACTGTTGAGCTTGATTGTTTTAGGGATACCAGATACAAGATCACGGCCTCGGACTTCATAGGTCTTATCCTCTACGGTGGGAAAGGCATTCCCGATGTCAATCTTGATATGTTCTGCAGTCTGCTCGCCGATGATAAGATTGTAGTTCTTCTTTATGTACTGGACTATTGCATCATCCATTTCATCTCCGGCGATGCGCACCGAGCTATTGGTTACAATGCCAGACAGCGCAATTACCGCGATTTCTGTTGTTCCACCACCGATGTCGATAACCATATTACCGGTTGGTGACTGCACAGGTAGGTCAATACCGATAGCCGCGGCGATGGGTTCGGAAACCAAAAATACTTCCCTTGCACCAGCTGCTTCGGCCGAATCGCGGACCGCTCTCTTTTCAACCTCGGTGATACCTGAAGGAACGCAGATGATTATCCTCGGGCGGGTGAACAGTTTCTTTTTCTGAGCTTTTTCAATAAAGGTTCGCAGTAGCAGCTCAACCATCTCAAAATCTGCAATGACGCCATCTTTCATGGGTCGAATAGCTTTGATGTCACTCGGTGTTCTACCGAGCATCATCTTTGCCTTATCGCCAGCGGCAAGACACTTTTTTGTTTTTGTATCAATTGCTACAACGGTCGGTTCATTTAGTACAATACCTCGGTCATTCACGTAGATAAGCGTGGTGCATGTTCCAAGGTCAATTGCTATATCACTTACAAACTGGTTTTTCACCATTCTAAAAAATTTTAAAACTGAAGTTAGATCAATCGCCACTGCATTTCCTCCTTTATTGAATAATACCAATTTTTGTTGCAAAGTCAATAGCGAAACTCTGTTGGAGTATGGCGCGAACACTGCTTGACACCTTGTTTTTATTAGGTAGAATTGTAAAAGAAGGGGGTTTGGATGAAAAAAGAGCGGCGAAAAAAACCTGAAACGCGCCGGGGTGAGCAGAGGAAGAAACTTACTGAAAAGGAGTTTAAGAAACTCATTGAAAGTGATAAGATATCAGCTGCGGATAAGCGAAAATATAGCAAGCGCCGGAAAACAAAACGGCGGAAACGACAAATGGGGATTTAATATGTTGATACCGATTATTGACAGCTCGGTGATAATAGCTACAATTGTAGTGAGATGCCAATTTTAGAATTCTTTTGCAATGAATGCCGGAAGAGATTCGAGGATCTGATACGGAATAATGATGAGCGGGAAACTTTAGTGTGTCCGCAGTGTAAGAGTGGAGATTTGAGTCGTTTATGTTCGACATTCGGTTTTTTTAGTAATGGTAAGTTTTCTAGCAATATTGGTTCGTCATGTGCAGGTTGTTCATTGACTTCTTGTGCAGGATGTTATCAAGCGAAGGAGGTAAAATGAGGCGAGAGCTTTTAGTTGAGAAGATTAGTGAGAAATTCGGACCTGCTTTCACCAAAGCAGATATAGAAAAATTGGTCGACGCATTTTTGGATACGATCTTTGAGGTATTAATAAAAGATAAAAGGGTCGAGTTGAGGAGGTTTGGAACTTTTGAGCTGAGGAGACGTTCCGGACGGACGGCCCGAGCGCCAAAAAGTGGTAAGGAATACACATTACCTGATCGGTATGTGCCTTTTTTCCGACCGTCGAAAATATTTAAGAGCGAAATAAACAAGCGCGCGAAACCGGAATAAATAACCTCAGCAGCATCTATGAAGAGATAGATATTTACCTGGTGGTAGGTACATTTTAATAAAACAATAAGGCAGTATATTGCGATTGAGCCAATCGCAATATACTGCAGTTTTATTACAGCCATCATAAGAATATACAAATAACATAAAAATAACATAATGTGCATAATATATAAAAATCAGTGATCGATTGAGCACTATGCGAAGTTTTAAGAGTCATTTTCTTATAGACTTTAGCTCATTGACATTTTAATAAGCGAGTTATAATTTTGGCATTCTAAACATGTTAAGTAAGGAGGATTATGAAGAGAATCATGCTCTTTTGTTTACCTTTGCTACTCAGTGGTGGTACTGTTGGAAAGATCAGTGGTCGTGTTCTCGATGCTGAGACTGGTGATCCCCTTTGCGGCGTAGATGTTTATATCTCGTCACTTGCCCACGGTGGTGCCTCAGATGTCGATGGTGGTTATTTTATTCTTAATCTGCCGCCCGGCAAATACGAAGTTGAGGCATCCATGATCGGTTACCGCATTGAGATCAAACAGGATGTCAAAGTCTATGCTGATCGGACGACATATCTGGATTTTCTATTAACTATCGGTTTGATTGAGATTGATAATCCGATTGTTGTGGTGGCTGAGGAACCGGTCCTTCAGATCGACATGACCTCAAAAGAAACAAGGATAACGCGCGATGAAATTGACCTTTTACCGGTTACCAAACCCGCGCAGGTTCTTGCTCTTCAAGGTGGCGTGACAACCGATGCCGGAGGTGATCTGCACATCCGCGGTGGTCGAACTGGAGAACTTGCCTATTATATTGATGGTATTGAAGTATCTAACCCTCTATTAGGCAGTGCTCCTAATTTCGACAAAAATATCATCTCTGAGATGTCACTTCTTTCCGGTACGTTCAATGCCGAGTATGGAAATGTGATGAGCGGCGTCGTTAATGTTGTTACACCCGAAGGGAGTCCAAGGTTATCTTCGCACTTTGAATACACTTCCTTTGCAGTTAACCCGTCGCCGTACCGCAAAGTTGACTGGATAGATCCGGATTCAGCAACTGACGCCCACCGTGATTCATTGGGTAGTTCTCAGTACGTACCACAGCAACTGGCAAGAGATTATCAAGGTGAAGTCAATGCGTATGTCACTGGACCGATTCCATTTGATAAAGGAACGCGTTTTTATGCGGCTGCGAATTATTTCAACCAGGAATCGTATTTGCCTTTTGGGTACGAATATGGTTATAGTGCAAACAGTAAACTGACGCGTCGCTTTGGTTCGCAGTTCAAGGCTTTTGTTGATATCCATTATGCCTTGAGTGAAACACAAAACTATAGCCATCGGTACAAGTATCTATATGATAACTACCTTGTCAATTATAAACGTTCTATAAGGGTTATTGCAGGGATAAATCATATACTGCGCAATAATCTTTTCTATAATTTGCGCTTCGGCTATATCGTCGATAGTATCGAGACAAAATCATCAGACGCGGTCGCTGATACGGTTATTGAACCGGTATATGACAACTACTCAGAGTTTTATGTTTCGGGTTATCCAATATTCAAGCAGGATATCACAACTAAGAAATACGTATTAAAGGCTGACATCACGCTCCAAACAGCTAAGATCCATAGTGTGAAATTTGGTATGGTGAGTAACTTCTACAGGTTCAACTTAGATAAACGTCAGCAACTGTTCACGCGTGGTCCGATTGTCTATCAAGAATATGCAAGAGAACCTTTGGATGGTGCTGTATTCTTGCAGGATAAGATTGAACACAATTATCTGGTGGTCAATGCGGGTCTGCGTTTTGATTACTATTACCCGAATGCTGTGATGTGGGAGGATATTGAGGATCCGACATCGCCGGTTCATGATGTTGACCCGAGTTATCAGTTATCGCCACGCCTTGGCTTGTCTCATCCAATTACAGATAATTCCATGCTCCATTTTGCTTACGGACACTTTTTCCAGACACCGCCTTATGAGATCATGTATTTCAATGCTGATTACATAACCTCTCCAGAGGAGATCCCACGTTATGGATTAGTCGGTAATCCACGGATCAAGCCGCAGCGGACTACTACTTATGAAGTTGGTATGAAATATGCGATAAAGAATGTTTACGGTATCGATGTCACGCTTTTCTTAAAAGACATCAAGAACTTACTGGCTACTACACAAGTGCGTGATTTCCCATATGATTACATTATTTACACCAATGAAGATTTCGGTTCAGTACAAGGGTTTGATGTAACTATAAAAAGAAAACTGGTTTCCAGATTTGGGTTCAATATCAATTATACTTATCAAATCGCGCGCGGTAACCGTTCATTTGCTATGCAAGGTTTCTATGATGTTTATACTGGTTTGCCTGAGAGGATTAAAGAATATTACCTGGATTTTGACCGCCGCCATACTATCGCTGGTATTTTGAATATCGCATTCAACGATCTGGGTGGTATGGGGCTCAATTTCAAAGCGGCAAGTGGGCTGCCTTATACGCCTTACATAAGCGAAGGTGTCGTTGTCGAAGAGAATTCAGCGCGCATGGCCTGGGAATATTCGTTTGATGTGATGATCCATCAAGGTTTCAACATCGGCAAGACGACCGTTGATTTATTTGTCAAAGGTACTAATACTACAGATCACCTCAATCCCCGTTATGTCTATCCGCGCAGTGGCGAACCCTGGAATTCAGGTGAACTTGCTGGAGGTTTAATGGGCTCACAAGACTATATTATGAATCCTGCATACGTTGGTACGCGAAGGATAATCAAAGCAGGTATGAGTGTAGGATTTTGATGAAGGAGTTGGCATGATATTGATACTATGCTTGATATTTTATCCTGAGATCGATAAGGCAGTGGGTATCTCAGATAAGGGCGAATTGTCTGACGTAACCTCGAATTTCGGATTGATCGCGAACCTCCATTACTTCACACCGTCATTTCATTGGCCTAATTCAGCACCTTTTCAGCAGCAGTACTGCCCTGGGTTTGGTATGATCGCGGCTCATGATTATAATGTCATTGAGTCATTTGTGAACCTTGCAGCGCCTGAGTGGGCACCTCTTGAGGGTTCCTTTGGCTTGTTCTATTCAGGGGAAGAGACGACACCGGACGGCACGCCTATTATGGCGACCTCGGACAATGTCGATACTTGGCCCCAGGAAGCAGGTGAGCCGTTTTGGCCCGGACCTTATCGTCGTGATCCAGCAACCGGCCTGGAGGTTGAGGGTGAGTTTACTTCAGACCAGGATCTTTTCTGTATCTTCAATGACCAGGGGGTTTTTGATCTACAAGTAGATCAGTCTACTTATTCTTACGGAAGGATATATGCTCAGGATTTTATCTTCTATGATTTTCACCTCTACACGGTTGGAAATACCACGCTCGACAGTATGTATCTTGGTTTTCGTGGTAATTTCCGCTGCGACTATGATATGCAGGATTACATAGGCTTATACCGTGATTCCAGTGTTACTTTTATTTATTACTGGGATGCTGATGGCATACCTCAGGAACCGTGGGAATCAGTAGGTTATATTGGTGTAGGTTTCTTAAATCAGGAGATAACGAATTTTCATTATTATAAGAAGCAGGATGAACCGAGTGAAGATTTCAGGTTCTATCCAATAATTATTTCTGATCCGACTGATCCGAATATTGATTCTGCACTGTATTTCCACGGTGCTGATATTAATATTGATGATCCCGGTTTGGTTCAGGCATTACCACCTGAGTCAACGAGCGCCTATAATTTCATTGTTTCTTGTGGTCCTTTATCCATAATGCCTGAGGATACCTTACAGCTGACTGCAGTAGTTATATGTGGCGAGGATTCAGCTGACCTTTTTGACAACCTTGCAATGGCGCTGACTTTAGCGGATAACTACTTTCTGGGTAGTGGACCACCGTCACCGCCTGTTGTTTACGGCGTGCCTGGTGAAAAGAGAGTAACGTTGTACTGGGATCCTCAGCCGACTGAATCTTCAGCCGACATAATCACTGGTAAACAAGATTTTGAAGGTTACAAGATATACCGGAGTGAAGATCAGGGTATGTCATGGGGGAAGGAAATCACCAATGATAAAGGTGAGGTGGTTGGCTATGTTCCACTCGCTCAGTTTGATCTAAAAGATTCTATTTTTGGTACTGACCCGGCATTTCCGTATCAGTCTTTAGGTAGTGAAACTGGTTTGAAGCATGTTCTAACTGACTCTGCGGTGTATAACGGGATAGAATACTGGTATTGTGTTGCGGCATATGATCAGGGCAATCAACATCAAGATTCCTTAGAACCCTCGTATGAGAATCCTAGAGGGAGACCAACTACTGCGAATGTTGTATCAGTGATCCCGGCTCAAATGCCTTCAGGTTATAATCCGGCTTATGTACAGGGTGGCGACACTTTAAAGTCGCTCGGCAGCCAGTCTGAGGGATTAGCCATGGTTAGTATCCTCAACCCAGGCCAACTCGAGGCCCGTACATATGAAGTCACGTTCAATGATTCATTTTTTGATGACAGCTTATGGGTGGATTCAACGACCTTCAATCTTTTTTGTGCAACTACTGGCGAATCCTTGTTCGTTCATCAAGAACTCTCTGATTCATCGCTTGATAATATCCCGGCAATCGACGGTTTCCGATTGACCTTATTGAACAGCGGAAGTGGCGTGAAATTCCTCGGCTGGACAAATATCGCTGGTGATACCTGTACATTTGACTGGTGGACTGGTTATGTTGGTTCAATGGGCCCCATTTATACCTATATCTCTGGCATATCTGATTTCCGTATTGTAGTTGACCACGTCAACCCGGCAAGTGTGCAGGTTGAAGATGGATTTGGTGGTACATATCCACCGATTCAGATACCGATTCGGGTATATGATATCACCGATTCTGCGAACCCGGTTGATGTGAGTGATTCGACTTGGCTCCTTGATTTTGCATATGCTTTTCCTGGCAACCCGATGTTTGGTCCTGAAGGTTGGAACCTAATACCAGGTGGTGCTGGTTACAATCCCAGCGCTGCTGGTCAGGAGTATGGATTTGTTGATCAAATCGGTTGTTGGAGTGAAAACGGTGATGCCGTATATTTCGCAACACAGAACGGTCCAGCCACAGAAACCCCGCCATCTGAAGATGATGAACTTACGATTCTGACCTATAAACCGTTTTCTTCCAGTGTCAAGTATGAATTTACGATAATACCGTTTTCCATTGATGCTGATCAGATTGATCTGTCCACGGTCCGCGTTGTACCTAATCCCTACATGTTGCATTCCAAATATGAAAGCACACCATATGACCGGAGATTGATGTTTGCAAATTTACCCCAGCAATGCGAGATACAGATATACAATATCGCTGGTGAACACATCAGAACGATTCAACACAGTAACAACCTCAGTTATGAATACTGGGATCTGCGAACCAAATATGGACTTGAGGTTGCCTATGGCTTATATGTTTTTGTGGTTAATGCTGATGCTCAAACCAAGGCAAAAGGTAAGTTTGTTATCATAAAATAGGGAGCAGATGTTATGAAACGATCAGAATTGAATGTAGGGCAAGGCTTCAACCTTGCGAAATGTAAAACACCACTAGGAGTGCGGTCATTCCTTATTTATTCGGTCCTTCTTTGCCTGATGTGTGTTACCTTAAGTTTTGGTTTTAATAAGGTGGGTACGACTGCCGCACCTTTTTTAAAGATCGAGTTCGGTGCTCGGGCAGTTGCCATGGGCGGTTCTTTTGTCGCCCTTGCCAATGATCCCTCAGGAGTCTATTATAACCCTGCAGGTATTGCAGAATTGCAGAACACCTATGTTTCAGGCGGACACACTGAGTGGTTTGCCGATCTTAACTATGAATATGCTGCGTTTATACTCCCTACGAAAAGGCTCAATTTTTGTCTCTGGGGTACCTTTCTCTCGTCTAGTGATATGGAAGTCACGACTGTGGAAATTCCAGAAGGGACTGGTCAGTACTTCAAATATGTAGATGGTTTGCTTGCTTTCACGACTTCGGCACTTTTGTCTGACCGGCTCTCAATCGGTTTCTCTGCAAAATACATTCAGCAATCTCTTTATAATGAAAGTGCCGCTACTTTGGCTCTGGATATCGGCTCAATACTAAAGACGCCGCTCAAAGGTACGAGGCTCGGTATGTGTCTGGTAAATTATGGTGGCAGGATGCAGTTGTCAGGTAATGATCTAATCATCCAGACCGATCCCTGGCCTGAGTATGAGGGAAATGCAGACGTTGAAGCAAGATTGACTACCGAATCTTTTCCTTTACCACTGGCTTTCAAAATGGGACTTGCCTTTTATATTATTGACCGGGAAGAGGCATTCATGCTTAGTGACAACTACCAGTTGCGGGTTGCTATTGATGGTATTCATCCAAATGATGGCGAGGAGAAACTGCAGATTGGCGCGGAGTATGGTCTATACAATATCCTTTTCTTAAGGGGCGGCTACAAGGTGAATTATGATACGCAAAAATTCACTGTCGGCGCTGGAGTTAAAGCGGGTATTGCCAGACGTGAAGTCTGTGTCGACTACGCATATGTCGATATGGATATACTTGATGCCACACACCGCTTTACCCTGACAATTGGATTTTAGTATTTAGGTATTTGATATATTTGAAGGAGGTTTCATGAATAGACGTAGTTTTCTAAAGACACTTGGATTTACAGCACCGTTGCTTGCTTTTTTTAGTAATATCCCAAAGATGTTGTGGGCGGGAAAATTAGAACATTCAAAGAAAGATTTCTGGAAAGACAAGAAGTTCATCCAAAATTCCCTCGACATGTCAGGTTATAAAAATGGTATGATAAAGGCGAAGATCGATGGTGACTGGAAGGAATTTAAAATACGCAAGGCGAGCGATGAATTCATTAAATGGAATATAGAAAAACGGCTTAAATTCCTTGAGGATATTAAAAAAGGTGTGATGGGTTGGGGTGGTCCGCATCAAGGCGCAGTGGCGACTTATGGGCTTGGTCGTCTTGATTCCAGGTTTACCGTGAATAATGCTATAAAGGGTATAGGCTTAGCGCCCAAAGATGAGAACCTTGACGAGGCGATCAAACGGTTAAAAGACACATTTGAAAAGCCCATGCTTGAGAAAATGGATATCCTTAAATCACTGTATGAAAAAGACGCGGATTACTTTGACTGGCGCAAACAGACTTCTTTGGAACTGTACAGTACACCGACCTTTGAAACGCATACCTTCTTGAATGTGATGGATAATCCGGTGGCAACGGTCGTTTATCTTGATATCCCATCTTTTGAGATACGTACGATAGCGCGCGTTGTTCATCCTGAAGACAAGTCGGCACTTCCTTCAGAAAAAAAACTTCTCGAGTTTGTCAACCTTGCTCATGAGTACATGCACGGTAAATTCTCACGCATATTTCCCCTATTACTATTCTACATTATCGAAGAGTTTGATAATACACCAGGCTCAAAATTGGGCATCAGGACCGTACCTGAGAGACCAAAAGAATAGAAGGGGTGAAAAGGGGACAGGGAGACATGGAGAAAAAAGGAGGTTTTATGAAATATTTTGTTGGTTTAATGCTTATATGTGGTTTGTTGTTTAGCCAGGTGCTGTACGAGGAGTACTTTACTGATGGGAATATGCAGCTCGACTGGTATCCCTGGTTCACTGACAGTATTGGGATTGGAGACAGCATGGGTGTTATCAATGATCCGACGACGCCAGGAGGAGACTCCTGGGCAGGTAGGATCTCAAATGAGTATATGGGGGCGGCTGGATTGACCTATGCGGGTGCAAGTAGTTTGGTAGATTATTCAATTGAGGCGTGGGTATATACGCTTGTCACTACAGCCGCTGGTCCATACAATGGTATTGCGATCAGGATGAATCCGTCAACCCGATACCTTTATCGTCTTGTATCTGATTTTGATAATAGCGCACGGCTTAGGCTTGGGCTCATTGGATATCAAGGATATCCAGTTGTTTTGAGAGACTGGTCATCTTCAGAAATCCCCGGTGGTGTACCTTCTTCATCTTCCTGGCACAAATTAAAATTAAAGGTGGTTGCTGATTCGATCTGGGCATACTATGATGAGCAAATGTTGCCTGGCTGTCCGATCATAAATGACAGTGTATCTTCTGGATACTTTGGCGTGTACGTTTTCAACATGTCAGATACGACTTCAACAAAATGTGATGACATAATCGTTCAAGCTGAAGGTACATCCATTGTTGAGCACGACATTGATAGTGAAGCTACCTTTTCCGTTGCTCCGAATCCTTTCAAATACAAAACTGTTATCAGTTTTGGCAAGACGCAGAGTACTCAGTGCAAAGAGCTAAAAATATACGATGCAACTGGTCGAAAGGTGAAAGATTTATTACTGTCTACTGCTTACTCCCTAGTGCCTACTACTATTTCCTGGGATGGTAAAGATGACTGGGGAAATATCGCAGCACCGGGTGTATATTTTATTGTTGATGATCACGGCAATACCCTTAGGAATGTGGTCAAGTTGCATTAGGAATATCTGTAATAAAAAAAGGCGCTGATTTTATTCAGCGCCTTTTTTATTATTATCAAATCACATTTTAACTATCTTTCGGGTCAATATCTTATTATCAATATTTACTTTCAGAACATAAATACCTGCTCTGAGTTCATTACCGGATTTATCATTCAACAAGATAGCTATACTGTGGTGTCCAGCCCCCAGACGATAGGTTGTATTTTTCATTTTTCTGCCTGAACAATCATAAACAGAGATCGTCAAATTTTGTTCAGTCTTCAGGGTGAGATCCATTTGAGCATGTTTGGTCACTGGATTACTTTGCACGGTGAAAATTGAGCCTGTATTTCTATCTGCGCTATGCTCGGCGATTCCGGTATTATGACCGAGCGGTATCAAGAATGGATCAGCAAGTAAGGTCATGCCATAATGCCAGCACAAACGGTCATAGCTCATGCCAACTGAGTCGTAAATGCAGGCGAACCAATATTTGAATGCCTCGCCGAGTTTTTTTCCTTCGCCCAGCGGTCGATAGAAATAATTGAAATCCAGCATACTACCGGTTTTTGTTGAACCGATTGAACCAAGACCAGAGGTTGAATCGAATACGACACGGTTGCCACCACAATTACCGCTTGTCGTGTATCGGCTGAATGAACACGCAAAGAAATTATAGAAGTTGGTTGGTGGATTCTGACTCGTATACTCGTAAGAATAATAGTAATCATACGACTGTCCATTATTGTAGGCGAATTGATGACCGCCTGGCCAGGAGTGTGCACAGACCTGAACCCATGCTTGGGTTGTGTCTAATCTTGTTCGATATAGGGTCGCTTTCGTTGTTTCTGCGTCCCAGTAATTCATCGTGTCAGAGTAGAGCATGGATACATCACCAGCCCATTGTCCAGCCCATGGTATCCAGTCGTCGTCTATGAAAACAAGTGCTCGTTGCGTAAGGAGCAATGTATCGTGGCGATAGGAATTATTTTTCTGGAAATAGTCTTGCAAGAGTAAAGTATCATCACCCAAACCTGATGGATAAAGCCGTCCAATATATATATCAGGGTGGACACTACCGGTGTGACCATCATATTTACCATTCCCCGTATTCATCGTATCAAGCCATGTGCCGTTTAGATCCATGTAGAACAGATCCATAGGAAAGTCTGCGTACCCAGACCCGAAATCATCGGTGACCTCAAACCAGGCAACAGGTAGGTTACCTATTAATAGGGCACCCTCAATGCTATTGTTATTGTAGAGATTCTGCAGAAAGATACGGAGTGTCTCAGGTGTGCCACCGGTCATTTGATAACTGTAAACAGTATGACCTTCAGATTGCAGGTTATTGGTCAACTGGCTTAATTCATTGCTCAGGGTATTGGCAATAGACTGTTCAGTGATAACGGCAACATTGCCTCGTCCTCCATACATTATCTTATCAAGCATGTATGAAAATTCAGTATACGGATGTGAGGTGATCCATTGCTCATAGGTCTCTGGTTTTGAACCTGGAGGACCTGCCCATTTTAAGATCGGCACATTGTCTTGTCCAGGGCTTAAAACAAATATTAAAGTAAATAACAACACTATTTTTTTCATAAAATCTCCTTGCTGTATTCTAACGATTCTGTAAATAAAGTCAAGTATTGGGTAAAGCAGGAAGCAAGTTCCAAGAACCAAATTCTCCCGCTTTGCGGAATCCACGATTTTCCTATATATTATAATCCAAAATGATAAATCGGGACAAGAGCCGAGAACCTTCATAAAGCAGTTATTGGAAAGACAGTCATTAAGTAATTGGAACTCTTGAATCCTAACGGATTGGAAGTTAGCACTACGTGCTGGAAAGGAGTCCGCCACAAAACATGTCGGACTGGAAGGGATCCTCGCACTTTTGCTGAAAGTGCGGGATGGAATTTAAATCGTTAATAGAGTTAGTTTCTTTGATTTATTTAGGCGTTTACCCCGTTTAGATAGTACACATCTAACGGGGTTTAGGTATTTTGGATTTTAGGTGTTTGTATGTTCTCCGTTTCACCCTTTCTTCCAGTCACCGGGTCTTCCCGCCGCTTCTTTTCCCGCTCGTAAGAGCCATAACCGTTCACGTTAGTGAACCATAACCGTTGCGAAGCGACAAGTCCCGCACGCAGTGCCATTTCCCCTTACGCTCTACTCCCTACTCTCTTGGCTCGTCTTGGACGGGCGTAAACGCCCTACTCCTTACTCTCTACGCCCTACGCATTATGCCTTACTCTCTACGCTTTTTTCCCGCACGCAGTGCCATTTCCCTCGTGTCTTCTGACGAAGTATTTGGTCTTGCTTGACTTGCTTGGGTTTGTCCATATAATTGCACGGTGAATGATCTACTCATTGAATTGAACAAAGAGCAGCAAAAAGCGGTCAAGATAACAAAAGGTCCAATCCTCATCCTTGCCGGTGCAGGGAGTGGCAAAACAAGGGTTATTACCCATCGTATAGCATATCTGATCAAAAAAGGGCATGTTGATCCTTGGGGTATATTAGCGATTACTTTCACTAATAAAGCCGCGGATGAGATGCGTACCCGTCTTTATAACCTGTTAAATAACCCCGGTAATATGTGGATCAAGACATTTCATTCAACCTGCGCAAGGATTTTGAGGGAGGTATTAGAACAGAATAAGTCAGTTAAAGATATCGCTGGCGTGTCCGGGAATTTCACGATCTATGATGAGTATGACCAGATAGGCTTGATAAAAGAATGTTTTAAGGAAAGGAACATAGATCCTCAAGTGCTTTCTCCGTCTGCAGTAGCTGCTTATATCAATCGGATGAAACAAGATCTCCGGTCAATAGACGATATTGACAACGATCTTATAAGAACATTATATGAACACTACAATAGCAAAATGTCCGACTACAATGCCTTGGATTTTGGCGATTTGATCATGCGCGTTGTCAGGATATTCCAAAAAGACAAGCAGACTCTTATGCATTATCAGAGACGGTTCCAATATATCCTGGTTGATGAATATCAGGATACTAACAACGCTCAATATGTATTGACAAAACTCCTTGCTGAGAAGCATCGTAATCTGTGCGTTGTTGGTGATGATGATCAGTCGATCTATTCGTGGCGTGGTGCCGAGATAAGGAATATCCTTGATTTTGAGAAAGATTTTCCGGATGCGGTGGTGATAAAACTCGAACAAAACTATCGTTCGACAAAAACGATTCTCCAAGCTGCTTCAGCGGTTGTCATGAATAATGAACGCCGCAAGGCCAAGGTGCTCTGGTCAGATGAAGAACAGGGCGAAAAGATTGAATTCAGTGCATTGGATGATGCCTATGCAGAAGCAGCTTTTGTCGCGCGCAAGATCATTGAATCGAAGTTCCACGGTACTAGGTTGGGGGAGATGGCGGTTTTTTACCGCATCAATTTTCAATCCCGGGTTTTTGAAGAAGCGTGCATAAGGTTCCAAATACCCTATGAAGTCGTTGGTGCATTGAAATTCTACGACCGAGCAGAAATAAAAGATGTACTCGCTTATCTCAAGGTTATCGATAACCCGCAAGATGCAGTGAGTCTGCGTCGTATTATCAATGTGCCGGCGCGAAAGATAGGGCATATCACTTTGGAAAAACTGATTACCAATGGCAAGCATACTGGGCTTTCTCTTTACAATGTATTGAAGCAAGTTGATCAGGTTGAAGGTATCGCTAAGAAAACGAAAGAACGTATTGCTCAGTTCAGCAATTTGATGGAGGGGTTTCGAAAGGATTATTCAGTTATGAGTCTCTACGAATTTGTTCTCAAGGTTGTAAAGGATTCGGCTTATCTGGACAGCTTGGATCCGGAAAAAAGTGAAAAGGACTACACACGGCGTAAAAATGTCGAAGAGTTGGTGATTTCAATTAAGGATTATTGCAAACAGAACCCTGACACGACGCTGAACGGGTATTTGGCAGACGTTTCACTGCGCAGTCAGATCGATGAGTGGGAAGCCTCAGCACAGTGCGTTAGCCTGATGACTTTGCATAATGCTAAAGGGTTGGAGTTTGATACCGTTTTTATAACGGGTTTAGAAGATGGCTTGATCCCCCACTACAAATCAAAGTCTGAGTTGGACCAGTACGAAGAAGAGCGGCGTTTGTTGTATGTGGGCATCACGCGTGCCCGCAAAAAATTGTTCCTGACCAATGCCAGGCAGCGACCCACGTTGCGCGGCGGTTTAGTATACACGATGATTTCGCCATTTTTCCGTGAGATACCTATCGATGTTCTAGGATCAAGTCTTGAAATTCAAGATTGGTGAACTGGAGGTTTTATGGCGCGACCATTCAGAATCGAAATTGCGGGTACAATGTATCATTGATCAATATTGTAAGGAAAATAAATGAATTGCTCGAATCTTAAATCTCAAGACCTGACTCTCATCAGGGATCTTTTTCCGATAACTAAAGAATTGATATACCTTAATCACGCGGGTACAGGTCCTTTGTCATTACCTGCCAAAAAAGCGATTGATGACTGCATGGCAGTGTTTGCGGCACAGGCCGAGTTCCAAGTGGATGACTATTTCGCGAAGGTGAAAAACTGGCGTGCGATTGTAGCATCTTTGATAAATGCTGCGCCTGAAGAAATCACTTTTGTCCATAATACATCTGAGGCTTTATATATTGCACTTGTCAATATTCCCCTGAATGACGGTGATAAGGTTTTAGTAATGGATGATGTTTTTCCGGCGATAAGGTATGTTGTACAGCATAACCTACCATATGCGAACACTCTTTTTGTGCCATTTCTAGGTCGGGATCCAATTGGTACTTGAGCTCGTCCACTATCTTACTGGCGAGATGATAGCTCTTAAGCCACTCATTGAGTTCTGTAGGGAGAAGGATATCTACCTGGTCGTTGATGGTATACAGGGAATCGGTGCGATGAATTTTGATGTCCAGGAAACCGATGTGGATTTTCTTGCCTGCGGTGCTGGAAAATGGCTTTTTGGACCGACTGGCGCAGGATTCTTATATGTGAATAAAAGACATTTCGGGATTCTAAAAGGGCTGCATGCTGGTTGGCTCGGTGCGGAGTGGGGCGGATTTAATGATTGTCAAATCAGTCCACCACTTTACCCTGATGCTCGGATGTTTGAACTGGGTTCAAGGAATATTGTCGGTATCAGTGCATTAGTCGAGAATATCAAAATTCTATTGAACTATGGGGTAAAGAATGTTCAAAAGAAGATTCTGAGTTTGAAAAATGAAATGCGTAAGAGATTTATTGCAATGGACTACAAAATAGTGACGCCTTTTGAACCGCCCCAGTCTGGGATTCTGACTGTCCGACCGCCAGGTAATGAACAAAAGGTATATCAACGTTTGAGGGAAGCCAATGTTATTGTATCATTGAGAAGTGGTGCCCTTCGTTTCTCTCCCCATTTTTATAATACAAAAGACGAAGTAGAAAAAATATTCAAAATACTAAACGACAAAAGACGTTAAGACCGTTATGCTCGTTAATAGCGTTTAGTCCGTTACTCCATTACTCCCATACTCTGTTTCATCGGGTAATTCAGTTATTGAGTTACTAAGTTATTGGAATCTTTGAATCCTAACGGATTGGAAGTTAGCACTACGTGCTGGAAAGGAGTCCGCCACAAAACATGTCGGACTGGAAGGGATCCTCGCACTTTTGCTGAAAGTGCGGGATGGAATTTAAAGCATTTAATACACAGATAGTTATTGAGAAAAGCAGTAATTGAGTCATTCTCTGGTTTAACCAGGGAATCCAGTCTTTTCTTGCACCACGCGCTTCATCCGTAATGCTCTTCATATAAAATCCAACGTCGTATCTTTGGAGTAGAGCCTTCAGGCTCGTATTGGACGGGCGTAAACGCCCTACTCCTTACGTTCTACTCCCTACTCTCTACGCTTCTTTTCCCGCACGCAGTGTCATTTCCCTGATGTCTTCAACGAAGTGTGTCTCCAGCGCAGCGTGTCTTCAGTTATTTCAGTAGTATCGCCTTTTTCGTTATGGTTTTTGTATCGGTCTGTAAACGCACGAAGTAAACACCAGCTGGTACACGTCGGTTTTCCTGGTCAAAACCATGCCATACGATCTGACCGGATACCATCAGCTCCTCAGCGCTATATTGTCTTATAACTCGACCCGTTACATCGTAAATCTTCATGATCATACCACTATTATTAATCAACCCGGCGACATTATTGACCTTGATGGATATCATTTTCCTAAAGGGATTCGGGTGAATTGTCATCGTTTCAAAAATGGCGCTGTTATTCGCATTTTCCTCAATAAAGGTTACATGTTCGGCATTGAAGTCATCGATGTAAAAGCCTTCTCCAACGCCATCGCCGTTGTCACTAATAAATGCAATCCGTACCTGGATTGTATCTCCTGCTGGATATGAAGAAAGTTCATATTTCTGTTCAAACCATTCGCTTTGAATACCGCGACCGCCCAGCGCGCCACCAGTGCCTATAAAATCAAGCGTGTCAGCAAATCCATTACCCATGATTATTACGTATATCCCATCAGTTCCGTATAAAGGAACACTGAACCATCGATAGAATTTCAATATTGAATTAGCGTTTATCATAAATGGGATCGTTTGAATATAGCAGTCCATGTTATGGACATACAGTCCACTGCTTTCATTCCCGCAATACCATGCGTGGGTGGGTGAAAAACTTCGCCGAGTTGAAATGTGCCAGAGGTTATTAGTACCAGCAGTCGTCCACAAGCCCGAACCTGACTCCATATCGTCAGAGAATCCGGTTTCACCGACAATGAGTGTTAGCCCTTCACTGGTAGCATAGTCATCCGCGATGAGATCAACTGTGAAACCTGGGTGATGGCCTGCCGGACAGGATGAAGCAATGCTAACAGAAAAAGATCCGAGTATCACTTCTGTTTCAGGTGGTATTTCACCAAAGAATACACTGTCAGTAAGTATCGTCACATATGGATCAGATTCTGAAAGTAAGGCATAGATATTATGAGCGAATCCGTAACCTGTGTTTAGAATCTCCAAACTGATTGATATTGTATCACCCGGCATTGCCGGTGGTTGAGCAATGATTACCTCTTCAAGGCTCAAAACTGGTGTGCCGATAAGCAGAGTTGGTTTATAATTAAGGGTTCTTGCATCATCAATGACTTCAAGGTCAAAGTGTACACCATGTCCATTTGAAGCAGCGCTTACGCTTATGTAGAAGGCATTACTAATGTATACTGAATCGCCGACATTCAATGAACCAAGACTTTCTGTGCTGTCTCCGATGCTGGTGAATGGGTCTTGGGAACGTAAGGTAAGCAGGATATTATTCGAAGTAGCGTTGCCGTTGTTCTTTATCACGATATCCAGGAATATGTCTTCATTAGGATTGGCAATACCGTCGCTATTACCCAGTGAATCTTCAACTGCCCAACCGAGATAATTGATATATGAACCATTCACTACCGGGATCGTTGATTCTTGAGGGATGTAGTTGTGGGTAGTTACGGTTAAGTCGAAATCACCGGTGCTTGTTGCGCTGGCATCGAGAAAGATCGTACCTGCCGCGTCAGTATATCCAGCCGTATAGGATTCACTGCCCTTCATCAGGCATACCAGGGCACCTTTGATAGGTACTTCAGTATTTTTATCCTTGACTGTTACAAGAATACGGCTATTGCCTTGAGGTATTGACTGCGGAGCAGCAACAGTCAATGTCTCAGGGATGTCAGTCCAAATCGGCAGCTCTGGATCGCCGAGCAAATTGAGTTGATATTGATGCCAGCGATAAACATTCTTCTCTCTTGAATAGGGGATAAAATGGATTTTAGCAGAGGCAAGCATGCTACCGGCGTGGAATTGGTCTTCCTGGAGCAAGCAATAGAACAACCGGCTATCAAAACGGTCTGAATAGCCAAATCCTGGATTGCCAGGTGAACCCCAACCATAACTCGAATTGCCGAAAAATATAACGCCACCACCATTTGGACTGTTAATGTATGATTCGGCGATGCAGTTGAAATCATAGGCCGTGGTCCAACAACCAATAGACGCCATAACACCGAATTTCGGTGCATTGGTCAAGGTATCGAAATCTGCATTGTGTAGATATCCAGTTCCTGCACCCATAGAATTGATCCAACCGTGGCCGTCGTGGTTGGTGAGACCTTGACCCTGGCGCAGTGCATTTTTGAACGCAGCAGGACTCAGATTGCCCTGGCTGTGATATAATTTGGTTATCGTATACCAGCTCGGAAAGGATTCTTCTTCGATCTTATTCTTATGGACGCCCATGTCAGTCCAAGGGTTTGACCACAGGACATCTGCAGAAAACATTGCATTATCCTGGTAGCTAAGGTCGGGTGTTTTTTCATAAACCAGTGCCTTGCTGACAAAGGTCTGGGCTTCACTAACGTTGTTTACCGGTGCCCTGCCGACCAAGAGATCAGGGTAAAGATCTATGCTGTCTTCTATCTCGCCATAGCAGCCATCATTATCATAATTCCATGTTCCCTGCAAATCTCCATAGTAGAGATCACTCGGCATGGTGTCTTCCCGACCAGGAGATATCCACGCGCTGCAAGCCATTGCAAAGACAAATCGGCAAGGTATAACATCTGTATCACCGCCTAAGAGTACGTATTGGACATTTGAATCAGGCAATGTTTTTAGATAATTTCTTATTGCCGCAGCATTATCTTCACCGGTATAGTTAGCAAGTATCCAGCTTACGGTTCTGATCTCAGTCTTGATGCCTTTCTTGGTTTTCCAATCAGCTAAGGTCTGAAAAGCCGTCTCCATTTGTGAATTAGTGATTATCAGATAATCAAAATATCCAACTTGTCGACTCTCTTGGCTTTGGATCACAGCTTCTGGGTTAATGACTATTTCTTTTAGCCGATTACTCGTTGCCTTTTGTTTTTGACCACCTTCATAAGTGATCGAAAATTTTATCGATTTATAGATTTTTAGTTTCTTTGATTCGGGTAGATATTGAACAGGGTAAAAAACAAGTTCACATATCTGGTAATTGTCATAGACACTGCTGCTCTTGAATTGAAGTATGTTTTCTGGGTACGGTGTGTCTGATGAGTATATGGTTTGGTCTGCTTGAGTCAGTTTTTGCACGTTCTTTAAAGAGAGGATGTAGGGTGGTTGTACATAGGCGGGCAAGAATTCCCCAGCCAATTCAGTACTTTCCGCGCTGATGATCTCAACACCAGTTATCTGTGCGCCATATGGCAAGGCAATGCGAAGTGCCTTGACTGGCAGTTCTGGTGCGCCGATCTGGTCAGAAAGTTCATAGTTCTTCATCATGATCTTGGTATAATCCATATCGGTTTGTAATACCAGATCATTGTTATTGACTGCAATGCCGTGAATCGTAGTACTGTTCATGATCATTAGCATTAAAATGAAAGATATCATTTTTTACTCCTTTTTGCTTGATGCGAAGTTCACACAATCTCCGCCTAATTGTTTTGCCTCGTAACAGGCATCGTCTGCAATTTCTATTAAGGTATTTTTGTTATTGCCATCTTGGGGAAATGCGGCGATACCAACACTTAAAGTAATACGTGGGTCAATTGCCTGGGCGGCAATCTTTTTCCTCATACGTTCGGCAACTTCAAGAGCGAACGTACTATCAGTTTCTGGTAGTACAGATATGAATTCGTCACCTCCATAGCGTCCCAGGAAGTCAACATCTCTTATTGTTTCTTTCATGAGTTGACAGCATTTTTTCAGTATCTTATCTCCAGCCGGGTGTCCAAATGCATCATTATACTTCTTGAAATTATCAAAATCTATCATCAACAATGAGAAAGAACGATGATACCGCCCCGCTCTTCTAATTTCAGCTTCAATGAACATGTCAAAACTGCGGCGGTTGGGCAGTGAAGTAAGTGGATCGGTTAAAGATAAGGTTTTCGTTATTTCGAATAATTGAGAATTATAAAGAGCAACCGCGATTTGAGAGCTCAACCCGGAGAGAAGTTTTATATCGTCTTCGGTAAAACCGTTGATTTCCGGACTTTCTACATCTAAAGTGCCAATGACCCGTTTACCAAGCATAAGCGGGAAGCAGAGTTCACTCTTTGCCTTTTCTGTTCCCACGATATAATAGGGATCTTTTGATACATCAGGGCAATAATACATCTCCTTGGTTTCAGCAACATGACCGCATATACCATCTCGACCGATTTTAAAGCGTAGTTTCTTGACATGGTCAGGGTAATTAATGTAAGAACGCGGGTACAGTTCATCTTTTTCTTCATCAACGAGCATTATCGCCAGATTTAGATAACCAAATGTGTTTTTCAAACGCTCGAGGATATTGACAAGAAGTTTGTCAAAATTTAATGTTGACATAAAACTTTGACTAACTTCATATAAGAGCGCCATTTCTTTGGCTTCCCTGGTGACTTTTTTATAAAGGTCAGTGTTATTCAAGGCAATTGCCGCCTGGTTGCACAAAATGACCAGGTAGTCAATTTCATTTTTTGAAAAATCTCTTGGTGCGAAAGAATCAACGTATAAGATGCCAATTAATTTTCCTCGGGTTATCAATGGTACAGCTACAGTAGCAGCTCTTTTTTTATCAGTGTATACTGCTTCGGCATCCTCGCATTTGCTTAAATCTTGGATAACGACGGGTTTTCTGGTCTTTATTGTTTCTGCTGAAATACCATTTGCCAAGCGTGCGGTTGAAACATATCGCCTTGGCATATCGGAATCTTTGCTATATTCAAAAGCATCGAGAGCCTTGGTTCCTGTTTCGTTTATAAGAACAAGTGCGCCGGCATCAGTATCCGTGATCGATACGGCTGTGGAGAGGAATACCCTCATTATTTCGTTGATATTGAATGACGATGTTAATAACATTCCGACTTCTTCAAGTACTGTAAGGACTTGCGCTTTGTACTCGCTTTGATGGATTATTTTTGAATATTCGATAGACAATGAGGCGAGTTTTGTGAAGAATTCCATGGCACTTTCATTTTCGAAGCTTTCTTGTGCATTACGGTAGTAGATATTCAGACATCCGATCGGTTCATCTTTTAGAAGCAGGGGTGCACAAACCAGGGAAACGAGCTTCTCCTTGCCGACCCATTCGACTGTAAAGTCGTCGCTGATATCACGGAAGAGTTCGAGTACATCAGGTATGAATCTCATTTTTTTGGTCTGACAGACCTTACCAGCAATCTCCTGACCACGTTGGACTTTGACGACCTTTAAGTAATCAGGAGAAAGGTTATAAGAACGCGCAATTGTCAGGTATTCTTTCTTTTCATCGAAAAGCATGATTGAAGATGCTGAGGCTTTGAAGAATGAGCACGCCGTCTCGGCTATTGCGTCAAAGACACTATTAAGATCTTTTTGTTCGAGAAGAGCCTCGGCTATTGCGGTTAGATTTTTATAGGAACCATCTTCCATACTAAGATAATTATATTGCGATATATTGAGTTGTCAACGGACTGGTAGAGAAAAAAGTATATAAAGATATAGTAGAAGGGAAAAGAGCGACTACCAAGAACCAAATCCCAAGTTCCAAGAGCCAAGAACAAAATTATGTAACGGAGACCTTTGAAGATAAGAGGGAAATAGCACTGCGTGCGGTAAAAAAGCGTAGAGAGTAAGGCGTAATGCGTAGGGCGTAGAGCGTAATAGCACTCCGTGCGGTAAAGGTGCTTTCAGCACGGTAATGAGTCCTTCGGACGGTTATGAGTTCTCCGAACGGAAAAAGAGCGTAGAGAGTAGCGAGTAGAGCGTAAGGAGTAGGGCGTTTACGCCCGTCCAAGACGAGCCTGAATGCTCTACTCCAAAGATACGACGTTGGATTTTATATGAAGAACATTACGGATGAAGCGCGTGGTGCAAGAAAAGACTGGATTCCCTGGTCCCTTCGACAAATAACTCAGGACTACAGTAAACCAGAGAATGACTCAATTACTGCTTTTCTCAATAACTGTTTTTACAACGAACAAGAGCGTTGCGATAAGCAAAAACAGTATCGGTACAATACTGCCAATGTATCGGAATACTGTTTTGTCTTGTACTATTGATACCTCGTGGAGTATAAAACTTCGGGTGAAGAGTGAGCTTTCCTTTAATACCCTGCCATACTTGTCAACAACCATAGATATGCCTGTGTTTGCACATCTGACAAGGGGAACACCATTCTCCACCGTGCGCAGAATCGCCATATCATTGTGCTGCTGGGGTCCGGATATTTTCCCGAACCAACCGTCATTTGTGATATTAATGAGCAGGCGAGCGCCGTCATTTACAAATGTACGAGAAAGTTCTGGAAAGATAGATTCAAAACAGATAAGACATGAAAACTCCAAGCGTCCAGTTTTAAATACTGTGAAGCGGTTACCGGGTGTGTAGTCACCGCCGCTAACATCGATTTTTTTCAGCAAAGCTATGTGCTGGTCAAAAGGTATGTGTTCGCCAAAGGGTACCAGGTGTATTTTTCTGTGTTCCTGGATAATGCCTTTTCCCGGTTCAATGAGTACTGCACCGTTATAGATCTCACGGTTTTTGGGATTATAGATCGGTGTGCCTGTGAATATGGGAGAGTTTATGCTTTGCGTGAGTGCATAGACACGTTTTTGATAAACGCCGGGAAACGTAAGAAAGATCGGTGTTGCTGTTTCCGGCCATATTACGAGATCGGGTGACCGATTAAACCTATCCAAAGCTGTCTCATTACATTGTTCTGATAAGTAGATGAGGCGGTCAAATGTAATTTCACGCATTGCTTTTGTGAATTTTAAATTAGGATCAATATTTGGCTGGACAATACCGATCAAGATCGGTTCATCAGCTGCACGGTTCATTCTTATTGCCCCGAAGATAAGGGGGAGAGTGAAGGCTACGATAAAGGCAATTGCATACTTTGGATTCTTTGATCTTATTAGTTTATAGATCATTATATTGATCAGGATAATCCAGCTCGATAGTCCGTACACGCCGTAAAGCGAGGCTTGTTGAATGAATAATGGGTAACGGGCTTGTGAATAGCCAAAGGCAAGCCAAGGAAAACCTAGCTCACCAGCACTGCGAACAAATTCCAGTCCGCCAAGGATCAAGGGTAATGACCAAATGCCAATTTTGTTCATAAAGAGAAAGCCCACCCCGTAGTAAACGCCTAAGTATAGGAATAATAGAACTAAACCAAAGAGCATGAGTATTTTTATATTGGTTTCAATCTGCAGAAAAACAAACCAGAACAAAGAGAATAAGGAAAACAAGAACCCGAATATGGTCCCTGATTTGAATGCAACAAATGGTCGCACTTCAGCTACGGCAAAGAGGAGCGGAACTAAACCGATCCAGGCGAGAAAATGGAGACCGAGGGGGTGAAAAGATAGGGACATCAGTACAGCAGAGATGAAGATCAACAAAAACTTTTTACGAATCATATCTTTATCAATTTTTGCTGTTGGGCAGATTCATAGAAGGCTTTAGATATTTTGGCTATAAGCAAACCGTCCTCGCAAGTAATGGGTGGTGTTTGGTCCTTCGTGAGGAAATCCAAAAAACTCTTCACCTGGAGTTCATACGATTCACGGTAAAAGTTGGTGTGTTTCTGTGCTGGTGTAACATTGTACAGTTCATTGTGAAGTTCTTTCTGTATTTTCAGAGGATTGAGTAATGCAGCACCTTTCTTGCCGAACACATTGCAGTAAAGAAAATCGTCTTCAAATAGTAATGACCAACTTACTTCAATAGTGAGTAGTGTACCATCAGCGAAGTTGATGATACACATTGCAGTATCTTCGATTTCAGCCTCAGGTTCCCGTTTATGAATTGAGGCAAATATTGATACTGCTTTTTTGTTCTTTAGCAGGTAAAGTCCAATATCCAGTAGATTGGTCCCCAAACTCAAGAAAGCACCACCTCCACTTTTGAGTTTTTCTAAACGCCAGGGGCTCAATATCCAGTCTTTACGACCGATCAGCCAACCTGATTTTATGTAATAAATATCACCTAACTCACCTTCTTTGATAAAATCCTTCACGGTTTGCACGTCTGATCTTAGGCGATTGCTGGTTGCTACAGCCAGTTTTTTCCCTGATGATTTGGCAGTTCTTACCATTTCTGTAGCTTCCTCAAGATTTATCGCCATTGGGTTTTCACAAAAGACATGCTTGCCGTATTTGAGCGCCGCGATTGCCATTGGTCCATGGAGATAATTTGGTGTGCTGATGATCAATGCATCGATTTGTTTGTCTTCAATGATCTTCTGAAAATCTTGGTATCCATTGGGTATTTCATATTTCGTGCAGAAGTGGTCGATTATTCTGATATCAGAATCACATAGTGCAACCAGGGTACAATCCGGATTCTTTTTGAAAAGAGGTATATGAGCGATCTGCGCGTGGGTACCACAACCCACAATACCGACCCTAATCGTATCTTTCATGTTCCAAAATATAATGTGAATTCATGGGGGTGTGGTCTGATGTGAATTTCCTCAAATTGCTTGGTTTTCACTTCGATCCAGCTGTCAATGAGATCTTCTGAGAAGACGCCACCTTGGAGCAGGAAATCGTGGTCTTTTTTTAATGCATTGATCGCTTCATAGACATTGGTCGGTAATTTCTCTCGTTTGTCAACTTTAAAACGGTTTACTATACCGTCGATGCCAGCAAGGAGTATCGCGGCAAGGGCAAGATAAGGATTGGCAGTAGCGTCTGGGATACGATATTCAATCTCCATCATTTTCTTGTTTTTCAAGTACTTGGGTAGGCGGATCGCTGTTTTCCTGTTGCCTACGGCAAAATCAGTATAGGTTGGTGCTTCAAAACCGGGTATGAGTCTTTTGTAAGAATTCGTACTCGGGTTGGTCAAGGCACAGAGAGCGCGGGAATGGTGGAGGATACCTGCGATATAATGGAGACATAATTTGGACAACTGTTTTTCCCTCTTGGGGTGATAGAAAAGCGAGCCCTTCCTGCTGCCTAAATACTGATGTAGATGGAGTCCACTTCCCGGTTCAGCGAATAGTGGTTTAGGCATAAAAGACACGTATTTCTTCTGCTGTCGGCTCAAGCACTTAAAGAGATATTTGGCAAGGAATATATTGTCAGCGGCTTGGCACAGTGGCGCAAAGAGTAATTCAATCTCCATTTGTCCTTTTGACCCAGTCTCTGGATGGTGGTATTTAGTTCTGATATTACAGAATGATAGGGTGGTGGTTAAAGCATTCCGGAAATCGGCAAAGCGATCTTCAGGTTGTCCAATATGATAACCACCTTTAGCTCTTATCGGATAGGACGGTTGGTCCTGGTCACCTGATTCTACACGGTAATAACTGTAGCCTGGTCCTTCACCAAAACTACAATTGTCAAAGATGTAAAACTCCAGCTCAGGTTGGAAAAAAGCCTCTGTTTTAAATTCTTTCTTTAGATACTCAACCGCCGTCTTAGCGATGTACCGGGTGTCTCTGTGAAACGGCTGTAAAGTATCGGGCGTGTATACACTGGACAAAAAAGAAGCGGTCTTTTCTTTGAAGAACGGGTCAAAGAAAAGGGTAGTTAAATCGGGGAACAGTAACATATCACCTTTTTCTACATCTTTGTAGCCAGGCAAACTGGATCCGTCAGCGCCAACGCCTTCGTGGACAATGGTTTCAAAACGTTCAATCGGTATAGTGATATGATGCATTGCGCCGGTCAAAGAGGCATATTTTAGATCAACAAACTTAGTGGCTGCCGCTTTAAGTTTACCTTTTAGTTCATTTATGTATGCACGCTTCAACATAAAAAATTATAAACAAAAATTGATTCATGTCAATTGTCATTTCCAAAGAATGCTGAGGACATCCGAGAAAACTTCGAGCCAAAGAATTCTTGACTTCCATCTGTTTCTAATTATAGTTTAATGAAGGAGGTTCCATATGGCAATGACAAAGGCAAAATATATTTGGATGGATGGTAAGTTCGTTGCTTGGGATGATGCAAAGATCCATATACTTTCTCACGCAATTCATTACGGCAGCGGAGTCTTTGAAGGTTTGAGATGCTACAAGACACCCAAGGGTAGGGTTATTTTTAGGTTAAACGAACACACCCAGAGGTTAAAGAATTCGGCAAAGATATACCGTATGGAAATTCCTTATACAAATGAAGAATTGAACGGAGTGATAATTGAACTGCTCAAGAGAAACGATCTTGAAGATGCTTATATAAGACCGCTTGCGTACCGCGGTTATGCAGAACTCGGGGTCAATCCTCTTAACTGTCCGGTATGTGTTAGCATCGCTACATTGCAGTGGGGCAAGTATCTTGGTAAAGAGGCTTTGGAAAATGGCGTTGATGTCATGTTCTCCACGTGGAATAGGATGGCACCCAACACATTTCCGGCAATGGCTAAATGCTGTGCCAATTACATGAATTCACAATTGATAAAAATGGAAGCGATAACGTTAGGTTTTGTTGAAGGTATTGCTTTAGATGCTTCTGGTTATGTAAGCGAGGGTTCAGGCGAGAACATCTTTGCTGTTGTCGACGGTGTTCTCCATACTCCACCATTACATGCAAGTATCCTTCCAGGGATAACGCGTCATACCGTGATGACGCTCGCTCGGGAAATGGGCATTGAGGTGATCGAAGAAATGTTAGTAAGAGAATACCTGTACATAGCTGATGAGGTGTTCTTTACTGGTTCTGCAGCTGAGGTGACGCCGATAAGATCAATAGACAAGATCAAAATCGGAAAAGGGAAATGTGGACCGATCACCAAAAAGCTCCAGGATGCATTTTTTGATGTAATCATGGGTAGAAAAGAAGATAAGCACGGTTGGCTTACCAAAGTTGGTTAGGTAGTTGAATGGTCGAATAGTTAAATAGTTTAATGAATAAATGAAGAAAGAAACTGCGTTCAATCATTATCATTGTGATCTTCTTTTTAATCACTGTAATCGAATAATCCAGGATGGATTATGAAGATAGCTATCGGTGCTGATCATCGCGGCATTGTACTTAAAGTAAAGATCATTGAGTTCTTGCAGAGTTTGGGTCACCAAGTCATTGATCATGGAACGGATTCTGAAGTTTCAGTAGATTATCCCGATATTGGTTTCCGTCTTGCTAGTGATTTAGTGGAAAGAAGAATACACTTTGGTATCCTTATATGCTATACTGGTCAAGGCATGGCCATGACAGCAAACAAAGTCCGCGGTATTAGAGCCGCAATTTGTACGAGATCCGACATTGCTGCATTGACGCGCGCCCATAATGATGCTAATATTTTGGTTTTGCCAGCGGGTTTTGTCAGATTTGGCAAGAAGATAAAAGAGACGATCAAGACTTTCATTGATACGAAATTCGAAGGCGGTCGGCACCTCCGTCGCATCAGACTCATCAAGAGATATGAAAATGATCATCATAAATGAAGCTAATAAGTTCCGAGATTAGGATGTTAAGAGATCCGCAGCCTCTGCGAATCTTCTGCGCCGTTAGCGTCTGCAATTCTGTGTTCAATAATAATCTGCGTAATCGTGCTTTCCGTTGTTTTACCGATACCCTGTTACACCGATACTCCGTTGTTTCTTCAGCGAAGCGTGCCTTCAGCCCGCCTAAGGTAGGCATGTCTTCAGTTCGTCATAGACGAACGTGTCTCCAGCGGAGCGTTTCTTCATCTGTGGAATCTGTGTTATGAAGATAGTTCCCATTGCATTTGATTCGTTGGGTGTGCGCAGTATGGCGACCTACGTGGAAACGAATGATGTTAAGATCGTTATTGATCCTGGTGTGTCTGTTTCTCCAGACCGCTACTCGTTGCCACCGCATCGAATGGAATTAGACCGTCGGCGTGAAATGCTGGCTGCAGTCGAGCGCTGGACAAGTTTTGCCGATATTGTGATCATCACGCACTACCATTTTGATCACCATAACCCTGATGATGAGGGTTTATATAAAGGGAAAGAGATTTTCCTGAAACATCCTAGAGAGTTGATCAATCAAAGCCAGAAAGAACGGGCTCAAGCTTTGCTTACGATGATTGAACCATGTGCGAAAGAGATCAATATCGCCGATGGCAAGGACTTTGAATTCGGTGGGACAAAAATTGTTTTCTCAGAGCCGGTATTCCACGGATTTTCATCGCGACTCGGTTATGTCATAGAGGTTTTTATTACTGACAAGGATAAATTCCTCTTCACGTCTGATGTACAGGGTTTATTAGATGAATCGGCAATTGATTTTATTATAGATAAGGCTCCTGATACGATCATCCTCGATGGACCAGCTACTTATCTGCTTGGTACGTACTATAAAAAAAGTCATATCTCACAGTCGATTCAGAACATAAAAAGAATTGTTAAGCAAACACCGGTGAAGGATCTTATAATTGACCACCATCTATTGCGCGATCCAAACTGGGCTGATTATATTAGTGAACTTCATGAATTGAGAAGCAATGTCAAGATTTGTTCAGCGGCTGGTTATCTGGGTAAACAAGAAGATATACTCGAAGCAAGAAGAAAAGACCTGTACCAGGGTTCGACTTGTGGGTAAGTATGCGAAAATAATGTGGATAAATACGGAAAAGTTGTGGATAAATGTAAGGCCTTTGAATTTCAGGCGTTTTGGGGGTTTATTAATAAAGCGCTTTACGAGTTATCCACAACCTGCTAATAATTGGGAGATATGAAAAAAAGCGATATTTCACAAATAAAGGACCTCAAACTGGTTCATGGGGATATTTGTACGGAGATTAGCAAGGCGATAATCGGGCAGGCTTCTGTTATCGAACAGGTCCTGATCACTCTATTCTGTGACGGACATGCTTTGATAATTGGTGTTCCTGGTCTTGCTAAGACAATGCTTGTCAACACGATTGCCAGTATCCTTGATTTGTCTTCTAATCGAATTCAATTCACACCCGATCTCATGCCTGCAGATATAACCGGTACCGAGGTGATCGAAGAGGATCTGACTACGGGCAAGAGGAGTTTTCGATTTGTTCATGGTCCGATATTTGCCAATATAATTCTTGCTGATGAAATTAACCGGGCACCTCCAAAGACTCAATCAGCTTTGCTCCAGGCAATGCAAGAGTATCAGGTTACCTATGCAGGTCATACGTACGACCTGCCGCGACCATTTTTTGTCTTGGCGACTCAGAACCCGATCGAACAAGAAGGTACGTATCCGTTGCCTGAAGCACAGCTTGACCGGTTTATGTTCACAATAAATATTGATTACCCTAGTTCAGAAGAAGAGGTAGAAATAATTAAAACAACAACCTCAGCTTATGAGGCTAGATTGGAGAAAGTTATTGACGCGGCCAAGCTGAGATCCTTACAAGGATTGGTTCGGAAGATGCCAGTAGCTGATGATATCATAAAGCGATCCATAAAACTCGTCAGTATGACCAGACCAAGGCAGGAGTCGAGTCCTGATATTGTAAAGAAATATGTCGGTTGGGGAGCTGGTCCAAGGGCATCTCAGTATCTCATCCTTGGCGCCAAGGCAAAGGCCGCGCTTGACGGTCGATACTCCCCGAGCTTTGAAGATGTTAGGTATGTTGCCCATCCAGTCATGCGGCACCGCATAATTACCAATTTCGCCGCAGAAGCTGAAGATATAAAATCAGATGACATCGTTGCTGAGTTGTTAAAGCTGGTGTAGTTATAAAGCAGTAATTAAGTTACTAAGTTATTGAGTTACTGAGTAATTAAGTTATTGGAACCCTTGAATCCTAACGGATTGGAAGTGACCCACACACCTTTTTTAGTCTGTCTAATGATAACCAAGCGCTTAACCAATGTACATAGTGCCAATTATGCGTTCCCTATAAGAAAATAGATAAGTAAAGGTGTGGGATGGAATTTAAAGCGCTTAATAGAGTTAGTTTCTTTAGTTTGTCTAGGTGTT
>CBFDDH010000022.1:0-42336 GCA_965603515.1 uncultured bacterium
AAGGTATAGTTTCTCAATCAATCGTTATGGACGCCACTGATGAAAAAGGTTTGAAAGAACTCGGCATTACTGATTTTGACACGGCCATAGTGAGTATGGGTGAAACTATAGAAGATAGTATTATGATCACCTTGTTATTGAAAGAAATGGGTTTGAGAAAGGTGATAGTGAAAGCGAAAAGTGAATTGCACTCGAAAATCTTGAGGAAAGTTGGAGCTGACCGAATTATCTTCCCGGAAAGAGAAATGGCTGAAAGACTGGCTGAGAGCATCGCCAGTCCAAAGATCTTTGATTTTATTGAACTCTCAAAAACTTACGGCATAATCGAAATGGTCGTTCCCAAGAGACTCGTTAATAAAACCCTCAGTGAGTTAAAAATGCGTGAGAAATTTAGAGTAAGTGTGATCGCTATTAAGAGGAAGTTACCATTTACCTTACCCGATGGCTCAACAGATTTCAAAGAGGAAATAATCGTTGGTCCAGGTGGTGACGACGAAGTGATATCAGGCGATGTATTGATCATGCTCGGTAAAAACGAAAACCTCGAAAAAATCGAGAAATTATGAGTCAGGAATTCGACGATCTTCTCGAACTGGGTAATTTCTATATTCTAAGCCAGGAGTTTGAACAAGCCATTAAGGTTCTAAAAATGGCTGAAAAAATCGAACGGATGAGTCCTGAGCTATACAACAGTTTGGGTATGGCTTACGAAGGCTTGAGTGAAAAAGATAAGGCGCGCGATTCGTTCCGGCTCGTCTTAAAACTGAATCCAAACCACAAATCAGCTCAGGAACACCTTACCAGGTTGATTGAAGAATGAAGACCAGGTATATCGAGCAAGAGATGGTTTATACTGGTAAACAATTGCATAGCAACTATGCATATAGTAAATTCGATTTGCTCGGCGATTCAATTATTGCTTTCTGTGGGAAGTGTGATATTCCGGCTGAACAGATGGTCGATATTGAAGATATCAAAGACAGTGCAAAGATATATTCTGAGTCGATGTTGCATTTCATTGTTGAACACTATAATACTGATCTTGAAAAAGCAGTCCTCTGGCAACTCGTGTTGACTACCATTGTTGGTGAAGTTCTGAGTGAGATGTCCAGTAGAGCCAGCATTACAAGGCGAGGAAGTGATTTGTATGATGGCGATGCCAAATTGTCAATTTCTATTGCGACCGTGACACCGCTATCTTCGCTCATACACTTTGGTATTAATATTATATCTAATAATACACCGGTGAAGACAAAAGGATTGAAAGACTATTCTATTGATGCGCGTAAGTTTGCTGAGCAAGTTATCGCCCGATACAAGAGTGAACAGACAGATATTGATAAAGCGCGCTGTAAAGTAAAATGGGTAAAGTAGAATATGAGGGGTTATATTAGCCAAGTTTTCACTTCTATCCAGGGTGAAGGCATCAAAGTAGGGAAGCGACAGACCTTTATAAGATTTTTGGGTTGTAACCTTTCCTGTAATTATTGCGATACACCAAATACCCAAAAAATGGATGGTTTGTTTGTCTATGCTGGTAAGATCTCGCCTAATCCGGTTGAATTGGATTTTCTTCTCGATAAACTGGATGCTGACGAAATCAATATCACCGGTGGGGAGCCCTTGCTGCAAATTGAGTTTCTTGATGGCTTATGCAAGAAGATTAGGCAGATGAACAAGGATATCTGTATCGACACTAATGGTACTTTACCTGATAAGTTGAAGAAAGTCATACATTACATGAATACCGTGTCCTTAGATTTCAAAATCCCTACAGCAACGGGACGACCTAAACTCTGGGATGAACATGAGAAATGCCTCAAAATAGCTGCCAGCAAGGAGGTGTTTGTGAAAATGGTGATTAACGAAAATGTATTACCGCAAGAACTCGATAAGACGTGTGAAATCATAAGAAAGGTGGATAGAAGCATACCGCTTATTATTCAACCGGTTTTCGAGCGGGTAATCCCCAATATCCTTGATCTTCAGAAAACCGCACTAAAGCGGTTAGATGATGTACGAATAATACCTCAGGTCCACAAGTATCTCGGTCTTATCTAGGATTATATGACGGACTTTTTGTTTTTTTTATTTTTGTAATATAGCAAGAAAGGAGAACATATGGCAAAATCATCCATCGAATCTGCCCTTGTCCATTTACTCATATTCAGTTGTATTGTTAGTCTCTGTATACCGACATTTATTCAAGCCAAGAAGATAAACATTTCGGCGATGATACGCGATTCCCTTTCTCTGGATTCCATTCCACTGGTCAAGGTAATGGTTGAAGAACTCGGTCAGTCCTTCAAAACAACACGAAGCAGTTTCTATGTTGCACTACCACCAAACACGTACACCTTTCTGCTTGAAGCCGAAGACTACGAGAAGTTAAAGAAGTCCATAACAATAAGTACTGAAGGTGAACGATTTGTTTTTGCTATGGTAAAGACCCCTTATCGCCTTAGCTTAAAAAAACGTGCCGATTCTTTGAATATCTATTTGAAGGCATTTGGTGCTGCCATAGGAAATGGCGACATTGCGTTAGCCGGTCAGTATATGGCTATCCTCGAAGGATATCATTGTTCTGATGCGATTATGGAGGGCATTCGTGAAGTATACGAGACACGAAAGGTCGGCTGGGTAGATAGCATGCTTGAATATGCCAATACGCTGGAAGATTCTGGCAAACTCTCTGATGCCTACTATTACTACAACAAAGTGGTTGCTTTTGATTCACTCAACGAGACAGCGCTTGCGAAAATAGAAGCAATCGATACACGGATATCCCAAAAGGAAAAAGGTGTGAGTAAGCGAACGAGTAAGCCGGCGCAAAAATCTGCCGAGGAAATAGAGGAGATCTATGCGTCTGCAATCAGTAAATTTCTTGCCGAGGAATACAATGGCGCCTTGTCTTTGCTGAAAACTGTCCTTAAATATCAGCCAACTCATGAGGGTGCAAAAAATTACTTAGTCAGGACGAAAGCGCGGTTAAAAGCAATTGGTAATTAGGGTGGATAACCCACTTTCTCAAGAAAATTGTTACGATATGAGAGATTCGGTAAAAGGTTGAACAACATCGTATTGTAGAGACCGAGTTTCGGTGAAGTTGAGATGTTTCTGTAGAGAATAGAATCCCAGGAATAGAAGCCATCACGCAACCACTCCATCCATGAATAAAGAGCTTGTGGTGTTATACCCGGGATTTGGACAACCGGCATCCAGTGATCAAAGAGTGTCAGATCCTGTGCAATAAAACCGTCCTCTTGATATTTTCGATAGGTCCGAGTTTTGGGCATTGGCGTCTGGACAGTAACTTTGATCATGTCAACTTTGGCATTCAGAAGAAACTTCAGTAATTTTTGATAGAAAGTAAAATTTTCACCTTCAAAACCGAGTTTTAGCAGAAGACCACATGCTATTCTATTATTATGGAGCAGTCCGGTTTGGCGCTTCTTTTCCTTTAGGAAGTTCGTATCATCGATTTTGCGTACCAAATCATCACCTAACCAGTCTTCTTTTAGGTGTATGATGCGGACACCATTGTCGCGCAGCATGGGGAGTATTTTAGGATGATTGAACAGTCGACCTGTACTCTGACATATCCACATCTTCTTGAAACGCCAGCACTTTTCCAAAAAACTGATTGCGTAATCGATATCATGGAAGAAATCGTCATCGCGCAAGAAGACTATTTTTCGTTTTATATGCGCAACTGCATGGATTGCCTCATCAATATCCCACTGGACCAGTCTCTTGTACATGATGTTCTCATAGCAGAAATCTTTGTTGCGTTTAAGGCACGTGCAGCCAAAAGATGTTCTTAGTTGTGATAATGCCGGGGTTAAGCCATATTTAGTTTCAATTGTGCGGTCGATATCAAAGTAATCTCTCCGGTTTGACTTGTAAAACCTTGAAAGTTTACCACTTGCCGCATCGGCAAGGATCTTCTTCCAGATATTGGCGATATCACCGATTATCCTGCTGTCAGCGAATTTCTTGTTGAGTTCAGGAAAGAGTGTTGGGAAAAATCCATATGAGATCACCTTGGTATCTCGTGACCAGTTTTTCCTTACCGTCGATAAAACGTAGCGCGAGAGGTTAAGAGGTACGTTGACAACAACCAGATCGGGTGTGAACTCGGGCTTTTTTTCGATACGTTCATCATAGTATCTGAAGTCATGATCTTTTGATAGGACAGAAAGACGCATCGCATCATAATTAGGTCTACGAAAGAAAGCACTTCCTTTTATTGCTTCGTAGGATGTATATCTTTTCTGGATCGTTGCCGGGTTATAGAATAAAATTTTCATAGTTCTAAAGAACTAAGCATAACGAAGTTATCTTGTGATGTCGTTGAATGTGACGAACAGAATAAGGAGGAGAATTAACGCATAGCCTATCTGTTGCATAATAAGTATTGTTTTCTTGCTGAATCGCTTACGTCTTATCGCCTCGATTGTACCGATAAGAATGTGGCCGCCATCGAGTGCCGGGATAGGGAAGAGGTTGATTATCCCCAGGTTTATTGAAATTATTGTCAAAAGACCGAGTAGATGTTCAAAACCCCAGTGTGCAGATTCGGCACTGAGTTTGAAGATCGCAATGGGACCTCCAATTTGATTTGCTGGAATTTGACGTGTGATCAACTTATAGAAAATGTCCAGCATGCGATATGTTAATTCCACTGTTCGTTCTATGGCTAATCCTATGGCATTGATTATTGATAGGTATTTTCTAGAATGAGGCATAAATACCCCGATTTGACCGATTGTATCCTTAGCTACCGGGTCATAGATAGTTGTTGGGGTTATCTCTGCGAGCCGTTCTTCATCACCGTGTTGCCACTTGAAAACAAGGGGGATATTTCTGGTTTGACGCACTAGTTCCACCATTTCGTACCACGTGTGTATCTGTTGATCGTCAATTCTAATAACTAGATCTCCTTTTTCCATACCTGCTTTATCAGCCGGACCGTTCTGTTTTAGATTGGCGATAAGCGGGGGTATTATCGGTCTCAGTCCAGTTGACTCGGCATCAAAAAAGAGCGTGATATTAACTACTTCACCATCCCTCAACGCGGTCACAGTTATCTCTTTACGATAATTTACACGCTCAAGGAATTCTTCCCAGTAACTGACAGGTATACCATCAAGAGCGATTATTGAATCACCAGTGACCAATCCAGAATTCTCATAATAGCTTCCTTCAACAATTTGGACCCGCATATACGGCGTAATGATCAAACCATAGATCACAAAGCTGAAAAACAATACGATAAAAGCTGAAAAAAGATTGAACAGGGGGCCAGCTAAAACCACGATAATTCGTTTGTGTATGGGTGCGTCATAGAAACCAAGTTGTCCTTCTGGAGGTGCTTGGATCTCGGGTTCAGGTGAGGGTTCTTTATCATGTTTCAGAATTTTGCCTTCATCTTCGCCGGCCATCTTTACGTAGCCACCCAAAGGGAAGTATGCTATTCGGAAATCAGTTTCGCCAATTTTTAACCTGATCAACGGCGGACCGTAGCCTATCGAGAATTTCTCGACTGGTATGCCGAATATTTTAGCAAGTAAAAAATGCCCAAACTCATGGATCGTTATACAAAAACCGAGAATGAAAAGAAATGGCATGATTGAATACAAGATAAAGTTGATCATAATAGACTCCTGACTGTTTGTTTTGCCCATCTGGCGTGCTCTATGTAGTCCTCAATAGAACCTTTTCGGGCTTTATGTTCACTCATAACTTTTTTAATTATACGCGGAATTTGGTGAAATTTAATCCTATTTTCAAGAAATGACTCAACTGTTTCTTCATTTGCGGCATTTAGTACGGCAGGCATACTCTTCCCTGTAGTAAGAGCATCATAGGCAAATCTGAGACATGGGAATTTTCTGTGATTAGGGGGCATGAACCTTAAATACCTTACCTGACTTATATCTAAGTGCTCGACCATTGATCCACGTCGCTGGGGACAGGTAAGTGAATATTGGATAGGTAATTGCATGTCTGGCGTGGACATTTGAGCGAGTATTGTACCATCGATAAACTGGACGAGCGAATGACATATCGCTTCAGGGTGTATCACAACCTTGATACGCTCAGCTGGTAATTTAAAGAGATGGTGTGCTTCAATGACCTCGAGCCCTTTGTTCATCATCGTTGCTGAATCTACAGTGATCTTAGCACCCATTTTCCAAACTGGGTGATTCAACACATCTGTTTTTGTTACATTCTTCATCGATTTCTTAAGGAATGGTCCGCCTGATGCGGTTAATATTATTGCCTTAACTTCATCTCTATTCCTGCCTTCAAGACATTGGTATATGGCTGAATGTTCGCTGTCGATAGGTATGAGATCGACATTATGCCGGTTAACCTCGCGCATGATGATGTCGCCGAAACTGACCAGTATTTCTTTGGTCGCAAGACATAAGCGTAAATGTTTCTCGATCGCCTTTTTTATACCGAGGATACCGACTGCACTGGCAAACGCAGCGATCAGAATATCTGCCTCTGTAGCCTCTATCATTTCAGTAATGCCGCCTTCACCGCAGAAAATCCTGGCTTTGGTTACTTCGCTCTTAAGTGCACTATAATGCTCCTTTTTGATCAGGGTGACACTGCGTGGTTTTATATCCTTAGTTTGTTCAATAAGCATTTGATAATTTGTATAAGCGGCTAACCCGACGATTCTAAAATCACGAAGGCTTTCTATGACTTTTATTGCGTTGCGTCCTATGGAACCAGTTGATCCAAGAAGGATGACTTTCTTCATCTTAGTTTCTCGATAAGTTTGAGGTCATCTTTCTTCGTTACTTTGATATTATCGCGTCGGCCCTGAAAGATATAGACCGGGATACCCTGTGCCTCAAGCAGGCCAGCTTCATCTGTATACTCGTTGTCCAGCGTATTTTGCTGGAAAGCCTTTTTTAGGAGTCTTATATCAAAGAACTGCGGCGTCTGAACTAGAAACAGGTTGTGCCGTGGTACGGTGTGCAGGATGCGGTGGTTTCTTGCTTCCTTTATAGTATCGCCAATCGCAGTACCAAAGATCACAGCTTTGTATTTCTTGCATAGTTTTATGCCTTTATCTATCAATGACTGAGCGACCAAGGGTCGGACAGCATCGTGGATCAAAGCAATACCTGATTGTTTCCCTATTTGATCCAGGCCATTTAAGACTGAATCTTGACGGCGCCTGCCTCCAACGACTATTTTTTTGACTTTTGTCAGCTTGAATTCTTTAATAAGTTTTCTTACCGTACGTGTTTTGTTTCCTGGTACGACAAGAATTATGCTGTCGATATGCGTATTTCGCTGGAAAGACTGGAGGCTGTAGACAAATATCGGGATACCGTGGAACGCGTGGAACTGCTTGGTACCTCCGAATCTCCTGCCTTGCCCGGCGGCTACGACAATAGCGTAATTGCGCATTGGAAATGATAGTCAGATTATCCAGGAAGTCAATGATTGATAGCCGTTAGCAGTTGTCGGGCATCGCCGCACCTGTGATTTTCTGTAATTGTTCGATTTTCGGTGGAAGTTTGTAGTTGCGCCATTTATGGCGCATATTTGCCTTAAATTTCAAGATATTTTGCACGATGAACCTGTCCTGAGCGCAGTTGAAGGATCGTGCGACTACATTAATCCATGAATCTAAACAATTATAATTCCCTATTGACATTTGAGGAATTATGAATATGATTTATTATTAATTAGCCCCATAAGGAGGTGGCATTATGAAAAAAATACTTGCGGTTCTTCTCCTTGCCATTGTTGTTATTGGTTGTGGTCCAAAAATGGCAACTCAGGAGACTCTGGATGCGCTCGCGGAAGCTAGAGCCGCCCTAGAATCTGCACAAACGAGGATCGCCGAACTTGAAGATGAGTTCGATGAGCTGACCTCGATGAAAATGAAACTCGAAAATGAAATTGCTGACCTCAATAGCCAAATCGATGAGTTGCAGGGCAAGATCGATAAACGCTGCAAGAAATAAGGAGGATAAAATGAGAAAAATCGCTTCTATCTGTTTGGTTCTTTTCTTACTCGTTCCTGCTTTTATGTCTGCCGAGGATAAGCTGACCGAAGAACAAGCACAGGTTGAGCTATTGAGTCTGCAACAGCAGATTGCTGAAGCTGAAGCTAAAATATCGGAGCTCGTTTCCGATGTTGAGGCATTACGGGCAGTCGTTGGTGATTTGGAGGCAACCCGTGACGGACTCGCGGTAAAACTCGATGAATTGAAAGAAGCATGGAAAGTATGCCAGTACGGGCGTTATAAGGTCATTGAGGGAGATTGGTTGTCGAAAATTGCAGGTATGCGGGAAGTATATCATGCCGGTGCAAAATGGCCCATGATCTATGAAGCAAACAAGGAGAAAATCAACAACCCAAACCTTATATATCCAGGTTGGGTATTGATGATTCCCTATCTTGAGAGTTATGGCGTAATACCTGGCGATTATCTTACATTGATTGCCTCATACTATTCCATCTACTCGAATTCGAGAAGATGGCCTGAAATATATGAAGCCAACAAAGATAAGATCAAAGATCCTGATTGGATATACCCAAGACAGGAATTTGTAATACCACATAACTAGAAATTTTGGGAGGGGCAGTTGACTGCCCCTCCCTAGAATGTGAAAGCATCGATCCCCATAACTGATTACAATCCTAACGAAGTTCTTGGTTTCCAAGATGAACTTCTCAAGAAAATTCAGATCAAATTCAACATCATTGTATCGATGCGCGATGAGTGTATTCACCTGAAGGGCAATGAAGAAAATGTCAAAGAGGCAGCTAAGGCGATAGGAAAAGTGTTGAAGAACCTGGACAAAGAGACAAAGAATGCGCAGCAGAAGATCAAGAAGGTGGAAGAAAAAGATCCCTTATGCATAACCACACCAAAGCGCTTAGTTAAGGCAAAAAGCGATGGACAGGCAGAGTACCTTAGAGCTGTTGATGACCACGATATAGTAATCAGTATTGGACCAGCTGGTACGGGCAAGACTTATCTCGGCGTGGCAAAGGCAGTGTCCTACTTGATGTCTAGGCGGGTCGAGCGGATAATCCTGGCGAGACCAGCAGTTGAAGCAGGTGAGTCCTTGGGATTCCTGCCCGGTGCGATCGAGGAAAAGGTTGATCCCTATCTGAGGCCACTCTATGATGCGCTCCATGATTTTCTTCCATATGACCGTGTGAAGAAATACCTTACTATGAAAACCATCGAAGTCGCACCCCTTGCCTACATGAGGGGCAGAACACTCAACGATTCATTTATTATACTCGATGAGGCGCAGAATACGACGAGTATACAGATGAAGATGTTTTTGACGAGGATGGGGTGGAGATCAAAGGTAGTTGTTACTGGTGATATAACTCAAATCGATTTACCATCTGGTATGTCATCTGGTTTGATCGAAATTCAGCACATCCTGAAACATATCCAGGCGATACGATTTGTGTATTTGAATGAAACAGATGTGGCCAGGCATAATTTGGTCCAGAAGATAGTCAAAGCTTATGAAGCAGAAGATACCAACTAACCACTTTATCCTTATAGGTTTTGTCCTCTTGCTAAATGCAATATTCCCGCCACCTGGAGTACCGACAAAACATAGCATTAACGAAGGTAAGATCGCGACTTCGAATATAATCGCTCCTTATGATTTTCTTATCCCCAAGACCGAACAGGAATTATATGAAGAAAAAGCGGAAATCGCCGCGAGGATTCCACCTGTTTTTGATCTAGATAATTCTGTTTACAAAATGGTCATGAAAAAGTTGGATGGTCTTCAGTTCCTCATTGATTCACTCCGTGATATTTCGTCTCTTACTGAGGATTCCCTCGTGTTTCTTGTTCAGAGAGAATATGCGCTTGATGGTGACGTAATTAGATACCTGGCCAAAAACCCGTTTGCGCAAACTCATAAAGAGCTTGCCGAGAGGCTGGGTAATATATATGCCGCTGGTGTCCTTGATACAAAACCCACTCAATTCAGGATAATAACGATCGAGAGTGGTAATAGAGTGGTAGTTGAAACAATAGAAAGACTATTTTCAATAAGTGAAGCCGAGTCCATACTCAGTTACCGAAAGAAGCCTGAGTACCGTGTACTCGTTAGTTTTTTGCTTGCCCCAAATGTCATCTATAATGTGAAAAAGACTGAAGAGAAAATAGAGGAGGTTTTTGCTAATATCCCCAAGACAAAAGGGAAGATACTGAAAGGCGAAATCATAGTAGAGAAACACAAGCGGGTCACCAGAGAAGCAAGAGAGATAATCACGGTTTTAGAAACTACCTACATCTCAGTTGGTACCTGGGAAATATTGAAGACTATGCTTTTCAGAAATCTGCTTTACTTTGGGGCGATATTTCTTTTGCTAAATTTCAGTTTAGTTGCAAAAGCAAAACTCTTTGATGGGAAAAATATTTATTTCGTTGCTTTACTTTCAGCCGTATATTTGGTGATTGGTAAAATCACGTATGCAACCGACACGATATATCTCCTGCCAATCTCTTTTTTCATTCTTTTGTTTGCGCTATATTTCAATTTCAACGTAGCGGTTATCATGACTCTGACTTTTGCCGCTGTATTTGGCGTTATCCTGAACTCCATGCCGACGTTCATTTTTCTATTAGTCAGTGGGACAGTGGCAGCTTTTTCGTCGCGAACGATCAGCTCTAGATCGTCTCTTTACAGGCCGATTATATATATTTCGATCGCCAATGTGGCGGCGATACTCTTTGCCGATTTATATTTATTAAAAGGCAGGTTTAACTTATGGCATCTTGGCGAAGGTGTTTTGAACAGCGTTCTAGCGAGCGTGCTTTTCGTTCTTCTATTACCCTTGTTTGAAAAGATTTTTGATTTTTGTACTGATCTAACATTGCTCGAACAGGGCAATCTTAATCTACCGTTATTTAAAGAGATGGCTATAGAGGCACCGGGCACTTATCATCATTCAATTATTGTAGGCAATCTGGCTGAAGCCGCTGCCCGAATAATTGGAGCAGACCCGATCCTCGCAAGGGTCGGCGCGTACTACCATGATATCGGTAAGCTTAAGAAACCTGAATATTATATTGAGAATCAACGCGGCATTAAGAATCCGCATGATACACTTAAACCGCAGATGAGTACATTGATTATCATATCGCATGTCAAGGATGGTGTCGGAATGGCGAAGAAGATGAAATTACCAAAGAAAATCATTAGTATTATCGAACAACACCATGGGACAACTACCATTGAATTATTCTATAACAAAGCACTGGATACTTCTTCATCTATCAACAAGGATACCTTTCGATATCCGGGCCCTAAACCAAAAACCAAGGAAGCTGCAGTTGTCATGCTTGCTGATACTGTTGAGGCGGCTGCGCGGAGCGAGAAGAATATTACCGTCACAAAACTGCAAAAAATATTGAAGGATAATATTGAGAAGAAGCTTGCAGACGGTCAACTCGATGAATGTCCTATCACACGGCAGGATTTGGGAATGGTGAGTACTACATTTTTATCAACCCTTACTGGTGTTTTCCACCCGCGTGTTGAATATGACTAGAATGGAGAAGAGACCAGCGAGAAGACAAACAGGAAAAACAGAAGATCTTGATTGAAAGTTAATATTTTTAATCAAGCCACATGTAGTTTGGTGTCGAGTGTCAGAGAGAATATAGTTAGCCTCATTGAGAAGACATTGGACGCGGAGGGGACAATGCTCAAAAACCTTAATATAATAATTACCAATGACAACTATCTCAAGACACTAAACAGGAGGTTTCTAAAAAAAGACAAGCCTACGAACGTGATCTCTTTCCATATGGAGGAGGTTTCTGAAATATACGTATCGTATGATCGGGTCAGCGATACTAGCGAATTGTATTATTATATTATACACGGTTTACTTCACATTATAGGTTATGATCATAGAACAAAAGGACAAACCGAAACGATGGAAAACAAATGTTTCCAGTATCTTAAGTATATACCCCAAAGCAATTTGTGAAGATGGCGTGACCAGACGTGCAGCACAGTGCATGATTACGATATTAGCAATGCAGATCTCGATTTAGCATGTTATTATACCTTGCCCTGATAGTCTTATTTCTGATACTGAGTGCTTTCTTCTCAGGCATGGAGGCGGCAATTTTTTCCTTATCGCGTTTCCGTGTAAAGACCCTCATTTACGAAGATCAAAAAGGAGCTCAAACACTAGGTCATCTAAGAAAGGAATCCGGGAAAACCCTTGCGGCTATCTTGTTGGCAAACCTTCTTGTGAACATTGCCGCCGCCTCAGTCGGTACTATCATTCTGCTACAGATCATCGCAGGTCATACAGTGAACTCCATACTCGTTTTCAGTATTGAATTCATACTGATGACATCCTTACTTCTAATATTTGGCGAAATTACTCCAAAGACAATCGCGTTCTCAAATGCGGAATATTTGGCACTTAAGTTTGGTAAGGTAATCAGCATTGTCTCTGGCGTTTTTCAACCAATATCATCGTTGATGGTATTATTTACCAAGGCGATAATGAGCAAACGACCTCCGGAGGAACTTACGGCGATATCTGAGAAAGAGATCAAAATAATGTTGAACGAGGCGAAGAAAGACAAAGTATTAGATGAAGGCGAGGCTAAATTTGGTCATCAAATACTCCAATTCGGTAAGGTGCGAGTGAGTGATATTATGACCCCGCGGCACAAAGTTATCGGTATCGCGATTCAGGCTAGTTTGCAGGACGTTCGGAAAATAGTGGTTTCAGAGAAACACTCGAGAATTTGTGTTTTCAATGAAAACGATGATGTTGTGGGAATTCTCTATGCGAAGAATGTCTTCATTAGCGGTATGAACAACAAAACTCCGGAAGAAATCACTGTGAAGCAACTGATGCGGGAACCTTATATAGTTCCCGAGACAAAGCTGATTGATAACCTGCTCAGCGAGTTCAGGAGAGACGGTATTCACATCAGCGTTGTTGTTGATGAATTCGGTGATTTCAGCGGGATCGTAACGCTCGAGGATATTCTGGAATCTCTCTTTGGTGAGATAGTCGATGAATATGACGAGGTCACTGATCTTCCCTACAAGATGATCAGTGCCAATCGATACATTTTTGTTGGTGATATTAGTATTGGCGAGCTTGCCCGTGTGCTCGACGTGGAGCCGTTTGCGGATGAGGGGGAGAGGTTGTCTGGATTCATCCTGAATCACTTCGGTAAAATCCCTAACGAAAAGGAGATAATTAAACTACAAGAGCTCAAGATTGAAATTAAAGACATTCGAGATAGAATAATAGAACAAGTTCTTATTGAGAAGGTAAGACCGTGATATACTTTATAATCCCGTTATTGCTTATTGTGCTGCAAGGTTTCTTTTCGGCGAGTGAGACAGGCTTAATTAGCCTTGAGAAAATACGTGTGCTCAGAGCAAAAAGTGAAAAGAAACTCTGGGCAGTGCGGGTCAGCAATTTTATGGATCGGCCAGAACGTTTTTTTTCGACACTGTCGGTGAGCGAGAATTTTCTTATTGTACTGGCATCGACCCTGTTCGCCAATTTCTTTATCAGGCTTCTGGGCGGCAATGGAGTAATTCTCTCGACTATTCTGCTCTCGTTGTTTTCATTGACAGTTGGTTTGTTCATCCCTAAATCGATAGCCCTTTCTTATCCAAGTAAGGTTATGAGCCGCCTCAGTAATTTGATTCATTACAATGAAGTCCTTATCTACCCAGTGGTCAGTTTTTACGCTTTCATTTCCAAAAGGCTGGCGCACCTTTTCAAGACTGAGGTGAAGACTGATTCACTGCAAAGGTCTGATATTATTCATGCGATAAGTGAGTATGAAGAGGAGGCAAGACTATTTGCTACAAGGCTTTTCAATTTTTCCAAGCGTACAATTGGAGAAATCATGATACCGCTGGATACTGCCATTACGTGTTGCCAGGGTAATGAATTGAAATCGCTGATCGGAAAAAACAGGAGGATATATACAAGGATCCCAGTTTACCAAGGAGAAAAAACCAATATCATCGGCATTTTCAATATCAAAGATTATTTTTACAAAAATAGAATTGTTTCAAGAAAGCCGTTTTTCATTGAGGTAAAAGAACGTTGTATGAAGATTTTCACCACGATGAAACAAAAGGGGGAGCATATGGCGATCGTCGTTGACGAGCGATCCATGGCGATCGGACTTGTGACTTTAGAAGACCTGCTTGAAGAACTGGTGGGCGAGATCAGAGATGAACAGTGAAACCCGTGGGGTATTAGGGTTAATCACTTTTGCGTTGTTGCATAACTTCTTTGCTGAGTAGATCTTTTAATTGTGAGGGGATTTGTGTAGAGGTAAAGTCGAATCCACTTAGTTCATCGACAAATATTTGTTCTTTAGCTTCATTGGAAAGCCGTTCATTGATAATAAAATAGGATTGATCTCTGAGTCGACAAAAACCGCCGCGACCAAAGAACCTGTCATATTTCACGACTATTGCCAAATCGCAGCAAAGTTTTTCAAAACTGGTGAGGATATTGGTTTTTTTCATTTTTCGCCACCGAATAATTTTGACAAGAAGCCTTTTTTCTTAGCTTGCAATCTTTCAATACCTTTTTTCGCGGCCTTGTTATTTTCGTCCCAGTTGAGTGCCTCAAAATATGCTTCAAGTGCTTTTGACTTATTAGCGTTATGTTCGTAGGCCAATCCGATGTTAACATAAAATATCGGATTGAACATTACTTGTTTGATCGCCAACTCAAGTTTTTCAAAACCCTCTCTTTGGTACTGTTTCGTATATACCAGAGCAAGTCCTAAATATGATAGGTAGATAGGCTGTTCGTGGTAGCGACAAGCAATGCGTAGAAGGTTGACTGCTCGCCAAGGATCGTTCTGTCTAAGGAATGCAATTGCTCTTCTGAAGGCATTCTTCGCTTGTGTTTCCTTAGCTTCATCCTTTGGTTTTGTACCCCTTTCCATGGATTTATCGTATTCCTCCTTAAGTTTATCGTCGGATAAGACACGATAACCCTCGGTGATCTTAGAGAATTTTTCGTTCGCTTTGCTTTTTTCCTTAGGATCAAGGTATCGATCCGGATGATATTTTTGTGCTAATTTAAGATAGGATCTTTTTATTTCCTCGGGCGCTGCATTAGCCGAAACTCCCAGAATCGAGTAATATGTTTCCATAATATTAGAAAAATATAGTTAAATATCGTGCCTTGTCAATACTTTTCTGTGTGAGCTCTGAAAGAAGATCTCTCGGCTCTCTTGAGTACGGAGATTCCCCGGATTTCTTTAGGGATTTTTTTTGTGTTTTTCTCTCAAATCGGTGAAGCGGATCTTGTTGCAATACTGGCATTTCCATTTCTTTTTCTTGTGGTGTGAACCTCTTGTTTCCTTCATATTTCCACCGCAGCGGGGACACTTCATTTTTTCCCTTTGGTCGTTTTCTTTTTTGCTTTGGTCAATTCTTCCTTGAGTTTATCGAGACGTATTTCGGCATTGCTAAATCTCTCGTCGAGATGTAATGTCTTTTCATACATTGATATTGCTTCTTTGGTTTTATTAGCTCCCTCGTAGGCAAGCCCTAAATTATAGTACAATTCAGGGTCATGTGGATTTATTGTAAGGGCTGCGCTAAACTGCTTTATTGCCTGTTCATATTCTTTGTTGAGAAGATATGACTGCCCCAATTCCAGAAGAACTTCGATCTCTCCTTGTTCCATTCTCCTTCCTTTATTTATTCAACTTTCTTTCCTATGGATTATCGTATCTTTTGCAAAATCCTTCTTCTTTTCCGGATACTCTCTGATATAGTGAAGACCACGGGATTCTAGACGCATAATAGCCGATTTAACTATGAGTATTGCGATATCGGCAATATTTCGAGACTCGGCATTTTGTATCAGTACACCATCATCAAACCTGGTGCAGAAATCGCTGATCGATCGGTGTGCTTTTTCCAATCCTTTCGCATTTCGCATAACGCCGACGTATTGGTTCATGATTTGTTTGATCTGTAATCTATGATCTGGTCGGGTACACGCAGTTTTCTGCATGCACTTTGTCGTTTTTACTTTAATTTCTTTGATCTCTTTTGCCTTTTCTGATGCCCTTGTTGAGAAAACCAGGGCTTCAAGCAAGGAATTTGATGCCAGCCTATTTGCGCCGTGTACACCAGTACAACTACATTCGCCCAGGGCAAACAAGCGATTTATGGACGATTCAGCCCAGGTATTAACCAAGATACCGCCACACGTATAATGGGCAGCTGGTACTACTGGTATTGGTTCACGAGTTATATCGATACCCCATTTTAGGCATGTTTCATAGATTGTTGGAAAGCGTTTCTTCAGATAGTCCGCATTGACATGTGAAATATCAAGTAGTATATATTCTGATTTGGTTGCATGCATTTCAGAAACACAAGCTCGCGCCACGATGTCCCGCGGAGCGAGGTTCCCGGTCGGGTCGTACTTATTCATAAATGATTTACCACTCTTCGTTTTCAATATGCCACCTTCACCTCGTACTGCTTCTGATATTAAAAAAGCCCGTCCATCAATCTGTATATTGTAAACCGATGTGGGGTGGAATTGTACAAACTCCATATTAGCCACTTTTGCCCCAGCGCGATAGGCCATGGCAATACCATCTCCAGTTGCAATCGGTGGATTTGTTGTGTGAAGATATACTTGTCCGGTCCCACCGGTAGCAAGTACTGTAGCATTAGCCAAGATGTAGTCAATCTTTTGTTTGTTGGCGTCAAAAAAGTAGAGCCCTAAACACTCACCGTCGACAACAATTAAATCGAGGGCAATCTCATTTTCACTTATTTCGACGTTTCTTCTCTTGGCTTCTTCCAAAAGGACACGTTCGATCTCATAGCCAGTATAATCCTTGGCATGTACGATACGGCGATGGGAATGACCGCCTTCCTTGCCGAGCTCAAAATCACCTTGATCGTCGAGGGTAAACAGACAACCCTCATTATACAATTCCCTCACTAGCTTGGGACCATTCTCAACCATTATTCTCACAGCATCCTTATGGCTCAACCCTTCACCGGCTTTGACCGTATCATTCGCGTGGCAATCAAATGAATCTCTATCAGCAAAGACTGATGCGATGCCCCCTTGTGCATAGTTCGTATTGGAATCAGCCTTATTCTTCTTGGTCAGAATGAGTACTTGGCTATATTGTGCCGCTTTGGCGGCAAAGGTCAATCCGGCTATTCCTGATCCCACAACAAGAAAATCAACCTTTCTCGACATAGTAAATTCTATACAAAACCACGAAAATGTCAATATTCAGTCAGTTTAGGCGTCTCCAACCTTTGTTGACTCATGTTATTATATATATATAATTTGACGATGACTGTTGCGCAGGCAAAAAAAGAGATTGCCCGGTTAAGAAAACAAATCGATAAGCACAATTATCACTATTATGTACTGAACGATCCTCTGATAAGCGATTATGAGTATGATCAGTTGTACAAAAACCTCGAGTCACTGGAAAAACGCTTTCCTCAACTCATTATACTGGAATCACCAACCCAACGAGTGGGTGGAGAACCGCTTAAGGGCTTTGAAACCGTGGTCCATAAAACAAAAATGTTGAGTTTGGACAACACATATTCAGAAGATGACGTCAAGGAATTTGACAAACGGGTCAAAAAGGTTCTTAAGAATGACGTTAACTACGAAGTTACGCTTAAAGTAGATGGGGTCGCTGTTGCACTCCTTTATAAAGACGGTAAATTGGTTTTTGGCTCAACCCGGGGCGATGGTGTTCGCGGTGATGACGTAACCCAGAACCTCAGAACGATCAAGTCTTTACCACTGCGTATTATAACTGAAGATTCCGTTTTGAAAAACATTGAAGTGAGGGGTGAGGTTTTTTTACCGGTATTATCCTTTACAAAACTCAATAAAGAACGGGAAAACTCAGGGTTACCACAATTCGTTAATCCACGCAATGCAGCTGCTGGAACGTTGAAACTACTTGCTGCGCAAGAGGTCGCCAGACGTGGTCTTGATATTTTCATTCATACTATACCCCGTTCACCTGGTGACTCGTATGACTCTCACTATAAAACCCTTAAAGCACTCGGCAAGAATGGTTTTAAGATCATCCCACATATGAAGTTATGCACGTCTGTCGAACAAGTCCATGATTATATTACTAAATGGCAAAATAAAAGAGAGACCTTAGGATATGAGGTAGATGGACTGGTGATAAAAGTCGATAACTATAAGCAGCGCGAGCTATTGGGTACTACTATGAAGAGTCCCCGGTGGGCAATTGCTTACAAGTATCCGGCATGTCAGGCCAAGACCAAAATCAAGGATATAATAATACAGGTAGGTAGAACTGGTCGGATAACCCCAGTTGCTCTCTTGGATCCTGTTTTTTTGTCAGGTTCAACGATTTCCCGCGCCACTTTACATAATGAAGATGAAATTAAGAAAAAGGACATAAGGATAAACGATTTCGTGGTGATTGAAAAAGGGGGAGAGGTTATTCCCAAAGTTGTCTCGGTTGTAAAGGATCAGCATACCCCAAGAGAAGAGGCTTTTAAGTTTCCCAGACATTGTCCTGTCTGCAGAGAAAAAATAGTCAGGTTACCTCAGGAAGCAAACTGGCGTTGTGTCAATACATCGTGTCCAGCGCAGCTTAAAGGCGCCATCTTGCATTTTGCTTCCCGGCCAGCAATGGATATTGAAGGATTCGGTTATATCCTGGTGGACCAGCTTGTTGACACGGATTTGGTTAAGAGGTTCGACGACATATATCGTCTTAAAAAGGATGTACTGGCAAAGCTCGAAAGAATGGCTGAGAAATCCGCAGAGAATCTGGTGCGTTCAATTGAACAGAGTAAGGACCAGGATTTCACAAGAGTACTATATGGTCTGGGCATACCTAATATTGGAGTAAACTGTGCCAATATCCTAGTCGATGTGTTTGGCTCTATAGAATCTATGATTAATGCTGAAGTTGAAGAATACGAAGAAATCAATGGGATTGGGGATGTTATTGCGGAAAGCATAGTAAATTACTTCAAGAGCAAGCATAACCTCGAATTAATAAACGAACTGAAGAAACTTGGTCTGCATTTTACTTCGGGTCGTAAACGCAACAGGATCAATTCGCTCCGTGGAAAGATATTTGTCTTCACTGGTGAGCTTAGTTCAGTAAACCGGAGTGAAGTTCAAGCAGTTGTGCGTAAGTATGGCGGTCATCCAGGAACAACGATCTCAAAAAAAACTGACTACCTTGTTTACGGATCAAAGACAGGTTCTAAATATAGACGGGCAAAGAAACTTGGTATCAAGGTTTTATCTGAGCAAGAGTTTTTTGATTTAATAAAAAAGGGGAGGTTACTATGAGCCAATCAAGTTATGAAAATTATATTGAGAAAATAGTCCGAGAAGAACTGGATAACATGTATGAGGGTAATAAGGATTTGTGCAGGTGTGATCTCTGCTATCGTGATATTATGACTCTAACTTTGAATAACCTACCACCGATGTATGTATCGAGCGACGTGGGACACATTATGACCATGTACAATCTTACAAAAGACCAGCTTCATGCGAGTGTCGTGGTCGAACTACTCAAAGCTATCGAACAGGTCAAGACTAGTCCAAATCATTAACGCGATGATCGCTTTTTCAGGATTCCCGGTTATTGTGGCTGACGATTACCATTTGAAGGAATAACTAATAGACACGTTATCGATGTCGGCTTCAATATCAAAACCGTACATCTTTGCGCCTACATAGGCATCAGCGACCGAGTATCCAAAGACAAAAAGACCCCACCAGAGCATGGAATTTCGTTTTCCGTACTCCTCTTCTTTATGGTATTTGTAAGCATAGTACCCGATCGCCAACTCACTTGCACTGATAGCTATACCCGGTATATACCTTTCTGTATAGTACTGTCCACCGCCCGGGAAGATACAGAGGAGCATTGCTAATCTGGCATTTTTTTTCTCAAAACCATTAGCCAGGGCAATATCTAGGATCAGCAAGAGCATGCTCAATCTCAGGATCCTAAAGGATCGGCGCTTCATTTCATTTAGAAAATTTGTATTCAAAACGCTGAACTGAATCGATCACCACAATACAACGCAAAGTTTTGTATTCAATTCGCTGTTCGTTCAAGAAACGCAGGATATCGGCAGCTCGATCCAGAGCTCGCGGTGCTGATATGTACAATTCGAGGTTCTTGTACTCCATGCTGAATTTGCGAAGAATGTCGACTTCACCGTAAGGTGTAAGTTTGTTGTTTTTGAAAAATCGGTCTGAAGGAAAGCGGTTGCGATCGCCGATCAATCCTTTTTCGCCCTTAAGGACATTTTCCCACATCGCGATCTCTTTTTCAAGTTTATCTATATCCGTTTTCATTGGTGCATATTGAGTTTTATAGATACCAAACACTCCAATTAATAGAATAAAACTCACGATCCATCCAATATATTTCATAGTTTCTCTATTGCTTTAACAATACCCTCTTTTTTCTCCAAAAAATCTTCGAGGCGTTCTTGCTCGCGTTGCCTGACTAGAGGAGCAGCTTTGCGGATGTAAGTGGGGTTATTCAAACGGTATTTTATTTCATCAATTTTCTTCGAGAGCGCGGTAATCTCTGTTGAAAGACGTTTCCTTTCCTTTTCTATATCAATACCAGCCAATATGATATAACACTCGACAGCTGGCATGATAATAGTTGCCACTGACTGGTCTGGGTTCTTGTCATAATCTATGTTTTTAAGTCCGGCAAGGCCCTGTAAAACCATGTTGTTTTTTCCAAGGAAATTACTGAAATCCTCGCTTGTGTTTATTATTGCCGAGAGTTTCTCTTTTGGGTCCAGGTTGAAAAGACCACGGATATTCCGGATCTCCTCGATCAGACGCTTTAAGGCACGGACATTTGCAATGTCGGTTTTTACTGCCTTTATTCTTGGCCAATTCTCAAGGAGGATGCTTTTTTTAGAGAAATTAAATTTGCGATATATCTCTTCGGTGATAAATGGTATATAGGGATGGAGCATTATTATGATTTGTTTTAAGAGATATTTCGCGGTATCCTTTGATGGACATATCTTAATTATCTCAAGAAACCAGTCACAGAATGTATGCCAGACAAAATCGTACATATCTCGAGCGATAGCATTGAGTTCGAAATTCGAAAAACGGTCATTGGTTTTCTTAACCAGTATATTGAATTCTGATATGATCCAAGCATCATATATAGTGGGTTGTGATGGTGGTGTTTCATTATCGTCCTTGTGATTCATCCAGATCAATCGGGCTGCATTCCATAATTTATTACAGAATTTTCGACCTACATCGATCGCTTTTTCAGAATACAGAACATCCTGTTCCTTGGGTGTAATAAGTTGTAACCCGTAACGCAATGCATCAGCGCCATATTTGCTAGCCAAATCCATTGGATCTGGAGAATTGCCAAGACTTTTTGACATCTTCTTGCCTTTTCCATCCCGTATCATGGGATGAAATACTACGTTTGAAAACGGAACTTGTCCGGTGAATTCCAAACCGGCCATGATCATCCGCGCAACCCAGAGATAAATGATATCCCAACCTGTTACCAATGTTTGGGTTGGATAGAAACGTTTGAAATCTTTTGTTTTACTTGGCCAACCGAGTGTTGCAAACGGCCAGAGCCAGGAACTGAACCAGGTATCAAGAACATCGTCATCCTGGTAAATATCACTAGATCCGCATACTGGACACTTCTTTGGCTTATTCGTTGAGACAATCATACCTTTCGGATTTTTTATCTCCGTTTTCATTTGTTTCTTATTTACTTTAACACTTTCTGCCTTATAGCAGGTACGGCAGTAATAAACTGGTATTCTGTGCCCCCACCATAGTTGTCTGGAAATACACCAGTCTCGGATATTCTCCATCCAGTGATTGTAGAGGTTTATCCACCTCTTTGGATATATCTTCACAGTTTCATTCTTTACTACTTCTATGGCGGGTTTAGCCAATGCTTTCATGCGAACGAACCATTGTTTACTTATCCGTGGTTCAATAGCCGTGTGACAGCGTTCGCATTTAGCCAATGGCAGTCTGTAATCCTCAACTTTCTCGAGCAACCCTTCTTTTTTCAGAACAGCTATGATTTTGGCACGAGCTGCATAGCGGTCTAATTTATTATATTCCTTAGTCTCTTCATTGAGGGTGGCATCAGGATTCATGATATTGATAAATTCAAGATCGTGTTTTTTAGCCAAATTAAAGTCAAAAGGATCATGAGAAGGTGTGACCTTTAAAGCACCAGTGCCGAAATCCGGGTCCACATATTCGTCGCAGATAATGGGGATAGAACGCTTCATTATCGGTAATAAAACAGTGCCGCCAATGAGTTTCTTATAACGCTGGTCCTTTGGATTGACACATATCGCAGTATCGCCAAGCATAGTTTCAGGTCTGGTTGTTGCTACCGTGATGAAATTCTCTGTACCGATTATCGGATATTTAATATAATAAAGCTCACCCGGTTCTTCTTCAGTTTCGACTTGTTCATCAGATAAAGCAGATAGACAACGCGGACACCAGTTAATTATGTATTCACCCCGGTAAACAAGACCTTTCTTGTACAGATCTACGAATACCTTGATCACTTTCTTGGAATAATCTTCTGATAGGGTAAATTGTTCGCGTGACCAGTCAAGCGCAAACCCCATTTTTTTCAACTGTTTTCGGATCGTAGTGGCGTACTCTTCCTTCCATTTCCATATTTCTTGGACGAATTTTTCTCTGCCGAAATCTTCTTTCCTGATACCTTCTGTCAGTAGTTTATTCTCGACAACAACCTGAGTAGCGATACCAGCATGGTCCATACCCATCATCCATAGGGTTTCATGCCCGGTCAATTTGTTATATCTGATAAGAATGTCCTGGATAGAGTTGTTCAGGGTATGCCCCAGAGTCAATCGACCTGTAACATTAGGCAGTGGTATCATCACTGTATAGGGTGGTCTTTTTGACCGAGGATCAGGCGTGAAAAGCTTTTCCTTCAGCCAGAATTCATACCATTGATCCTCAATGCTTTGAGGATCATATTTGCTTGGAAACTCATCCATAGCATAACTATAGTTAATATTCTCATTATGTCAATGACACGGCAGGAAAGGAACTTCAAGCTCCAAGAACCAAATTCCAAGAACCAAGAACAGAATTACGTAACGGTGTCCCGCTAGTGTAAACACCTACGGGATAAATATCAAAGTAATGGCGTAACGGAGATTGCCGCGGCGACTACGTCGCCTCGCAATGACAAGAATCGTGAAGCAAGCTGTAGTTGTCTGATTTATCAGACAATGCCCGATGAATCGGGACAAGTCGTACTCAAAAAAAAACGATAATAACGGAAATAACGGACTAAACGTCTTTTAGTCACTGAATAACTTAGTTACCTAATAACTTAATTACTTAGTTACTTAATAACTGTCTTATCACTTCTGACACTTTGGGCAGTATCTGGTGGACCGGTTACCGAGTTTTGTCAAGATGATTTTTGTCCCGCAGACTCTACAAGGTTCATCCTCTTTGCCGTAGACATATAAGAACTTCTGAAAATTTCCATCTTTGCCGTCAGTTCTATGATAATCGGAAACCGATGTTCCTGAATTATCTATCCCTTTTCTTATTACATCTTTTAATGTTCTCACGAGTTTTGCAGTTTCTCTGACCGTTATACGCTTGGCACGGCGCAATGGTCTTATCCCGGCAAGAAAAAGAGCTTCGTCAGAATATATATTACCGACTCCAGCACAGATACTCTGGTCGAGAAGCAATGCTTTGATCTTCGCCTTTCTTCCTTTTATTTTATTGCGAAGGTAGGACAAGTCGAATTCATCAACGATTGGCTCAAGTCCAAGGTTATACAGTCCTTTTAGAATCGGCAATCTCCTTTTGTTCTTCAATAAGTAGAGTCTACCCAGCACCCTTGGTTCATTGAAGAAAAGCTGATATCCATTCACCTTGATTATCACCCTTGTGAAACGCTCGGGTTTAGTACGTAATTTTCTTAGTGAGATAGTACCAGAGAGTCTGAAATGGAAAACAATTTTCTTTCCATTGGTGAGTTCAAGAAATAGATATTTGGCTTTTCTTGTTACATCAATAACTCTTTCGTTAAGGATCGCTCTACAAAATGTCTTTGGTTTGGGGTAAGCAATAACATCATCACGCAAGCTAATACAGGCGAGAATTTTTTTATTTATTATTTTAGGTTTTAACTCTCTTCTAATAGTCTCGACTTCGGGGAGTTCAGGCATTGTTATTTCATCTGTTAATGCAAGCGTAGCGATCCTGCATTTTCTGCGAATCCCGCCTAAAGGCGGATGATCCTGCAAACGAAGTGATACTGCGGTTTTATTATCATTTTCCTTTCAATAAATCCTTTATTTTACTTTCCCATTCTTTCTTTTTCTTATCGAATTCATTCTTCAACTGACCCTTGAGACGCTGCTTAATTTTGTTCTTATCCAGACTGAATTTAGGATCGCTGAATTTTCCAGTGACTCTGATATCGATTGTTGCCTGACCTTTACTATCAATCGGGAATATCCACTCACCGTGGTATTTCTTCACAATGTTTGAGTATTTTTTCTTGAGCGTAGCCGTCACATTCAAATTCACGCCTCCATTTAGATCAATTGTACCGTTGGTGAGAAAATCACCGACTTTTGACGACAATGCCCAGTCTTTCACTTTTGTTTTGCCCTTATCGATATTGAAATTAACTACGAGGTCGTTGAAATCCACAACCTTATGGTCTTTCATCCCCAGCCACGCCAGGAGTTTTGTTATCAAAGGGAAATTCCTGAATACACCGTTGACTAATTTCACATTGCCTGAGGCATTGAGATTGGCAATGACATCTTTCTTGCTGAAACCACGACCCTGGAAATTGCTGATGCCCGTTAATCTGCCTTCCAGGTTTTCAAAGTTTAAGAACCGTTTCAGGATTTTTTTAGTTGATATCGAAGTCATCCTGGTGCGGATACGATAGGGTTCAGGGCTATTTACATTATAATAGAGATCAAACTGCACTTCACCATCAAAAGCATCTGCCGTACAATTTTTCAAATCAATTATTCCGTTCTCATACGTGAAGCTTGAGTTTATATTCTTAAACACCATGTTTGCACCATTAAATGTATTTATTTTAGTCACCCCGCGGAGTGTTATAGGTACAGCCTTTCCTTGTCGCTGTTTGTTTTTCTCTGGCTTTGGCAGGATCTCATCAAGGTCTATTAGAAGCGAGGTATTATTGATCTCAATTATTGGTTTTTCAAAGTTTGTTATCTTGCCAGTCAATGAAAAATCAGAGTGTCCAATGTTACCACCACACTTACTGATTCTGGCGACACTATTTGCTATTGTCCCTTTGATTATAAAGTTACTTATAGGTTTTGCTAATCCAATTCCGTCTATAAGTCCGTTGTTTATCTTATAATCCCCATGGTATAACGGTTTTTTAGTGGTGCCTTTAATCGATAGATTGAGGGTCAACGGGCCCTTCATTTTCATATCTTTCATGTCGGTTGTAAGCATCTCTAAATCCTGGAGATCTCCTGTTGCTTTAGTCTTGAGGTTCAATGTCGGGCTGCTAAGGTTGTTTATAGCTCCGTTGAGTTCCAAGTTTGCATTTCCGAACATCGCGGACAGGGAAATATCTTTAATTGTTTTGCTGGTAAATGAAAAAGTGCCATGAATTTTTGTGAATCCCCGGTTCAATCCTTTTGGTATGAAAGATACGTTCTTGAGTTCGCTGTTTCCAGCAACAACCATCTTCTTGGTTGTGCCGGTTACTGAACATGCTGCGATGAGCGTACCGCTTAGTTTTTCGGGGCGTGAATCAGCCGGGATCAATGAAGGAAGTTTTGAGATGTCATCAACTTTGAGTTTAGCATTAATATCGAGCTTTTCTAATTTACTTATTGTCCCATCGATTGAAAGATCTATCGGGTCGTACAGTGCGGTAAGTTTCTTGATCTGGAGATCTTTTTTAAGCGTGTCATAAGTAATTTCATTACTGACTTTTACTATCATTTCCGGTAGTCTTTGATCCTTCAATATGTACACCGTGCTCTTACCGGATGCTGATACCGTATTACCTTTAAACCTGATTTTTTGCTCGATATCCTTGACCTTTATTTCAGTCTTAGCCATTGCATCAACATAAGAAACATCACCCTGGGAAATAGTGACCGAAGACAAGGATAATGCCCAACTTGAACCTTGGGCTTCTTTAGGTATGACTGCCGCAAAGTTAGTTTTATTCTGTTTATTTTTTTCAACGTTGACCTTTAACCCTGAAAAATCCAAGCCACTTACGACGATCCGACGTCCTAATAAAGGCAGGAGCTTCAGATTCAGAGTGGTTCTGTCAATTTCGATCATTGGTTTACGGCTAAAACCTTTGGTATTGGGTATTTTGACATCGTCTATTGTGATGCCAACTCGAAATCCAAAATGCAAACCAACTTGACCTATCTCAATTGGATATTGAAGGGCTTCGGTAGCAATTTCCTCAGCGATATTCCGTACTGTTTTGGGTGATAGATAGCTCTTTATTAGGAAATAGCCTGCAATCATGATGACTATGATCGCACCTATGGCTATAAGTAAAATTCTAAGTAACCTGCTCATTTCTCCTCCATATCATATTCACAGGATAACTAAATTGCCGACAAAGAGGGTACTGAAAAAAGTTACGAACGGTCCAATCCAACCCCAAAGGACCGGTATCCCGGTAATCCTATCAAACATGATGAGCCCGATCAAAACAAAGAAACCGTAGCGTGTCAGCCATAATTTAATATACTGAAATCGGGATGGGAGTACAGCAAAGAGAACGTGTGAGCCATCAAGGGGTGGAATTGGAATAAGATTGAAAGCACAGAATATGAGGTTGTACAACACGAATAGTTCGAGCAATAACCGCAAGGGCAAAAGAAAATCCATGTGAACTGGAATGATTCTACTTATTAGACCAAAGGGGATTGCAATAAGGAAATTGGAAAGAGGACCTGCTATTGAGGTAAGGATAATACCCTTTTTTAAATCTCTGAAATTTCCGGGGTTGATAGGTACGGGTTTTGCCCATCCAAACCTGAAGATGATAAATGCGAATAAACCCATAATATCAATATGTTTTATCGGGTTTAGGGTGAGGCGACCAGCGAATTTCGCCGTTGGGTCACCCATACGGAGTGCCATATACCCATGAGAGTATTCGTGGATGGTTAAGGCAAGAAGGATCGGTGGTATAGAAAGCAAAAAGTAAACGATACTACCCATTAGCGTTTTATGTTTTTTAGATACTCAAGGGCTTCTTTTCTATTCTTTATCTTCTTGTCAAATTGCCAATCGCGCATCTGGTTAAGGATACTTCTGAATTTTGCCCCTGGTTTGTAACCGAGTCTCTTTAAATCATTGCCCGTTACAAAAAGCTTTTTCTTCTTGAGCTGCCAGAATATTCTGACATTTCGTTTTAGTTTGGGCAGCGCAGCTGGCATAATATCAATGATCTCACTCGAAATAGGGGAGAGAATTGCAAAAATCACACTATGCTTGGTTGCTTTATCCAAGCGGGCTATTGTATTGCTGAAGTCATGGAAATCTCTGACTAAGCGCTTCTCATCACTTGTGATTGGAAAGTTAAAGTACTTAAGTTTGGACAGATAAAAATACATACGGCTCGGTCCCAAAACCGGTAGCAGTTCCATGTCTTTCTTTCCTATTTTAAGCGATCTTGAACTAGAAATATCCTTGACTATAGCTTGATAGTTTGTTTCTTCAAAGATTAACCTTATTTCGTTAAGGATCCTCTGATCGGTTAGACGCTGGATCATTCGTTTGTTTATTGCTTCAGTCATCAATGCTTTCGTTCTTTTTCCGATCTTAAAACCAAAACGATTTTTATATCTTAGAGCACGGAAAATCCGTGTTGGATCATCGTTGAAACTCTCCTTGTGCAGAACTCGAATGATACCTTTCTTGATGTCCTCCATACCATTGAAGGGGTCAAATATCTCCCCAAAGTTTTCATTCGAGATAGACATAGCCATAGCATTTATCGTGAAATCTCGGCGATTGAGGTCCTCATTAATAGTTGAAGGATAAACATGGGGCAGTTTTGCCGGCGAGCTGTATTTCTCGACTCGGGCGCTCGCTAGGTCAATCCTCATCTGTTTTGTGGTAATAGAAGCAGTACCGAATTTCTTGTGTATGTCAAGGTTGCCTTTCAACTTTGTATTCAGCTGTTTTGCTGCGATTGTCGCGTCACCTTCGACGACTATATCGATATCCCGATGTTCTATCCCGAGCGTTGTATCTCGCACATATCCGCCTACTAAATACGCGTGATGTCTTGATTGAATAAAGAAACTGATCGTCTTACTTAAAACCGATTTCTTTTGCTGGTTTGCCGAAGATTTTGATTTTGCCAAACTTGTCCTCGTAATTCTTTATATTTTGTACTATAGCCTCTTTGAGTAGATGAGCATTTTGTGGTGTCATTATTATTCTTGCAAAAACCTTAGCTTTTTGAGCCCCTGGTAAAAATCGCACGAAATCAAGTATGAATTCTGATGGCGTAAAACGGATGCCAACGCCATTGGCATAAATTCCTTCAGATTGCTCATCACTCAGTTCTATTTGTATGCGTTGTTTATTGTTTTGCATCCCTATTCTCCTTTCGTTATTATACAAATATAATGCAATTAGTCAAGCTATTGATTTTTCGATGAAATCAGTATGATTTTAGGTCAAAAAGGGAAAAATGCGAGATTACCGCTATTTTTTGTGCGTTATCGCATAGTAGATAGTCACTGAAACTGATATTTCTGTTTCTTCACTCGTTTCGTATCCTGTATATGTCGGGTAAATAACATTCTCCGCAATGAACATCGGTTCGCCAAGCAGAACTCCCATCTCAAAAGCTAAATCTTTTGCTTCTTGTTTCACGTTTTTCAGTGCATCTACTCTTGCCTTTTTGATCGATGGACCGTAATCTACACTTTTATCGATCACTGGTGTAGCCGAACCGATCTGTACACCATCAATAAGCAAGTACGTCTCTTTGACCTTATTTATGTCTTTTACGTCTTTCAACCAAATCTGAATATCCTGTTCAACACGGAAATATGGATCACCTTCAATAGGTTCAAGTGTATTACGACTTGTCAGAACAACATCTTCTTTCTTACCACCAATCTTCTTCGTGACTTTGATTATTTCTTCCCTAATGTCTTCTGAAGCTGCTAGCACTTCTTTTTCTTGTGATGCATAGGTATCTGCGTAGAGTATGATTTTGTATTCAGTTGCTTGAACGCCAAGCGCAGCGCTTGCCTGACCAGTAACAGACAATGCCGGTGTGTCAATCGAAATGTTTGGTCCATTACTGCTCATACCTGTACCATATTGTGCAATAAGTGAAACAATGAGTAGTATTGACGACATAAGATGCCTCCTTTTAGAACAGTGTACACAATTCGTCATGAATGTCAACTCGGGAAGGCTCAATTGCTTTGTGCCGCTATGTTGATCAAATCCAATTGTATTGACTTTTTTAACTGGATTATTATAATACTTGCATGCGGGGGTAACTCAATGGTAGAGTCACGGCTTTCCAAGCCGTTGGTTGCGGGTTCAAATCCCGTCTCCCGCTCATTTAGGAGTCGGGAATAGAGAACAGGTTGAGCCATGATAAACCTGTTGATTGGTTTTGGGTTTCCCGCAATGCGGGATCCTCGGTACGGGACAAATCCCGTCTCCCGCTTTTGGCATATGGCGTATGGCTAATAGCAACAAAACAAAAGGAGTAGCGAGATTTATCTCGCGTTAATATATGAAAGCGGTTATTCAAAGAGTATCTAAGGCAAAAATTGAAGTGGAAAACAGAGCGATATCAAGAATCAACAGCGGTTTATTGATTTTACTCGGTATACGTAAGGGTGATACTCAAGCAAATGCCGAAGAGCTAGCAGAAAAGTGCGCGAATCTACGTATCTTTGAGGACAAGAAAGGAAAATTTGACCTCTCGCTTAAGGATGTTAAAGGTGCCGCACTCGTTGTTTCGCAATTCACCCTGCTGGCTGATACGTCACGAGGTCGGAGACCATCATTTGCTAATGCAGAAAAGCCTGGCAAAGCCAAGGAGCTATATGAGGTTTTTATATCATCACTGAATACCCAAGGTATTCCAACGCGAACCGGGGTCTTTGGAGCCCGCATGGATGTCGTTTTGAATAATAACGGACCAGTTACGATCATAATGGAGGTTTAGATGCCTTATAGCATGACTGGTATGGGTCGAGCAAGCGGTACAATAAGAAAACCGCTCATCAGATTTGATGTCGAGATAAAATCCTACAATCATCGTTTCCTCGAGATCTCCGTAAAGTGTCCAAGCACTTTATTGCCTTTTGAAGATGATATCAGGCATTGTGTCCAGAAAAAAGTGATCAGGGGACACATTGTAGTACTTATTCAACAGGATAGAGAGATCCTTGATGCGAAAGTTGAGATAGACGATGCATTACTTCATGCGTATATGAAAGTCGTTGATAAACTAAAAAAACAGCATAAGGTTGGTGGACAACTTGACATCAATACTATATTATCAGTACAAGGATTGGTAAAATTTAGCCAGCCGCTAGCAGATTCTAAAGGTGTTTTCGGCTCATTCAAACCAATCCTTAATAGAGCTCTTAAGACCTTCCTTGAAATGAAGCGCAAGGAAGGGAAGAATATCGAAAAGGAGATAAGGAAATCAATCCGTGTTATTGAAAAGAGTATCCGTGTAGTTGAGAAACTAATACCCAAAAGGAACAAGGACTATAAAGAACACCTTGAAGAAATCGGGAAGAAATTCGACAAAGAACTGAACGAGGATAGATTCTATCAGGAGTTACTGTATACGATTGACCGTACAGATGTGAATGAAGAATGCAAGAGATTAGGAAGTCACCTGGTTCTATTCAAAGAGGCTTTAAACAAGGATGCACATTGTGGGAGAAAACTCAATTTCTTGCTTCAGGAGATTCAACGCGAAGCCAATACTTGTAGTGTAAAAGCCAATTCCCTCGAGATAAGTAAATCTGTAGTCCAGATCAAAGAAGAGGTCGAAAAAATCAGAGAGCAGGTGCAGAATATTGAGTAGAAGCGGGTATTTGGTAGAGGATCTGTGAATAAACGGGGTAGATTGATTGTCCTATCCGGACCTTCTGGGGTTGGTAAGACAAGCATCTGTCAAAGAGTGCTAAATTTGCGATCAGATGTCCGCTATTCTGTATCCGTGACGTCAAGACCGATGCGACAAGGCGAGAAGAACAACCGTGAGTATATTTTTCTCACTGAAGCTGAGTTCAAAGATTGGATAAAAAAAGAGCGGTTCGTTGAATATGCTTGGGTACATGGTAATCTATATGGTACACCGAAGCAGACATTAGAGAATACGCTAAATAAAGGACAACATGTACTTATGGATATTGACGTACACGGCGCCCGCGTACTTATGAGCAGTTACCCTGATGGATTGTATTTCTTCATTGTCCCGCCCGATTTTGCAGAATTAGAGCAGAGATTGATCAAACGGAACACAGATAAGAATGAGGTGATAAAAAACCGTCTTGCTAAAGCATTTGAGGAATTGAGCTACAAGAATGATTACAAATACATTATAGAGAATCGCGATTTAGCAAAAACTGTACAAGAAATTATGTTGATCATTGAAAAGGAGATCGATCTTGGTTAAATGGTTAAAAAGTCAAATGGAATAGATGATAGATATTTCATTTTGCGGAGTTTTATTTAACCAATTGCGATTTATCCATTCAAACGGTTTTTGCATTGACTTCCTACTCTTTTCTGATATACTCCAAAAGTTAGGGGCAGTAGCTCAGTTGGGAGAGCATCTCGTTCGCAGCGAGAAGGCCGCCAGTTCGACTCTGGTCTGCTCCATAAGGAGATAATATGTGGGTACCAGAGAATTTATTCTTGACCAAAGGTGTTGGAAAGCACAAAGCTAAACTGGCAAGTTTTGAGGCAGCATTACGTAATGCTGGTATTGCTCATTTCAATATCGTAAGGGTATCAAGTATCTTACCTCCCAAAATAAAGATTCTACCCAGGAGCAAAGGCACTACGTCTTTATCAGCAGGGGAAATAGTTTATGCAGTGATGGCTGAGTGCAGTACAAATGAGTCACATCGTCTCATAGCTGCCTCAATCGGCGTTGCGATACCTAAGGACCGTACACAATACGGCTATTTGTCTGAATATCACTCGTGTGGAGAAACTGAGATTAGAGCCTCAGATAAAGCCGAAGATTTAGCCGCGCAGATGTTAGCAACGACCCTTGGTGTTCCTTTTGACCCTGACACGAGTTATGACGAGAGAAAAGAGATCTGGAAGATTTCCAGTAAGATCGTCAAGACAACGGCAATTACTCAAACCGCGATCGGCGATAAAAATAGCTTATGGACAACTGTGGTCGCTGCTGCAGTTTTTGTACCGTAATTTTTATCTACGGATCGGTTGAGTTTGTAGTCCATTTTTCATAATACAATTTGATTATAAGAATGCTTGCTATTGCAAAGGGAAGCAAGGCAAGCTCTATAAACCAGGTTGATACTGTATTAACATATCCAGCTAAATGAGCATAACCTGCAATAGCATCAATTGCCGTCATAATAAGGAATCCAGCCCAGAAATATATTTGTTTTTTTCTAACGACTGACAAAACAACTAAGGCTCGTGAACTGGTGTGACACAGGATGGCGATTATTCTTTCAACCGGCGCTACAAGAAAAAATACAGGTGTATGAATTGTCGCATTGGCCAGACCAGTTATGATATCGCTGCTTCCTGGAGAGTCTGAAATGACCATGGCAAAGGCGCCGATTTGAGAAAATCCAAGGAGTAAAGCCTCGATCGTACCAGCACCAAGTCCAATACCGATACCTCTTTGTGCATTTTCATATATTCCCTTTATGAACAATACAAAGACCAGGGTTACGCCGATTTCAAAAACGCCAGTGAGCAGACCAATATAAATGCTGCCAAGGGATAGATAACCAGTTTGTCCAAATGATTCTTTCAAGAATTCAAGGATAGGGTTATTAAAAAAATAGGCGAAGCCAAACTTCAAAACAATACCGACAAACCAGGTGCCAACACCGATTAATGGCCATTTGAATGAGCTGTTACTTCTTACTTTCCATCCAATTAATAAAACGACACAAATCAGTATAATCAAAATGCCGGAAACAAATATTGAAACAAGCATGTTTTTTGATGACATTTCAGTAAGCCGGATCGTCCATTTACCTGCTGCTTCTTTAGTACTAACTCTAATAACGATTGGTTCTGAATTGTTCAAGGACCCAAAAATCTCGTTAATGTATTCAAATGCTCCATCGTTGGTGTAGTTCCCGATCACTTCATAACCACCGCCACCTAACCAGATATTCACCTCGCCGTGTTCCAATTCACTCTTGAAGTCAAATACCATTCTGCTATTGTTCTCTGACAGGGTGAATTCAAACGAATACAAGCTCGTGTCTTTATCCGGAGTTTCAATGCCGTTGTGCTCCAAAAGGAGGCGGCCGAATAGTAGCTGAGGTACAAGTAATATTGCGGACAAAAAGATTTTGTGTTTAGGGGATATTTTCATATACTATTATATTCTCCGGAGATTTGCTGTCAAGCCGGCTTGAATTATCGGTATATATGAATACAATACGCATATGCACAAAAAGATCGATAAGAAAATGCTTGGCACCTTGACTGTATTGGGAGCGAGTGTTATGTGGGCAATTGAACCTATCCTGGCAAAACTTTCGTACCAGAACACTGATTTTATAAATACCTTTGCCGCCCGAACGATATTTGCTTTTGCAATCATTGCAGTATATGTTATCGTTTTTAAAATAAAACATCTTCCAGTTAAGAGGCAGCACATACCCAAGCTAATATACGTATCCCTTATTGCAACACTCTTTGCCGATTTGATGTATATCTATGCCTTAACCCGGGTGCCAGTTATCAATGCAGTCATAATCGGTCACATGCAACCGATTTTCATTGTATTTCTTGGATTTCTCGTACTCAAACAAGACAGGATCACAAAACCTGACTATCTCGGAATACTATTCATGATTGTTGCGGGGATAATGGTTACAACAAAGACACTCGGTAATTTCGTCGGATTCAGGTTTGGTACGATTGGAGACATCTATGTCTTATCAGCAACAGTAGCCTGGGCAACAACTGCAATAGTTGCACGCAAGTACTTGAGATCACTTGATGCAGGGATAATCGCCTTTTACCGATTTTTCTTTGCAGGTATTATTTTTATCGCTTATGTTTTGGTTTTTAGAGATCTTAAGATTGTCAATATCTATCAGGTCTTACTCGGGTTTACCATTGGTATCGGCACCATTTTATATTATGAAGGGATAAGACTGATCAAGGCTGCACAGGTTTCCGCACTTGAACTTTCTGCGCCTTTTTTCGCAATCTTTTTAGGCTATCTGGTTTTAAGAGAAGTAATTACCTCAATGCAATTCCTCGGTATTTTGTTCCTTCTAGCTGGTATCTACTTCCTTTCCAAAAAAGAGAAGAATACCAGGGTTACAGGTACTTAATTTTTTCTCATTACAGCACAAATCGTTGTACCATTGACATCCGATTATTTCTTTTTATAATTAAGAAAATAGGAGGCAGGAATGAAGAAATTTTTTACAGTACTAATAGTTACCTTTGCGTTTTTTCCTCTTTTACTCCATGCCGTAATAATAAGGGTACCGCAGGATTATCCGACTATACAACAGGGCATTGATGCTGCCAATGGCGGTGACATTGTTGTCGTTGCACCAGGTACATATAATGAAGAAATAACCTTAAAAGCAGATGTTATTGTACGAGGGGCTGGCGAGGAATTATCAATTATTGATGGTGGTGGCAATAGCGGTGACGTTGTGTTTGCTTCAGGTAATGATATAGACAATGATACCAAGTTCCAAGGATTTACTGTTACCGGTGCAGTGTCTGGCGGCGGAATGCCAGGTGGCGCTGGGATTTTCTGTAATAGTGGTGCCAAACCAGATATTAGTAATAATCGAGTTACAGGCAATGACTTTGGCATAGTTACCTGGAACCAATCTAATGCGTATATTCACAATAATGTTGTAGTTAATCAGAATTTTGATGGAATAGTAATAAGCGCCGACCCTGTAGTTATCAATAATACCGTGGTTGGAAATAGGATTGGCATTAATGATGGCGGCGGTTATGGTGCAACGGTAATGAATAATATAGTAACGTCAAGTACTCTGTATGGCGTTTATGCAGTGGGGACACCCCCGGTGCTTACCTATAACAATGTATGGAACAACGCTACCAATTATCAGAATTGTTCACCTGGTACCGGGAGTATTTCAGCTGATCCGCTCTATGTGAATCCACCCAATGACTTTCATTTACAGACTGGCTCACCGTGTATTAATTCAGGAAATCCTGCAGCACAGTACAATGACCCTGATGGTTCACGCAACGATATGGGTGCTTATGGTGGACCCGGCGCTGCTGTTCCAATTCCACAAGTGATACTTACGACTCCTGCTCAAAATGAGATAAACATTGCATATGATATTGATGTTTCAGCGATGTTCAATATGCCAATGGATCCAACTTCATTCGATTCAAATACTGTTCGATTATATAGCCATCAAGGTGGTTTACTCCCTGGAACGATAACCTATGATAGTATCGGGATGATGCTAACGATTGACCCGGATTATGATTTCAAATATGGGGAATGTATTACAACGATTCTAACCAGGGGCATTCAGTCGACATTAGGCGATTCACTCAATGGTTTTACCTGGTACTTTATCACGCACGTAGACAGCGGTTCAGGCGTATTTGTATTATCGACAAATTATCCAACGGGTACTCATCCAATAAGAGAAGTAACCGCTGATTTCAATACTGACGGAAATATTGATATTTCAGTCGTCAATGCAATATCGAACAATGTTTCGATATTCATGGGCAACGGTGATGGTACTTTTCTACCCGCAGTAAATTACAGTGTTGGTACACAGCCAGAAGGTTTATGTGTAGCTGACTTTAATGCGGACGGTGATCTTGATATTGCAGCAGCAAATCAACTATCTGACAATACCACGATTCTTTTAGGTAATGGTGATGGTACATTTACCCAGGCTGGCAATTATGTAACCGGGTCTGCGCCATATACGGTTACCAGTGCTGATTTCAATGGTGATGGTCATTTGGACCTTGTTTTTGCTAACATAGATCCTGATAGCGTTTCAATATTATTGGGTGATGGCTCTGGTTCTTTCTCATTATCCCTGCAATGTGCAGTGGGTAGTGAACCGCGCTCGGTTGTAAGTGGTGATTTTGATAATGATGGTGATATTGATATAGCCACGGCGAATTCAGGCTCAAATAATATTTCTATTCTCTTAGGAGATGGCGACGGAGGTTTTTCCTCAGCAAATAATTATACGGTGGGTACATTACCCTCGGCAATATGTGTTTCTGAATTCAATGGCGACGGAAATTTGGATTTAGCAGTGACAAATAATAGTTCTGATAATGTGTCGCGTCTTTTAGGTAATGGTGATGGATCGTTCGGTTCGACGGTGCATTATTCAGTCGGGACTGGACCAATGGGTGTGTGTGCCGCTGATTTTAATGCAGATGGACAGCTTGACCTGGTCGTGGCAAATCTGTCATCTGATAATGTATCTGTGCTTTTTGGTAACGGTTCTGGTGGGTTTGACCCTGCAGTTGAGTATGCGACTGGGTCATCACCATCTGCTATAGCTTATGCTGATGTGGACAATGACTATGACCTCGATATGATCACTGTAAGCCAAAATGTAGACAGTATCGCTGTTTTGCTCAATGAAAGCGCGTTGAACGTTACATCAACTGATCCTGTGCAGAACCAGTTACTTGTTCTAAAAACAACGGATATTCAAGCGACATTTAGCCTTGAAGTTGATTCAGCAACTTTAAGTGATTCGACCTTCATTATGCATGGCAGTCAGTCGGGCATTCATGATGGCTTTATCAGTTATAATAGCGGTACATCGACTGTAATCCTCAATCCTGCTGACGATCTTGTTGACGGTGAAATAGTGACAGCGATATTGACTAAAGACATCCAATCACTTATCGGACCATCCCTCGGGGGATTTATTTGGGATTTTACAGCTGCTGTATCGACCCAATCAGATGGAACATTTGAAAATCCTCTCAACTTCACTGCAGGCAATCAACCGCGTGGTCTGTTTGCCGGTGATTTTGATGCTGACTGGGATATCGATATTGCGGCAACGTCTAATCCTAATAGTGTTGTCGTTCTGCTTAATAATGGTGATGGGACTTTTGCCGCACCAGTATACACTTCGATTGAGGGTGACCCGATTGCTCTATTTGGTGCCGACTTTGACAATGATGGCGACATAGATCTCGCATCAGCACATAATCAACCAGGCACATCACATCTAGTTATTTTAAAAAATAATGGCAGTGGCGTTTTTACTGTATTCGCTACATATGCACCAGCAATACTCGGGCAGAATTTATCCGGGGGTGATATTGATGCTGATGGGGATATTGACCTGGTAATGACTGATGGTTGGGGTTCTGGAACAAATGTCCGGGTGATGTTAAATAATGGCAATGGTAGTTATTCAGGCCCGTACACGTATACGGCTGGAACCTGGGCACGAGGTATAGCTATTAAAGATATTGATAATGATGGTGATCTGGATCTTGGTGTAACAAATGCTGGGAACGATAATATCTCAATATTGTCGAATGATGGTGATGGTAATTTCCCGGAAATGACAAATTATGCTGTAGGTGATAATCCAGTTGCTGTTTATGGTAATGATCTTAATGATGATGGTTATGTTGACTTTGCTACAGCCAATTATAGTGGTAATAATATCACAGTGGTATTGAATAATGGCGATGGTACCTATGCAAATCCGACAGGGTATACCACCGGGAACAATACTCGAGCTCTCCATGGTGGTGATTTTGATGGCGATGGTGATATCGATCTGGTTGGAAGCAATAATGGTACAAATACTGTTGCTGTATTACTGAATAATGGTGATGGAACGTATGGTAATTTGGCAACGTATACTGTTGGAACGAACCCCTGGGGGATAATGTCTGCTGATTTTGACCTGGATGGTGCACTTGATATTGCTTGTGGAAACTACAATTCAGATAATATCACGGTTCTTTATAATACTGGCACAGGCGTTCTGGAACACGGTTTATCAGATATCGTCACTCAACTCAGTATTTATCCGAATCCATTCAAACAAAACACTATTATTAGATGTCGAATACTGAATACAACGAATGCTTCACTGAAAATCTATGATGTAACTGGACGTCTTATTAGAGTATTCAACGTTGATCCGTATGATATGAATGAATCCGTGACATCGGTGTCATGGAACGGTACTGATAAGTTTGAAAGAGTAGCACCTAATGGTGTATACTTTTGTCAGTTGAATGCAAACAATCGAACAGTAACCAGACAGATCGTATTAGTACGTTAATAAGATAAGTATGCCCGGATATTTATAGATTCTTCTTTATCGTATCTAATCTTTGTTTAGCGTCAGGTACATTTTTGAACCATTTCTCGAGTTTCTCGCAGATATAGTCATCACAATATGCACAGTTTTCTACCTTTTTCTCAAGCCCGCATTTTCTAATCTCACATTCGCCACAATAGCTTATTTGAACACCTTCTGTAGCGAGGCAACCCACACAGTTGATCTGTTCAGGGGTAATCTCAGCACCAAATGCCTTGGACCAATCCTCAGCAGTCTTTTTTCTCAATTCATCGTCATTATTTTGGCGGGCGATGAAAGCAGGGCAGGCTGTACACTCAAGACCACAGATTGCAATTATTTTATCCATTTTACCTCCTTAAAAAGGAGCATACCTAATAAAAATACACAAATTCTCAAAAGAATCAAGAGAACATTTATATTGTAATCTTGCGAGAAATCCTTGAAGGTATGTTTTTACTCAAATTAATTTTTTCGCAATTATGAAAATCAGCCAAATCTTTTATAGCACAGGATAAAGCTGGGATAAACTTACTGTAATTTATTCCTTTATCCTCAAGGTGCAAATTATTAATAATCAAGATTTTGTTCCGGCGATCTGCTTTTGGATCGATCCTTCCTATAAGCTGGTTTTGCCACAGAATCGGTAAGCAAAAGTATCCATATTTTCTCTTTGATTTAGGTACGTATGCTTCAAGAGTATAGTCGAAATTAAAAAGAGCTCTAGTCCTTTTTCTCGAGATGATCGAATTGTCAAAAGGGGAAAGGAAATAAACTTGAGAATTCAATAAGACATTCTTCTTCCGCAAATCACTCAGGTCTGTGGTCAATGCAAGATATGGTTTATCCAGCCCATTAATATTCACTTCAACGATTTCCCCCGATCTTTGCATTTGATCCACCCACTGCTTCAGTTTTCCACTGATACCAATATATTTATTCATATCCTGGATAGTTGCTACACCCATTGCTTTTAGAACTCGCCTAATAAAGAACTTTTTTTCATCATCCACGCTCGGCAGAGTTGTATCTATATCTTTCGGTAGAACCCTTTCGGTAAGGTCATATACTCTCTGGAATTTTCTCCTTTCTTTAATCATCAATTCCCCGTTCCAAAACAGTATTTCAAGTGCGGCTTTGGCTGGTTTCCAATCCCACCAAGGTCCTCGTTTTCTATTGATAGTATCTTTAAAATCGCTCGTGGCTAATGGGCCCTCTTTTTCAATCCTCGATTTGGTTTTTTTTAATAAATGTCGATATTTTTTTGTCCAGGTGCCATACCAGGAATCTTCTTTTGGTTTGTCTTTCATTTTTCGTATATAATACCGGAAGTCTTTCATCGGGATAAAAGAAGCAGCATGAGCCCAGTATTCGAAGATTTTTTTGTCTTTTGCCTGCAAATCATAGAGAAACTGCTGTTTATAACCGGGACATCTGGTTAAAAGGACGAGGTGATGGGAACGTTCGATAACATTTATCGTATCTATCTGGATATAACCGAGCGTGTCTATTATTTTCATGACACCCTGCTTGCCTTTGAGTTTACGGGTTGTATTAAGCAGCTGCTTTTGCAGTACAAAAGCGCGAGCTTTGGATAGATCTATGCTGATAGCTTTTTTTTTAACATGTTTGAATTCAGGATATTAATGGAAAACAAGCATACAAAAAATCTTTATTCCTTTTGCTTCTATAATATGAATGCAAACATAAAAGTGTGATAAGAAATGATATCGATGCAAATACACATGTTACTATCACAGGCATTTATGGTAATCTTATACATAATTCCTTTTTTGTCAAGATTTTCTATGTAAAGTTGACAAAAAAGACATAATAGTGTATACGTAGCTCTGATACACCAGCACTTTGGTATTCAGAATAGGGGAGAAGCTCATATTAAACGTTCCTGCATAATGTGTGTCTAAATGTATATGAGAAATAGGAGGATTCAATGGATATCAGCATAATGGAGATGCTTGCTCAACATGAGGAAACGATCAGCGATTTATATAGTGCATATTCCAAACAATTTCCTGAACACCGCGAGTTTTGGGCTACCCTCGCATGGGAAGAAAACGATCATGCACGCCAGATACGTGAACTCGAGATCGAGGTCAAGAATAGACATGCGACGTTTGACGGCACGGCTATTAAGGCGATCGTCATTAAAAAGTCACTCGAATATGTAAAGAATCAAACTGTGGAGGCGCAAAAAAAAGGGATATCATTAGCCCGTGCTTTATCAGTAGCTCTGGATATTGAGAAATCAGTAATTGATGGAGAATTTTTTGATGCATTCAAAGGATTCACGGCAAAAAGCAGAAAGCTGATTCGCGAGCTTGGCAATGAAGTACAGGAGCACTATAAAATAATAGAAGCAAAATGGACTGAACACAGAAGATACGCCTGACAAAACTCTGCAGTAAAGCACAGATTGCGTTCGTTGTCGTGTTTTCTTTTAATCTTAAAAAGAGGGGAGAGGTCGATAGGTGAGTATAGTGCATTATACTAAACTCAATCGTTATTCTGTCGTTTTAAATATGGATATTTGGCGATCTTTTGCGTCTTTGAGAGCTGCTTTTTGTTGATCAGCGTATTTTCTAAACAATGCATGCTTACGATCTAAATACTGCGTAGGGGGAGCATCGTCGTACAGGTAGTGGTAGAGCTTGATGCAATTATTTCCACGGAATTTAAAATAGAAACTCGGATGCTTTCGCTGTAGTGTATATATGGTTCTTTTAGGCAATCCAGTTTTTTCCAATTCTGATAACATCACCTCTATGAATAAGCGAGAGCCACTATAGAAGCTTGCGGTCAAGTGGCGTCGACCTTTCTCAAAGTATACAGATCCATCACCATCCCAGCAACCTCTTATGAAGTGCCGGACATATTGTTGTGGTATTGTCGGAAATTCTATATCGAGACTCTTTGTAGTCTTCATACCCAGGCGGACTAAATCAGGATAAATAACTGAACAAGCAATATTAAAGTAGTACACAGAGCCACACACAAGGCCACCATATATCTTTTTTCTTCGATAATGTAAGCGTGCATTGCAATTCAATAGTAATAGAACTTTGCTAACAAGTTCCCGTTCCTTCTGTGCAAAGCTTATGATAGGTGTTCTTCGAGTAGATTTCTTCCCATGATGAATTTGCATGCTTAAACAACCATCAGTGTATAAAATCCCTAATACATAAGCCATTTCCTGAGACCAGGAAGCGAAGAATTTTTCATTATACTCGATCTTTTGATAAGTCACCGATTGAATATGACCATCATCTTGGAGTCTATTTACAGTGATTTTTTTCTGCTTCAATGCCATTTTTCTTGCCGAGCGTTGGCTCCTTCGTGGAATTGCATATTCCAACATTTTTTTATAGACAAACTGTCTTGAGCAATTAGATACCTTAGCAATATCGCTTAAAGATTTTTCTTCTTTGAAGTATTGATTGACTAAATATTCTTTGGTGAGTTTTTTCGTAGCAATGCCATGCTTCCTGATATGTTGTTTATGTTTGTTTTCAACTTCCTTATGATAGCATTTTACACAAAGACCACGTGATAGATGTTTTACTTTTATAGTACCACATTTTGTGCACTTTTTATACATTCGCGCCCACACAAGTGAGT
>CBFDDH010000023.1:0-39226 GCA_965603515.1 uncultured bacterium
GACTGGGTCCAGCCGACCGCAGTGCCAAAACCACCTGCCTGGTGCGTTGAATCCGAGGTTGGCAGATCCCATATCAGCTTACATGAATCACTTTCACTCCAATCCTGGTCATTTACATTCCAGAAATCCATATTTCCGTTCCAGCCGCCATTAATGAGATACACATAGGGTGTCAGAAAAACCGAGTCAATGATCCTACCATTGGGCACCGAAGTAATATCATATTTGAGGAATGTATTACATCCTTGTCCACCACCAAAGGTATAGAAGAAGACATCTTCAACCGGAGCAAGGATTGCCTGAGCATGTAACGACCCGACACCCAGGAATGGAACAATCATCAGTACATATACAAATCTATAAAAAAAGGACTTTGAACAATACATATCCACCTCCTTATATTTTTATATTAATTAGCAATTATCGTGCCCAACCAGAATTATTTTCCCTTACAATACTGTCTGTTTTGTATTTTTCTCTAATGATCTGTGGAGTTTTTTACCCTGATTGTGTATTATTTTACATAGCTGAGTTTAGATAAAGGCTTGTCCCGTAGGAAACGCATTGTTTATTTATTCTTTAGTATCCTCACCCTGAAGGACATTCTTCCCAACGGAGCTCGCTTCCTTAAAAAACACCAGATCTGCCTTGAACATCATGCCGATATTTTGCATCTGTTCATAATTGACCCATTTGTATTCTTTTACTTCATCGTGGTTCATCGTAATTCTATCATCGATCAATTTTACTGACCACCAGTGCAGAAGATACTGTTTATCTTCAGTATAACACTCCCATACCTTTTGAATCGGTTTCACTCGTATCCCCATTTCTTCAGTTGCCTCGCGCATAACTGCTTGTTCCTGGGTTTCATCCTGTTCAATCGCTCCGGTTATCGGACACCAGTAGTTTTCTGCTTCACCTTTTTTCGCCCGCTTGATCAACAGGAACTCATCACCTTTTCTTATGATAACAGCCACTGCTTGCTTCATTATAGATTATAAACAATAGATTTGCATAGTCAATTGGGTAACCATCTAAGTCCTCTTCACTTTTTTAGAACCTTAATCTGTCATTGCGCCTGTCCGCCTTTTGAGTGGCGGAAGGAACGAGATTCCTCACTACGTTCGGAACAAGCTGCGCAATCTCCTAAATAAAGTAACCCGTTGAAAAAACATAACATTGCCTCTTTAGGCTACACTGAGATTGCCACGCTCATCCTTCTCACTGGCAGAATTCGCTCGCCCCGTTAAATAGAAACTACAAGAGAGGGATTAATCATTCTGTGGAAACTGTTATTTAACGGGGCGAGCAATGACAAGAACCATGATGCTATAAAAGAACTACATTGACAACGCTTTGCAAAAAGTGGAAAGGAGTCATGGTAACCGTATGTCAAGAAATCTACGAAGTTGACAGCGGCAACTATTTGACCTATAATAATACATGCTTAAATCTGCATACCTGGCGCCCGATGAATTCACCGCAATTACCTTGCGGGAGATGCTAAAGGCCAAAGGCATCAATGTTATGATAAGACGTTTTGAAACGATCTGGCTTGACGGCCTACCTAAGATCATGAAAGGCGGTTGGGGTGAGGTTCTGGTTGATGAACAAGACCTCGAAGACGCAAAAAAATACATCGAAGAATTTCTGCAAGATTTTCCAGAGCAATAAACCCCGTGGGAACGCCTGCCACGTTATTTGCCTTGTATATATTCAGTCAAAATCCAACGCAGGCAAGCGTAAGCTTGTGCGCAGTCGGTGATATCCTATTAGATCGGGGTATTCGGGCGAGTATCCAGAACAATAGCGTAGATTATCCATTTGAGCATGTTAGTGAATTCATAAATGATTTCGATTTGGCTTTTTGCAACTTAGAATGTCCAGTATCGGCAGTAGGTCAATCAACTGGGAAAATTTACTGTTTCCGAGCCGACACAAGCTACTTCTCCGGAGTACAGGATGCGGGCTTTAATCTCTTTTCACTGGCAAACAACCACATAATTGACTGGGGCGAAAAAGCCTGTCTCGATACAAAACAACTGATCGAGAAAAATAATCTCTATGTGATCGGCGCTGGCAAGGATCAGACTGAAGCCCAAGCTCCGCTTTTTATCAAGATGAACGGATTGAAGTTTGCATTTCTTGCGAGTGTTGGGATTCCATTGAAGGATATGATCTGGCCGATATCAAAACCCGGTCCTGCCCAGGCAAATCTGGAACAACTCGTTGAACTTATTCTAAAGATAAGGCAAACCGTCGATTATATTGTCGTGTCTTTGCACTGGGGTAATGAATACGAACACCTTCCAAGAAGTCATCAAGTAATATGGGCACACACCCTTATTAATGCCGGAGCTGACCTGATCATTGGACACCATCCTCATGTTTTGCAGAGTATCGAGTACTACAACAACCGGATCATCCTGTATAGTCTGGGCAACTTTGTCTTTGACCAACATAAATTATATCAAAGGCAAAGCGGCATCTTTTCGTGCATCTTCAAAAAAGGGCGCATTGACTCTATTTGTTTCCATCCAGTACTACTCCAGGACTTCCAACCACGCTTGGCGCAAGACACCGTCTTTGAACTGATCGCTCAAAAGATAAATGTGATATCGGAAAAATATAATGCAGTATTCCTCAAAACAAAGAACCAACTTTTCATCACTGACTCAAGTTGTGTATTATCCATTGACACACCGATCATGCGTGCGGGTTTCAACAGAAAGACGATACTTGTCACCCAAACTTCCATTGAAATGTATGATTCAATCGGCATGCTGATCGATACGGTTAATATTAACGAACATTTGGAGATCAAAGACTGTTGCTTTGTCAAAGATGCAAATACGTGCCGTCTTTTTGCGATCGTAGGAAAGGTCAATGGCGAATTTGGTGATTTCATAAGTCAGTTCAAATTTACTTCAGAAAGCATTATCCCTGAATGCTGCGTCCAGGATATAAACCATAGACCGTGGAAAATCCTGACTGCTGATATTGACTGCGACTCAACCTCTGAGATCTGTATTGGCGCCTGCAAGATCAATAGCCTTGACAAAACTGGTAATAGACTTCTCCTGTATAAGTGGAACGGTACTAACCTTTATCCAACATACACCAGTTCAAAGAATCTCAAATCCTTTATAGATTTTACGCTCCAGGACATTGATAATGATGGACTCGATGACCTTATCACGCTTGAGGCAAAAACGGATGGAAAAAACAGGGTTGCTATTTATCAATGGTTAGGCATTGGATTCTCAAAATACCGGGATTTAACTACTGACGTGGAAGACAACTGGCTATGCAATATCGATATCGAATCGCTTATTTCAAATCACGACACTAATTAGAAGAAGTAATCACCCGCCTGCTCCTGCGTTGCGGAGATTTATCCCACTTCGTATTATAATTCTATAAATAGAATTGCGGGATCCATTGAACAGAATAAAACCTTTTGTTTAAAGAATTGGGCGTTTTTCAAAAAATAATTTTGAATTCCAGACATCCAAATTTTGCTTTGTTTGGATTTATGAATTGAAATTCAGTGCTTACGACAGTTACTTGACATTGGTAAATCTGTAGTTATACTTGAGATTATGAGATTGCGTTATCTCTTTTTGCTGATATTCCCACTATTATTCAACTGCCCCAAAAAGTATGCCCCGGATGTCGAAAGTATTGAAGTGCTATATGTATCGTCTTTATACAACGACATTTACCAGGATCAACCGATCCTCGCCGGCATAAAAGGTCTTCCAGGTCTTAAGGTCGGTCATCTCAAAACCAATCCACCATTCATATCCATAATCCTCGGTAGATTGGGCTTTTACGAGCTTCTCAATGAAACCGGCATTGATTTCATGATCGCCGACTCACTCACGTTTTGGACTGATAATATCAACTATTTCCTGGTACCTAAATCAATGGGTTATGCTATAACAAATTATGAAGGCATAAGATTTGCGATTTTACGCAAAGACAAAGATACGCTGGCGATTGCCGATGAAACACAGATTTCTTTGGTAAAACAAAGAAGTGATGTCCTTTGGATAATCGAAAACAGGTTGCTCGATATCGCTCCAACAAGAATAAATTTCTTCATTAAAGATCGCGGATTAGCTGACACAACCATGACCGCGCTCAAGGTTGAAACAGATAGTTCGCTATATGGGAAGATCAAAGAATTCAAAGACAAGGTTGAGCAAACTCTAAACCAAAAAACCTGTCTTGAACAAAAAAATCTCAAGGCACACATCCTTTCTACAATCTCTTTAAATGAAGGAGTAAATATAATCCTCTATACCCATGGATTATTCATCAATGATATCACCAGCGATTCGATTACGCTTAAGGAGATATTGAATAGCGTAGTTTGTGAAATGAAATTCAGCAAAATGGTTATGAATAAAAAACAGATACAAGAGTTGAATAAGGAGAAAGAATATGAAACCTGGGGTAAACTAAAAAAGAACAATAATGTGCTTCTTCCTGACGAATATGGTACTTATCTATTTGATATGTTCTACAAATTGAGTTCTGACCATGGTGAATAGAACAAAAATCAGCTGGCTGAGACTTGTTTGGGTTGCTTTCATCTTTCTTTATTCAGGACTGTTTTTCTACAATTTCTTCAAACCTTTTAATAATTGGTTCCTTACCTACATTTACACGATGATATTGGTTTTATGGCTATGTGTGGAATATTATAAGAAACACCTTTTTTTTCAAAGTGGATTCCTACCTTTGGATCAGTACAAATGGTACTTGCGCGCTCCGTTTGCACTCCTCTTTTACTCATCTTTGGTCATCGGCTGTGCGACCCTTGCATGGTGGCAAAGCAACCGCATCCACCTCTATCCATTTATCCAAATCCTTGGTATCTTAGCACTTCTCTATTCCATATTCATGCGCCGTCAGGCATTTACCAAACCAGTCCCTGATGATGAAAGTATCACGAGATTCTACTTGAGCCTGCTATTTCTGACAATATCTCTTGCTTTGGGCTACAGCTCATTGTTTCTCTTACCCTATGTGATCATCATGGGTTATCCGCTGATTTTTGGACAGCGGATTTATGAAATAAAACATTTCAAGAAATTCGAAAAATATGTCTATGAGGAAAAGAAAATAAATCAAATTAATACAAAGAATTATTTTGATCTTTGGGAAGCATATATAGATAAACATGGCAAAAAGCGAGGGAAACAATGAATTTAATATTGAGTGCATTAACATTGTTTGTGCTAAATGCCGATATTCCGGCAAAGGTCACATTTCTGGTCGGAACGGCAACTATTGACCGAGAAGGAACAAGATACTCGGTCGTACTGAATGCCACACTTCATGTCGATGATGTGGTCACAACTGGTGACGATTCAGAATGTGAGATTCAGTTTTCAAATTATGCTCTGGTTCGTCTCCAGGCGAATGCCAGTATCAAGATTGAGAAAAAGGAAGAAACACCGCAAGGTATTTTTCATCGTATCTTTGCATCTATGGGTGAGGTCATTTCCAAGGTAACTGAAATGAATGCAGGTGACGAATACGAAATAAGGACTGACGCGGCACAAGCCTTTATCAGAGGCACAACATTCAAAACAATTATTGAAGAAGACGGAACGAGTTCTTTTAGTGTATTCGAAGGAAATATCGCGGTTAAGAGTCTACTCGAAGGCGCCAAGGAAATCCTTCTAAATCAGAATTTTACATCAAAGATCAAGAAAGGTGAGTTAGAACCCTTGGTCGATAAATTGTCCGACCTTGAGATTGCCGCGTTTGCCGACACGTACAAAGATTTTCTTGATCGTGGGAAGGTTCTGGATGAACTGCGTGGCAAACTCGAAGAAGAGAAAAAGAAAAAAGAAGAAGAACTAAAAGAAAAGAAGGACGACGCAATTGATGAAGGCAAGGATAAATTAAAGGGCTTATTTAAGTAATACAACAATCCGATATTGTGATATTTGGTAATGCATCAAGAACAGTCGGTATAGGCTGTGCAGTACTCATTGTTATCACGTGCATTGTTCATAATCGCTGTGAAAGACCGGCTCCTCATCCCGGCTTCAAAATCGTATCACTTTCTCCGGCAATGACCGAGAATATATTTGCACTCGGTGCTGCGCATGATCTGGTCGGCGTCACAACCTTTTGCGATTATCCTGAAGAAGCCAAGAAGATCTATGAAATTGGAGATTTTTCTAATCCTTCTCTTGAAAGGATTATCAGCTTAAAGCCAGACCTGGTGATCGTCAACCTACCCGAACAAACGAGGATCAAAAAAGAACTCGAGAAACTAGAGATCAATATCTTCATATCATCACCGCGGACTCTCGACGACATATATAACGAAATTATTAAAATCGGTCGTATAGTGAAGAAACAACAAGCAGCTGATTCTTTGGTTAACTACATGAAAATGCATATTAGCACGGTTGATAGATCAAGCAAGAAACGTGTGTACATTGAACTTTCACCAAGACCCCTGGTAACCATAGGCGCACGGAGTTTCCTGAATGAACTATTGGAAATGGCTGGAGCTGAAAATATCTTTGCCGATTTGGGCAAAGCCTACCCGGTTGTTCCGCAGGAAGAAGTTATTAAACGAAACCCTGATGTCATTATTGTACTGCACCCGGAAGACATCAGAGACCGGTTGGGTTGGCGCACAATAACAGCGATCAGTAACAATAAGGTCTATACAACCCTTAACCAGGATCACTTAATGCGACCGGGCCCGCGTTTGATAACAGGGTTTGAACAATTGAAAAGGATCATGGATGAGTAAATATATACTGATCTCTCTCGTCTTCCTGGTTGCCGTGTTCCTCAGTATTATTATTGGACCGGCTGAATTAACCACTGATATTTTGCAACTACGTATCTCGCGCGTCATTTTGGGCATTTTCGCGGGCGGCATTCTTGCTTTCTGTGGCGGGATCCTCCAGGGTTTATTTGGTAACCCTTTGGTTGAACCCTATACACTTGGTTCAGCATCAGGTGCAGCATTAGGCGGCTCAGTAGGTATGCTGCTTTTCGGTACGATCAGCCCGCTTTTTGCTTTTTTAGGCGCGCTCGGGGTTGGCTTTTTTGTCTTCACAATCGCACGCATTGAAGGTGGCTTGCTTCGGGACCGCCTGATCCTTGCCGGTGTGGTCATGAGCTTCTTATGTTCTTCAATGGTCATGATCATTATGGTTCTGGGTGGACGCGAGCTGTACGAGATATTGTATCTGTTAATGGGTTATCTCGGTGTGGTCATAACTTCAGCAAATCGACCGATGATTATCGCGATGATTGTCGTTTCAGGTATTCTGCTTCTATATCTCTATCGATACTATCGAGAGCTCGACATAATCTCCCAGGGCATGGAAACAGCGGCTGGACTGGGAATTGATATTCAGAAACTTTCGATCATCATATTCTTAACTACTGCTCTGCTTATCGGTATCACCGTTTCTATTGTCGGTGCCATAGGCTTTGTCGGTCTTATTGTGCCGCATATTTCAAAACTCATATTTGGACCAAAACACCTTAAGAATTTACCTGGTTCGTTCTTGCTCGGTGCAACATTCTTGCTCCTTGCCGATACTATCGCACGCGTGATCACTGTCTATGAACTTCCCGTTGGTGTCGTCACATCACTAGTCGGAGTACCGTTTTTTATTTATCTTTATAGAAAAAAATGAGTAGATATATACTATGAGAATGTCGAAATTTGTAGGAGTAGAGTCTTTAGGCTCGTTAAATGTAATCAAATTGCGACATATTTTCACGGACCCTGTTAAATTGTGTAACATGGATGCTCACACTTTTCCTGAGAGTTTATTTAACAGGGCGGGCGTAAACGCCCTACTCCTAATCCTCGGACAGCATGAATATCATTGAAACCCGAGATATCTCTTTTTCCTATAATACAAAAGAGGTGCTGACCAATGTTTCGTTGTTCCTGAAACGAGGTGAGTTTCTCGGTATCATCGGTCCTAACGGTGCTGGTAAATCAACTATTCTAAGGTTGATCTGCGGTATCTTAAAACCGAAGCACGGTACGATTACAGTTTCTGGACACGAGACGCGCGATATTGAACGCAAGCAGCTCGCTAAAAAAATCGCCTTTGTGCCCCAGGAAACTCACTTTGCTCTGAATTTCACGATCGAGGAAATAGTCATGATGGGAAGATTCCCATATCTACGTGCATTCCAAAGAGAGAACAAAATCGATTATGAGGCGCGCGACCATGCCCTGGCATATACTGATATCCAGGAGTTCAGAAAAAGACCGATAAACTCTTTATCTTCAGGTGAACGACAACGCGTGGTTTTAGCCCGGGCTTTAGCTCAAGAACCAGCCATACTCATCCTTGACGAACCAACCAGCCACCTTGACCTGCACCATCAATTCGCGATAATGGAACTCTTAAAAAAACTGAATAAAGAAGGCATGTCAATAATAGCAGTCAACCATGATCTAAATTTAGCAAGCCTATATTGCGAGCATCTGGTTCTCTTACATCAAGGCAAGGTTTTTGAGCAAGGAAGTCCGAAAGATTTGATAACTGAAAAAATATTGAAGCAAGTCTACCAAACTGAAGTTAAGGTTATCAGACACCCACATAAAGATGTGCCCCACATCTTATTAAATCCTAAAGGAGAATAAGATGCAAATCATAAATCAAAGAATTACCTTGAAGACCAAAGGCAGCGGCGATCTTGTAAATATCACTGATGAGATATCAGAACTGCTCCAAAAATCGAAATTAACTAAAGGTAATATCACGGTCTTTAATATCGGCTCAACCGCCGCGATCACAACTTTTGAATTTGAACCAGGGATGATCAAAGACATGCAGGAGCTCTACGAAAAGATCGTTCCGTCAAGTCAACATTACCATCATGATGATACCTGGGGTGATGCCAATGGATTCAGCCACCTGCGTGCTGCGCTCCAGGGCCCGTGTTTGACCATACCCTTTGAAAAAGGTAGCCTCTTACTGGGCACATGGCAGCAGGTTGTCCTTGCCGAATTTGACAACCGACCGCGCCAGCGCAAAATAGTCGTCCAGATAATTGGCGAATAGAAAAACGTTTGACGAAAACATGGCGTGTGGGGTCAGATCCCTGTGATGTCCTCAGAACAGGCTGGAAACTAGAAACTATTTTGGATGTTTTAATATCGGAGTTTATAACCGTTGTGTTACCTTGTGCTGTTATTTGATCTTAATTACTTTCTGTTGCAGTCTACGACTGCATCGATGACAGAGATTTAAAGATAGATTACAGTGATGTATTATTTAATTTTAACAACTTTTTGAATAATCTTTCCATCAACTTCAATGAAGTAGATCCCTGGTTTGATTTTGTCAGGCATCACAACTCGTCCTGTGATGTCAAAGACTTTGCAGTTTGTATCTGCAGGTAGAAGTAAAGGTCCACTAATGACTGTAGTATAAAAAAAGTCTTTCTTGACAATCGATTTTTCCTCTTTAATACCAAGATCAGGAGGAAGGCTGATCACTATGAAATCACTACCAGTGCCACTGCCCCAGCTTCGTCCTGCAACATAGATGTTACCATCAGCACCATAAACAAGGGAATTGGCCTCATCATTAGCATTCCCCGGCCCATTATATTTGTATATCCAATTCTCGCCTTGCGCAAAAAGTATTAATGGTAAAACTATTAATGGGATTGTTTTCCAAACATTGTTCTTTTCCAATCCGCCTCCTCTCCATTAATTATAAGCGCAATTAAAATGTTGTCAAGGTATGGGCTTCTCAACAATACATTTCGAAATGTTCCATAAGTCCGTTGCCTTAGGTATAGTAAGCTTGTTATCTGTAGAAAATCCAGTGTTTTTTGATTTACACCAAATGCTTGTGTCTAATTTGTTTCATTTATAATTGGTCAGTGATATGACTCAGCGCGTACGCACATACTGGGCGGAGTTGGATTGACCCCGTTAGAGAATACATTATAATGCTATTCATAGTACCGGATACTAGAAAAATCCCTTATCCCTGCTAACAGGACTGCAGTAATAATCCAAATGTAAGGTGGGAGCGACTTTCTAGTCGCGATAACGGTTGTATTGTCTCCTTTTCTCCCCATCTCCGTTTCCCCGATACTCTCCAATCGGGGTTGACATCCCCACTTAGTAACTTATAATTATATTATGCATATCCTGATGATGATAACACTGCTTTTTACTCAGTATGATTTTACCATTGCCCGTCTCAAATATTCAGGCGGCGGTGATTGGTATTCAGACCCCTCGTCTTTACCGAACTTACTCGAGGCGATAAATGAAAGAACCACGATTCGGGCTGCGCCCCGAGAGGAAAACGTAGAGATCACTGACCCCAAATTGTTCCAGTATCCATACCTATATATGACCGGTCATGGCAAAGTCCGTTTTTCAGATGAGGATATTAAGATCCTGAGGAAGTATTTTGCTGCCGGCGGATTTCTCCACGCTGACGACAATTATGGCATGGATTCTACTTTCCGTCGAGAAATAGAAAAGGTTTTCCCTGATTCGCCGCTTATTGAATTACCCTTTGACCATGATATATATCATTCTTTTTATAAATTCCCTGATGGTTTACCAAAGATCCATGAACACGATAGTGAATCTCCTCAAGGCTTTGGTATATTCTACGATGATCAACTTGTTGTCTTCTACACTTATGAAAGTGATTTAGGCGATGGCTGGGAAGACCCTGATGTGCACAATGATCCACCAGAAAAACGGGAAGATGCCATCCGGATGGGGATAAATATTATAGTCTATAGTCTAACCCATTAGGTACAAGTGTCAGATATTAGTCCAGTTTTAGATAAAACAAGAAAGTTCGCGCGTCATCAGCAACTTATTGATTTCATCGTTTTACTGATCGTTGTGCTAGGCATAACGATAATATCGACTTCAGTCGCACTGCTTCTTCTCAAATCACCGCTTTATGGCCTTATCGGTCTTATCCCGCTATTCTTTTATCGTCCGGTTTCCCTTATCAAACGAGCAAAAATCCTTGAGGAAAAAATCGGCTTAAAAGGTGAAATTGTAAACAGTATTCAATTATCACTTATCAAAGAGGACAACAAGGAGAAATATTCACCCGAGTTGATACATGCCTATATTTCAGACGCGACCGAGAAAATAAAGGCAATCGATTTCAAAAAATACCTTTCGTACACACCCCTATACTCTGGTCTGCGATTCCTGCTGATCGCCATTATTCTTGCCTTGCTTCACCCAGTAATTCATCCTGGACACTTCTGGTATGCCCTTAATCATGATATATTCTACACTGTGGAACCCGGGGATACAGCACTTCTCAAAGGTTCTACAGTTGAGGTAAAACTATCCCTCAATGGTGTATATTTACCAAAAAACGCAAGGCTCGTACTTTCTGAAAATCAAACAGTGACCGAGAAAAAACTCACCGTACAAGATGGTCTTGCGCAAGAGAATATCAAGTTAGCAGAATCAGTGTCTTATCATTTTACTTTCCTCGAGCACACGACTGAACCATATTTCCTGAAAAAAATGGAACCAATATATATTAAGGAACTAACTTTTCTTCTCAAGTACCCAACTTACACAAAACTCAAAGATGATGTAAAAACTGGTCGGCAACTGATCGTTCCCGAAGGAACCAGAATAATAATGAAAGGTAAAACATCACAACCCCTGGTTTCGGGCAGACTAGTCTTGAACGACACGATTAAACTAAAGTGCGAAGACAAGACCTTTCACGCGGAGTTTAAGGTCAAACAGAGTGGTACGGCTTTCCTGTACCTTAAATCAACGACTGAGATAAAAGAACAGATAATCATATACGCAGTGCCTGATTTACCACCACTTATCGACATCTTCTACCCGGGATTCAATATACCGCTACCCCATGACATGCAGATCGATATCAGCATCAGGTGTAGTGATGACTATGGTTTAGCAAAAGCATTGTTTCATTACACCTTTGAAAACAAATATGAAAAAACACTCGCTATAAAATATGGCGCACTCGAAGATACCGTGTATTTTACATGGGATGTATCAAACCTTGGCATGCTCCCCGGTGATGAAGTTTCATATTTTGCAGAAATTATCGACAATGCCGGCAAGATAAGCAAAAGCGAGACGTACTATATCTACTTCCCTACCATGGAAGAGATTTATGAAGAAATAGACAGAAAAGAAGAACTGGTACAAAGAGACCTCGAGGACCTCCAAATAGAACACGCTGATGAAATAGACGAGATATCAAGGTTGCACGATAAGATAATGAGAGAACGGGAACTTCTCTGGGCGGATCAGGAAAAATTGCGCACTGCAATTTCCAAAGAACAGAAGATCCTTGAAAAGATTGATTCATGGCAGACTGAATTCGAAAAGACCATTGAGAAACTAAATGAGGGCATACTCCTTGACCAGGAATCAATTGAGCATCTCCAGGAAATTGCTAAAATATTGCAGGAAATCGCGCCCGATGAATTACGCAAGACTTTGGAGAATCTCCAGGCTGCACTGAACAAAGGACCGCGGGATATCCAAATGGCGCTTGAAGATTTGAAAAAGAAACAAGAAGAAATGGCAAAAGCCATTGAAAGAACTCTGGAGATCCTAAAGAGATTCCAACAAGAAGAAAAACTAAAAGAGCTTGCACAAATGGCTGACGAGCTTGCCGAACAGGCTGAGGAAATCGATCAAGCGCTCGATCAAGAGAATTCTCAAGCACTCCAGCAGGAACTTGACGATTTAAAGAAAGCTATTTCCGAACTCAGCAAAGAGCTACAGGAACTCGCTGACGCCGAAGGTCTTGAGCAAGACATAAGACAAAAACTAGAGGAACTCGCCCAGCAAACTCAGGATATGACCGGCGACATGTCCTCCCCTTCACCCGGAGAGATGCAAAAAGGTTTAGAAATGACGGCTGCGGATCTGCAGAGGTTGTATGAACAACTCACAAAAGGTCGGTCAGCACAATTGAGAAAGAAACTTCTCGATGTCGTGAATCAACTAATCGACATCTCTAAAGCTGAAGAGCATCTTGCTCAGGATAAGACATTTGACATAGTGCAACAAAACCAGATCATCAATGCTACTAAAGCTGTAGCTGAAAGTCTTTATGCCCAACAGGTCAAGAGTCTTCACATTACGCCGAGCATGGGTAAGAACCTTGCCAAAGCGATCAAACATATGGAAAAATCTAAACAGGCAAGAACACATATGCAGAACAGCCAGGAGGCAATGAAGCAAATCAACCTCGTCTGTTTTGAAATGCTCAAAAAACTTGAGCAAGCGAGTGAAGGTGGTTCATCAACTGGCATGGATAATTTTCTGCAATCGCTCTCAAAGTTGTCACAAGGACAGATGTCTCTGAGCCAATCGATGTCTGGTTTCTTCCCTATCCCAGTCAGCGGGTTGACGTCCGATCAAAAAGCACAGATCCAAAGACTTGCCGGCAAACAGCGCGCCCTACGTCAATCACTGGAATCACTACGCAGTGATGTAGGACCGAACCAGCACCAAGAGATGCTCGACCAAGTGATCGAAGAGATGAAGCAGGCGGAAGAAGATCTATACCAATACAAACTTGACCGTGAGCTTATTGAACGCCAAAAAAAAATAATATCAAGACTCCTCGATGCACAGAAATCAATCCGCAAGGAAGATTATGAAAAGAAACGCAAAAGTAAACCCGGTGAGGAATTCCTCGTTAGAGAAAATCCTGATGCCCTACCTGCAGAACTCGGCAAAGACCGTCTGCGTGAGCTAATCCAAAAAGCCCTGCGCGAATCATACCCCAAAGAATACGAACTGTACATAAGAGAGTATTTCAGAAAACTGCTTGAGGACCGATGATATTACTATTTTTCTTTTTCAACCTTGAACTAAGCAACAAAATCGATAGTCTGAAAAGCATTGTAGATAAAAACCCCAAATTATCAATCATTACTGAACTCAATATGTGTTATTTCATGGCTGGTCACGATAGTTTAGGTATTGAATTACTAAGAAAATACTACGACCGTCTGGTTACTCATAACAATGCTGCGATTAGGTTACATTTAGCTGATGATTATCTATATACTGGTGATATCCTTGGGGCACGCGATGAATATCTGAAATTAGTCAGCCGTTACCCCGGTTCGATATTTGCCAACGATGCTCTTGAAAAACTCTACATGATTGAAAATGCCCGTTTAGATACGACAACTTTCAAATCCTTGGGCTATTCAATTTTTCTCCATCAAAGCGGTCAACTAGACGTGGCAAAAGATAGCCTAAAAAATCTCGTAAAGACCAGGTTAGGAGATTATGCACTCTACTATCTTGCCCTCATCTTTATCAAACAAGAAAACCTTGGGCAAGCAGTCAGCGCTCTTGATAATTTAACCACATCATTCCCAGATCACAAAATACACAATGCGATCTTACTCCAGGCTGATATATATATTGATTTAAATAAAGAAAAGGAAGCGCGTACTATTTTGGAGGAGCTTATCGTGCGTGAACCGACTTCGATTTATGCAGTCCGTGCACGCAAAATGTTAGCTAATAACTTCGAGTGACCTGGTTGGAGTGACAGCACTCGTAAGGCGGTCAGACAATGACAGTCTGTCTGAGACGGATGCGGTCGTATTCTAAAATGCTATTCTTTTATTGATTCAATCGTGACCGTGCCAGCGACCTTTATTGGCCACTCCAGCCCTTCTTGTCCACCAGACACGCCATCTGATGCTCGAATTGTCCCTTCGAATATCTGGTCTAACTGCGATTTAGTGCACCACCCGGTTATTCGATCAAGAACCATTGAACCGCTTTGTTCTCCGGATAAATCATAGAAGATTTCCGGGCCGAGACTTTGAGTGAGTATCGCTTCTTCAGGTGATTCCACTTTTGTATGGACATCGAGTATCACCTCAGTATCACTTATTTCCTTTATCTTCCAGGTATTGTTTAGTATCATCGGAAAAGGGAAATCCTTGCTCATAGTCCATGTCGCCTGCCATGAGTCACCAACGCCAACTGGTCGGTCCGGATAAATGGAAAACATGCTCTTCATTGTTTCTTTTAACGCAACATCACCAAACTGGTTCTGCATGCTCTGCTTGATTTTCTCGGTCATTTCATCGGATGCCGGTAAATCCATATCTTTGACCATCTTATCGATAATCTTATCCCCTCCTTTGATGTCAACGACAGTACCCTGGGACGATATCTCCATGGTGAATCCCTGATCGATAAGTGATGCAAAACCCTGGGCAAGGGCCGGTATCTCTTTATTATCCTCCCAAGATCTATAGTCGATCTTGCCCAAGGGACCATCTTGCGTATATCCGATACGTTCATAAACAATATCAACGATGGTATTGCCCTGATCATTGATCTCTTTCACATCATATCGGTATTCCATTGTTATGGTCTGGTCCATTTCAACGACCTGACCCTGGATAGTCTGTGATATCTGTTGGTTGGTCGTGACCCTGCATTTATATACAGATCCTGGTTTTATATCGAACTTCAGATCTATTTTCGGTCCTGCACAACTAATGATTACAAAGATCATTAAAAGCAGGAATCCACATGTTTTCTTCATTTTCCTTACTCCTTTTTTAATATTTTATTGGCCAAATCGTAAATGTCCTCAGGTCCTTTGACTTCAAGGATCCGCATACCTATTTCCTGAGCCGGCTCTAGATCAACATCATAGCGATCGCCCACATATAAACAGGCTTTGGGCTCAATGCCTAACTCGGCGGCGGCTTTTTTGAAAAATTCAAGTTCCGGTTTCAGGATCTCAAAGCTATTAAAGGTGAATACTCTATCAAATAAACCATCCAATTCAAGGGATTCAATGACCCGCTCAGTCTGTATTCTGTTATTATTTGTCATAACTGCCAGGCGATGATTCTTTTTTAGTTTAACAAGGCTCGCTTTCAATTTCTCATCTTTATGCAGAAAGTCACGTGGGTCAAAGAAGGCGATGTTCTCTTTATGCCAAACTTTTATCGGGATATCGAATGATTTCAAAGTTAAGGTGTAGGGAACTGGAAAACCGCTTTTTACCTTGAGCTCAGCTCTTCGTTCCTCAATTAGGTCTTGGGCTTGGTCTAATGGAATATCATCAGACTTTGCCAGGGTATAATATGCAGCTTTGGCAAACTGCTCTTTGATATCTGTATTCGTGTAGAGCGTGCCGTCCATGTCAAAGATAATTGCCTTGATCATAAACTGAATAAATTCCCAAAAGCCTTTTTTGGCTTAATCTATGATATGATTTATGATACTTCGCTTCGCTTCAGTAATCTATTCCAGATGAAATCTACTTCTTCCTGAAATTCCTTAATAGGTACATCATCCTTCCATTTGAATAAGTGACCAAACCTTCCCTGCATATTGAGGAATTCATCGATAGGTTTCTTTTCCTTGGGTTTAATAGTAATACGGTATTTGCCATCCTGATATTCATAGAGCGGCCAGATGCAGCTTTCCACTGACATCTTCGAAACTTTCACAGTCTTTTCTGGCGCGTATACCCAGCCGAGACGGCAAGGCGCGTAAATGTTAAGAAAAGAAGGTCCTTCAGCATCAAGCGCTTTGCGTACCTTTGTAATCAGGTCATTCCAGTAGCCAAATGTCGCCTGTGCAGCATATGCAGGTTCATGGGCAATGATGATCTCGGTCAGGTTCTTTCTGGGCTGGAGTTTACCCGGAATTACTTTACCGGCTGGCGAAGTTGTCGTATGCGCACCACGCGGTGTTGCTGATGAACGCTGAATACCAGTATTCATGTATGCCTCATTATTATAACAGACATAAAGTACGCGGTGTCTCCTCTCAATCATACCAGAGAGTGCCTGTATACCGATATCATATGTACCGCCATCACCACCAAAGGCAATGAACCTCAGGTCTTTTTTGATTTTTCCTTTTTTCTTCAATGCTCTGTAGGCAGTCTCCACACCAGCCATTGTTGCCGCAACATTTTCAAAGGCATTGTGTATGTACGGAACATTCCACGCAGAATATGGATATATCGTCGAGAAAACCTCTAAACAACCAGTCGACGCACCAACCACAACCGGGTTTTCTGCAGCCATAAGTACCTGACGTGCAATAATCGACGCACCGCACCCAGCACAACCACGGTGGCCACCAACAAATCTCTCTTTCTGTGCAGCAAGTTCTTTTAGTTTAGCCATTATTCACCTCGCACTCCAAAATACACGACATCTTTATCAACTTCTCCTGATTTCTGGATGTCAAATAGCTGTCCGTATATCGATTCTATATCCTCTATGCTAATATCTCTTCCACCAAGACCATAGATGTAATTTTTCATATGTGGTTGCTTATCAGATTTATACAATATCGAACGGGCATCATTATAAAGATGACCACCGAGTGTTGACATGGTATCAGAACGGTCCATAACGCCGACAACCTTTGCTTTACTCAGCGCTTTGGTCATTGCATCCTTGGGAAATGGTCGGTATACTCTGGCACGAATAAGACCAACCTTCTTACCTTTTTCTCTCATTCTCTCGACTGCAACCTTTGCCGTTCCACCAGTCGACCCCATTACCAAAATAGCCACTTCAGCATCGTCCATTTTGTATTCATCAACTATCGGGTAATACCTGCCAAACTTATCACCAAACTCCTTCTGCACTTTTTCAATAATAGGTAGCACATTATCCATGGCATCGATCTCAGAACGCTTGTGTTCGAAAAAGTAGTCCTGCAAATCCAGAGGACCAAGGGTAATCGGATTGTCAACATCGAGCAATGAGTAATTCAATTTTCTCTCACCGAGGAACTTCGGTACTTCCTTATCGTCAATAAGTTCGATGCGCTCCATCCCATGACTGATAATAAAAGCATCGGTTGACACGATACCCGGAAGTAAAGCCTGTTCAGCTATCTTAACTATCTGAATCGTTGTATCATAGGCTTCCTGGGCATTTTCTGTGTAGATTTGCAGCCAACCAGCATCCCTTGAAGCCATGGTATCTGAATGATCACAGTGTATATTGATCGGACTCGACAAAGAACGGTTGACCAAGCAGATAGCAATAGGCAGACGCAGACCAGCCGCAATGAAGAGAATTTCGTGCATCAAAGCAAGTCCCTGGGAAGAAGTCGAGGTCATAACCCTCACACCTGAAGCAGAAGCACCAACGCAGGCACTGCAGGCTGAGTGTTCACTCTCAACCGGCACAAACTCAGTATCTACTAAGCCGTCATTAACAAACTTGGAAAATAACTGGACAATCTCAGTAGCCGGGGTGATCGGATAAGCAGCAACTACATCAGGGTTAATTTGACGCATTGCTTCAGCCATCGCCTCATTTCCTGTTCTCGCGACTATCATTTCTCCTCCCTTACCATGATGATTGCCTTAACCTTGGTTGGACATTCCTCAGCACAAATACCGCATCCTTTACAGTACTTGTAGTCAATCCCTTGTACCTTACCGTCTTTAACGATGATCGAGGAATCCGGGCAATAGATCCAACAGAGAAGGCAGTGTGTACACTTCTCTGAATCCCAGATCGGCTTCTCACTACGCCAGTCTCCAGTCTCAAAATTCAAACAGGTCGCGGCTCCCAAAACTAAGCCGATTGGCAGGTCTTTCCAGCCCTCTTTCTCTTTCTTCATACTCCCACCTCCTCATATGCTCGTTTTATTGCCTCTATATTTCCTTGGACGACATCAGGTTGATTGGGAAATTTCTTTTTCAAGCGGTTTTGAACAGAAGCCAACATCGGTTCGAACTCTAATAGTTTAGAAGCTTTTATCAAAGCGCCGAGCATCGGCGTATTTGGCAAATCGCGGTTCAGTATCTCTTTAGAAATCTTGCTGGCATCAACAACATACACCTTTTGTGAGGTTAAACCAAGTTGTTTCTTTATCTCCTCAGCACTCTTTTGTGAATTAACTAAAACTACCCCGTCTTCAGGTAAACCTTCGGTTACATCCACGGTTTCCATAAGAGTTGGATCCAGAACCACAACAATCTGCGGCGTCTTAATGCCGCAGTGTTGCAGAATCGGTTCATCAGCAATACGATTGAATGCAAAAACCGGTGCACCCATTCTTTCTGGTCCATATTCTGGAAACGCCTGTATATACTTACCAGTCTCAACTGCAGCATCGCCTATGAGTAAAGCTGCTGTCTTTGCACCTTGGCCTCCCCTGCCATGCCATCTAATCTCGAGTAACGCCATTGTGAATCTCCTTTCCTATTAAATATGCCATGAATTGTCAGTAAATTACTGTAATTTTATCAAGAAATCAGCAAAAAATACAGAACCGTGAAATGACCTAAGAACCTTGCCAATACTTGTATTATTATAGCCGACAAAAACCAAAAGTCAAGCAGATTAGCACGCCTGGCTGAATAGACAGTAACGGTGTAACGGAGTACGGGAGCAAAATAAAAGGAGTAGAGAGTAATGAGTAGTGCGTCCCGATTGAATAGACTTCAACGGGATAAATAAGGCGAAATAAAATACGGTTTTGACGATATTAGCGATACTAACGTTCAACGATTAAAACGATCACAACGCTCTAGCGTCTCTTAATAACTCAATCACTCTGTACCATTATGCTTGACGCGTTTTCTTGCCTGACTATAATAGCGTATGCGCATCATAAGAGCGATCACCAAAACCAAACGTCTTATTAAGAAAGTAAAAGCGAGCGGTAAAACCATTGGTTTTGTACCGACTATGGGATATTTGCACAAAGGGCATTTGTCCTTGGTACGCATCGCCCGCAGGAAATCGCAGTTTGTCGTAGTTTCAATTTTTGTAAACCCCACTCAATTCAGTCCTCATGAAGACCTTTCCAAATACCCGCGAGATATGAAAAGGGATCTTGTTTTGCTCAGAAAAGAAAAGGTTGATCTTATCTTTTGCCCATCAGTAAATGAGATCTATCCGTCAGATTATAAAACCTATGTCTATGTTAAAGAACTCAACCGTCTCATGTGCGGGGCTTCAAGACCCCATCACTTCCAAGGAGTCACAACAGCAGTCTTGAACCTTTTCAATATTGCCAAACCTGATATCGCGGTCTTTGGGGCAAAAGATTATCAACAAGGCATGATCATCAAGCGTATGACAAAAGATCTGAACTTGGATATTAAAATAATTATTGGCAAAATAATAAGAGAAAAAGACGGCTTAGCACTTAGCTCGCGCAATATCTATCTCTCACCCAGACAAAGAAAAAACGCCACTATTCTGTATCAAGCATTAAAAGGAATCAGACATGATTTTCGACAAGGATTTTTTGACCCCAGAAGAGCAAAAATAATGATCCGTCAGATGATCGAGGAAAAAAACGGCAGGATTGACTATATCGCAGTGGTCAATAAGAACACTCTTTTACCAGTTAAGAAACTCGGCGCCGGTACACTAATTGCGCTTGCTGCATTCTTTGGTAAGACCCGACTTATCGACAACACAATTCTCTAAAATTAAAACGATACTCTTGACACAAGAAATAACGGTGTGTATAATGAATCCGCAAATATGAAGAAGAAAACAAAAAGAGAAAAAAAGAAAATAAATAAAAAAATGATCATCGTGGAATCGCCGACCAAATGCAAAACGATCAAAAGTTTTCTTGGTCGGGATTACGCGTTAGTTTCATCGCGCGGTCATATTAAAGATTTACCTAGATCGACCCTCGGGGTTGATGTTGAAAAAAACTTCCAGCCGCGCTACATTAAAATAAGAGGTAAAGCAAGCATTATCCGGGAAATAAAAAAAGCGTGCAAAAATTCATCGGAAATTTTTTTGGCTCCGGACCCAGACCGCGAAGGTGAGGTAATCGCCCAACATCTCGCCGAAGAGTTAGATACTAATGGTGTACGAATAAAAAGAGCCTTATTTTATGAAATCACCCCTGAACATGTAAAAAGAGCCCTCGCCAATACAACGGTCATTAATCAGAACCTGGTCAATGCGCATAAAGCGAGAAGAGTCCTCGATAGAATAGTCGGCTACTACACCAGTCCGATACTTTGGAAAATCATTAAAGGAGGGCTATCAGCCGGTCGGGTCCAGAGTGTTGCACTACGTCTTGTATCTGAACGCGAAAAAGAAATAACTTCTTTTAAATCAATACCGTATTGGGTTGCCGAAGCAAATTTCACAACTGAACGCGATGAGAAATTTCTCGGGAAGCTTTGGCGTATAAATGGAGATCTTAGAAAGATCGAAAATAAAAAGGAATTGGATCGATTTAAGACAACCCTTAAAAAAGGCACGAAATTCAAGGTCACCTCCTTTCGGGTAACAAATCCAAAGCGAACACCACCGCCACCATTTATCACTTCCACGCTCCAACAGGAAGCGTCAAGACACGTACGGTTTTCTGCTAAAAAGACAATGTACATCGCCCAAAGCCTTTATGAGGGGATCAGGTTGCCGCAAGGACGTATCGGTCTCATCACCTATATGCGTACTGATTCAATCCGCGTGAACACAAAGACCCTGAAACAATTGAGGGATCATATCGCTGGCAAGTATGGTGAAGAATACTTGAATAAGACGATCCGGATTTTCAAAGACCGCAAGAACGCCCAGGGTGGTCATGAAGCGATCCGTCCGACCAAGCTGGATCTTGAACCAGATACTATTAAACAACATTTGACTGATGATCAATACAAGATCTACAAATTGATCTTCGACCGTTTTATCGCCTCACAGATGTCGCCGGCTAAATACCGTCAAAAAGAAACAGTAGTCAGCTTCAGCGGTGTTGATTTTAAAGCCGATGAGATGAAACAAATCTTTCCAGGCTTTCAAATGGTCAGCGGGGACTCGATTACCAGGGGCTCAGTACCTGATATGAAAGTCGGTGAGAATGTAAAGATGACAGATATAGAGTTCACCGAGAAAAAGACCGAACCTTCAGCCCGTTATACAGAAGCAAGTCTCATAAAGAAATTAGAAGAAAATGGCATTGGTCGACCGTCAACCTATGCTCATATCCTCCAAACGCTCTTTGATCGTGGCTATACTATCAAAGAAAAAAGCAAAATACAAGCTACTGAATTGGGTCTTCAGGTCTATGATGTGATCATCCCAAGGTTCCCAAATATCTTTGAGGTATCATTCACCGCAAAGATGGAGAAAGAACTTGACCAGATCGAAGCGGGTACAAAACTGTGGCAGGATGTGATCCGTGAATTCTACGATCCCTTTGTAATAAATTTGAATAAAATAAAAGAAGAAGTCGATAAAATAAAAGAATCAATCAGTCAGGAAGTCGAAAAAAAATGTCCGAAATGTGGTCGCCCGCTCGTTATTAAATGGGGTAGATACGGAAAGTTTCTGGCTTGTTCCGGATTTCCCGAATGCAAACACTCGGAAAACCTTGAGCATGAAGAAAGCGACCGTAAGTGTCCAGACTGCGGCAAGAATTTAATGACCCGCCATGGGAAATTCGGTAAATTCCTGGCGTGTTCTGGTTACCCGGATTGTCGTTACACAGAGAACCTTGCACACGATGCACCGTGTCCTATGTGCCATGGTAATGTCATCATAATAAAAACACGCCGCGGTAATGTCTACAAGTGCAAACAATGCGACTTTTCGATTTTTTACCCACCAACCAAAGACCGATGCCCCCAGTGCGAGCATGGTATGGTTATGAAAAGAGGCAAAAAGGTCTGTCCAGTCTGTACCGGACTGATCAGGAAAAAGAAACATGAAAAAAAGTGATGAAATCAACAAGTATTACTATCTCTTTCCTCAAACTGTAGCATTTATCGGCGTAGGTAAAAATGTCATGCCCGCAGCATGGCATACACCCATCTCAGCCCAACCACCGTTATACGGAATTCTTATCGCCCCGAAAAGATACACTTTTGATCTACTCCAAAAAGAAAGCGGCTTTACAGTTAACTTTCTCGAACATAACAAAGCATCAGCGAGCGCTCAAACCGGTAGCATCTCAGGTAGAGATATCGATAAACTCGAGAAACTCAACATTGAATATTCGAAAGCAGAGAAAGTCAACGGACCGATTTTGGCATCAAGCTACGCTGCCTACGAATGTAAAAAGCATGCGGTTGCTGAGTATGGTGACCATCACCTCTTCATCGGTCAGATAGTCCTGATACATTATCGGGAAGGTATTTTGACCATTGATAAACTCGTTGACGAAAAGAATGTAGCACCAATGCTTTATTTTGGCAAAGATCGGTACATAACTACAGACCCAAACAGCCTCGCTATCCACAAGAGAAAATAAACCGCTCATTATGAGGATCGGTTTTCATATTTCAATCGCCGGCGGGTTTCGAAATGTCATCCAACGAGCCGTCGATCGGAAATGTGAAACACTACAATTATTCTCTAGAAATCCTCGAGCATGGAAATATCGAGCTCTGGACAAAGAAGACATTGGAATATTCAAAAAAGGTATGGAACAAGTAAAAATTTCGCCGATATTTGTCCACATGCCGTATCTTGTCAATTTGGCTTCATCTGACAAAGATCTGTTTCAACAGTCAGTAGATTCGCTTGTCGTGGAACTACAAAGAACTGCACTAATCAATGCTCATTTTGTAATAATGCATATAGGCTCTTGCCCAAACGAAGAAAAAGGTTTGAGGTCAATGATAAGAGGAATAAACCAAGCCCTTCAGCGCACCGAAAATAAGATTATCTTGTTATTGGAAAATACACCAAAAAGCGGCCATGAACTCGGCTATGAATTCACCCAGATAAAAGAAATAATCGACGGGATCAAACAAAATCGGAGAATCGGTGTTGTCTTGGACACTGCCCATGCCTTTGCTGCTGGATACCCCCTCCACACAAAACATGGCGTAGCGCGCAGCCTGGCTGAATTTGACGAAATCATCGGCATCGATAAATTAATGCTCGTTCATCTCAATGACTCCAAAACGGCGATTGGTTCATGCCGTGATCGACATTGGCACGTAGGAAAAGGCAATATCGGTAAAGGCATGGGTTATATTCTCAACCACTGCCTTCTGCAGGATAAGCCATTTATCCTGGAGACACCGAGGAAGAATTTACGGGACGACTTGATGAACCTGAAGACAATTAAAGAGATCCTGAAAGAGAAAGGAAAATATCAATAGGCATCGTTACTGGTTTTAACGATAAACGAATAATGTCTAACCAAATGAGTTGCGATGTCTTATGACGACGAACGATGTTCATATATCTCTTGACCATTGCCGAAATATGTATATCATTGAGAATAGTTAAAGGAGGATAAAATTGGCTCATGCATACACACCAGGACTAAAAGTGCTTGCCTACACTACCTTGACGAAAGAACGTCGGCTTCCACTTCCCGGAGAAATTCTGATCAAACAAGGCACCAAGGTTCGCGGTGAAGAAGTGGTTGCAAGAACTGATCTACCAGGGAATGTTCAGACGTTGAACATACATGGTTTATTGGGAATACTCCCCGATGAGGTTGAAGAAGCGATGCTCAAGATAGTAAATGATACCATCAAGAAAAATGAAATCATCGCTCAAAGCAAAGGTTTATTCGGTCTGTTTAAATCATCAGTTAAGAGCCCAGTTGACGGAATCATTGAAAGTATTTCAAAAATCACGGGTCAGATCATTATGCGAGAACCGCCTATCCCGGTTGAAGTTATCGCCTATATCGACGGTGAAGTAGTGGATATTATCCAGAATGAAGGCGTGAAGATCAAGACACACGGGAGTTTCATCCAGGGTATCTTTGGTATTGGCGGCGAAACAATAGGTGAATTAGCCATGGTCGCGAATAAACCTAATGAAGTGCTTACAGAAAAAGATATCGACAAAGCCTTCAAGGACAAAATAATAGTCGGTGGTTCAATTGTGACCTATAGTGCTTTGGAACAAGCCAGGAAAGTTGGCGTAAAAGGCATCGTAATCGGTGGTATTGAGGACGATGACCTCAAGCAATTCATGGGTTATGATATCGGAGTTGCGATCACTGGATCTGAACAGGTCGGTCTAACCTTGATTATAACTGAAGGGTTTGGCAAAATGAGCATGGCTACTCGAACCTTCCAGCTGCTTAAATCTTTGGCGGGCAAGAAATCGTCCATAAATGGTGCAACCCAAATCAGAGCCGGGGTCATGCGTCCTGAGGTGATCGTGCCAACAGAAACAGCACCCGTATCTAAGAAAACTGCTGATATTTCAAGCGGGGCCGGGCTCGATATTGGTATGGCGGTTCGCATTATCAGAGAACCACATTTTGGTGCAATAGGTAAGGTGGTAGCACTACCAGTTGAACTAAAAAAAATAGAAACCGAGGCTTTAGTGAGAGTACTCCAGGTTGAGCTGGAAGACAAGGAAATTGTTGCCTTGCCACGAGCCAACGTGGAAATCATTGAGGAGTAATAATGACTGCACTGCTTGTTTTTCTGGTCGCGGTATCCGGGGTAAACACGCTCTTATTGCCAGCATCACCGGTCGGCTTAGCTACCCCTTTTTCAGTATCAAAAGATGCTGAAGCGATCTTTTACAACCCGGCGAATTTCGAAGCACAAGATAATTACCAAATCTGGTGTTCCTACAACCGTTTCTATTTGTCGATGCAGAGTGTTTCATTAACGCTGAGTAGAAAAATAAAGACTGTTAATGTAGGTATCGCATTTCTGAACTTTGACTATGGTGATATCGAATGGCATCCAAACTACCCGAGTGAAGATTCATTGACATATTACTCAGCCAATGATTTCACTGCGGTCTTAGGCGCTAGTCTACCGCTTACAACACAAGGCAAAATCGGCATAAACCTTAAGTACATATCAGAAAATATTCTCATTTATTCTGATCATGCATTAGCTTTCGACATCTCATTTGCCTATGCCGGTACCAAAGCGGGAATTAGTCTTGGTGCGTCCGATATCGGCTCGAAGATAAAATTAAATAATGAAGATGTTAATCTACCCGCCCGAATGAGTATCGGCGCTTTCTACGATTTCAAGAAATTCACCCCCAGTTTTGATATACATTATTTGGTGAACACAGCAGAGTTTGAAGGTGGATTTGGTATCGATGTTTCAGTCCACAGAATTGCCAATCTCAATGGTGCTGTTCTTTACCGCGATGGAGTATACCCAGGCTTTGGTTTAGGAATCAGACCAGGGAACCTGATCATCAAATACGCCGGTGCCCTGTACCCTCATAATCTGGGTTTGATCAATACCATCGGCATAGGTTTTGAATTTTAATGAATGGTATCTGGCTAAATTTTGAAAGACCGATTGTCGAACTCGAAAAAAAAATCGAAGAGCTAAAGGGGCTTAAAGGCGTCGATGAAGAAATCAAGCGTCTAGAATCCCAAGCCAAGCGACTAAAAAAGAAAATATACTCGGATCTAAGTCGCTGGCAGCGAGTTCAACTCGCTCGTCACCCGAGAAGACCTTACCCTTTGGATATCATCCCCTTGATCACTGAAGATTTCATAGAGCTTCATGGTGACCGCCGTTTTGGCGATGACTGGGCAGTTGTATCAGGCATTGCAAAGTTCGATAAGTTCAAGGTCGCAATCGTAGCACACCAAAAAGGACGGGACACCAAGGAAAAAATCAAACGGAATTTTGGTATGCCCCACCCAGAAGGATATCGCAAGGCTTTGCGGATAATGAAAATGGCTGCGAAATTCTCGATGCCGATCATAAACATGGTCGACACACCCGGTGCTTATCCTGGCGCAGATGCTGAAGAACGCGGTCAGGCTGAAGCGATCGCCACAAATCTGTTTGAATGCGCTGTCTTACCAGTGCCAATTGTTGTTCTGATCCTAGGCGAGGGTGGCTCTGGTGGTGCCCTGGCAATTGCGGTTGGCGACCGAATTCTCATGCTCGAAAATTCCATCTATTCAGTAATATCACCGGAAGGATGCGCTGCCATACTTTGGCGTGATTCTTCCAAGAATAAAGAAGCCGCCGAAGCACTGAAAATGACTGCCTCAGATCTGTTGAAATTCAATATAATTGATGAGATCGTACCCGAACCTGTGGGCGGCGCGCACTTAGATCCAGAGCAAACTGCAAAAAACATAAAAGATGTCCTCATCAAACACCTCGATGAAATAACAAAGATACCGATCGATAAACTCATTCCCCTGAGAATAAGTAAATTCCAGAACATGGGCGTTTACAAAGAGTAATGGCTTTACAGGGTAACTTAGAGGATTTTGAACTGACTGATGTGTTCCAACTGATCCAACTCGGTCAGAAAGACGGCGGTTTACGCATTCAGTCTGAAGATGATGTTGGAATTGTCTACTTCAAGGAAGGTATAGTGATTCACGCCAAAACAAACTCAATTCAAGGTGAAGCAGCCATCGATACAATCCTAAGTTGGAAAAAAGGCAGATTTGTCTTCAATCCCAACGAAGAAACACTTCAACGCACGGTTGATCTACCCATACAGCAGGTAATACTTGAAGCCGCACGTCGAATAGATGAAATGACTAAAATTCAAAAACTCATACCCTCATTTGATGTCGTGGTAAATATTATCGAAGTTCCTGAAGCCGGTGTAGAAAAAATACATCTAAAGCCCGAAGAATGGAAAATTCTGTCATTTGTTGATGGATCACGGATAATCAAAGATATCGCGTCAAAAGCAAGTGTTTCAGAATTCGAAACCGTACGCATCCTATATGGATTGATCTCGTCGGGATTGGTCAAGATCGTTCAGAAAACTGAAACTCTCAAACCAGTTAAAAAAATGGAAGAAAAGAAAAATGATGAAAAAGAAGGTGGTGGTCTTTTTGGTTTGTTCAAGAAAAAATAGATCTTCTTCTTCGATTTATTGAATCAGAACCGACTCTACAGATTTTCAATAAGCTCAAGAAAATTCTTATAGGGAATTGCAGCCCACGACTCAGCGGCAACCGCTCCACCTGATAAGCTAATCATAGAGACCTTCGCGGCTGATTGTTCATCAGGCGCTTCATAGATATCAATAAAATCATATGGGCCCAAGAGTGCATAATGGGCAAGAAACTTAACCTCTGGACAATTTTTCTTTACCTTCTCAAGCCATTTTCGACCTATCTCAGCACGTCTTTTTACATCTTTCGTCAATTCAGGTGAAAGCTTTGTTGCCAGTATATATGTTGCCATATTATCTCCTTATTTTATACAAGTATCCATCTGGTCATAATTATCATCGTATGTATCCATGGTGATCTTCCAGCCATCAACCTCTTTTATTAACCATAGTTCATCCTCTTCCTCACCATATTCATCACTAACTATTTTGATCTTGACTACAGCCTCGGATTCACCGATCTCCTCTTCTAATATTTCATATTCGAACTCATCAGGCAGCTCAGATTCATCCCAGTTCTCAAGCATCTCTTGACGTAGCTCTTCACTAACGCATGCGGCGCAGAGTTCTTTATCACGATCGCGGATTGCTTGAAACAATGTTTCAAGTGTTGCTCTGGGCGAGCTAAAATCTTCAGCCCAGCATAGCATAGCAAATGACAGTATTATATAACTACTGATCAATGCAGATAATGTTTTTTTCATACAATCTCCTATGATATATATAAATTTAACTCTTTTTCCTGTTCATGTCAATAGAGCGATCAATAATCTTTCGAAACTCTCAGTGGCTTCTTGACAGTTGATTTGCAATCGATATACTCCCGTAATATCGAAATGCAAAGATCATTTTACCAAAGGGTTATTGATGTAATCAGAAGAATACCTAAAGGGCAGGTAACAACTTATGGACAGATTGCAAAGCTCGCTGGCAACCCGCATAGTGCGCGCCAGGTTGCTTACATTCTTCACTCATCTTCGTCCAAAGAGAACCTGCCCTGGCATAGAGTGATTAACCGTAAAGGTTGCATTGCGCTCAAGCACAAACATGGCTATGAGCTTCAAAAACAGTTACTTGAAGACGAAGGTATTTTTCTTGATGAAAACGGCTGCATCGACCTAAAGTGCTATCTCTGGCAAGAATAGTCGCTGCAGCCTATTATTAATAATCCTCGCTATTTCTTGTACAGATTAAGATGCTGTAATCTTCCATCTTTATCGCGCGACTCGTTACCGATAAGCACATCAGATTCCAGCTCGGTATTGCAGTTTGCATCGTATTTCTTGAGTTCGGCAGTCTTCGCATTTTTAAGTTCATTGAAAAAATCAAGGATCTCTTGTTTACCGGCAAGTTTTGTGCTTGTTTCTTCGCTGCTTATCGCATCGAGCACATATGCTTTCAGTAGTTTCTCTTTGACTTCAACAAAGAATTTTGGATTTGCAAAGATATCAACGCATACAACTTCGCCATTCAGCGCCATAATCATGCCAACCGTACCATCGTCTGTCAGAACTTGTTTCATCGCATCAAGAAATGGTTTGCTCCTTTTCTCTACGTCTTCGCTCGAGAGGATAGCCCCGTATGTACCACTCTGCGACGCGACATCAATCTCAGCGCATTTCTTGCTTACTTCATCCCATACATCATGTTGTTCTTTAAATTGAAGAGCAGTCCTGACACCTTTAGAACCCAGGGCGCCGCCGGATGAGAACTCAACCGATTTGCCGTGCCACCTGCCGTGTTCCACACATCTGACCTCGACTTTTACTTCCTTGCCACCGGGGATAAGAATATCGAATGAGACCATTCTATCCTGTTTGCCGCCGATGATTATCTCACCTGCCATAACGAAAATAGCTTTAATCCCGGTATTCTTTATCAATACGGTTGGTACTGATGCGCTCGACAATTCAGAAATGATTACGACTTTATTTTTTTGCGCTTTATCCAAAGTTATGTAATCGCCTATTTCTAATGATGTCTTCCTGAAAACCGGGTAAATGGCAAGGTGCTCGTAGACTGCAGGACTGTGGACCATAAATTCTTCACCAAGTTCAAAAGGAAAATCACCAGTTGCTTTTCCGATCATATATGAAAGCAAATCGTCGCTCGCACCAGCTTTCTTGAGTTTGACAATGTCCTGGGTTGATAGACCAAAGCTCATACCTTTGTTTGCGATATGCGCCATTATAACCTCTTCTCCAACCTTTGCCTTGAGTAGGGTCATGATGTCATTAATATTCTCAGAACCACTGATCCCGAGACACCCTACAAGGCAAAAGCCAATGACCATAATGCTCAATAAAACGCCGATTCTTCTAACCATGATTTGCCTCCTTTCTTTCATGTAAGTAAAAACGTGGGGTCCTGAACTCAACAAAACGATCATGTTGTTTCAACGCCACTATCTACTACTACATGTTTTTCAGGGGGATATTCCCTCAAAAACGCGATCAGCTTTTTCTGGGCTTGCCGTATTTGGCTTCGATGACTGAAGTCATGCCCCCACGCGGATTAAATGCACCGCGTACAATCATCCAATGTGGATGTACCGCTTTAACAAAATCCTTTAGAATGCGGTTGACTGCATTCTCATAAAAAATGCCAAGGTTTCGATAGGCTAAAATATACAATTTCAATGACTTCAATTCAACAAAATACTTGTTTGGTTCATATTCAATCGTGATCAAACCGGCATCAGGCAACCCTGTTTTCGGGCACAATGATGTATATTCAGGTATGGTAATTGTGATCTTATAGCTCTTGAATTGATTTGGCAAAACCTGCAATTTTGGCAACTTGGCATTCAAACCTGCTCCGGCATGTTGTTTTGTGTATTTGACCATGGGGAATTATACCGCGGTAAGCTTGAAAGTCAATGCTGTAATAAAACTGTCAGCAGCGTTTTCTGATGGTATTTTTTTAGTTTATCTTGAATAAACCGCTAATATAGAAAACGTAGAATATAAGGAGTAACCAACCTTCCCATCGGGTGATCTCCTTATCCTGAGCCATGAAAAAGAAGAGTAATGATGCAATCAGCATAATCGGTAGACCAAACGTAAGTATATTTTGTGGTATGGTCAAAGTTCCCATTAAAGCAGGTATCCCCATTACCGCCAGAGCATTAAATATATTTGACCCAAGCACATTTCCTATAGCAATCTCAGGCTTTCCTTTTTTTGCAGCAGTAATACTCACCACGAGTTCAGGTAATGATGTCCCGAATGCAACTGCACTGGCTGCGATTATTTCCTTGCCGATGTTCAATATTACTGACAATCTAATGACCGCTTCGATCGTGTATCGTCCACCAAGACAGATAAGAAGAGCACTTATAATAAAAATAATAAATGTCCTCCAACCAATTTTTTCTCTTTGCCTTTCTTTCTTAGAAGTTGCCTTCTTTTTACTACCCAGGTACTGCCTCTCACTGGTTATTGCATGGAGCAAGTAAACAACAACACCTGCAAGACACAGAAGTGCTTCGAACAAAGTGAATTTACCGTCCCAGATAGTTAGGGTCAAGAAAAGTGCAGAACCCATTAGTAAAGGTAAATCAATGTGAACAAGTTCATAAGTGATCTTCAGTTTTTTACCAATTATCGCAGTGATACCAACAACCAGAAATATGTTTGTTATATTTGAGCCAATCACATTTCCGATCACTATTTCTGAAGAGTTTCTTAGCACTGCAAAAATAGATGATATAATCTCTGGTAAAGAAGTCCCTATAGCTATGATGGAAACACCAACAATAAAATCAGGGATACCAAAGGACAAGCCTATCCTTTCAGCAGCGCCCGTAAAATAGTCTGCAGCTCGGATCAAAACGCAAAGACTAACAACAAATATGACGATCCAGAATACTGGTAGATTCATGATCCCTGCTTATTAGGAAAAGTTGTTTTCTTACGCCGATCAAATGGACATACTGCGATACAGTTAGAACAATCGCCTCCATTGTCAACCCAGAATTGATAGCATTTGTCATGGTCAACTGCCCAGCGCAAAATACCCTTATTGTTTGAGGAACATGCCACATCAAATGATGGTTCTATTTTTGTCTGTATAGCATCTGCCTCGCAGGCCTTAACGCAGCGATTGCACTGCTTGCAAAAATCCGTAACACCGAAGAAAATAGGTCTATCCGGCACCAACGGCATATCTGTTATCACCTTGCACAACCGCACACAAGGACCATATTCTGGAGTAATTAAAAGCCCCAACCTGCCCAATTCGCCCAATCCAGCATCAATGGCTAATGGTATGCTCAAGCCAGTATCATTACCCATTGGGATTGCCTGGTAACCAAGCTGTCTTATGAATTCAGCCAGACATGCGATACAGAATGCCATGCGCGAGTAACCCAATGCGGTCTCCGCACATGCAATAAAAGATGGACTTTTGGCAATAGCTTTTTCATCCATGGCAATAGCCATGACGATAGCATACTCGTATTCGTCAGTGATAGTGACCTCATTCCCCTGCATATCACGGGAGTATAACCATCGTTTATTCAAACGGCATATGCCGACTCGGGTAGCACCGTACATACGTGCAATCTTTTTAATCTGTTTGCTCATCCCAGATTTATCGACTATCGGATACTTACCCAACTTTGGTTTGGACATAATATTATCAGGATCGTGTAATTGCTTCCATGAAAAAGCGCCGTGAAAGTAATCGTGCACAGTCCATCCTGCCAGCGTACGAGCAAATGAAATCCGTGAATACGCCTCTTGATCACGGTCAATGATCTCCGCCGACTTCTCATACATATCCTTCTTATAAAACGGTGCCGCCTTGTCATAAAGGATACGCCCAAATACTGTTTTTCTTTGGTCAAACTGAGTGTAGATTGATTGGTCTATGGTGTAGTTTGGAACATCTCTTTTTCTGACCTTTGTTTCTTTCATTGGTTATGTCATAGTTAACACACCCTCTTCTGTATTTTATTCAAATTGAAAACCTCGGCCAAAAAGTCTCAAGCAGGCATCCACAACCCGCGCACTAAAAAGTACACTCCGGTTTTTTGAGATCTCTTCCAATGCCTTATCTATACTATGTGCTGCTCGATAAGGACGATGCGAAATCATGGCTTCAACAACATCGGCAACTGCGAGTATTTTCGATTCCAAAAGCATTTTATCGCCGGTTAATCCACGCGGATACCCAGAGCCATTGATCCGTTCATGATGCTGGAGCACCATTTCAGCAACATCCCAGGGGAACTCTATGGTTTTCAGAATTTCGTAGCCAGCCTGACAATGGGTTCTTACTAAAGCCATCTCAATATCACTCAATGAAACTGGTTTATTCAGTATCTCCGCAGGGACATGGATCTTGCCTATATCATGAACAATACAAGCAACTTTGATGCCGTCGATCTGGTCAGACGCAAGCCCCATCTCCTCAGCAATACCAAAGGCAAGTTGCCTAACTCTATGCTGATGACCAAACGTATATGGATCTCTTTTCTCGCTTGTCGAAGCAAGTGCGTTTACTGTACCATTAAGTACGTCCTTCAACTTATGATAACTCTTTTTTAATTCCTGTTCAGCTTGTATACGCTCGGTAATGTCTTCTATCATACCGTCATAGTATTGAACATTACCCTGTTCATCCTTGACCGCAACGGCCGAAACAGAAGCAAAAAAAGGCAATCCATTCATTCTTTTCAACAGCAGGATTTCATCCTTGACATATCCGTAAACGAGTATTTTTTCATTGAACTTCTTTCGGTCATCAGGATTCTGGTACAGATCTGCCACATCAATGGTCAGAAATGCATCCTTGCTTTCGTGTCCGAACATCTTCACAATTGCTGGATTCACTTCAATAAACTTGCCGGTCGGACCAATTGTATTTCTGTAGATACCGACATTTAGATTTTCTGTTAGGGTTTTGTATTTCTGCTCACTTTGACGCAGTGCCTCAAGGGTAATGACGCGTTTTGTGATGTCACGCGCAATTCCTTGTATGGCAAAAGGTTTACCATCTTTATGTAATAGTGTAGCCTCAGTCTCGACCCAGACAAAATCGCCATCTTTACGCAACAACCGATATTCAATTGCTTCCTTCTGAAACCCGATATTCTTGATTTCTTCAATCACACCGTACGCCTTGGATAATTGGTCAGCGTCAAGTAATATTGCGAGATTGATATTGGGTATCTCTTCACGTTTGTACCCCAACATATCTAGCGCGGCATCATTAGCATCAAGAAAATTACCATCAAAATCATGTATACAAATACATAACAGGCTTCGGTCAAAAAGTGATTTGTAACGAATTTCACTTTGCTTTAGAGCTTCTTCTACCTTTTTCTTCTTTGAAATATCCCGGATCGAAGCAAGGAATGCTTTTGGTTTACCCTGGGCATCCTTGATCACGGTGGCGTTAAACTCACCTATATAGTAGGTGCCGTCTGGTTTCAATAGTCGGTATTCAGCCTCAACATGACCTTGTTCAAGTGTTTTCTGCAAATTCTCTTGCGCCTTGTGCTGGTCATCCGGGTGGATGAAATCAAAAGCGTCTTTTCCAATAATATCATCTTCCTTAGCATACCCGGTCAGTTCAAGGGTCTGGTCTGATATGTGAATTATCTTCCCTTCTAAATCGCTGATGATAATCGCTTCAGGTAGTGTCTCGGCCAAAATTCTGTACATCTCTTCACTTTCCTGCCGTGCAACTTCAGCGCGCTTACGTTGAGTTATATCTCTAGCGACATTAAGGATCGCGGGTTTGCCGTCGAATTCAATGACCCGGCTGCTTAATTCAACCGGGATGACTTTACCGTCTTTTGTCACATGGGCAGTCTCAAAAAAGTGCTGTTTTTTTGCCTTTAACTCCTCAATCCGCTTTAAGACCAGCTTTGCATACACCGGCGAAGCTATGTTCATTGCGGTCATGTTCAAAAATTCATCGCGCGTGTAACCGAGCCGATCGCACGCTGTTTTATTGACTTCCAGGATATGTCCTTCCAGATCATAAATAATGATCGCATCATTCGTAGAATCAAAAACCGTTCTTATTTTTCTTTCTGATTCTCTCAAGGCTTGTTCAGCTTGTTTCAGAACGGTCAAATCCATGGCCACTTCAACTGCACCGATGACTTCGCCTTTGTCATCCTTCACTGGATAGCCATGTAAGAACCAGGATCGACCATCCGGTGTCGTCATTTCGTTATCATGGGGTATACCGGTTTCCAGAGCTTTTATAACCGGACACCCTTCACATATTGTATCTCTTTCTTGCCAGACTTCATAGCAATTCATGCCAACCAATTCTTCGGTTGTCATACCGAGCGATTTAGCAGCGGTTCGATTCGCCCACACGATTTTCATATTCCTATCGTGAAAGACCACGTGCTCAGCCATGCTATCAAGTATAGCTGTTTTTTCCTGTTCTGCAGTCATTAAGGCTTGCTCCGTAAGTTTACGCTCTTGTGTTTCCTGTTCTAAAAGCTCTTTTGATCTCTTAATCTCTTCAGCACATTGATTGACTTGCGCTTTCAGCTCTTGGATATGCTGGCTTTCGTTGCCAGAGAAATCTTTTTTGTCGTTTTCACTAGACATAATATTTAGAATTCAATCAAAAGAATGCGCTTTGTCCGGATAAACGCCCTTTCTTACTTCATCCCGGTACTGCTCGACTGCCTGACGTATCGTTTCACCAACATGTGCATACTGCTTAACAAACTTAGGTGAAAAATCGTCAAACAGACCGATCATGTCGTGCAAAACAAGAATTTGACCATCACAAAAAGGCCCAGCTCCAATACCAATGGTCGGTATGGAAATGCTTGCAGTGATCTCCTTTGCCAGGCTAGCTGGTATCTTCTCAAGGACCACTGCAAAACAACCAGCCATCTCAAGCGACTTAGCATCGGCAACCAGGATGGCGCCACTTTCTTCTGTGCTACCCTGTAATTTATAACCACCCAATTCGTGAATAGACTGAGGTGTCAAACCAAGATGTCCCATTACTGGGATGCCGAGTGCAACAAGTCGCTTGATCGCATCAAGGATCGGTGCACCACCTTCAAGCTTAACACCCGCCGCTCCGACTTTCAAAAACCTTCCCGCATTATATACTGCATCCTGGATCGATGTTTGATAAGATAAAAATGGCATGTCTGCAATGACCAGAGCATTCTTCACAGCTCGGCTCACGATTCGTGTATGATATAACATTTCTTCCATGGTAATCGGCAATGTATTTTTCTCGCCAGCAAAAACATTGGCTGCAGAATCGCCTACCAGTATGACATCAATACCTGTTTTATCAAGGATGCGTGCGGTTGGATAATCATAAGCAGTAAGACAAACAATCTTCTCCTGCTTCTGTCTCATAGAAGCTAATGTTCTTATTGTTACCATTGTCGTGATAGAATCCTACGCGGCTCTTTCAAGTTTTTCACTTCGTCACAGATCAGATCAAGGTCCTTGGAATTTCCAGTAAAGTCAAAACCCTTGATATCAACGATAAGCAGTGGCGAAGTCTTGTAATGAAAGAAAAAGGCGTTATACGCCTCACACAGCTGTTCAATATAGCCGAAATCGATATTGCTCTCAAAATTGCGGTCACGCTGTCTTATCCGCTTGTAAAGAAATTCTGCTGAAGCCTGAAGATAGATGACGAGATCAGGTTTTGGTACATCTCGTTCGATTAATCCATATATTTTATCGTATAGAGCAAATTCTTCTTCATTCAAATTTATCTCAGCGAAAATACGGTCTTTCTCAAAAAAGTAGTCAGCAATGATCCGCGATGCGAAAAGGTCGATTTGGGATATTTGCCTTTGCTGACGATACCGTGACATCAAGAAATAGAGTTGGGTATGGAATGCATGTTTTGCTGGATCTGCATAAAAATTCTCAAGAAATGGATTATCCTCGAATTTCTCAAGGATCATACCAGCGTGAAACCGCTTGGCAAGAATCTCAACTAATGACGTCTTGCCAGCACCGATGACGCCTTCAACCGTAATAAATCTCAGATCCTTCATGCTCAACTCCACTCAGACAATCCTTCAATTTTTTATCAGAACAAGGCGGTACAAAATCCGGCGCGATTTCAGACAGCGCCTTGATGGCAAAGGGACGTTTGAAAAAACTCGCATGGGGTATTGTCAGTTCTTTTGTTCTAATGATCTGGCTACCGTAAAATACGATATCAATATCAATTGTCCTCGGTCCCCATTGAATGCCATCTGGTTTTCTACCCATTTTTGCCTCAATTTGCTTAAGTAATCGGATTAAATCCAAAGGTTCATGATCACACTTCACTTCTAACCCCATATTCAAGAAATCCGGCTGATCGGTCCTACCCCAGGGTTTGGTCCGGTAAATCCTGGACTTTTTCAATACCTTTATGTCATTATTTTCCAACTCATTCAAGGCATTCGTGAGGTTAGTTTCCAGGTTACCAAGGTTGGTTCCCATGAGAAGCAATATCTTCTCCATTTCATTTATTCTACACGAAACACAACCTGTGTCAAGATACCATAAGTTACTAAATTATTGAGTCATTAAAAAAACTCCGATACACCGTTACTCCGATACTCCCATACTCATTTCAATAACTTAATGACCCAACGCATCTAAGTATGCTTTGTTCTCTTTGAGTTGATCATAGGAGAAAAAAACGACCCCGGAAAAGGCTTTTGACCTAACCAAATCCACCTGCCGGCTAATCTCCTCAGGTGATAAAACATACAGTCCCAAACCAACGGTCACGCGGTAGGGATCATTTACTGCTTTTTGGATCTTATTCAGGTTTTTCTTTATATATTTGCCATAAGCCATCAAACACACAAGATCTACATAACCGGCATTTAACCAGCCCAACCAATCCTGATGATGCTCATAGCGTGCACTTAAATAGTCAGGTTTAACCGCCGCGGAGATCAGAATATCGGGTCGCTCCCCTTTTAACGCATCTCTCATTTGCCCTGCAAAAGCTGTAAGATCAGCTGCTGCGAACTCGCGCCATTGCTTGGTTAGATCATCACATCCCCAAAGACCGTACCTTGCCTTCAATTCATCTTTGCTGATCAAATCAAGTGGATCCACATAGTACTTTCTCATGAATTTGCTGCGCAGACTTACATCATAAACAAAATTAGATGTTGGATAGCGTATATAGTCAAAATGAATCCCGTCAAAATCATACTTTCTAATGATTTCCTGCGCGATATCTATGATATAAGATCGTACTTGTGGATTTGCCGGTGTCAGATAATAGCCTTCAGTACCTATGTCTTTTAGTTCTTCAACAGTGTAATCAACAATTGACCGGTCATCCTGGTCGCGTACATACCAATTCGGTTGTCGATCAATAGGATGCTTACTATTCATGGTCTTTGGTGCAAAGCCCCATGAATAAAGCACATTGATCCATGCCGAGACTTTGATGTTCCGGCGGTGTGCTTCATTCAGGAATTCTATTAGCCATCTATCAGATTGCATTTTACTGGGCACATACGTTGATGGATAATAAGCCTCACCCAGAGCAAAGATCTGGAGAAAAATATGATTGAATCTTCCATCTAAGTGGTCAAAAATAGCGCTTCTATCTTGAATTGACCAACGCGGAACCCAGACACCTTTAAAATCAGTATGCAAGGCAAGAAATAGTATTAATAAACCCATATCCTAATGTATTCAGAAAACCCCTTTTGTCAACTCAAGGATACCTCATTATGCAATGAAGATACGCCTATCACCCATTTGAAAAGGCGGTAGTATTGACTTTCTGCCTTATATACATAGAATATTATACTATAAGGAGGAATATATGGGATTTACTGGAATACTTATTATTGTTCTTGTCTTAATTGTCATCAGTGCAATTAGGATAATGAGAGAGTATGAAAGAGCAGTTGTTTTCAGACTCGGCAGATTCTTGAAGATCAAGGGACCTGGTCTGTTTATCCTCTGGCCAGGTATTGATAAAATGGTTAGAGTTCCGCTGAGGGTCGTTGCCATGGACATACCACCGCAAGATGTCATAACCAGGGATAATATATCGATAAAGGTCAATGCGGTCGCCTATTTCCGGGTTTTCGAACCGGACAAAGCAATCCTTGAAATTGAAGATTACCTGTACGCTACGAGTCAGCTCGCGCAAACTACACTACGTAGTGTACTCGGCGAATATGAATTCGACGAGATGCTAGCCAAAAGAGAAAAACTCAATCAGCGGTTGCAGAAAATCATTGATACCCAAACCGATGCCTGGGGCATCAAAGTCTCAGCTGTAGAGATCAAGCATGTCGATATCCCGCAAGAGATGCAGCGAGCGATCGCCCGTCAGGCAGAAGCTGAGAGAGAAAGACGATCAAAGGTTATCCACGCTC
>CBFDDH010000024.1:0-36884 GCA_965603515.1 uncultured bacterium
AGGGGGATACGTCAATCAAGGGCTTGCTTTGATGATTTGACAAAGAATGTATTACAGACTGATTTCCGTAGGTTTACAGAATATTTGTTATCAGAAGCAACTAATATAGGACAAATATTACACAAACCATTGCAAAATAAGGAAAATTCTCATAAAAGCACAAACCCATCCATTAAGGATGGGTTTGCGGTTCAAGAAAGAAATTAGGCCTTAACCTAATTTCAAGGAGAGTTCTGGAAAATCTAATTCTGGTTCGGCTACATTACTTACGAGATTTGCAAAGTTGATTAGACAGATACTCCCAATCATTTCTATTATATCTTGATCACTATAACCAACATCTCTAACTGCCTGTAAATCATCATTACTAACCTTACCATTCGTCATTTTTACTTTCTTGGTGAACTCGAGCATTTTCGTTGTCTTGTCATCAGGCCCTATGCCTTTGCGCGCATTCAAGCACTCTTGTTCTTTAAGTAGTCCTGCATCAATCGCCATCTTTGAATGTGCGGCAATGCAGTATTCACACTCATTTAATTGAGAGGTTAAAAGAATTATCATCTTTACGTTTTTCGGTCCTAATGTCCCGGAATTAATGCCAGCATTAAAAGCTAAGAATGCATCTAGTCCAACATCTGAATTACCCATACACTTGAACATATTAGGCACCACACCCATGTTTTCTTCTATTTTATGAAAGAGTTTTTTTGTCCATGAAGCAGATTTGTCCATGGTAAGTTGTGTCAGTCTCGGCATATTGAGCCTCCTTTAAATCAATCTGTTTTTTCTATTAACAGACTTAGTATACACAAACCATTTAATAAATCAAGTACTAAATGTTTTAGAATGCCCCAGAGCCGTTATATGTTTAATAAATTACATTAAGATATACCATAAAGTACCTGAAAAATAGGGAAATTTGTAGAACGAAGGAAATGGCACTGCGTGCGGGATTGGTCGCTTCGCAACGGTTATGGTTCACTGACGTGAACGGTTATGGCTCTTGCGAGCGGGAAAAGAGCGTAGAGAGTAAAGCGTAAAACGTAGAAAGTAATGCGACAGTAACTCAATTACTTATCGAAGATCTCGAACATAGGTGAGAGAGTAACTTAATAACTGCTTTATTCAAATGGAATGATTCAAAGGTTCCAATAACTTAATTACTTAGTTACTTAATCACTGTTTTCCTCGATTACTGCTTTACTCAATTACTGTTTTCCCCTATATCAGGATCAGGTATTTGAGACCATTGACACGAGAGCAATATTCAGTAAAATAACAATAGAGATTTATATATATGAAAGGAGGTTGTATGAAATTGGTATCGTTATTAATATTGGTTATAACATGTTTAGGCGCTACCGATATACACAAACATGGCATGGTAATGCCACGTGAGGTCTTCCCTGTTGATAATGCCACTATTATCTCGTTTTCTAATGGCATCGAGTTTGACACACGTAATGGCGAGCCTAAATTGGCGACTGGTCTAACGATTGAAGGATATCAAAGAAGCGGATATTACATTGTCCAGATGATCGGTCCTATCTACGATACCTGGATTGAAGAGCTGAAGGCAGATGGAATTGAGATCCTTGGATATGCTCCACACTACGCGTTTATTGTTCGTGCTGATGCTGAACAGATCATACAGGCTAAAACAAGATCATTTGTGCAATGGACCGGGATATATCAACCTGCGTACAAACTCGAAAAGGACATCCTGAATCAAAAAGGTATTATCCGTACCACAGTACAGATTTTCCCAAACGAAAATATTAATGACATAGCGCAGCAGATCAGTGAAATGGGTTTTGAAGTTACTCAGATAGAGAATCATGTCCTTTGTAAAACAATGGATGTCATCCTTGATATTGAGCAGCTCAGCGATATTGCACGGATCCCAGCGGTGCTTTGGATCCAGGAATGGTCTGAACCGACGTTTTCCAATCAGAATTGTCAATGGGTTACTCAAACTGGCTGGCGTTCAAGTATTCCGTCAAACCCAGGTGCCCGGCAAGTATGGTTTAATGGTGTGGTCGGCAATGGTGTTGTGCTCAGTAGCACGGATTCTGGGATCAGGACTAATCACCAGCAGTACAATGATCCATCATATCCAATAAACACGACAGGCGTATATCCAAATCATCGTAAGATAGTTGGATATAAGAACTATCAAGGCGCAGCCTTTGGTGATGTCGCAGCCGCTGGATATCATGGTACACATGTTAACTGCACTATTGCAGGTGATGATACGACGCAGGGTTCAAGCAATTATGACGGTATGGCAAAGAAGGCGCGCATCTTCTTCGTGGATATCGCCAATGCTTCAGGTGGACTCGTTGTTCCCCAGAACTTAACCGCAATGTACGATACTATCCATCTTGGCCGCGGACTTCCCTATACGATTCTGCAGCATTCAGGTTCATGGGGTTGGGGTAATTCGAGCGGTACATATCTGTTACAGGATGCCTCAACTGATGCTTATATTTATGCTAACCCTGATTTTCTTAACATGTATGCAGCAGGTAATGAATATTCGGCTACCAGGATCAGAAATCCAGGCATGGCTAAGAATATCCTGACTGTCGGCGCAATGCTCAATAGTACCAATTCTACCTCGATCGCATCGTTCTCGAGCCGAGGACCAACCCAGGATGGTCGCATGAAACCGAATATTATGGCACCAGGTGACGGCACAACTTTATGGGCAGGACTCTGGTCAGCCAATGGTGCAGGTACGTCCGGTTATAAAGGTATGTCAGGCACCAGTATGGCAACGCCTGCAGTAAATGGTTCGGTCGGTCTGATCCGACAATATCTCCTTGCCGGTTTTTACCCATCTGGTGCAGCGAATACGTCTGATTCAATCAAATATCAGAGTGCTGCTTTGCTAAGAGCTATGACAATGGTCTCTGCAGATCCAAATGTTGGTTATACGATCCCAAATGCTAATGTAGGCTGGGGCAGGATCGATGTTGATAGTGTTCTGTATTTTGCCGGGAATTCCAGGAACTTGATGCTTATCGATGATATTGTTGGTGTCACCACAGGTGTGTCAATTACTGATTCCTTCGTTGTTAATTCGGCAATACCGTTGCGTGTTTGCCTGGCTTGGACTGATACTGCCGCATCATCTGGGGCAAACCCCACACTCGTCAATAATCTACATCTTGAACTGACCGCGCCGAGCGGAACTTATTATCGAGGTAATCAATACAGCGGCGGACAGTCATCTTCAAACCCGGGATCCTGGGATAATATAAATGTCGAAGAGTGTGCCCGTATCAATAGCCCGCAAACCGGACTTTGGTATATTACGGTCATTGGTCAAAATGTTCCGAATGGTCCAATGGGATTTGCCTTTGCGGTAACTGGAGATCTTAGCTTCAATCCAGGTATCGAAGAAAATACAAATACTTATGTGCCAGGTACGAGAATCAGTGATTTCAATACGATCACAAAGGATAGACTACAGCTTGAAATATTCGTCGGTTCGACAACAGACCTTAACATAAGGATATTTGATCTAACTGGTCGGGTTGTTGATGCTCTTATAATCAGAAACATATCACAAGGCACTCACGAAATCGATAAGCCTATTAATCTTTCTTGCGGTGTGTATTTCGTTGAGATTGACGCAGGAGAATTCCAGCAAACAGATAAGCTACTGGTAATTAAATAAGGTACTTATGTACAAAAAAAGGGGCGGTTTCCGCCCCTTTTTTCTTACTCCGTTGGAATGTTCTCCTTAGATACTTTTAGTAAAAGAAGCAAAATCTTTTAAAGCCACTTGTTTCTGCTTGCCACTTGCCATATCTTTAATATTACAGATTTTTGCATTTGCTTCATCCTCGCCATATATAATAGTATAATTAACATGAAGACGATTGGCTTTTTTGAACTGGCGTTTGATCGAGTCCTCGGGGTTTCCCATAATACAGACGTGATTGTTCTCCTGTATGATGTTTCTAAGTTTAGTGGTTTCAGTTATCAGCCCCTCCCCCATTGTAGCGATGAAAAATTTCCTTCTTTCAGTAACTTGCGGATGTTCTGGGGGCAAAGCAATTAGCATTCTGTCAACACCCATTGCCCATCCTAGCGCCGGTGCATCCTCATCCCCGAGTTCATTCATAAGGAGATCATACCGACCACCTGCGAGTATTGTATTCTGTGCACCAAGGAGATGGTGTTTGAACTCAAATACGGTCCGGGTGTAATAATCAAGCCCGCGCACGAGCTTTTTGTTTTCAGTGTACCTTATGCCAAATTTGCCAAGAAAGTCTTTGACGGTTGCATAATGTTGGGCGCAATCATCGCAGAGATTTTCAGTAATCTTCGGCGCGGCATCATATATTTTCTGACATTTTTCTTCTTTACAGTCAAAGATACGTAAGAAATTTTTATCTACCCTTACTATGCAATTTGGGCATAGTTCATTTGCTTTGGGTTTGAGAAAATCTTTCAGGGTTTCTTTGTAGTGAGAACGGCAGTTCGGACAACCGATTGAATTAACTTCAATAGTGAAACCATCAGCCCCGATTGATTCCAGAAATCTCTTCCCCTGTTCAATTATTTCAGCATCGTACATGGGCTCACCTTCACCGATCAGTTCGATACCTATCTGGAGGAACTCACGATACCTCCCTTTCTGTGGTCGTTCTTTTCGATACATCGGCTCTATGTATAGTAGACGACATGGCAATGGTATTTTGTTTTCGATAATTGCTCGCAGGACTGGAGCGGTTCCTTCAGGTCTAAGCATATAGACTCTTTTACCAACCCTAAATGTATAATTCTCCTTTTCAACGATGTCAGTGTGTTCACCGATCGAACGTATGAAGAGATCGGCATATTCAAAGGTCGGAGTTTGTATCTCTTGATAACCATTTTTTTCAAAGAAACTGCGGGCTGTTTTGCATACCGCTTCAATCCTCTTCAGTTCTTTGCCAAAAGTGTCTCTTGTGCCTTTAGGTTTTTGATATAACATTTCCAATTATTCTCCTACCGTGGAAAACCATATATGAAACGAAAATGCCTAATAGACCAAAGCAGATATCGAGCATCTCAAACTCACGCCCTGGTATTAAAATCTGTTGGAATTCTGCAAGTAAAACCACGCTGCCACCGATCGCGAAAAAGAGATGGGTCTTCAATAATCTATGTTCCAAAATACCCAAAATGAAAAAGATAATAAAATGGAACAACTTGTCGAGTCCAATATGTTCTATAGCTGGAACCTTCAGCTTTGGATATCCGGTGAGTATAAATATGGATAGAATCCAGAATACCAGAAGAAGAATCTTGGCGCTTTTCTTCATTCCTCATCTTCCCATTCCCTGATAACTTCCAATACGTCATCACCAGTTCGACAGTTTATGATCTCGTTCTTAAGATTATCGTCATTCATCAATCTCAGAGTCCGCGCCAGTATGGCAGCATGATCATCATGTTTCGAAAAAAGATGGAGAATCACTATTTTGATAGGCAATAAATCAAGACATTCAAATTTTATACCTTTTGGAATTATTGCCACGATGATTTCGGTTTTTGTTATGCTCTCAAGAACAACACGTGGTAAAGCAATCCCCTTACCCAGGGCAGTTGACATAGTTGATTCTCGTTCCATGATCCGCTCAATCGCTTCAGATGTTTTAACTTCACTAATATCGAGCATCTGTTTTATGGCCTGTTTGTAATTTACCGCATCCAGGCCGAATAGTATTTTGTTTTTATTGAGATAGTCGACTACCATCATCCTGGTCAGATTTAGTGATCCTCCACGCATTCAAAGTATTCTTTTGATGCACCACAGTCCGGACATCCCCAATATTCAGGTAATGAAGAAAAGGACCGACCTGGTTCTATCCCAGATTCAGTGTCACCGAGTTTTATCTCATAAACATAACCGCAGATTGAACAACGCCATTTCTCCATTTTACTCCTCTTCAGCGATATTACAGATTACTGAAAACCTCAAGCACAAAATTGATCAACTTATCCATGCCTTCAGCCAATTTTTGCTCAGTAACATACTTGGTAAAGTGTTCATCTCCACCAACTATATCCGAAACAAGTAAAAAAGAAGCCGCTTCTCTATTGCTTCGGTTAGCCAGATAATATATTAGACTTGTCTCCATTTCCACCGCAACGATGCCCTTTGCCCTGAGACTATCGACATAATCAGAAAAGGGATTATAGAACACATCAACACTTGCCACACCACTATAACAGATCTTAATGTCTTGAACCTTGGAAATATCGTGTGCAGTCTTCAATATTTCAAAAGTTGCATACGGTGCATGTGGTTCGTGCTTCAAATAAGTTTGAGTTGTCCCGTCAAATGGCGAAGCAGCCATTGCAGCAACGATGTCCAGTGGTTTTATGTGTTCTCCTATACCACCACATGTGCCGATCCTAATGAACCTCTTGACATCGAGTTGGATCAATTCTTCGACCACAATCGCAGCTGAAGGGCAACCCATACCCGTCGTCTGTACTGATACTTCCTTACCTTTATATTGACCAGTATACGCAAACAGCCCACGGTTGTCATTAACCAGTCTTGTTTTATCCAATAGTTTACCTATTCTATCCGCTCTTCCTGGATCTCCAACCAGAAGTACAGTCGGTGCATAATCACTTTTGTTCGCTTTTAGATGTATCGGCATCAAACCTCCTCAAATTATTACAAATCCCAAATTCCAAGTTACAAACAACGAGTTCCAAATCTCAAACAATTACCAAAACTCAATGAAATTGTACCTAACAGGATTAACGCGAAGTTCCGCGGAAGATATACGATGATCAATTGTTTGATATTTCTTCTCCGGTAGGTTGTGATAATTGTTCGATATATCTTAACAGGGAATCGCGATATAGTTCAAACTCAGCATGGTATTTCTTAGCCACTGAGGGTGCTCGAGGGATATTGACCTTGAGTGGATTTATCGGCACACCATTTCTGTGCAACTCGAAATGAAGATGTGGTCCGGTCGAGAGTCCGGTTGAACCAACATAGCCTATTAGTTCACCCATCTTGACTTTCTTCCCTTTGTATAAACCTTTGGCGAATCTCGAAAGGTGACCGTAACGCGTCTTGAAATTGTTTTTGTGTTTTATTTCGACAAGATTTCCGTAGCCACCGCGCCATCCCTTATAAGTAACCACTCCATTACCGATTGAGGATATCGGTGCACCAGTAGGTGCGCAGTAGTCTAAACCATGGTGCGGTCGCCAGACTTTAAGAATCGGGTGAAACCTACGTTTCGAAAAATATGAGCTAATATACGAGTATTTCAAAGGTGATTTTAACAGCGATTTACGGAGCGATTCCCCCTTTAGATTGTAATAACCCTCATGACCACTTGGGGCTTTGTAGTATATGCCGATGTATTGACCGATATTGCCGCTGTAACACGCTGCAAGTATATTCTGATATCCAATAAACTGTGAATCGCAAAAGGTCTTTTCCAATAAAATGAAGAAAGAATCATTCTTCTGGGTTTCCGTAACGAAATCTATTTCCCATGCAAATACATCAACGAACCTATATACCAAATTTGGCGTTTCTCCTTGTTCTAAAAGAGATTCATAAAGCGTTGATTGGATCGTTCCAGCAATAGGACACGATAGGGTATCGATGTACGGTAGTTTCATCGATACACATAGGTGTTGACTTCCCTTTATGACATAGTATTCACGTGTGATGCTGTATTTGTAGGCGAGTTCTGAGAATAAACCGTCTTCAATGGTCAGGGTTATTGAGTCACCAGGCATACAGTAGCGGAATGAAAACCCGGTATTCTTCATAGCCTTCAGTACTGCATCAGTTGTTTGATGCGGAAGATCGCGGTCGAGAATATCCTCAAGAACTTCGCCTTTCTTGACAACATAGCATATATCACTACGAACAATATGTTCGCGGACATCTTTGTTAGCCGGACATCCTAATATTAACACGACCAAGCATACAAGAACAAACAGGTGACTACATGTTCTCTTTGATGTATTTTTTAATCCAGGCATTTCTAATTGTGTTTTTATGTGCCAGCGAATAACCCTCAATTGTCAGTTTGTTGATTTGTTTGAGAGAACTGAGTATGTTCTGCATATCTGAAAAGCCCCATATATCGAATTCAACTTGGATAAATCTCTTTTTAAATCGTGAGGCGATGTTCCCCGAAAACCCAATACGGTTGATAATTCTTCGTAATTCATTGATCCTAAGTTTCGTTGTTAAAGCCAAATGGAGATGGGCATAGTTCTGCAACACTGACCAATTAAAATTCGGGAAAATAGATATAACCCCCTTACGATTTCTTCTCGACCAGATCATCCGTGAGAGTTTAATATCATCCTCTGAAATCGGGTTATTCACCATCGAGTTTATTTTTCCATAATTCAACTGACGTAACCGGTCAAATAATTGAACAATGAGTTGCCAGCCTTCCTTTATCATGATTTTTGGCACTCCTATATTATATTCATCGATCTTGTAGATTTCAGCATACTTGATGCCGGGTGTTTTGTTTATGATTTGATAGGTTTCTTTTAGTTTCTTAGTGTAAAATAATAGCGATATATTAGGACAGACACCACGTGGAAACGTTAGATTCTCAACAACTTCTTCAAGGCAAGGGATTGAGCGTTCTGCTTTGAAATGACTGGTTGTTTCTGCAGCAATGCATCCCCAGTACCACTTACCACCCATTATGCGTGGCAGGAACAGCTTGATGCCGTAGTTCTCTATAAAACCGGTGTCTTCAAAGTTCTTGATACGAAGCAGGATTTCCTCTTCAGTAATCTGAAATTTGGCAATAATGTCATGGATGGGAATGACCCCGTGTAATTCAAGCAGGTGTATTATCTTAAGATCTATCGGATCTACTATCACATTATCATTATAGGTCAAAAAATAATAAAGTCAACTATTTACCAATGCAAAACTGATTGAATATCTTTTCAAGTATATCTTTACGCATGACCTTCCCAGTTAACTCACCGACTATTTCAAGAGCTGAATGCAGTTCGAAGGCCACGAGTTCGGAAGAAAGAGCGGTGACACCTTTTTCCAAGCAGTCCTTTACTTTTGTCAATGCATCAATATGCCTTTGCCTTGTCAAAAGGACCTGTCCAGGCATAGGAGTATGATTCAGTTTTTCGTTGATGCATCTTGTTAACACATCGATATTCTCACCTGTTTTTGCGGATAGTTTTATCGAATCACTTAATATGCTGCTTTCATTGAGTCGAATATTCATATCTATTTTATTAACGACAAGTATCCTATCTTCCTTTTCGCCCAGATTATATAGGAAAATATCCTGTTCATTTAAAGGTTCGCTACCATCGAAAACAAGGACGACAAGATCTGCCTGGTTCAATAATTCCAAACTTCTCTGTTGAGCGATAACGTCTGAACCGGTTGCTCGGTCAAGGAATCCTGCTGTGTCATAAAGCCTGATGTATAAGCCATCAAGTTCAATAGAGTCATCAATATAGTCACGTGTGGTACCTGGTTTTTCATGGATAATAGCTCTATCATAGCCGAGTATTTTGTTGAAAAGAGTTGATTTCCCCACATTGGAACGGCCGACTATGAGTATTTTATAGCCCTCTTTTATCTTTCTGCCAATCACCGCCCCCTTTAGGAGAATGTCGATTGCACTAATGATCACTGATATCTTATCGGTTAGCTTTGCTTTTGAACTAGTCAAGATATCTGCGACATCTTCTTCTTCAGGAAAATCAATATCCGCCTCAACGAGCGATAGAAGATCGATGATCTGAGCACGCAATTCATAAATCTTTTCTGAAAGGTTACCTTCATATTGGGCAATTGCTAGTTTTCTCGCTTCATCGCAGCTGGCTTGTATGGTGTCGAGCACTGCTTCGGCTTGAAGTAAATCGATCTTTCCATTCAATAAGGAACGCTTGCTAAACTCACCACGTTGTGCAATATGAGCACCTAGGTTAGTCAATAGGTTCACGATTTTCTCAACAATCACCGGGTTTCCATGACAGGATACTTCAGCCATATCTTCACCTGTGTAAGAATGCGGTCCTTTGAAAAAAGTGACCAATACCCTATCAATCAAATCGTCAGTATTGGGGTTAATTATCCTACCGTAATAAACGCGGTTCGGCACAAAATCCACGATAGTATTTTCTGCTTGAAATATTCTGTTTATGAACTGCTTGGTTTGGGGACCACTGACTCTGATTACTGCTATGCTTGAGTACCCAGCTGCGGTTGCACAAGCTACTATTGTATCATTTAGGCTCATCATTCGGCGCAATGATTACGTTCTTACTCACCCCTTTACCGATCGTATAGATCTTTACGCCTTTCATCTCCGCCAGCCTGTTTTCAACTACCTGTTGTTCTTTTTTGGTCAAAGGATCCAAGGCCATCTCCCGGCCCGTTTGCAAGACGATATGCGCAATGGCCTCTGCTTTCTTTTTTAGGAAATTATTCCGGCGCATTCGGTAACCACCAACATCAACTAAGATTTTGAGGTTTGGATGAAATCGCTTCATAAGCCGTGAGATCAGATATTGCAGAGACCAAAGTGTCTCTCCTTTCTTGCCGATAAGGATTGCGTCAGTACGTTTTGTTTTAATATTTAAGTACAGCCCTTTATCATCTTTGGTGACCGTAATATTTGGCTTGAATCCGCAACTGGTAAGGATGAAACTTGCAAGTTCGGAAAGATGCTGGTGAGGTTCTTTGATCGTCACTTTCACTTGTGTTTCTTCATCAGTTTTTGATATGACCTCGTAATCGATCTCTTCTCTCCTCACCCTTAGTATCTTTATTCCGTTTTCGATGGCGTCGGATAGGTCAGTACCAGATGCTTCGGCCGTTTTCATTTTATGCCTCCCCTTTTAGTTATGATATGTTCAAGCAAAGTTAAAATATTGAATGAAAACCAATACAGCTGTAATCCAGACGGAAAATTTAAAAATATGAAAACCATAAATATCGGCATAATAATGACCATAAACTTCTGCCTTGGATCAAGTGTGGTCATAAGCGATTGTACGAGCATAATAACACCCATACTGATCGGCAATATGTATGACGGATCCTTTATAGATAGATCCGTAAGCCAGAAGATAAACGGAGCTTGCCTGAACTCAATTGATGCAATCAGCGTTTGATAAAGAGCAAAGAAAATAGGCATCTGTATTAAAAGCGGGAGACATCCACCGAGCGGGTTAACCTTATAGGTTTTGTACAACTGCATCATCTCTTGGTTTAAGCGTTGTGGATCCTCCTTATATTTTTTCTGGATTTTCTTTAGTTCAGGTTGAATCATCTGCATTTTTTGCTGTGAAAGTATCATTTTCCTCGAGAGTGGGAAAAAGACAGCCTTAACAAGAACAGCAAAGATTACGATAGCAAAACCATAGTTACTGAACATTGAGTAGAGCAGATTAAATATCCAAAGGATTATCCGTGAAATAGGCCCCATTATGCCACCTGATGCCATTTGCTCATAACTTTTTTCAAACTTAGCCAGTTCAGAATACTTGATGGGCAACAATAGCACGTCAATATCTATTGTCTGAGCTCCTATGATCTCTGCGCCGTAACGGTCGCCGCCGCCTCTCATATAGAAACAACCAAACGCCGCGCTGTGAATATCAATATGCTTCTCTTCTCCATATGCTGTCGCTTGAGGAGAATCCTTCTGCAATTTGTAGAAACGGATAGTGTTAATTGTGTTTAGATCATTTATTACCAAAGCAAAATATTTAGTTCTAAGTGCTAGCCAGTCCACCGCACCAGTGTATTTTAGCTCATCTTTCACCTTCTTCTTCAGTTGTTCTACTTTTTCGTTCTTTACATATATGTTAAAGTGTCTAAGGTCTTCTCCCCTATTTTTCTCTTCGGTTACGCGCAACCCTGCTATAAGACTCAAAATCTGGTTGGTGATATTAGGCATATCGGATCTAAGCCTGAAGCCATACGGATTGTCAAAGTAATAGATTTTTCTGCAGATATTACCTTCATGAGCATACTCGAAGACAACTGAGTCACCCGTGATATCACTATCGTACACAGGGATTTCATTGTTGTTAAGCTTGGAGACAAAAAGGTATTCACCCTCGGGAACGAGATCAACATCATATTTTTTTAGATAGAATTGCTTGACTGAAGCGCCAGCGGTGGAAAGAACAACCCTGATCTGTGGACCATCAATGATGATCGTATCTGCATATTCGGGGATCGTGGCGGACACTGGCAGGTCTTTTACCTTGGGTGGACTTGCGATGACCGCGGTGTCGAGGTGGTCAGGTTGAGCTTGTTCAGTGCTTTTCTTTGATTTACTCAGTAGATTCCAGATCAAAAGAATCACTATTATCAGAAGGAATGCTAGGGCGGTTCGAACTCGATCACTCATTGCTGTACTCCTTACTCATACTTCTGTGTTTCAGGGCATCAATAAACGTAGTACCTGGTCTTGGTACGGGATCCAAACCACCTGAGCAGAAGGGTTGGCACCTTAGTATACGCAAGAAACTCAAGATACTACCTCTGAGTGCACCATGACTGTTCAAGGCGTCAATTGCGTACTGTGAGCAGGACGGCGCAAAACGGCAGGTTCTAGGCAGTATCCTGCTGAGGGTTAATTGATAAACCCTGATTAAAATAATCGCCACGTGCTTCATCATTATTTCTGAAACTTCCTCATGATGTTCATAACTTGTTTAGAGTCAAGTGGGTGCTGTACATAGAATATCACTTGCAACTCTCTAAAAATCTCTTTGTTCATTCGATATGCCTCCCTGATTATTCGTTTAACTCTATTCCGTTCAACCGCGCAGCCAACCTTCCTGGAGGCAACAAAACCAACCGCTTGTTTCTTACTCCGCAAGTAGATTATTGTTAGTTGTCTGCAATGGAACTTGTTGCCCTTTGCAAACAATTGTTTTACTTCATGCCGCTTGAGTCTCTCCGCTTTAGATAGACCCAATTTTCTACGCCGGCTATTGCTTTTATTACATGTATCGCTCCGAGAAACCAATATTCTGTTGTCCTTAAACGGCTAACCGTGCGCGCTTCTTCCTCCTCCTTCTGTTCAATATATCACGTCCACTTTTTGTTTTCATACGTTGCCGAAACCCGTGTTTTTTTTGCCGTTTCCTGCGACTCGGTTGATAGGTTCTTTTCATCAATGAATTATATACAAAAATTGTGAGTAGTCAACAACTTTGTTGACTAGGATGAATAATTACCTATAATTATCTAATATCATGGAAAATGGTCCTCGAGGAATCATAAAATCCTTGGTCAAGGCAGTCAAGGCCATACAAATGTACCATATCAACCATCCTTCAGCGAGGAGCTTCTATAATTCACTTTATGAAAACATGACCGCATATCTTAAGGAACATCCAGTTATTGAATACCAGATTAATCAATTTATGATAAGCAACCGTGGAAAAGCTGTATACAAAACGGAAGAGAAGGAAACGAGCATTCCCTTTCGGTTGTTCCGTAATGGCATAAGGAATATCAGCTTTGTCGATGGGCTTTCTTTCCATGAACTAGTCAAGTTCCTCAAGATAATCAGTAAGGTATCAAAAGATGAAGATATTGCTTTGGATCTTTGGGAAGGAGATTTCGAACATATAAACTTCTATGTAGTAGAGGAAGAAGATGAAGTAATCGATTACAAAGTACCGGATTTCACTAAGATGGATGTTGATTACGATGCCAAGCTTAAAGAGATCCTAACCCGGGAAAATATTGACCTGAGTACCACTATTAAACCCGATCTGTCCCCAGAAGAGTTGCAGGCTTTAAAGACCCAGATTGCTGAAGCTGAGCGAACTTCGCCAATCCCCGCGGCGATAACAACTTTAATCGGTTTTTTAGATACTGAGAAAGTACATGAGATCATCAATTCTCTTAAGGAGTTGCTTGAACTATGTGTCGACAACAGAAATTTCCACGACGCTATCCGGATCGTAAAAAAATTAGATGAGTATCCAGACATTAACCCGATGGCGAAATTTGAGACCGAACCAATAATCGTTAGTTTCAAAGATGTCCTTAATACTGCACAGGAAGATATTTTCAACGAATTTATGTCTTTTGTTAGCCAATTCTCCAAGAAATCAACACCGCATCTTATTAGATTGATGACCTTTGGTAAACTCAAGGAACGATTGCAGCAATTACGTAAGGCAGTTGCCTATATCGTGCAAGACGACTCAACCCCATTTGCAAAATTACTTGAGGATCAGGATATTGACGTACTCATCAATGCCATTGCAACACTGGGCTTGACAAAATCAAAAGAAACGATTAACCTGCTGGAACCCCTAATGAACCACGATAATGCCGCGATCAGGATAGAAATCATCGGGGTCCTAACGGAAATGGATAAGGCCGGACGTATTGCAATATATCTGGATGACGATGATGAAATGGTGCGCATAAAAACACTCCAATCCCTCACTTGCCTCAAGTACACGGTCATCTACTATGATCTTCTGAGAAGAATCAAAAGTAAGACTTTTCATGAAATTGACTTTGCTGAACAAAGAGAATACTTCAACTGCCTCGTTGCTAATGGTGGACATGAGGTTATTGCCCAGTTGAGAAAAATGCTATTTAAATGGGTTTTTTTCAAACGCAAAAGGTACACCATATTGAGAAAACTTTCTGCTATGGCACTTGCCGAGATTGGTACTCAACATATCCTAGAGATATTGAGGCGAGGTGCAAAAAGAAAAAATAAGGACATTAGAAGTGCCTGTGAAATGTCTTTGAGGAAAAAATGAGTGTTTCTAAATTCGGCGCGGATATAATAGCACTTCTTTACACCTTAGTAAAAGCAGTTAAAGTCTATGATCTAAACAATGATGTTGTTCAAACTGCAGCAAAGAAAGCAGTATACAGTATAAAAACATTGCTTAATATTTTTAGCAACGTACAGCTGGTTCGATATATGGATTACGTATTTTTTAACAAAGAGCGCCTGAGGTTTGAAATCGACGGTTATGCAAGCCTCCAATTCATCCACGATAAGTTGAAGGTATTAGGTATCAAATCACTCAGCTTCCTTCCTGGGATCGATAAAGAAGAGCTAATTATCTTCGCTTCTAATTTCATCGGGGAAAAGAAAATAATCAAAAAGAACTATGTTTTATCAAAATTCAAGCACATTACAGTCGAATTCTCGACTGAACAGGATGAAGTCCCTGACTTCTTAAGAGAAGGCGAAAGGATAAAGCGGACATATTTCAAGGCATTAAAAGTCACCAAGAACCTCATGCAGAACCTTTGGATGAATCAGCCAGTAGATGTCAAAAGCTCCAGGCGTATTATCTATAACCTCATTGATTCACTGACGCAAGATGAATTTGGTTTACTAGCGCTTACCGCGATCAAGAACCTTGATGATTATACATATAACCACTCGCTTAATGTAGGCATACTCTCTCTTGCCTTGGGTCAGCGGATAGGTTTGAGTAAAAAGAGTCTGGCTAAACTCGGCTCAGCCGGTATCTTGCATGATATAGGAAAGGTGGCGCTTCCCAAAGAACTCATATATAAATCAGAGCGATTGACTAATGAGGAATGGGACCTCTTGAAAAAACATTCTGATTACGGCGTCAAAGAGATTCTGAAAGCTCGCGGTCTGGATGAAACCGGTTTGGTTTCCATGACCATTGCATACCAACACCATTGGAATTATAATGGTACTGGTTATCCCGTCCATAAAAAGGACGAAGCTCCAGTCCTTTTTTCACGTATTGTCCGTATCTGTGATTCATATGATGCAATGACAACACCAAGGATTTACCAAGTGGTACCCTACCTACCTCATTACGCATTGCGCGTTATGTGGAAATTAAGAAACGTTTGGTTTGATCCTTTATTAACTAAAATCTTCATCCAGTTACTTGGTTTATATCCAATAGGCAGTTGTCTTGAACTTGATAACGGTGAAATAGCTTTGGTTATCAGAGAGAATCAAGGATATCCTGATCAACCAATTGTCAAAATCATCCTTGATAAGAACGAGAAAAAAATCGATGGCAAGATCATTGATCTGTCAATGAACGGGGGCACAAAGATAGTCAAACCGATCTATGCTCAGAAATATGGCATAAATCCAGCAGCGTATTTCATGTAGAAGATAGAATGAAAAGTTCAAATGTCAAATATCAAAAGTCAATTGTTCCGTTCCATGGGAACGAGAATCCACGTAATTAAAACGGGAAAACCTCAATGTCCAATGTCAAATTTTGGATTTTATCATTTGGGATTTGGCATTGATTTGTCATTTGTAGCGAAAAATACAAAATCTTTGATTTGCAAATTTTTCGAGTATCCTCGAAAATCTAGTTCTAATTTCATTTCGGATATTTTCGGGAGATTTTGGAATTTGTCATTAGATCTGTAACCCTCTCTGCGCCTTTCCTCACCATTCTATCATTTACATGAAATCTGTCTTGTCTTTGTTATGTCCTGCCGTCTAATCTTGACTTATTTGTGATTTCCATATATAATGCAGTGTGAGGAAATTAGCATTAGGCAATCCCGATACAATAGTAAAAGAACTAAAGCAGATCGGTGTTGACGAAGAGGCTTATCCAATATTTGTAAACAAGGCGCAATACTCAGTTTATAAATTCGACAGCCTTTCATGTGCGCAGGCAAATGTTCTTAAACAGACAGCGCTCATTTGCGGGGCTGACCTTGCTATCCCCAAAAGTGCCTATGCTGGTGGCCATGGAAAAATTATTTCAGCCATCCTTTTTGCCAACCGTAGAGAGCTGCAAAGAATACAACAACGGCTTGAAGAACAACCATGGATCAAACCAATAACCAAGGCGTTAGAGGAAATCCTTACTCAGAAAACCAGACCAAATCTGGTGCTCGGTCGTAGAAAAATAGTCTTCGATCGTACCTATATCATGGGTGCAATAAACATCACGCATGATTCCTTTTACCAAGCAAGCCGTTATACTACTACGGACGTACTTAAAAAAGCTGTAAAACAAATGGAGAAAGATGGAGCCGATTTCATAGATATTGGAGCTGAGTCTTCTCGACCGGGCGCTGAACCACTGACCAAGAAAGAAGAGATCGATCGCTTAACGCTTTTTTTTCCTACTGTCGCCAGGGCCACAAAACTTCCCATCTCTATTGATACTTACAAATCTGATGTCGCTACCTATGCTATGGATCAAGGCGCAAAAATCGTCAATGACATCTCCGGCCTGTCCTTCGATAAAAAAATGGTGAAGGTCGTTGCAAGGAATCGCGCTGTTTTGATAATGATGCATATCAAGGGAACACCGAAGAATATGCAGGTCAAACCCCGCTATGATCATTTAATGGGTGAAATCCACGATTATTTCAAACACCGAATTGACCTCGCGCTTCAACACGGAATCGACAAGAAACGTATGATAATTGACCCTGGCTTGGGGTTCGGTAAGAGGCTCGAGCATAATTATGAAATAGCGAATCGGCTGAGTGAGTTTACTGACTTTAATCTACCGATTCTTGTTGGTCATTCAAGAAAGTCCTTTATCGGCAAGCCGTTCAATATCCCTCCGGAACAAAGACTTGAAGGTACGCTCGGCTTCGCCACCATTCTTATAAGGAATGGTGCTAATATTCTTAGAGTTCACGATGTTTTGCCGGCAAAGAAAGTTGCCATGCTCATCGATAAGGTGAAGCAATGAGGCTGTTTGGCTTTCTCACCGTCCGTGCTTTTGACATTGTAGATATTGTTCTTGTCGCTTTGCTTTTGTATGAATTCTTCAGATTTGTTAAAGGTACCAAGGCAACGCCTATATTAGTAGGCCTTGCGTTTTTCTTCATCGTTTCATTTATTGCACGCTGGCTTGATCTGATGGCATTTTCCTGGATAATGCGGTCAATATTAGCAGTTTGGGTTGTCGCATTTGTTATCGTCTTTCAACCGGAGATCCGAAACGTCTTAGCACGTATCGGAAAACAACGTTCCATTAAATTCTTCCTAAAGGTTGAAGAGTCACCTGTGATTGATGAAATTGTGGATGCCATTAGGAAAATGTCTGAGGACAAGGTTGGTGCTCTCATTTTGATAGAAAAAAGCATCGGTCTAAAGGATATCATTGAGACTGGTGTGAAAGTGAATGCGCAGGTTAATTCTTCTCTGTTGAGAACGATTTTTTTTCCGGATACACCGCTCCACGATGGAGCCTGTGTTATCCAGGGTGATACATTAGTTGCCGCAAGTTGTGTATTACCGCTCAGCGAAAACCCAAGTCTCAGCGGTCAGTATGGATTGCGACACCGCGCGGCTTTAGGCATATCTGAACAAAGTGACGCAATTTGTCTCGTTGTATCTGAAGAGACTGGTAAGATATCATTTGCTTACAAAGGTAAACTGGTGACAAAAGTAGAGATAGCTATTTTGAAACGTTCGCTCGAGACAATTCTTCTGAAAGTATAAGCAACTGTGAATCTCGATTCTACTTGTGTAGAACAGGCTATCAGACGGTTCAGGGTTGCTGGGTTAGAATTTACCAGGGAGGTTCCATGAAAACTGTTTACATTATCATTATAGTAGTCGTAGCAGTCGCCATAGTGATCGGTTTGGCCATTGGTTTTGGTATGAAGGATATGGGCTATGGTGGTAATATTGGCGTTATTGAAATAAAAAATGTGATAACCTCTTCTAAACATATTGTAGAAAACCTCAAGACTTTCGGCGAAGATCCTTCGATCAAGGCGGTTCTCATCCGCGTTGATTCACCAGGCGGAGGTGTTGCGGCATCACAGGAGATTTTTGAGCAAGTAAAAAGGGTAAGGACTAAGAAAAAGGTAGTGGTATCAATGGGTGCAGTAGCTGCTTCAGGCGGCTATTATGTTGCCCTCCCAGCTGATATAATCGTCGCTAACCCTGGAACAATAACCGGTTCGATCGGCGTTATCATGGAATTCCCGGTATTTAAAGAGCTACTCGATAAACTCGGTATTGAGTTTGAGGTAATAAAATCAAAAGAACACAAAGACATCGGCTCACCATACAGAAAGATGAGCAAAAAGGAAAAGGATCTATTACACGACGTTGTAATAGATGTTTACGAACAATTTGTCGATGCAGTTGTACAAGCACGCGACCTTCCCAGAGACAGTGTTCTCAAATTCGCGGATGGTAGAATCCTCACCGGTCGTCAAGCTAAGGAAGCTGGCTTAATAGATACACTTGGATCTTTTGAGGATGCCGTAGAAATCATCGGTGGTCTAGTGGACATTGAAAAACCTTTGCTCGTTTACCCACTGAGACGCATGAGCTTTATCGACTTCTTCACTGAACCAATGGAGCGTTTGCTTATGCCCAAACTGAGTTTCCTGTGGCGGTGACGCAACAGTACTCGTTCATTAACTACGCGTTAGTCCTATCCATTTTACTCTTCGGTTGTACCAAAAAAAAGACACCCAGTAGATTCGTTGAATATATACAAGCAGAAAAAGCATTAATAGGTAGGATAGGTCAAGAACAGGGAATAGAAGATTCAGTTAAGGCTTTGAGAAAGAAGTATGGTTTAGACCTTAAACAAGTATTCACTGAGTTGGCTGATGAGCCAGAAGTATGGCTGGATCTTCTGCAAGATCTCAAAAATGGTAAGTAAGGTTTTTGGCGTTGTTGAAGGTTTTTATCGTAAGCCCTATACTTTCCGTGAACGTCTTGATCTAATAGAATTCCTTTCTGCAGTTGGTCTCAATACATATGTATACGGACCAAAGAAGGATGTCTATCATCGGAAAAAGTGGTTTTGCCCGTACCCTGCGAAAAGAATGAAAGAATTCAAAGAACTGAATGCACTCAGTGCTATTCGTGAGGTGAACTTCAACTACGCCCTCTCCCCCATGTCAGATCCGAGAGCGAAGAGGATTATAACAAAAATCCATTCAATGATTGAAATTGGTATATCCCAGTTTAGCCTTTTCTATGATGATATCAAGGTGACGCTTGATAAAAGAACTGCAGAGAGACAGGCGGCTACTGCTAATGAGCTGCTGGATTTTCTGAAGAAAAAGATTCCCCGACCAATCCTGTACTTCTGCCCCACTCAATATCGTGGCTTCAAGAAAACACAATATTTAGAGACACTCACAAAAGAGTTAAATAAATCCGTAAAGATATTCTGGACCGGTCCTAAGGTTATATCCAAGAGAATTGACCTGAGTCATCTAAATAAAATAAACGAACTACTGAAAAGACCACCCTTGTTATGGGATAACATCTTTGCTAATGATTACTTGCCGGGGATCATTTTGAGATTCCCTTACCGCTACCGCGCTCCTCAAATAGTCAAAAAGACTCATGGTATTCTTATCAACCCTATGAATCAATATAGAGCATCGAAACCCCTCATTTATACGGTGGCAGAGTTTATAAAAGCGCCGTTTGAGTATATTCCGAGGAAAGCCTGGAAACAAGCCATGCATGATATAAATTAGTGTTTATTCAGTAATGTCTTGATTTCCATATACTCTTATATATAATAGCCAGAAGGAGGAATTATGACACTCATGCTCTTTTTTATGATCGCAACCAACCCTTTTTATGAGGCGAATTTTAGTTCACTACCAATGCGTTCGCTCAGTGTTTTCTCGAACCCGGCAGGGTTAGGCATAAACAAAGGTGCTGAAATCTTCGGTGCTTATTATCCAGATCCGGATATCATAATGACCGGTGTTTCATTATCCAACCTTGGGCTTGGCATGAATAAGAACTTAGATGGTGCTACATATTATGAAATAGGTCTAGGATATAAATTGCCTGGGGCTTTTTCTTTGGGATACGCATTCCAATTCGGCGACCAATCAGAGCACATCCTTGGTGTGGAAGCTCGGGTATCCCGGAAACTTACTTTTGGCTATAAGACAACAACCGGCGAAAAATATCATATGTTTGGTGGTATTAGTCTCAGACCCTTTGAGGAATATCTTACACTGAGTTGTGATCTCGAATACGAAGGTATCGACAGTATATCCACTTATTACTGGGGTGCTATGCTTATGCCGACGAACGGTATGAAACTATATTTTCGTGCCGACGAAGATCTTGATTGGCATACTGGTCTCGAACTCTCTTTTGGGAAAATCATGGTAGCGGGTTCATATTGTCAGGAAGAAAAAAAATTAAGCGGCGGCATATTGTTATCAGCACAGTCTTATGAGACATTCATGCCAAAAAAAAACAAGATCACGACCGTCACTCTGACTGGTGATTACCCGGAAGTCAGGAGAAAATCCTTTCTTGGCATTCCGTTGAAAGCTGAACAAGGTTACACAAAACTACTCACTAATATAGAGTCCATAAGTGATAGAAATGATATTCAAATCATCATCGTGAAGATAAAAAACAGCAAATTTGGTGCTGCTCAGATTGAAGAATTAGGTAAGGCTTTGTCCAGGTTAAGTGAATCCGGAAAAAAAATAGTATTCTTTGCAAACAACTATTCCAGTACTCTAACTTATGGTTTAGCTTGTGTTGGTGATGAAATCCTTTTATCGCCTTTAGGCAGCATTATAATTCCGGGGCTAGCATTGAGAAAACCTTATATCAAAGGCACTCTGGAAAAATTGGGGCTTGAGATCGATGTAAGCCATGTCGGCAAATATAAATCGGCCATTGAAATACTTGAAAGAACAAGTATGTCAGAGGCAGATCGAGAACAGATAACCAGGCTACTCGATGACCTCTATTACCCCATGATAGACAGGATATCCAAAGGGCGGGGTAAGCCAGTAGATGAAATAGAAGAACTGATCAATCGGGTTGGCTATTTTAACAGTGATGAAGCGCTCAAACACGGCTTGGTTGACTCAGTGTTGTATGAATTCGAGCTCGATGATTATTTGCATAATAAATACGGCAAAATGGTGATTACTGATTTCACTGACATTATTGGCGAAGAAATAGTCGTTGAAGCATGGCGCCATGATAAACCGAAAATAGCATTAGTTATTGCCGAAGGTTCAATTGTGCCTGGGCAGGGAAAACCAGATCTTTTCCAGACGAGTTTAATAGGTAGTGAAAAATATGCCGAGATATTCAATCGGATAGCTAAAGATGACCAGATCAAAGCCGTGCTCTTGAGAGTTAATTCTGGAGGTGGGGATGCATTTGCTTCTGAGCAAATCGCCTATGCGGTAAAACAGTGTGCACAGGTCAAGCCAGTAATCGTATCAATGGGTGATGTTGCCGGTTCAGGAGGTTATTATATAGCGTGCTTTGCCGATAAGATTTACGCAAACTCAAATACGATAACTGGATCGATCGGAGTCTTTGGTTTAAGACTTATTACCAAAGGGCTTTATGAGAAACTTGGCATCACGTGGGATTATGTTAAAAAGGGTGAACACAGTGATGCTCATTGGGGTTTGCGACACAATACTGAAGACGAGATGGAACTATATGATAACGAAGTTAGATGGTATTATGATAAATTTACAGAACGGGTTGCTGAAGGGAGGAAACTCACTCAAGAGCAAGTTGATTCTTTAGGTCAAGGTAGGATCTATTCAGGTATACATGCTAGTGAAGTAGGTTTGGTTGATGAAACTGGTGATTTCCTCGATGCTCTTAAAGCAGCGAAAGCATTATCGGGCATAAAGGAAGATGTAGAAATAGTCGTCTACCCTGGCAAAGAAGGTTTTTCCCTTTTTAACAAGGCGAGTGTTCTTAGTGGCATTCTGTATAAAATGCCTGGCTATGAAGTAAAATGAGTCCGTTTACGGTTTGTTCTATTTGACAATAACAGTTTTTAGACAACCATATTCAATATTTTTAAGTTTCAAAAAATAGACGCCGCACGGTAAATTCATTGTAGTTCTTGGTCTCATTACTTTAATTACGATTTGCCCAAGGGGATTGTAGACAATAATCGGATAAGCATCAAATTCTTTGATCAATGAAGCGAAGAGAACACCAGCACGAATCGGATTTGCCATAGTTGGAAGATTGAGCAGTGCTCCCTCGTTCTCATGTGCGCTTGCTGGAAGATTGGGTTCACCTGGGGTCAATTCTGCATAATCATAAAAATCAACGCAATTGTTATCAGTATCATATCCATCTGGGTATCGACCAAGTGAACGATTCTGTTCTACATCAAAAGCTGGCAGCCATTCGCCCGTAAAGAACCAGCCGTTGAGTATGCCATAACCAAGAGCATCAACCACTATGTTGTTCAACCTTAGCTCAACATTATCAGGTCCATTTTGCATATTTGCATCACTGGTAACAAGATCATGATTGATCACTCCAGAATCTTGGGCAATAACGAAGAACCCATCGTTGGGTATAGAGTTATCCATCAAATCAATGGACGCGTAAACATTTCCATTGAAGCCGTTCACACCAACTAGCACGTAGTCATCAAGACTGGAATTTCCCGGACCGTACAGCTCAACAAAACAAGCTGAATCACTACCCGGTGCTTCATAGAAAATTTCATTTATATATATTCCAGTTTCGCCCACGTAATAAGCATGGGTGTCGGATACAGTAGTAAGACCATCGTTGTCGATAAATTCAAGATAGTAGAAAACAGTATCCGCTGTCGCTTGTCCTGGTATATGGAACATAAACGTATCATTACTGGCGCTTGTGTGAGTTGTTTTTGTCGGGTTACTAAAATCATTAATTCCATACGAGAGGGTATCAGCAACAATAGCACCATCGTCAACAACCTTAGCATAAACATCAACTGGGATACCAGAACCAGGGTTTATCGGCATGTGCCATACACGGTTGATCACAGGTGGCTGAGTCGCTGGTATCGCAAAAAACACGTCATCTATGCAGAATATCGCATCGCCATCCCAGTTTGCTGCAACATCATAGGCTCTTATTATTGCGAACGCCGAATCTGTACCGCTCGGGGACGTGGCAGTAAAAGACATCTCCTTCCAGGCGGTTGAGTCAACTGAATAATCACTGCACCAGTCAGAACCCGATGGGTACCAGTTGATGCCATGTCGTACCCTTCCTGCAGAATCGTTATCATAAACCCAAAAAGCAAAAATGTATTGCGTATTTTCCTGGACCGCAAACCTTCCTTGATACAAATCAGCCGATGTTTGTGTTTGTGTTATAAGACTCTCACGGGCACTGAAATTTCCTGTATGAACAATTATATCTTCTTGATAGATAAAAATCGAATCATCTCTTTCCCAATGTTCAGGCATGCTTCCTGACCAAGTTTCAAAACCAGGATTCTGTATGAGATTCTGTGCAGATACCATCAAGATGAGTGAAAATACTATACTTGCGAATTTCTTCATAGTGTTTCTTTCCCTCCTTCTACTGCGTTTTTGAATATATACTAGTTAATTACAGGTATTTACGTATTGCCATTAGTCTCTGATTGGAAATCAATTTTCCAAACGAGAGAACCTGGATTGCACCATCATCATGCGGGATAACACCTTGGAGATACCTTTCTGGTGCCACAAATTCTGGATAGGACTGAAGCTCCTGTGCGCTAATTATCCCAAGTACTTTATCTACTTTTACGCCAATGTTTGTCTTATCCCGATCAGAGATAATGACTTCAAAGCGCCCAATCGGATCGATTCCAAAAAACTCGTGTAAATCAAAAACTGGCACCGTCTCTTTGTGGAGTTTGATAAAACCAATGAAATATTTTGCAATCTTTTCTTTTCTTGTGATTTTCTTAGGTCGAACAATCTCACCAACCTCATCAACCGGTACTGCAAGTTTAATATTGCCTATATCGAATCTCAAAAAATAGTTCATTTTTTTATTGTGGCAAGAAGTTCCTCTAGTTTGTGCGCAAAAGAAGACAATACTTGTGCGGTAGAAGTGAATTCTTCCATTGAAGCTGTCTGCTCCTGCACAGATGCTGATACTTCTTCGGTTGATGCGGCAGTTTCCGCAGCCACCTGTGAGATTTGCTCAACTTGACCGACTAGATCCTTTGTATTATTTGCTTGATTAGTTGCTGCTTGGTTAATCCTTGATATCATATCGGTTATCAAATCAACGGCTTTGACAATACCGGTGAACTGCGCTTCTGTGTCAGCGGCGAGTCTATTAGACTCACTTATCTTCTCACGCTCTAAGTTGAGCAAGGAACTGAGTTCCTGGATTGTTTTATCTATTTCAGCTAACAAATTTTCAACGACTCCTGAAGAATGTTGCGTTTCATTTGCCAATACTCTGATTTCGTCGGCGATGACTGCAAACCCTCTACCCTGTTCACCCACACGGGCTGCTTCGATCGCCGCGTTGAGCGCAAGAAGGTCGGTCTGCTCAGTTATCCCAGCAATGATATCAAGTATTTTTTGAATCTCAGTCGCTTGATCCCGCAATTCATTCATTTTCTCGGCAGTAAATTTCGTCTGTTCAAAAATCTCTTTGGATATCTTCGCTTCCTTTTGCGCCAATGACATACCATGTCTAGCCGATGTGTTTGTTCTCCTCGAGGATACTGAAGCCATCTTCACCTGGGAAGATATCGATGAAGTTAAGTTGCTGAGTTGCTCAATCGAATGTGCTATGGAGGAGATGGAAGATGATTGCCCTTGAGCTCCTTTGCTTATTTGTTGAATAGTAGAGGAAACTTCTTCGAGTGAAGCATTCATCTGTTCTGAAACTGAAGAAAGATCCTCCGAAGTCGTTTTTATTTCGTTGCCCATATCCTTCAAGCCAGTAAGGAAATTCCTGATCTTATTTAGAAAATTGTCGATAATAGCTGTGATCTTCCCGATTATCGTGATCCTAATCGAAGGTAGTTTTTCGATATGCTGCCAATCCTGTATTGCATCGAAAATAATTTTAGTAGATCTCCTTATCGGTATCGTCAAAGCGCAACCAACAAGTATTGAGATCCCCAATATAATAAGGGCCAGAGCTATTGCATTATTGATTGTGAATGGAATATACAGCAACACTGGATACGAAGAGCATGAAAAAAATGTCATGCTTACTTCAATGAAGTGATTGAAACCTAACGCTTCCAGTCCTCCGGGGAGGAAAAGATGGACGAGGTGATAATGTACGGTAGCAACAAGGACGCCAGATATTACACCAGCAACAATCAACCACAAAATGGCAAGTATTTCATAGCCAAGCACTATCCCGGATAATGCACCAGCAATCACCGTACCCACAATGTAAAAGAAACTGTATTTCATTAAAGAAGGACGTTTATCGAAAAACATATTATATAGCAGAAGCGGCAAAGTCAAAAGTAAGAAAACATACCAGGTCTGGTTCCAATAGCCGATTCTGCTCACAAACAGGAGAAAGAATAGCATCTGCAAAATAAAGCCAGTGATTGAAATCGGAATACTATATTTCTTCATTCTCTTGCCTCCATTGAGTGAGTACTTCAATCATCTCCTTTGGTTTTAATATCCCGACGAAAGTTTGGTCAGTCCAAAAAATACCCTCCAGGAACTTGACCTCTTTTTTTGTGAAAGAATCGGGTAACGGACACAATCTTCCTTGTCCAGCGGCAATAATGTCGACATCTGAATCGGCCAGAAAACCCATTGTTCTAGTGCCGACTTTAGTTATCAAACAAGGTCTTACCTCGGTTTCGATTTTTTCCCCCTTTAGCAAAGTCTGCAAATCAAGGACCGCGATTGATGCACCACGCAATTTTACCACTCCTGAGAACATTTCTGGAAGATGTGGTACTGATACGATCTTGAATGTATGGAGGATTTCTGTGACGTAATCAAGATCAATCGCGAATTTCTCTTTGCCAACGGCAAAAACTGCGAAACTGTGTTCTTCGGATCTGTTTTTTTCAACCGTAACCTTAGTAGATTTGCCCTTCTTTGGTTTCTGAGCCTTCTTCTTACTTTGTTGTTTGCGTGCATTTGATTTACGGCTCATACTCAATTCTCCTCAAAATTTTTGATTTGTCAAGGTCATATACTTCAGAATACGGTTATACATACTGGTTTTTTAATACTGTGAAAGACTCTATCAATAGTATCAATGAACCTTGCATTAGATATCTCGGCGATCCCATAATTGTGGAGCGAACTGAAATCTACAACACCCATCAGGAGTGAAGAGAAATCTGCGATATCGAGTCGAATTTCAACATCATATTTCTTTGATGATATGTTTACCGCCCTGCCTTTTTCTAGTTGAAGAAAAACATTCTGCTTGTTTTGATTGAGTAAATTATCAGCGATTGAGATTTTCAGTCGACAGGATTGACCACCGAAATTATGGTTTCTTAGGATATTGAAAATATGTGGTATATTAATGATACGGTACATGATGCCGACTCCCTGGATATTCGTTTCGTGGGCTAATGGTCTAAAGATATTGTTTGAACCATTTCTCGGATCAAATGGCATAAAGTGGAAGAAATCATCTTGGGTTCCATAGATTATGCGATCGATTTGATCGGATTGTGTATTGAGAAAACTTAGGAGTTCAGAGAAGACCTCACGGTTTTCGTATACGAATTCATAGATGACCAGGTTATTTTGAAGTGCATTCTTTTCCTTTTTTTTGAAACCAAAAACGATATATCCCAATACCCGATCGCTTTTCTTGTAGCCGATGACCCTAATATTTGGGAAATCGAAGAGTAGTGACCACTCGATTAATTTCCTCTCAAGCATGCCGTGTCGATACATAAAAAATCTGTTATAGCAAGCCTTTAGGGAATGTTTATCAGATCTTTTCATAAATGTAATGTGAATCTTTTTGGAAATTCTTCTGGGTAGATCAGCTGGCTTGATACTATATTCACTTACCTTGGTGCCATAACCAAAACCCATTTTTTTATAAAAGTCAGGACGGAACGGGTATAGAGCAGTCATGCAAGCACCTTTTTTAAGATAGTACTTAAGAAAGAAATCGACCATTTCCAAGCACACCTTCTCTTTTTTATGCAATAGATCAACACCGATCAAACCAACACCACCGACCTGGATAAAATTCGCAAATAGATTCATTCTGAAATCAGTCAAACGCATTACGCCAACAAGCTTGTTTTTCTTATACGAACCGTAATGATGCACAGTCCTTTCTCGATTTAGTCTTAATATATTTTTTTTAAGACGCTGCTTATCCAACCCTCGAGACTGATGAAATCCCGGATAGGCATTAGTAACAATGTCAACAAACGCATCATAGTCTTTTATCGGGATCTTTTTTATTCCGGGTTTTGTCTTCATTTAAACCTTTTATCTGCTTTCATCTTTTTTGCTCTATGCGCTCTGCCACGGAGCCATCCAATCTTGGTTGTCTTCTGAAAATCAAATTCCGGTACATATGGTTTTATATCAAGGAGCGGTGTGCCATCAACTGCATCGATATCTTCGATGTATAATATAGTTCGCTTAATTTTTTTAAGCTTTACAATCGATATACCAATCGGGTTTGGTCGTTTTGGTGCCCGGGTGGCAAAAAGACCACGTTCAGTATTATCAAGAAACGGTTTTACCTTTAATTTATACCCTTGTGATAAATGGAAGTAATATATCAAAATTATGTGCGAAAAGCCTTCGAGGTCTTTTAAACCATCAACATATTCAGGCGCGATTTTTACATATCCGGCGATGCCCTTAGCAGCGGTTGGCTGTATGGGCGCACCTGCTACGTTCTTAACTGGTGAATGAATAATACCGATCGGCTTCAGAACATAGTTCTTCATTTAAGGTCAATCTCCTTTTTCACGGTAATTTGCTACTTACTTGATGATATAGAAAAGTCGACCTTTGTCAATGATACAAAGAGCGTAAGGAGTAGAGCGTAGGGCGTAATGCGTAGAGCGAAAAGATATTGGATTCCCTGATCCCTTCGACATATAACTCAGGACAAGCTCGCCGGAGAATGACCATAATTACTTAATAACTGTTTTTGCCAATAGCTCAATAACTGAATTACTTAGTTACTGCTTTACTAACTGCTTTACTCGGGGTGAAGGTTTCCTGGTTTCTGTTGCCATATATTGACATTCTTAGGTTTCTGGATAAGCTTAACAAAAAGGGGAGCTTTGAGAAAACATTCATAGCTCCCTCGGAATCTTAAAAAGGAGATGTTATGAAGATAAAACCTCTGTTTTTGCTGTTATTTTTCATTACCCAGCACTTGTTTGCCGTAGACCTGGATGAAATAATAGATAAGACTACTGAGAAATACAATGATCTCAATAGCTTCTATGCGGAATTCACACAAGTTTTGTGTGATGAATTGTCAGGAACATGCCAGTTATTTGAGGGTAAGATATATTTTAAAAGACCTAATTTCTTCAGGATGGAGATCGGTGACCCGGCACAAATCTATGTTGGTGACAGTTCTTCACTCTGGATATATATGCCAGATAAAAAACGAGCGATCAGACAAAGCCTTGGTGAAATCCCGGTCCAGATAAATCCGGATATTTTCCTGAAGGACTACGACAAGAAGTTCAATATTGAACTCATATCCGAAGAAGAAAAGACAGTTCGAATAGCCCTCCTCCCTAAAGATGATACCGATATATATACCAAAGTTATCATTGAAATCCACAAAGACAGACATGAGATACAATCAATTTCCATACAGGATCAAACAGGGCAGGAGAGTAAGTTTAGCTTTGACAAAATTGAAATAAACAAAAAGTTGTCAAAGACTCTTTTTGAGTTCAAACCACCGCAAGGGACTAAGGTTGATGAATTCTGAATTGTTTATGGACAAAAGATGCTTTGCGTGTGGTTCAGATAACGCAAACGGTCTTAAGTTGAACATCAAAGAATATGATGGCGGTGTGGAAGCGCTCATCGAGCTTCCCTTATGGACTCAAGGCTATCATAATACTGTCCACGGTGGCATTATTTGCACAATCCTTGATGAAATGACGGTCTGGGCTGCGTACCTAAAGGAGGACTTGAAATGCATAACCGGTGAATTGAATGTACGCATACGAACCTCAATGCAGGTTAATGAAAAATACAAGGCACGCGCCAAAGTAGTGCGCGTGAAGCATCAGCTAGTCATTGTCAATGCAGAGCTCATAGATAAGAATAATAATTTGGTCGCTCAGGCTCAAGCTAAGTTAATCAGAATCAGTAGTATACAAGCGGACCGAGAATGTCCAAATTCGTAGGAGTAGAGCCTTCAGGTTCGTTAAATGTGATTAAATTTCGACTTATTTTCACGGGCGTAAACGCCCTACTCCTAATTTTTGGTCACCCTGTAGAGATGCCTGGATGATGAAGGTTAACCTCATTTCTCTTGGTTGTCCCAAGAACCTGGTGGACTCAGAAAAAATCCTTGGATCGCTTGGTGCAGCCGGCGTGGAGATTTGCGCAATGCCAGAAGATAGTGATATTATAATCATCAACACTTGCGCATTCATTGAACCTGCTATAGCCGAAACTGAAGAAGAAATTAAAAAGGCTTTAGCTTTTGCCGGCAACAAAAGGGTTTATGTTCATGGTTGTGGAGTTAATCGCTATGCCAAGCGCCTAAAAGATGCATTTCCTGAAATCGCTGGATTTTTTCCCCTTGAACAAACCAAAAAGCTTCTGTGTACCATACAAGCAGATAGCCGTGTTTCCCGAGCACGTTTGTTAACCACTCAAGGCTATGCATATCTGAAAATCGCTGATGGCTGCTCTAATTTTTGCTCATATTGCACTATCCCGATGATAAAAGGCGCTTACAAGAGCGTTAATATAGACAGCTTGCTAAGGGAATCAACCGAACTTGCAAAAATCGGCGCCAAAGAGCTTATTCTTATTGCGCAAGACACAACTGCTTATGGCATGGATCTGTACGATAAACCAATGCTTGTTGAGTTAATAAGAAGAATTTCCGATTTGCCCGGCATTGACTGGATTAGGCTAATGTATGCACACCCTAATAGCCTTTCTGACGAGATTATCAATGAGATCACAACAAATGAAAAAGTATGCAAGTACATTGATCTACCGATCCAGCACATCAGTGACCGAATACTAAAATTGATGAATCGAGGTGTGACAAAACAACAAGTTCACGATCAATTTCGAAAATTGAAGCAAATTAAAGGTATTTCTCTGAGAACTACGGTTATTACTGGTTTCCCGAGCGAAACAGACATTGAATTCAAGGAGCTGATGAACTTTATTGATGATATTGACATTGACTGGCTCGGTGTTTTTTCTTATTACCGTGAAACAGGAACTCAAGCCGCTAAATTTGACCAAGTACCAGAACATGTGATCGAAGAAAGATACAGGGAGTTACTAAAACTTCAACAAATGATTATCCAAACAACGAATAGAAAAAAGATCGGTGAAACTCACAAAACTTTGATCCATTATAAAAATACGCAGTATAAAGGTCATACTCAATATACTTGTCCTGAAATAGACAGTAATGTGTTGATCAATACTGATGACCTTATACTCGGAGAATTCTGTAGTGCCCGGTTTACCAGTCTTAATGGATGCGATATCAATGCCGAGGTCGTGAGATGAAATCATTGAGATTCTTGTTTCTATTTTTACTTAGCTATCCCCTATTTGGTTTAGAAATACCTTTAGAGTTTCATGGTCGCGGGTTTCTTGGTAAATATCTAAATAGTGACACGACACGCTATAATATGGACGCATCAGTTGAGCTATACTGTACGATCCTCAGACATGGAAAATTTTCATTTTTCACTAATTACCGTGATGACCTTGATATGGCTGAGCAGACCGGTGGTGTTTCACTCGACCCCAGGTATGCACACTATTATATCGTTGGCGGATTTGATATGGTAGTAACCAGATTTATGATCGCGACATATTTTATGCACGATTGTGTACATGATATTGATTATGAAGTCGAAGGTACACCGGTCTTCAATAGATTCAGGATGCAGATCGCTGACCCGGATTTCCATAAGACCCGGCGCTTATTGAGCTCGAAGAGATTTTTATGGTCAATAATGCTCGGTGCATACCCCCATTGGAAATACCATGGCTGGGATATCAATGCTGGTGCCGACTATAAATATGAGTTTGTTGTGGAATCAGTTTTTACGCCATGGGACAAAGGTGATTTTGGGATTGAGCTAAACCCCAGGTTTCATATAACAAGGGGCGATTCACTCAATTATCATCAACATCTCCTTAGATTCCGCAGTTTTTATCGGAATAATGGTAAAAGGATCGGTTTGGAATTAACCTATAATCTTTGGAACAATGACATAATAAAGGACCCGGATAAATTATGGCTATTGTCAGTATTTGCCGAATTTTAAGTACATTATTACTGCTGACCAATTCAGAATCTGCATATGAACTCTTCAGCATTGGTAATAATCTAGAGCTCGAAGGAAACATTACTGAAGCGGTCAAATATTATGAAAGGGTTTTGGAAATAGCTCCAGAGACCCCTGAAATATATACAACACTAGCAAATGCATTGTTTAAAATCAGGCGATTTGACAAGGGCATTGCTATTGCAAAAAAGGGACTCTCACTTTTTCCTGAAGAACTGACCATTTTTAATGCTCTTGCAATTGGGAATATTGGGAAGGGTGATCTGCATATGGCGATCAAGTACTATGATCAAGCATTAGGTTTAGCCCCCGACAATATTGATATTTATAATAGCCTGTCAACTCTTTATGAAGGTATACAGGATTTCAAAACAGCAACAGAGATATTGCTCATCATGCCAGATTCCCTAAAAACGCCAGAAACCTTTGTAAAACTCGGAACGATTGCCGGTCGAACAAATAATCACACTACGGCGATTGAATATTATAGACAGGGTTATACCCTGGACACAACTAATACCACTGCCCTCATTGGCATTGGCACAGGTTTTGACCTACTCAATGTAAAAGACTCAGCCATTTATTACTATGAGAAAACGCTAAAAGAAGACTCTCTCCTTCTCACCGTCGGCAAACGACTAATCGACCTTTACTCTGATATTGATCAATATGATGCTCTAATACAAATGGCACACACCGTACTCAAACTCGATCATTTTGATGGTCATGTCAGAAGAACCCTGGGTTATGCATATTATAAAAAAGGAAAGCTAGACCAGGCAGTAGATGAATTCCTCATCGCCTCGCGTCTTGACCCGCTGGATACTTATTCAAGGTTTTATGTGGGAAAGATCCACCTTGATAAAGGCAATTATAAAAGAGCGCTGGAAGAGATCACGCGAGCGCTTGATATTAATCCTGATTTTATTGAATTATGGGTATACCTCGGGTTTATTGCTATTGATCTTAATGACTTAGAGACTGCTGAATATGCTTTTACTGAAGCCGGGTATCACGGTGGTGACCTTACTCAGGTATATTACCTCTTAGGCGTCACTGCAGAGATGCAAGGGCAAACCACGCAAGCTTATTTCCGATATCACAAAGCTCTCGATAGAAGCCCGGATAACCTCTCAACCCTGGAAGCATTGGCAAATCTTTGTGAGCGATTAGATAAAAAAGGAGAGTCGTTCAACCTGTTTCAGAAAATCATAGAAATAGATACGACCAATGCCACAGCACTGAATTATGTCGGTTATACCTTTGCCCAGAAGAATGAGCGTCTTGAGTATGCACTCGAGCTGATAGACCGGGCATTATTGCTTGAGCCAAATAATGGCTATTTTCTTGACTCACGGGGCTGGGTGTATTATCAAATGGGTGAGTATGAAAAAGCGCTCGAGGATCTGGAACGTGCCACGGATATCACAGAGGACGCGGTGATCATTGAACACTTAGGTGATGTGTATATGGAACTCGGGGATCAAAAAAAAGCACGAGAAGCTTATGAAAAAGCTTTGAAATATGAACCTGAAAACAAGGGTTTAGGAAACAAAATACAAATCTTGCAGTAAATCCACCTTTATTTTAAGAATATTATCTTCTTACATAGTACATCAGAACCTGAGTTTAAACGACAGAAATAAGTGCCTGCAGGTAAATTCTGACCCCGCTTATCTGTACCATCCCAGAATACCTGGTTTGCTGATTCATCTATTAGATGATTAAACTGCTTAACAAGACGACCAGTGATGTCAAATATCTCCACAACGCATTGTGTATTTGATAGATGTTTACCGACTGAAAAATCTATTTTAGTTCTGCGGGTAAACGGATTCGGGGAAATATTCAAATCAAAATGAGCAAGAACTTTGCTCTGTTGATTCTCTTTAATGCCAACAAAGGGATATAATATCCCCCGGATGCGCATAACATCAGCTGGAGCCCCATTAATAAAGTCAGTCCATCCTGAATAGACAATTAAGATTTGATCACCCGTACCCGAGGATAAAACCGGCATCTGCTGATCTAGAGGTGATGTGTTTATCACATATTCATTAACAACATTACCTGCCATGTTGACCTTTGCGCCATACAAATCAGGTGACAGACCATTTCTATGGTCTTCCCATACTATGAGATAATCACTACCATCATGTCCTACATGGGGATCATACTGGTATCCAGAAGCAGAGCTTACTACTATCGCATTAGTGTCAATAAGAATACCTGAATCTGTAACACGAGCAGCAAAAATATCGATATCTGAACTATAAGGCATACTGTCATCCCAGGCCACAAGAAAATATGGATCATTAAATACCACTTTTGGCGGGAAGGATTTGCTCCATGATGAGCTAGAGATATATATAAGAGAAGTATCGAGCACAATTCCGCTCGGAGAGACACGTTTACCCACAATGTTGAGCATACCAGGTTCATAATATACCCATACAACAAGATAATCATCATTTCCAAATGCAAGATCACTAAGCACGGAAGTGCTGGCACCCGTCGTGTCACAGGAAATAGCGATCTCAGCAGTATCGAGCACCACACCTCCTGGCGAAATTCTGGTGCCAATAATCGCGGCATCGATCCAATAGGGGAAGATCGTCCAAGTTACCAAGTAGTTTGAACCATCAAAAGCAATTGAAGGTGCTTCTCTTAGGCAATTCATGTCTGTTTTTGATATTGGTATACCTTCAGTATCCATAACAATACCATTTGGAGATACTCGGGTACCGAAAATAACCCATCGATGTTCAAAATAAAAACGTTGATCTTCCCATACTACAAGATAATTAGTACCATCAAAAGCTATATCAGGAAAAAGTTGGTCACGTGGAGCATTTGATATGAGAATTGCCGAGGTGTCGAGTGGGGTGCCATTTTGATTTATTCGCATACCTAATATATCAGCATTTTCAAGATGCGGACCTCCAGTTTGATACTCATGCCAGACTACAAGATAATTCGTGCCATCAAATGCAACTGCCGGACAAAATTGGTCAGCAGGTCTTTGTATGCTTAAATCAATCCCTGAAGGATCGACTACCTGCCCTGATTCAGATACCCGGGTACAAAAAATATCATATTGTTTGTTTGCATCCTGGTTAGGATTATTGCTAAAGCGGTTGTCTTGCCAGACAACAAGATAGTTTGTGTTGTTGCAGGCAATGACAGGATAGCACTGCGAACTGTCTGCTCTTGAGATCGCAATACCTGATGAATCAATTACATTACCAGATGTCGATACACGCGCACCATAGATATCAAAATTATCCAAACCATTCCGCCAGTCCTGCCACGTGATAAAGTAGTTAGTTCCGTTAAATCCTATTGATGGGTTGGTTTGAGAATAATTAGCTGTCGAGATCTCTATGCCAAATGTATCAATGACAATACCCGATGTATTGACTCTAGCACCACAAATATCAAACATGGTTGTGTCGGTCTGTTTGTCTTGCCAGACCACAAAATGATTTGTACCATCAAATGAAACTGATGGTGAACACTGACGGTAAATCGAATCCATCATGATCTCAATCCCAAGGGTATCGAGGAGAATACCTGATTGGTTAACCCGAGCACCGTAAATATCAATATTAGTTTGATCCCACTGTAGATTCCGAGTATCTTCCCAGACTACGAAGAAATCTGCGCCATTCGAGGTAATGCTCGGTGACGCTTGTAGGTAATTTGCAGTCGATATAGGAATGGAATTTGTATCCAGAACCTGGCCCGTCTGCGAAACTCGTTTTCCATAGAGGTCATTCTCCCAACACCATACAACAAAGTAATTCGTGCCGTTAAATGCCAATGCAGGGTTTCTTTGAGGACCTGAAGTGGTATCGATCAAAATGCCATCAGGGTCAAGTACTTCACCGTTTGCTGAGACACGTGCACCATATATGTCTGCATATATACCCCAATAAGGTGGATACTCAGGATTCCGGTGGTCTTGCCAAACCACGAAATAATTTGTGCCGTCAAATACAACGGCTGGATTTTGCTGAGATTCACTTTTAAATGATATACAAATACCCGTAGTGTCGAGTAATCTACCGTCCTGTGTTACTCTTATACCATAAATACGTGGTGTACCGTGACGATATTCAGTATACACAATAAGATAATTTGTACCGTCAAAAGCTACTGCTGGAGAACGCTGTTCGCCAATACCTGGCAGTGAAGTAATACTCGTATCAATTAAAAAATCAGGTTGCTGCAGGCTTGAAAAATCGTTGCTGTTTGCTCTATTAATAAACTGCTTTGGCTCAAATGGTATCCTGGAATTAGTTAGGTTCTGGGCAAATATTAACCCGGTATATGAAACAAGTATGCTCAAAAAGACCTTTTTACTCCTATGCATAAAACCCCCTTAATTAACATATGTGCAATACGTGTGCCAAAATAATGTTCTAAATACTGAGCCTTTTATATTCAGATTTGTCTCATTCTTGTCGCCTGTCCCATTATGAGACAGACTTAAACATCGAATGATGGCATTCTCTTAATATGGACGATGTAGAATTACTGGTAAACAAAAACTTATCACTTAACATAATTCATATAATCTTGTCTAAATTACGTGATAAATAGCTTGACCC
>CBFDDH010000025.1:0-35593 GCA_965603515.1 uncultured bacterium
GGTGCATTCTTGAAGTCAGCTGATGACCAGCAAGTACGCCTGGTACAGACCTTTTTTAAAGAATTAGATTTTCGTAGATTTCAGGTTGATTTCAAGGGGCCGATCAGGGCCGATGATCCGAGCAAAATCCCTGAACTCATTAAGTACGGTGATGAGTTGGGGCGTAAGATAATTGCCGATGAAACTGATTGGGTGTTGGATATTAAGGCTTTTAAAGCCGTCTGATATTGAATGTCGTTGACTCAATATGAATACAGAACTTATCGATATTTGGGTTTGAAAATTTAAAGAAAATAGTCCGTATAGAAATTAAAGGAGATAGAAATGGCAGAAGAAAAAAAATATACAGAACAAGAATGGCACAAGAGGGCCGCAGTTACCTTGTTTAATCTTGTCTGGAGTCTATTGGATAAAAAAGAGAGGACAAAACAAGAAGATGATAAAATGGTACATGCTGTTCATGCTTCTCGTTTTCATTGGGGCGAGATTGGTACATCAGTTGAGTTTGAGCGGGGTGAATGGCAGATTTCCCGCGTGTATTCGGTTCTGAAAAGATCTCAATCAGCATTATATCATGCTGAGACGTGTTTGGGAATCTGCAAAGAGAACAATATTGGAGATTTTGATATTGCTTTTGCTTATGAAGCAATGGCGAGAGCGCACGCTGTAGCTGGAGATAAGTCAGATTGCGAGAAGTACATTAAATTGGCAAAAGAAGCTGGCGAACAAATTGAAAAGAAAGAGGATAAGGATTTGTTCTTTGGTGATCTCAAAACAGTCCCTGGCTACATTTAGGAGGTATTTGAAAAAAAAGATAGGGACATGAGGCTATGTTCATCTGGCATCTCGATCTATGATATCTACAGTTGACTCGGGCTTCACCTATTGTATAATAGATTGTGATAAAATTCAACGTAATACCTGACAAATCACCTATCCGCCTTAAGCTGAGGCAATTACATTCTCTTTTTAGATATTTATTTGTCTTTAGGTATTTTGGTGTTTAGGTATTTGAATTATTCAAGGAGGATATTGGATGATGGATGAAGTTTTCGAGAAACTTGCTGACGCCTTAAATAAGTTGCCAAATGGATTCCCACGGACACCATCAAATATTGAGATACCAATGCTGCAGAAGATGTTTTCAGAGGAGGAGGCACGGCTCGCATCTTGTCTTACCGGCACTATGGAAACTGTCGCGGTAATTGCTGAGCGGATCGGTTTGGAAGAAGATGTTATACAGAAAAGACTCATGGAATTGGCCAAACGAGGATTTGTCTGGTTGTCAAAAAAGGACCGTGAACTTCGTTTCAGATTAGCCCCATTTATTGTGGGTATGTTCGAAGCCTTTATTAACGATATGGACCATGAATTCGCCCATCTTTATGAGGATTACATGGCGGATGGCGGTGCAATAGGGATTATGAGACCTCAACCTGCATTGCACCGTGTTATACCAGTACACGGTAGCGTGAAGTCTGAACACGTGCTACCCTATGATGATGTTCGGGCAATGCTTGAAGCGTGTAAATCTTTTCGTGTACGTGATTGCATCTGTCGTGTACAACAAGACCTTCTTGAAAACCGCAAGTGTGATTTTTCTGTAAAAATGTGTGTTAATTTTTCACCAGTTGAACGTCCTGCTCATCCTAATACCATTTCTAAAGAAGAGGCTTTGGCAATTCTTGATACAGCTGAGGAGGTAGGATTAGTCCACACCGTGAGCAATACAGCAAAGGACATTTATTATGTCTGCAATTGCTGTGGGTGCTGCTGTGGCATTTTGCGAGGCATTACTGATTATGGGATCGCAGAGTCAGTTGCTTATGCTAACTATTATGCAGTTATCGATTCTGAGGAATGTACTGGATGTGGTATATGTATTGAACGATGCCAGGTTAATGCTATAAGAGAAGAGAATGGGATCGCGGTTGTTGATCGTGAAAAATGTATTGGCTGTGGATTGTGTGTGACAGGATGCACCACTGATGCAGTACAACTACAGAAAAAGCCTGATGCTGAACTGGTACATCCGACTGAGGATTTTGCAGCTTGGGAAAAAGAACGATTGCGCAATCGCGGTTTATCTAAACAAGGACAGAGTGATGTTTCTTGATATCCCAAAATGCGTTTTGGATCGTATGAGCTATCTTGAAGAGCTGAACCATGAACACCGTCAAAACAAAACAGATAAATGGCAAAGACTGCGACAAATACCACCTGAAACCGGGAAATTTCTTGCCTTACTCGCAGCCTGTGCACCGGCTGGTGAATACCTGGAGATAGGGACTAGCGGTGGATACTCAGCGCTCTGGATAACTTTGTCATGTAGAGAACTTGGTCGTAAACTTACAACCTTTGAGATACTGAAGGAGAAGATCGGGATCGCGAAAGAAACTTTCCAGGCAGCTGGTATTGAGGACCTCGTTGAACTAATTGAAGGTGATGCGCGTGAATACCTTAAGCAGTACAGCGAAGTATCGTTTTGTTTTCTTGATGCTGAAAAAGATGTGTATGAAGACTGCTATGAAATGGTAGTACCGAATATGATTTCTGGCGGTATCTTGGTTGCCGATAATGTGATCAGTCACAAAGATATCTTGAAGGACATGGTTCAGCATGCATTTGATGATAACCGGGTCGATGCATTGGTTGTACCGATAGGAAGCGGCGAATTAGTCTGTCGGAAGTTGTAGGTAGTGGTCTGTGATTGAATTTATTCAAGTTGAATCTGATGAACATCTTGATTGCATTCGGGAGCTGTTTAAGGAGTATGAGAAATCATTGGGATTTGATTTGGATTTTCAGGACTTTGAAATGGAATTAGCTGAGTTACCTGGTGAGTATGCCGCACCTGATGGTTGTTTGTTATTGGCTTTTTACGAAAACGAGGTTGCAGGTTGTGCTGGTTTGAGAAAACTCGAACAAGGGATTTGCGAGATGAAAAGGATGTATGTGCGATCGAACTTCCGCGGCAAAGGGATCGGACGGGTGATGTCAGTGAGAATAATTGAGATAGCGCGCGCTATCGGCTATGAACGTATGAGATTGGATACTATTGATACGATGAGAACAGCTATATCACTCTATAAATCTCTCGACTTTAAAAAGATAGAGCCATATCGCTATAATCCTATCAACGGAGCAAGTTATATGGAGTTGTCTTTAGTGAAATAATATCTATTCTGTAAGGAATAATTACAGTGCTAAAAATCATAGAAAAATCTTGGAATGATTTCTGGGCTTATTACTGGCGTATAACAAACCGGCATAAAATACCCGGAATTTTTGAATGGGACAAAGAATTGGTCGATTTTATTGAACATGTATGTAAGTTATTGCCTGGAAACCGGGTGCTCGATTTAGGGTGTGGCGGCGGTGACCAGGCCAGAGTGTTTGTTCAAAAAGGTTATGACGTAGTTGGGATTGATATTGCACCATCGTTAATCGAATATGCAAAAAAACAATTCAAGGAAAATAACCTTAGCGGTACTTTTACTGTTGGTGATATGCGCGCTATAAAATACGATTCTGAGTTTGACGTATGTGTGATACTGAGTGGTACGTTTGGTTTTTTTTGTGATGAAGAAAATAAGAAACTACTGAGTTCAATCAGACAGGCGCTTAAATCAGGGGGAAAGCTATTCATGATGTTTGTCACCAGAAAACAGGCGGGAAAGCGTACGAAAACCTGGCGAGAAATAGAAGATGGCTGGGGACTGAATGAAACATGGTTTGATCACGAGACTAATACATATCGAGGAACCGCTTTTATTATTCGGAAAGACGGAACAATCATAAAACCCAAATCAGAATCAGGCTATCATGCTAACGAGATAATAAGATGTTACACCATCCCGGAGATGAAGGTGATGCTAGGAAATGCCGGGTTGAAGTATATCGCCAGTTATACATCAGTTGACATGTCGATACCTGCAAAAGTACCTAATCCAAGTATCGAACGCAATATCGTATTGGCTGAAAGAAAATAGTAGTATGGATGAGAGGGTACTTGGTCTTCTGAAGAAAGAGCATATAGATCAAGCAGCTGGGTTTTGGGGACAACCTGAACAAGTTACATTACTCGATACGGTTGAGAACTTTGTGTATGATTTTGTATATAAGAAGAAAAGACATATACTTAGAATTACACATTGTTCACACCGGGAAGAAGATGATATTATTGCCGAGCTGGACTGGGTTGAATTTCTCCATAGTAATGGTGTGCGTGTTTGTCGACCGGTAACATCCAAGAAAAATACTTTAACAGAGGTTATTGAAATAGGTGATTCATACTTCGTCGCTTGTGTTTTCCAACGGGCGCCTGGTGAACCTTGCAAAGGCGACCATGCTGTGTGGAATTCTGAATTGTGTAGTCACTGGGGGAGCACGATCGGTAAAATACATGCATTATCCAAAATATATAATCCTATGCATTTAAAGAAAAAACGGAACACTTGGCGACCTGATGATCTTATTGGAGAAGCCCGTAGGTTTTTGCCACAGTCCATGCAATATATTACAGAAGAGATCCAACGGCTTCTCGAAGCGATACATTCATTACCTAAGAAAAAGGAAAACTTTGGTCTTATTCATGAAGACCCTAATCCAACGAATTTTTTTGTTGAAGATGATAAGATCACTCTGTTCGATTTCGATGATTGCTGTTATAATTATTTTATTTCTGATATTAGTGTTGCGCTGCCATATTATTCTAATATTTTTGATAAAAGTGGATGGGAGGTTATATTTAAGAGATTTTTGAGCGATTTTTTTCGTGGTTACTTTCATGAAAACATAATAGCTGGAAGGTCACTCGAACTGATACCTGCTTATTTACGCCTGGATAATATAAGCAGTACGATATTCAGTTATGAAATCGACGAGCACAATCGTAAATTATATAGTACATGGTTTGATAAAGTACGATTTTTTTTCGAACATGGACATCCTTTATACGATTTCGGTTTTCAGGATTCTTATAAGAATATCAGTAGTTGATACAAAGATAATTACGTATAATATAGCAAAAAAGGAGGTTTAATAATGCAACATGAGATAATGTATCGTCCATCATATTCGCTTTTAAAGGTTAAAATGTCAAAAGGCGAGGTGATTTCTGCTGAGGCAGGCGCCATGGTGAGCATGTCGAGCAGTATAGAAATAGAAACCAAGATGAAGGGTGGTTTGTTCAGTGCTCTTAAAAGAAGCGTGCTTGGTGGTGAAAGTTTCTTCATAAATAACTTTAAAGCAAATGATGACGGTGAGGTTTGTTTTGCACCAGCACTGCCAGGTGATGTTTGCGCCATTGAACTGAATAATCAAGCAATGTTGGTTACGTCGGGGTCGTACATAACATCATCTCCAGATGTCACAATCGATACAAAATGGGGTGGCGCAAAAACATTTTTCTCAAAAGAAGGTTTGTTTCTTTTGAAGATATCAGGTTCTGGTCAATTGTTTTTATCGAGTTATGGAGCGATCCATGAAATCGACCTTGCTTCTGGTCAGCAGTATATGGTTGATACAGGACATATGGTGGCGTGGGCTGAAGGCATAAATTATAAGGTCAAGAGGGTCGGTGGACTGAAATCCACGCTTTTCAGTGGCGAAGGTTTGGTGTGTGAATTAACAGGACCTGGTAAGATTTATCTGCAGTCCCGAAGCGCAGATGCTTTTTTGTCGTGGTTGATCCCTCAGTTGCCAAAGAAAGAACATTAGGATTTTAGATTTCAGATTTGGTTTTGTTGGGGGGTAGTCATTGACTTGGGTCAGCAAGTCGGTAGAATTAGTGTGGTTAACTATAACAAAGGAGGTAGTATGAGGATTCTGTTAATATCATTAATGGTCTTGGTACTTGTATCGTGTGGTCAACAGAAAAGTGCCGAGAAGTATTTCGAGCAAGGGGCACAATGTTTTGAACAAGGTCAATACGATAAGGCGATTGAATTGTATCAGCAAGGGGTTCAAATAGCTCCAAAATCGGCAATAGGATATAATCTACTCGGTATGGTATATCGCTTCAAATTCAATCAGACTAATGAGCAACAATGGCGGGAAAAGGAGATCAGCAGTTTTGAAAAAGCTATTGAACATGATGCGGATTATATGCCAGCTTTGATAAATCTTGGAGCAACATATTTCTACTCAGGTGAAAAGGAAAAAGCTGTTCCTTACTTCAAACACGCTCTTAAAGTATATCCCGAGCACCCTGAGGCGGAAGAGATAAGAAAAATGATTAGTGATGTGGAAAACAACAAGTAAGGTTTGGATATTTGTGTGTTTTTGAATAAGGAGATTGATAGTGAAGAAACTTAATTCTTTAATACTGACACTGATTACTGTATGCTGTGTAATCTGGGTTACCTGTTCGAATGAAGATTCGGATGCGACAATTATTGAAGGTACGTACACAGTGAATCATAATAATGTTGCACTTGTTGATATCCCTGGTGAATGGATAGATTCAGTGATTGTAAATCTGAAGCTGCACTATGCTCACACCTCGCATGGTGGCCAGTTAACGACCGGGCTTAACAGGATTGAGGCAGCAGAACCTACGTACAGTATAGCAATCGGCAGCAGTTTCTTACCAAGTGAGGCGAATGCCTTTTGCATATTTGATGGGCAAGAAAGTGAAACTTATATAACCCCAGAGCTATACTGGCAAACATCAGAAGGTATGGACTATACCAGAGCGGTTCTTGACAATAACCCGGATATAAATCTCTCAATGTGGTCATGGTGTTGTCAGATGGATTACTATTCAACTGAAGAGGTTGATGCCTACCTCGATTCCATCTCAATTCTTGAACAAGAGTTCCCCGATGTCGTTTTTATATATATGACCGGCAATGCGCAGGGAACCGGTGCAGATGGGTATAATCGGTATCAAAGAAATCAACAAATCAGGCAGTTTTGCAGTGATAACGATAAGATCCTTTTTGATTTTGCAGATCTTGACGCCTGGTATTATGACGCAAATGCACAGGAATGGGATCAGGAAACGTATGATTATAATGGCACTCCTGTCCCTGTTGAACATCCTCATTTCCACGGTAACGAGGCAGGTCATACAACATATGAGAGTTGTGAACAAAAAGGTAATGCAGTATGGTGGTTAATGGCGGTGCTTTCAGGTTGGGATGAATCTTGATGGCTTACGATTCATCAGTTACCCTGTCGTCTATTCACGGCACCCTTTGGGTAATCAGATCAGGGAAGATATTAATGTTGTTATCACTGATTACCATCGTTTTTTTAACACCTGATTTTGCCTGGGCACGAAAAAGGTTGAAGTATAGGCACACCTTGATGATCGGTGCTGGTTTTTTTGGAGATGCCTCTAAATTTGGATACGAGGGATTGTGTTTTGACTATCAATATGATGTGAGAGAGTATTTATCAATATCTCTGAAACCCGCATTCGCTTTCCCGGATGAGCAAGATTCATATTATTCTCATCTACTAGCGGGTATTAATTGGCGCCCATTTGGCGGTGTCTTACCGCGGCGCAAGAGCAAATCATTTGGCTCGAGTCCATATCTTGGGTTGTGTTTTGGATTCGATTATTTTTGGACCGACCCGGTATCGAATAACATAGAAATAGAGCAAAGATTTGGTCTTATGCCTTCGATTGGAATAGGCTATAGCCTGCTTTCCTTTTCGCATTTCTTATTTGATATTTATGCTGGTCTTGGTCTTTCCTGGAGGTTATTCGGTGGCAGCGGAGATACCTTTATCGCCCAGCAAGATGTAAGAATTTCATTTGGTATGAAATTTTAACGTAGGAATACTGTATAATAATAATACAAGGAGGATGCTAATATGAAACGAAATATTGCAGCGCTTATTTTTATCTTTATCTGTACAAGCATTATCTGGATGATACTGGGCGGTGTTACAAGCGCGCGAACTCATGACCAGGATACAAAGCTCAGAAGCGCAGTCGGTCAACTCTGGGGTACTGTTCAGATGCAGAATGCACCGTACATTTATTATCAAACAAAGAAAGAAACAAAAGTCAAGACAATAAGTGGTTCAGAGACTGTCATTGAGACGAGGGTGGAAACATTTAATCACCCGGTAACCATTGAAGCGAGTGATATAGACGTGGGTTTGCAACTTGAGCATCGAAAAAAGGGACTGCTCTGGTATTCAGTGTACAAAGTCAATTTTAACGGTTTGTATGCAGTCATGAACAGCACTGGTGAACAGCGCATTTTCTATTTCGAGTATGAATTTCCAACCATGGACGGTCTTTATGACAATTTTTCTTTGTCCATAGATGGCGAGAAAATGAGGGATATTAAGCCTAAAAATGGCAGGATTGTGCAAAGAATCAGGATTGAGCCGGGACAGGTCAAGAAGTTTGAGATCGCCTATGGGTCGCAGGGTATGGATGAGTGGTGGTATGTATTTGGTAGTGGAGTGTCACATATACGCAATTTCAAACTCACCATGACAACAGATTTCGACAAGATAGACTTCTCAGATAACAGTGTGTCCCCGACACAGAAGATGAAGCAGGACAAAGGTTGGAAGTTAAGTTGGCAGTACGATGATCTGATCTCTGGTATTCAGATCAGCATCGCCATGCCTCATAGAGTCAATCCAGGTCCTTTTGTGAGTAAGGTTACTTTTTTCGCACCGATATCATTATTTCTCTTCTTCTTCTTAATGTTTATCATAACAGCTCTAAATGAGATCAGAATACATCCTGTGAACTTTTTCTTTGTCGCCGCGGCATACTTCAGTTTTCATCTACTCTTAGCCTATCTAGTTGATCACGTTGATATCCATCTTTCGCTGCTAATTTCATCTGTAGTTTCAATATTCTTGGTGATTTCCTATATGCGCTTGATAGTGGGTGCTAAGTTTGCCTTTTTAGAAACCGGTATTTCACAATTAGTATACCTGGTACTTTTCTCATACACTTTTTTCCTCACCGGTTACACTGGTTTGGCAATAACTATACTATGTATTATCACGCTTTTTATAGTCATGCAGCTTACTGCCAAGATCGATTGGGAGCAGCAGTTTAGCAAGAAAAAATGACAAAGCAAATAACGCATTGATCATAGAAAGGTATCGCAGAAGGGAGTATATATGGAGGCAAAAACAAAGACAGGAGTTCGTCAAAAATATATATTAGGTTCTGTTCTTGGTATTATAGGGATCATTGGTTTTATAATATTCGTTGTTTTTCTCTTCAAACAGATAAAAGAACAGACGCCAAAAATCCAGGTTGTGGTTCCTGGTATGCATGAAATAGAATTAAGCGAATCAGGTCAATACACGATCTTTTATGAATACCGTAGTGTTATTGACAGCAAAATTTATATGACTGGCGAAGCACTTCCAACAGAGATACTGGTTACTCTGTATCATAGAGCGGGAGACAAAAAGGTGGATTTAAACCAACCGTCCATGAATAATACTTATAATATGGGTGGTCGGGCAGGTATATCTCTGCTTGAATTCAATATTGATAATCCCGGAATCTATATTATCAATGCCCGTTATGCAGGTGATTTAGAGAAACCAGATATTGTTCTCGCGGTAGGTCAATTCAAGTTGTTCGGAGTGATCTTTGGAGCTATCGGGATTTTCTTTATTTCTTTGATCATTGCTATTACCGGTTGCATCATTATCCTCGTAGCATATTTAAAAAGCCGTAAGATAAAAAAAGAAGCTCAACCCCAGTAGGCTATATCTGCTGATCAGTGGATTACGATGAAGTGAAAGACCGCCCGGATCCGGTCATCGATCGGTACCGAGTAATTCTTTTCGACCTTTTCCATACTTTAACCTCGGTCGAATCTGCTAAGGCTCCGGGGAGAAGAACGAGTGCAATTCTCGGTGTCTCTCGGGAGGAATGGAAAGATCAGTTGCATCTTTATTCAAAAGACCGTCTCAGTGGTAAGATAAAAGATCCGTTTGAAATCATTAAGCGTATGGCGAGAGCGATAAAACCAGATATCTCTGACAAGGTGATCAAAGTAGCAATTGACAACCGCATCTCTCGTTTCAGATACTCCCTGCATAATATTCCAGATATGACTATTGATACGCTCAAGCAATTAAAGTCCCGGGGTAAAAGACTCGGTCTTATTAGCAACGCAGATGTTACAGAGAAATACGGGTGGGGTGATTCACCGATCAGAGAGTATTTTGACTGCTCTATTTTTTCATGTGATGTCGGTTATGTGAAGCCGGACAAAGAGATCTATGAACTGTGTCTTAAAAACCTCGGTGTTTTACCTTGCGATAGTATGTTCGTAGGAGATGGTGGTTCCGATGAGTTGAAGGGAGCAAAGGCTTTAGGGATAGCCACAGTATTGACCACTCACATTATAAAATACCTATGGCCTGAAAAAATCAAATTCGCACGTAAATTCGCTGACTTCAAGATCGATGAGCTTAGCGAAATACTCAAGATTTGATTTTTGTTGCTCCGTTACTCCAAGAGAATTACTTTTCTAGATAATACTTTTGCTGACCCGGTTCTTGCTAAAATAAAATACACACCTGAGGGTACTCTGTGACCATGCTCATCCTGACCCGCCCAGATCCATTCGGCATAACCATTATTAATGCTCCCGCTGTGGAGTTGTTTAATGAGTCTCCCGACATGATCAAACACGTCAAGTTTGATGTCTATGTTTTGAGATATCGATAGGCTGATCTTAAACCCGGCTCGTGATAATGTTGGGTTTGCTTGAAGATGGGTATAAAAACATCCGTTAGCTGACATGTTCCAATGTTCATCCATGCTTACCCACAGTTGAGTTGGATAGTGGTAACCAAGATCAACAATACCTTCATCATAGATAGTGTCCGTTCTTGTTGTAAAGGTATGTAATTCCAGGCTTTCAGCAGTGGCAAAACCATAGTCAATGCAGGGACTATTTTGTACTTGCCCTGCTGCTATTTGGCTCAAATAGTAATCACCCAATGGTCCGGTAGCAAACAAAGGGTCCTGTGAGATATCATTTGCTCCGGGTGGTATATTATAGTAATTACCTCCCGAGTTGTTCCAAACATCGTTGTTCATCAATGTAGCATGACCATTGATTGAAGCACCAATGCCTCCGCCATTGCCTGCTGAATTGTTGACTATGATATTGTTTGCGATTATGTTTGTTGAATCATAAATATGGATGCCACCACCACGACCACCAATACAGCTATTACCTACAATTGTATTGTTGTAAATTATCGCGTCATTATTCGCATGAATGCCTGCGCCATAGTTCCAGGTCCCGGATTGTGCTATATTATTGTAAATGAGGTTTGATAATATATAAGCAGTGCAGTTACCATATGTATGTATACCAACTCCATAGCCTCTATCGCCACCAGTAGCAACATTTGAGTGTATTATATTGTGACGGATATCCGGGTATGATCCCTGATCGCAGTAAATACCAGCACCATAGTTCCAGTAACCACCTATAGCTGAGTCGCTTTCAAGTGTATTGCCGATAATAAGGGGAGCAACATCATTGTCAACATAGATGCCTGCTCCGTGATTCCAGTATTCTCCCTGGGTAATATTGCCGATGAAAGTATTTGCCTCAATGCGAGGTGCTTCAGTACCGTCACAAAAAATTCCCCCGCCATATACCCATGTTGATGTACCCTGTGCGATATTTCGTTGAATAATGTTGCCTACAATATATGGTGAACCGTATAAGTAAATACCTGCACCTTTTTCTGCTAAGCCATTTTCTATGGTAAAACCAGTAATTACAGTGCTTATGGAAAATGAATAATTTGGGAAATTGAGCACTCTTCCTATGCCACTACCATTAATTGAGGTCGTTGATGGCCCGGTTTCAGACATGAGGTATATGCCATCTTGCGACGGCCAGGAAATGTTTTCTGGATAAGTTCCTGCGGCAACTAATACAGTATCACCATACTGTGCAGCATTCAACCCCTCTTGAATAGTTGGATACTGTGATGGAACATATATAATGGTTCCCAATAATGGTATTGTTATTATAAGCAGACAAATAAATATTCTATGATTTAGATGGAAATTATTCATTCATACCTCCCTCATTTTATTATAAAGCATTTTCTGATTTTGTCAAGCAAATCTTCGATTACTTGACATTTGTTCGCTACCGAGATACAATACATCATGAAATTCTTCTTGAAAGGTCATTTTTTTATAACTTTATTCTGCCCACTAGCTATACAGTGTGCAGAAAATGCTGATGAAAGCAGAGATTTTCGCCAGGATATGCGTACTTTTGTACAGGGGATAAGCACATATGCAAAAGCAATTGCTCCTGAGTTTTTAGTCATCGCTCAAAATGGGCAAGAACTACTCACAGATAACGGCGAGGCAGTTGGTGATATTACCCAGGATTATTTGAATGCACTCGACGGTATTGGCAGAGAGGATCTTTTTTATGGTTTTACAGCGGATGATATCCCAACACCAGAATCAGAGCGTAGTTATATGCTCGGGTTTCTTGATCTTGCTGAGAACAATAATATCGACGTATTGGTCATCGATTATTGTTCGACTCACAGTTATATTGACAGTTCATACGAAATGAGTGAGGCAAGGGGTTTCATGGCTTTTGCTGCAGACCACAGACAACTCGATAACATCCCTTCCTACCCCCCTGAGCCCCATAATATTAACACCGCTGATGTCGCTGCGCTTTCTGAAGGAAAGAACTTTCTATATTTAATAAACACACAGCTTTATGCGTCAAAAGCTGACTTCCTGAGTAGTCTACATGGTACAGACTATGATGTATTAATTATTGATCTATTTTATACAGGTAATGAGCTGCTCGATGCTCAGGACATAGCTTCGCTTAAACATAAAGCAAATGGTGGTTTTCGTTTGGTCCTTGCTTATTGCAGTATTGGTGAAGCTGAAGACTACCGTTACTATTGGCGATCAGAGTGGAATTCTAATCCACCAGATTGGTTCGAACAAGAAAATCCAAATTGGCCGGGTAATTTTCTGGTAAAATATTGGGAAGAAGAATGGCAGAATATTATTTATGGAAATGAAAATTCGTATGTCAAGAAAATCCTCGATGCTGGATTCTCTGGTATTTACCTGGATATAGTTGATGCATTTGAATATTTTGAGAACTAATGAAAAAGAGTATAAAGGTTCTTTTTATCTGGCAAACAAGCGATGAACTTAAGACATACTTAAGAAACGGTCTCAAGCAATACCCCAACGTCGAACTTATTTTCCCCTCTGATACCAAACCTGAGACATTTTTGAAAATCGCACCCGAAGTTCAGATAATAGTAGGGTGGAGACCGACAAGAGAACTAATGGATACAGCTGAGCATTTATCTTTATTCATTAATCCAGGGGTGGGTGTACAACATCTTATCGAATTATTTCAAGAAACAAATAGCAAGAGAGATGTCGTACTCGTTAATGGTCATGGTAATACATATTTTGCCGCACAGCATGCAGTATCTTTATTATTAGCCCTAATGAATAAGGTCATTCCCCATCACAATTGGATGGTCGATGGTGCCTGGCGAAAAGGTGATGAGGATGCGATATCTATTCCGTTACGTAGTCGAAATGTTGGCCTTCTTGGATATGGTGCAGTCAACATGAAGGTTCATAAATTTCTTTCCGGTTTTGATCTTAAATTTTCTGTTCTTCGAAGAACTTGGCAGGGGAAAAATAACACGCTCTTTGGTCCAGTTGAGAAATATGAGCCAGCCGATCTGCATTTATTTTTATCAGCGGTTGATACTCTCATAATTGCTGTTCCTCAGACAGCTTTGACAGAAGGTTTGCTCAAGGAAAAGGAATTAAGAATGCTTGGCCCGAAAGGGTTGCTTGTTAATGTGGCCAGAGGTTCGGTGATCGATGAAGCTGATTTATTCAAGGTTCTTGAAAATAGAAAGATTGCAGGTGCAGCAATTGATGTATGGTATGATTATCATCCCACATCAGATAAAAACGGTCATAGATACCCTTATTCTCAGCCGTTTCATCAATTAGATAATATAGTATTATCGCCGCATCGAGCTGCCTCGCCATTCAAAGATTTAAAGCGCTGGGATGAAGTCATTGAGAATATCAGCCGTTTTTCACAGGGTAATAAGGAACTTTTAAATGTGGTTGATTTAGTATTGGAGTATTAATTGGATAATAATAGCGGATTGCCGGTTAGCAAGACATTTGTGGAAAGGTTTAATGAAGCAGCGGGGCTTGCGCGACAGGGGAGATTTGAAGAGGCTCTCAAAGCCTATGATGATTTACACGCACCCTTTGAAGACCAGAATGAAGCAAGAATCATGACTGGTGAATTCATGGGTATGATCGAGATCAGAAAAGCATACTGTCTAATGGACCTTAAACGTTATGACAGGGCGCGAACAATATTTGAATCGAAGCTCGTGGAAGCTGCACTCGGTCAGTTCAATAAGGCTACGCTGTATGATTATTCCTTTTCTTATGGCAATACACTCGGTTTTCTCGGAGCTATAAGAGAGATGAATAAGGTGATGGGTAAGGCATTGCAAATCGCTTTGCATGAGTTGGATGATTTGAAATTGTGTGAGGATACATGGTATCGGAGAATGTACTGGGCAAAGGAACACCAACAATGGGCATACCTTGAAGAACAATGCATAAATGCCCATAAGTTCGGGGTTAGGAATAAAAGTATTGTTTTACAAATAAGAGCCGGTGAGTTTGGCTGTTATGCATACCGTGGTCTTGGTAAGATCGAAAAAGCAAAGCGTGGTACAAAGATCATCATTAAAAGATATAAGGATGCTAAAGCAGATGCTAATATCATAAAAGAATGGGAAGAATTTCTTTTATCACTGGACAAAGAAAAGGAGGTATCACGTGAGTGATGATATCAAAAAAGAGATATGGTTTCATTTTAAAAATATGCAGACGGTATTTTTGGCGACTGCTGATGGCGAGCAGCCAAAAGTGCGACCAGTAACACTTCTTTATTTTAATGACAGCTTCTGGATTGGTACGGGCACAAATGCTGCCAAAATAAAACAGATAAAAGAGAACAAGAAAGTTGAGTTCTGCTTATTTATTGAGGAAGAAGAAAAGAGTGGCTACATAAGGGCAACGAGTGAGGCACTAATTGTACACGATAATGAAACAAGAAAATTACTGGCGGAAAACATGCCTTATTTCAGGAATTTCTGGAAAAGCCCAGATGATCCAAATTACACCTTGTTTGAGCTTGTGGTCAAAGACGTCGAATATTTAAAACCAGGAACATTCAAGATCAAAAAAATCTCCGTGTAGGATGAACTAGTTGGATTCCATTCCTGCAACTGTATAGTATTTAACTTGACATGGTTCGGTATTTCGATATAATTCTAATTAGAATCATATCGAAATAGGAGATGATTATGTCACAAGAACGGTTAGAAATATTACTCCGGTTTTTCAAGGCATTAGCCAATGAAAATCGGCTGAAGATTTTTGGTGTTTTGGCCAATCATGAGCGTAGTGTTGAGGAATTGGCGACCCTGTTGGATTTGAAGGCACCTACGGTATCACATCACTTGAGTAAACTAAAAGAGCTTGGTCTAGTCGCGATGCGTGCTGATCGTAATGATCATCTGTATCGGCTGAATGAAGACAACTTGCATACTCTGGCAAAGAATACACTTGCTTCTTTCACATTGGATAAGGTTGTGAACCTGGCTGAAGGCGTTGAATATGATCTCTGGGAACGAAAGGTGCTCGACAATTTTCTAGATGGTGGGAATATAAAAACTATCCCTGCTAGTCATAAAAAGCGATTGGTGGTTCTTAAGTGGCTGGTAAGTTACTTCGATGAGGGTATCCAGTATCCTGAGAAAGAGGTGAATAGTATTATTGAACGACACCATCCTGATTACTGCACGCTCCGGCGCGAGTTTATTATCAACGGACTAATGGAGCGGGAAAACGATATTTACTGGCGTATCAAATGGCAGATGCCGGATCTCGACAAATAGCAATAGTGGAAAAAAAGCTGATAAGTAATGTAAATTAATATGACTGAGTACATATCCAGATTTACTATACTAAATGCCTTTGCCAGATGACTCATATTTTTATGAACCAATTATCGTTCTTGACTGTCTTAAATACAGATATATGAAATCAGCAAGGAGGTTCATGATTGAAAGTTATTTTCTTTTATCTAATTATCATGTCATCTATGGTCGGTGCGTGCATGAACAGCGATAATAGTAAGCAGATGCCTCAAACAGACAAACCATCTACTGAGTCAAAGCTTGATGTTGCCACCTTTGCGGGTGGTTGTTTTTGGTGCATGGAACAGCCTTTTGAAGAACTCAAGGGTGTGGAAGAGGTTGTTTCTGGCTATACGGGTGGACATAAGGAGAATCCTTCCTATGAAGAGGTTTGCAGCGGAAATACTGGTCATCTTGAAGCTGTTCAGGTAAGGTATGACCCTGAGAAGATAAGTTATGATGGATTGTTGAATGTTTTTTGGCAGACAATTGACCCCACTGATCTTGGTGGGCAGTTCACTGACCGTGGTTCCCAGTACCAAACTGCGATTTTCTATCACAACAGCAAACAGAAAAAACTTGCGGAAGAATCCAAAAAGGCCTTGAATGAAGCGCGTCTTTTTGAAAAACCAGTAGCTACTGATATACGACAAGTTACAACATTCTACAAAGCAGAAGATTATCATCAAGATTATTACAAAATGTGTCCGGTTCGTTATAATACCTACAAAATGGGGTCTGGGCGGGTACAGTTCTTGAAAGAAATATGGAAGACTGAAAAGGCAAAGGATTTTTTGTTTCGCAAGAACGAGCCTCCAGATGATGAATTGAAGGCAAGACTATCGCCTCTTCAATATAAGGTGACTCAGCAGTGCGGTACTGAACCACCATTTGCCAATGAATACTGGGATAATAAAAAAGATGGCATTTATGTGGATATTGTATCTGGGGAACCACTGTTCAGCTCCAAGGATAAGTTTGATTCCGGCTCAGGGTGGCCGAGTTTCACTAAAGCACTCGAACCAGAAAAGATTGTGGAGAAAACAGACTTAACCTCGGGTACGGCACGTGCAGAGGTAAGGAGTAAGCAAGCTGATTCGCATCTCGGGCATGTTTTTCTTGATGGACCTGAACCGACCGGACTTCGCTACTGCATTAATTCATCGGCTTTACGCTTTATAGCAAAAGAAGATCTTAAGAAAGAAGGGTATGGAAAGTACCTGGATCTTTTTGACGATTGAATAGAGGCGCAACCACCTGCATTTTGTACTCTAGTCAGTGCTGGATGTGAAAATCAGTATTTTCCTGGCTCCCCCTTTAGTTACATCCTCGCCTTTGTCTTCTCCCTTTAAGGGAGAAGAAAGATCGATGTGGTAAATCTTGTTTCCTCAAAAGAGAGAAAAGAGACAATAATTTACGTTCTCAGAGCTTTCCAGACTATATCGCTTAAGTTCTTGACTTGAATAGTACCATTGCCCTTTTCGTTCACCAAAGCGGCTGCTTTCTTTAATACCTGTTCACACGTTGGACATGGAGTGATAAGGAGTGGTGCACCGGTTTCGATTGCCTGTTTAATACGAAGAATAGCGATATCATCTGAAAGATTCACGTCTGACATCAGTATACCGCCACCACCGCCGCAACAATGGGATGTTTTTCTATTGCGCGGCATTTCAACGAGTTCAATGCCGAGTTTTTTCAGGATTTCGCGCGGTTCTTCAGTAATGCCCATAACACGTGAAAGATCACAAGGGTCATGATAAGTTGCCTTTAAGCCCAGATTCTTTTCAGGCAGATGCTCCAGTATAAACTGGGTTATGTGTTTAACGTCTTTTCCATACTCTTCATGTATATATGCTGCACAAGTAGGGCAGAGGGCTACGATTTCTTTTTCTGGAAAGATTTCCAAGAATTTCTTTTTATGTTCTGCGAATTCCTTTTTGAATCCAAGTGCATATAAAGGATAGCCACAGCATATCTCGTCTTTGACCAGAGGTTTTACCCCGAGTTTTTCAAGGATTCTTAAATACATTTTTGTCTGATTGGGGCGGGCAAGATATTGACATCCTATGTATACAGGTATTTCACCCTGTTGTACAGGCGCTTTTATTTCTTTGTCGCCAAAAATATTACCGGTTTCCTTAACATTCTTAACCATGCCTTTATGTGTATCAGATGCAAATCCTGCTTCAACAAGGTCTGCCCGTGCTGCTGCAAGAACATCTACTACAGGAACATTGGCTGAACATCGCTCTGAACAATCCCGGCAATAAGTACACTGGAATAGCTTGTCAGCAATATACTGAGAGGGTTCGAGATCGCCTGTGAGCATACCATAGGCGAGAATGGTTTTTCCTCTTGCCGTATCAGTTTCCCAACCAGTGATTTTAAAAACAGGGCATCCTTCAAAACAGTAGGCGCATCTTATGCAAACATTCAATTCATCATTCCATGATTTTATGTTTTTAGTTTCCATGTTCTCTCCTATTCTACTGGATATCTTAGTTTGGTTGCAGTGATCCAATCATCAGGTGCATCCTGCATTTTATGGGGATTTAGAATATTATTTGGATCAAGGGCTTTCTTGATCGCCTTTATTATAGCGAGCGAATCTGCTTTTTCTTTTTTCCATGCCGGTGCTTTAGAAAGTCCAATACCATGTTCAGCAGAGGTCGTGCCGCCAACTGAGCGGACATAGTCATATACCTCTTCTACTGCCCGTTTTGCACCTTCCCACTGCTCTTTCTTGGTGGTATCCATTAATATTTTTGTATGCATACATCCTGAACCACAGTGTCCGTAAGCAGTCATTACGACATTATTCCGTTTGGCAATCTCATGGATTTTACTCGCACACTCTGCCATTTTTGAATAGGGTACAGCCATATCGTCAGCCAGAGAAGTACATGATAATCCCTCTTTATATCGTGACAAAGCAGCAAACAGTTTTTTTCTTCCAGCAAATAATTTCGTTCTTTCTTTTAGGTCATAACTCGTCTCAATATCAGAACCATTATGTTTTTCGCAGATCTCTTTCATGAAATTGATCTCAGCATCTACTGCCTCTTTCACTTTTCCGTCTGCTTCGAACATAACAATCGCCTCGACATCAGGTAGCCCCATGTTAAGCGTTGTGTTTACTGCAGTAATAGCGATATTATCCATTAGCTCAAGCATAGATGGTGAGGCACCACTTGCAATTATTTCAGATATAGCTTCGCCAGCATCCTCAAGTTTATCAAAACTTGCCCTGCCAATACACCGAAATTTTGGTATTGGTTTGAGTAAGAGTGTCGCTTCTACAATTATTCCGAGTGTACCTTCAGAACCCACCATAAGTCTATCAATCTGGTAGCCAGATGCCTCGACCTTAGTATTTGAACCAAGATTAACCAGATCGCCATTTGCAAGGACGACCTTCATGCCGAGAACTGAGTCGCGCGTTGCGCCATATTTCACTGACCGTATGCCAGAGGCATTATTGGCGATTTCTCCGCCGATTGTCGCGACCCTGCTTGATGCGGGTAATGGTGGATAAAACAGACCATATGGTTTGAGCGCTCTGTTAAGGTCATCATCGACTAATCCTGCTTCAACTTTGCAGAGCATATCTGCGGGTCGTATTTCAATGATACGATTCATTTTCTTGAGATCCAATACAATGCCGCCGTCTATTGGAACAGCCTGACCTGACATGCCTGACCCTGAACCACGTGCTATAACAGGTATAAGCTCGGCATTTGCATAACGTACAATTGCCTGTACCTGTTCTATTGTTGTAGGCCTAACTACAACTGAGGCAAGGGCTTTATGTACGGATGAATCAGAACCATAAATGTACAGGTCAGCAATATCATTCTTGATGTTGTCTTGACCAACAATTCCCTTTAATTTTTCCAAATCTATTTTCATTCTATCTCCTTTTAATCAACCATCGGTACTGTAATACTACCATCCATTAAAAAAATTACCTTTGAATCTTTACCTTTTTGTTCTAACGCTTTATTCAATGCCTCCTGTAAATTATGAAAAGGTTTGATAAAAATGGCATTCATATCTTTATCATCCAGATCAGTAACACCCCAGGTTTCAGCCCATGTTCCGATTTCTGCCATCTTGGCCGCCTTGTGATAACCGAGTTTATATCCTTGGTCGATTATCTCCAATACTTTTTGTGGCGAATCGCTGGATGACAGCAGTTCAAAAAATGTTGGTTCACCGATTCCGGTACGGCACTTCGATACCATGATCAATATACCGTTTTGGTTTAGAGCCAGCTTACCGTTATCAAGTGCTTTCTGTGATTGATACAGATCAACATCCATCGGATAAGGAGCAACGCTGACGACGATATCGGCTTTTTCCGGAATCTTTACACAGAACACTTCTTTTGCTTTGTCGATCGCGGCATAGAATGATGCGTGTATGTGTCCACTGGTTACGCCGTATAGCCTTCTTTCTCCATCGAGTACTGTCTGGATCGAGAAAATTTCCTTGTTGGCAATTGTCTTTAGAGCATCCATCATATCTTCGTGGACCGGGTTACCATCAAGAGCTAGCGCATGTGCCTCAAGCCTCAAGGCATGTTTGTGGTTTTGCTCAATGGTTTTACGTGAGGCAATTCCTGGTAGAAAGGATTTCCTGCCGCCTGTATAACCGCCGAAATAGTGCGGCTCCACGGATCCGATAATGACGATCTTTTGAGCTTCTGTGCCCAATCGGTTAACATACATCTCGGTTCCGCTCTTTGATGTTCCGATGTGGACCATGTCCTCTTCTTTTTTGCTGTTGTGAACGTATATTCGATCCTTAAAGGTCGCATAATACTTCCCAAAGATGAAGTCGAACTCCTCCTGCGTGGGTGCACGATGAACGCCAGTTGCGATAATGAATTTGACATTTTTGTCTTTTATTTGTTCATAGATAATGTCCAGAACCTTAGCGGTTGGAGTAGGACGTGTACCGTCATTTACGATAAAGAGGACGTCTTTTGCGTCGCTAAGAAAATCGGTAAACGACTTTGATTTGATTGGGTGTTCAATAGCCCTGAGCAGGATTTCCGTCTCGTTTTGCGCCGCGACCTTATTCGGGTACACAACACTCAGTACATTAGTATCAGGTAGGTTTACATCGAGTTTTTCATCTTTGCCATATGGAACCTGTATGTTCATGTTGTCCTCCTGTACGCTTTGTGTCTTTGGACTTGGGACTTGGTTTTTGGAACATATCTTTTGTCCCTATCCTCCACCTTTTGTCTTTGCAATATGGTCCTCGATGAATTTAGTGATCGCTTCAGTACCGTGGGCAAGGTTTTTCAATTCCTCATCTAGCTTTGTCGGTTTGATTCTCATGATCCAACCAGCATTGTATGGATCCTTATTGATAAGACGGCAGTCGTTCTCAAGTTCGCTGTTGGCTTCAACGATTTCTCCAGAGATAGGGGATACTAGTTTACCTACCCATTTTGACGACTGTATCTTACCACAAGTTTCACCTTGACTTACAGAATCACCCTCAAAAGGTAAATCTACATACGTCGTATCGCCGGCTTGTTTTTGATAGAAATCATCCATGCCCACCCTGACCGTGCCATCTGATTCCATCTTGACCCAAGAATTCTCAGCGTGATAATAAAGGTCATCTGGCATATTATATCCTTGAATCTCCATTATTCCTCCTTTTTGTAAACTATTTTGTTATAATATCCAATCAGTTCTACTGTATATTCTCTAACTCGGGTAATCATTGAAATCTAGTGCCCTCTTCACTAAAGTGTATTTCGATTGGTATTATAACTATTTTTTTTCAAAAGTCAAGTAGTGAGGTACTCTTGACAATACATCTAAATCACCTATAATTATACGAATGTTTTTGTTGTTTCTACTTTTACTGAATTATGATCCACAAACGCTTGCCGTACCTCCGAAGAAGCATTCTTTTGGTTTTTACCGGGCATCAAAGTACTACTTGCAGCTCTTCTTGGGTCCAGGCTATGACTATGAGGACCCTCAAGGTATAGCCATTGCCAAGCTGAAGGAGTTGGATGACCCAAAAACCAAAAGGGATGATGATGAGTTATCTGTTTTTGCAGTTAACTCAGGTCGGGGTCAGATAATTTACAACATAGGCTTAGAAGCAGTAAAAGCATATGGTAATAGCAAGATTTTTTCAGATCCCAAGGGTATTGCAGTTAATGAAGACGGACTGGTAGTATTGGCAGATTTCGGCAATCAACGTGTTGTCAAGCTGCAATACGAAGGTGGAAAGATTAAACAGGTCGGAGAGATAGCTTTACCAGGAAGACCATATGATGTCTGCTTGGATTCTGACAATAACCTCTATATAACTGATTTCGACAATTCAAAAATCTACATTTATTCGCCACAGGATTCTCTTATTCTGGCATTTGGTCGAGAAGGTCGCTCTGAGAGCGAGATCTATCAACCAATGGGTATTGAGACGATTGATGTTAATGCAGCGCATAACCACCACAAAGACAATTTCATTGTGGTTACTGATAAAGGTGGTTTAAGGATATCTAAGTTCTCAATGCATGGTAGGTTCATGGGTTCGGTCGATAATTTTGAGATTGGTCTAGCAGATTCGAGATTCCTTTATGTTGCGGTTGACTATTTCGGTAGTATCTATGTAACCGATGAGGAGAACGATCAGATACATAAATTCGATCATGACCTCAGATATATAATCTCTGTGGGCAGGACAGGTACTGACAAGGGTGAATTTATTGCGCCGCGCGGTATTTCGATTTGGCGCAAATACGGGCAGGTCTTTTTGTCTGAAAAGGAAGGTGGTCAATACTTATGGGTGGCAGCTGACGGATTCGTTGTGGGCACTTTCCCTAATGTTTTTACGCATAATCAACCGGGGACCACCTTGGCTATATACACCACTCAAGATTCAAAGATCTACATTTCAGTTTACAATCAGTTAGGAGAAAAGGTACGGGATTTGCTCAGTGGTCTTAGGAGACCTCCTGGTGAGTTTTTGATCGTTTGGGATGGTCTTGATGATAATAACCAGTTAGTGCCTGGAGGCGACTACGAATTCCATATAACTGTAAGGTCACTCCATGGTCTTGCAAAAAGACTGACTAAGGAAATGAAGGTAGGTGTAAAGTGTATCGTGTTATAAGTATTATTGTTCTCCCTTTAGTAATAGGAGCTACCAAGTATGCCGGGGAGTTTCAGGAGTTAGGTGTAGGCGGCAGAGCTTGTGCAATGGGTGGTATCGGCGTTGCCCAATATGCTGATCCGTCAGTCATCTATTTTAACCCAGCCGGTTCGTTTTACACAAGCAGAAGTGCTTTGATTATGCACGCTGAGAATTTCGCTGGTGCGGTGAAGAACGAATTCGGCTCAGTGATTTTGCCGAAGGGCGACATGTCTTTTGGTTTCGGTTTCCAATATCTTTCAGTGGGAGATATCAAGCTCACTCGGCTGCAAGATACGATCCCACCGAGTAACTCGAATCCGCCAATACCATATGATACTGTAGGCACCAAGGATCTAGTGCTCTACATCAATGCTGCAAGAGGTAATGAAATGCTATCATATGGTGTCAATATAAAGGTCTTTTACCGTGACCTCGCTGTCATAACCGGCTATGGCGGTGGCGTTGATTTTGGTCTAACATTGAACCTCGAACATCTCACCGTGGGTCTGGCGATACGGGATTTTGTGCTGTCACCAGTTATTTGGAGTAATGGGACGAAGGAAACGATCGTTCCGAAAGTATCGTTTGGTATAGCACCGGCAATAGTACTGAGTAAGATTAACTCAGTGGTTACTTTCGGCTGCGATATTGTAAAATCTTTTGATACTGAAGGCTTTGATGTAAACCTTGGTTTTGAATGTGCTTACAAGGATTTCGCCTTTGGTCGAGCTGGGCTATACAGAGGTAACTATACACTTGGCATGGGTGTGAAATATAAATGGTTTAGCCTCGACTATGCATTCGTAGCTCATTCAGATCTCCACGATTCCAATAAATTCTCTGGCGGATTCACATTTTAATAAAAGCCGAAGTTTTCCGAAAACTCATGAATCTATGGGCGATATTTATCCCCATGGTTTACTATGTGTTACCCCAGCGGTCTGGTCGGCTAACACTTTTAGCAATATGTGTCGCAGTGGTTACAGTTGATTTCTTGCGACTCCATGTCAATGGTGTTAAGGAAGGATTCATTTTATTCTTCGGATCATTTCTCCGCCGACATGAATTTACCCGATTGAGTGGTGCAACCTATCTACTTTTAGGTTGTCTAGTAACCTCACTACTGTTCAGAAAACCAATTGTTGTTGTTGCCTGTGCTTATACGATTATAGGAGATACCTTTGCAGCAATCCTTGGTCAGAATATAAAAAGTCCAGAATTATTCAAAGGAAAGACCATTATGGGTAGTCTCGGGTTTTTGCTTGTATCGCTGGCAGTTGCTGTAGTCATATACTATTTGCCTGAGACTTTGCCGATGAAACCTTTGATAATAGGAGCGATTGCTGCTTCGGTTTTTGAGTCTCTACCGTTACCCCTCAATGATAATTTTGCGGTTCCGATTCTCACCGGTCTTGCTATGTGTTTCTTTTAGTATTCGTTTGCAGCTATTCTATTCTGTCTTAGCTTCCTCGGATGATTGATGTTCAAGGCTGATTTTCTGGAATTTCGCAAGACCAGTACCTGCTGGGATTATTCTACCCACTATAACATTCTCTTTGAGTCCTTCAAGCCAGTCTAGTTTCCCTTCGACTGCAGCATCGGCGAGTACTTTGCTTGTTTCCTGAAAACTCGAAGCCGAAAAGAACGATTCAGTCGAGAGCGCTGCTCTCGTTATCCCAAGGAGAATCGGTCGATAAGTAGCAGGTTTTCTGCCTTCAACAAGTGCCTGTTGGTTAACGTGGATAACGCGTCGCTTATCGGTTATTTCGCCACCGACGAATGGCGTATTGCCTGGTTCCTCTATTTTTACCCTCTGCAGCATCTGTCGGACGATCACCTCAATGTGCTTATCGTCGATTTTAACATCCTGGATTCTATAGACTTCGAGTATCTCATTGACCAAGAAACGTTGTGTCTCCATAGGTCCTTTTATTCTGAGAATGTCGTGCGGATCTATGGCTCCTTCGCATAGCGGATCACCAGCACGTACGAATTCACCCGAGTGTACCTTTAAATATCTTGTGGTTGGTATTTTATAATCTCTTGCATCACCAACTTCTGGTGTAACAATCACTTTCCATGTTCCTTTTTCTTCTTGGACATCACAGATACCATCGATCTCTGTAACCACCGCCGGATTTTTTACTATTTTTGATTCGAATAATTCTTCAACTCGTGGCAAACCACCGGTGATGTCTTTGCTTTTGCCTATTTCCTTAGGTATTCTTGCAATGAGTGTGCCGGGTGCGATTTTGTCACCATCTTTAACCAGTAAATATGTCCCGGCTGGGATGGAGAATGTCTTGAGAATTTTTTTTGTGCTGCTTAGGATATTGATTTTTGGGTAGTGGTGGCGAACTCGATCTTCAACGATAACCAGTTGTTTGCCACCTGATCTTTCATCCACCCAGTTTTCTTGGAGTGTTATACCGGGGACAATGTCAATATACCTGATCCGTCCACCAGCTGGTGAAACAATGGGTATTGAATATGGATCCCATTCAAAAAGCATATCACCTGCGGTTATCGTATCGCCCTTTTTAGGGTAGATTACTGCGCCGATTGGGATATTATAGCCCATTTTTCTGCCGTTTTTACGTTTTATGATCATTCGACCTTTATCGTTTAGACTCACCACATTACCGTCTGGTCTTTCCACACCAGACAGGCTTTCGAAATTGACAACCCCAGAGATGTCGGCGTTTCTTGAAGTGGTTTCAGCAATCCTCAATGCCACACCGCCCCCATGGAATGTTCTCAGTGTCAGTTGGGTACCCGGTTCACCAATTGACTGTGCGGCGATGACGCCGACAGCTTCGCCTATTTCAACCATTGTACCAGTTGCCAGATTTCTACCATAACACTTGGCACATACACCAATTGATGCTTCACAAGTCAGGATTGATCTTACCTTGGTTTTCTCGATGCCGCTTTTCTCGATTTTCATTGCCTGATCATTTTGTATTTCGTCACCACCTTTGACGATCATATCATCAGTGACTGGATCGATGACATCGACGAGGGCCACGCGACCAGCAATCCGTTCATTTAGCGGTTCGACTATTTTTTCACCCTCTTTGAGGGCACTTATTTCCTGTCCCATGATAGTACGGCAATCTTTCATTGTGACGATAACATTTTGAGCGACATCAACTAAGCGGCGCGTTAAATAACCAGCGTCCGCGGTTTTTAAAGCAGTATCAGCTAATCCCTTGCGTGCACCATGTGTCGAGATGAAATATTCAAGGACTGAGAGACCTTCTTTACAGGATGACTTAATCGGTGTTTCAATTATCTGTACGGACGTCACCTTGCGCTGCGGTTTTGACATCAAACCTCTCAAACCACAGATTTGACAGGCTTGGTTACGCGAACCACGTGCTCCAGAATTCACCATCATAAACAGGGGATTGAATCCGTTCCGGCTTTTTTCAAGATCTTCCATGAGATTTTCCTCGATATCCATGGCAACTCGCGTCCAAGTGTCGATTACCTTATTGTACCGTTCATTTTCTGAGATGAGACCGTTTTTGTGGGCGCGGTTTATTTCTATCACTTCTTTAGTACCTTTTTGCCATATTTTTTCCTTGATCCGCGGGCTAATCATATCATCAATACCTACTGTGAGTCCTGATTTCGTGGCGTATTCAAACCCCGCTCTTTTCATACTATCCAGTAATTCAATAGTTTTTTCCGTACCAAATTCATCAAGACACTCTTCGACAATGCCTTCAAGTGTCCTTTTATTCATTGTTTGATTCTGGAACTGCATTTCTTCAGGAAGCAAATTATTGAAGAGCACGCGTCCTGCTGTTGTGTTGATCACCTTATTCTTAGATTTATACTTCACTGGATCGTGAAGCGTGATAACACGATTGGTAAGCGCTATTTCTATTTCATCTGCCGATGAGAATAACCATGTTTTTTTACTTTTACCCTTTTTCTCTTTTGTTAGATAGTAGAGTCCGATGACGATATCTTGACTCGGTGCCATGAGGGCTCGACCATCTGCAGGTGAACGTATATTATGAATGGAAAGCAAGAGCATATATGATTCCAGTATCGCTTCAGGAGATAATGGTATGTGTAAACTCATCGTATCACCATCGAAGTCTGCGTTGAATGGGTGACAGACCATGGGGTGTATGGCAATGGCTCTTCCTTCCCTTAACACTGGCAAGAATGCCAACATGGATACTCGGTGTAGTGTCGGTGCACGGTTCAGTATAACGGGTCGGTCTCTGATAATTTCATCAAGTATTTCATAGACCTCAGTAGATTTTGCTCTTACTAGGCGTCTGGCGTTTCTCTCAGAATCAACCACACCGCGTTCTTCGAGTTTCCTGACGATCATTGGTTTGAACAGTTCCAAAGCCATTTCCTTTGGTATTCCGCACTCGTATAATTTCAAGGATGGATCCACAACGATTACTGAACGACCTGAATAATCAACCCGTTTGCCAAGAAGGTTTCTTCTAAATCTACCTTGTTTTCCTTTGAGCGCTTCAGCAAGCGACTTGAGTGGTCTATTCCCTCTGCCTTTAATAGGTCTGGCGCGTCTTGAATTATCAAGAAGAGCGTCAATTGAATCCTGCAACATTCTTTTTTCGTTGCGCACAATGACTTCGGGCGTTTTTATACCCGAGGTTATTGATTTCACACGGTTGTTACGAGTGATAACGCGCTTATAGAGATCATTCAGATCAGAGGTTGCATATCTTCCACCTTCAAGGGAAACGAGGGGTCGAAGGTCTGGTGGGATTACTGGTAGTTTTGTGAGAACCATCCACTCAGGTCGGTTGCCTGATAGCCTGAAGGCCTCAACCAGTTTTAACTTCTTGAGAAGCTGGAAACGTCGTGCTTTCAGGGTCTCTTTCTCTAACCGGATTCTTAGATCCGATGATGAATTCTCGAGCTCTATATCTTTGAGCAAGTCATATATAGGTTGACCACCCATGTCTGCTTTGAATCCTTCGTATTTCTCCTTGGCGTCGCGGTATTCTTCCTCAACTAGTACTTCACTTTTCCGGTACGGTGAATCCCCCGATTCCAGCACGACATAAGCCTCATAGTTTAAGATCGCCTCGAGTTGATTTATCGACAGGTCTAATAGCAAGCCGATTTTACTCGGTGGGATCTTATAGTAGAAAACATGAGCTACTGGTACTGCTAACTCGACGTGGCCCATTCGATTTCTTCTAACTGAAGCGGCGGCTACTTCAACACCACAGCGGTCACAGATCGTACCGCGGTATTTGGCTTTTTTATACTTACCGCAGGAGCATTCGAAATCCTTTACCGGTCCGAAGATTCGTTCGCAGAACAAGCCATCTTTTTCAGGGCGTTGGGTTCGATAGTTTATAGTATCCGCCCGGGTTACTTCACCTCGAGACCATGACTGTATGGTATCGGGTGAAGCGAGGCTTATTCTTAATCCACTATATTCCATGAGGTCAATACTTCCGAAGTCTCTACTTCTCACTAGAAACCTCCTTTTTCTCAAGTTTTTCAAAGGTTATATTGAAACAGAGTCCCTGGAGTTCTTTAAGGAGAACATTGAACGATGCAGGGGCACGTGGTTTTGGGGGGTTTTTCCCGCGTATTAGAGCTTCGTACATGGCTGCCCGACCTTCGACATCATCCGATTTGACAGTTAACATTTCTTGAAGTGTGTATGCTGCACCATAGGCTTCTAATGCCCAAACTTCCATTTCCCCTAGACGTTGACCACCAAATTGAGCTTTACCACCGAGCGGTTGCTGGGTGATGAGTGAGTAAGGTCCAGTCGATCGAGCATGTATTTTCTCGTCGACCATATGTATTAATTTCAGCATATACATGAAGCCAACTGTGATCTTTGAGTCAAAAGGCAAACCTGTTCTTCCATCGCGTAGCTCAATCTGACCGTCTTCTGGCAGGTTTGCTTCCAGGAGCTTCTTCTTAATCTCACCGACTGTTGCGCCGTCAAAAACTGGTGTAACTGCATGAAACTTCAATTTTTCTGCTGCCCAGCCTAGATGCATTTCCATGACTTGACCGACATTCATTCGCGAAGGGACACCGAGTGGATTAAGGACTATATCAATCGGCGTACCGTCAGGCAAAAACGGCATGTTTTCTTCAGGCATTATTTTTGCTACGACACCCTTATTCCCGTGGCGTCCGGCCATTTTATCACCAACTGAAATCCTTCTTTTCTGGGCAATAAATACCTTTACTATTTTAAGTACACCGTGTGGTAATTCATCACCACGCAGCAGTTTATCCTCTTCAATTTTCTTGTCCGCGATGATCTGTTGTAGTTTCTCCTCACCTTCAAGGACGATTTGCTCAACCTCGCCATTCAACTTCAGAGTCCTGATGTACTTGTCATCCGCAGTGATCTTCATAGTTTTCAATCCATCGAATAATGTATCCTCAAACGTACTTCCTTTTCTTAGCAATATTTTTCCTTTTTCATCTCTTATTGAGGAAACTGCGGTATGTCCAGAAAGTAACTTTTTTAGTAGTCTGTTACGGACTACGAGGGTTTCTTCGTATAGGGTTGAAAATTCTTCTTGGATTCTGAGTTTGCGTTCTTCCTCAACGAGTTTCGCTAATGGATCGGTTGTTCGTCGGGTGAGGATTTTTCGGTCGATTACAACCCCCTCTACGCCAGGTTCTACTCGCAACGTAGTGTCTCTTACATTTATTGCTTTTTCAGCGAAGACAGCACGCATAAGTCTCTCTTCTGGGGTTAGTTCAGTTTCGCCTTTGGGTGTGATTTTTCCAACCAATATGTCGTCAGGACCGACGTGAGCACCCATACGGACTATGCCATATTCGTCTAGATCCTTGAGCAGAAAATCACTGATTCCAGGTATGTCTCTTGTTACTTCTTCAGGACCGAGTTTTGTCTCCCTAACCTCACAGTCGAATTCCAATATGTGGATTGAAGTAAACGTATCTTCTTTTAATAGTCGCTCAGAAAGAATTACGGCATCTTCAAAATTAAATCCCAAGAATGGCATAAAGGCAATGAGCACATTCCTCCCGAGTGCAAGAACACCCTCTTTTGTTGCGTAACCATCAGCTAGTACATCACCCCTTCTGATCTTTTGGTTTATTTTGACAAGCGGTTTTTGATGGATGCAGGTATTTTGGTTGGATCTCAGGAACTTTGATAGTCGATAACGTTTCTTAACTCCTTGTTTCGTTTCCACAATTATCCTCTGGGCATCTACATAAGAGACTTTGCCTTCTTCCTCGGCTAAGAGAAGGGTACCTGAATTCTTGGCGATGCGTTCCTCCATGCCCGTTCCGACAAGGGGTAGAGCAGGCTCGAGCAGAGGTACAGCTTGACGTTGCATGTTCGAACCCATGAGGGCGCGGTCTGCATCATTGTGCTCAAGAAAAGGGATAATTGTGGCGGTTGGACTAAATACCTGCTCAGGAGAGACATCCATCAATTCAACTTCTTCGCGGGGAACCATTGGGAAGTTATCCCTTCTCCGGCAGAGTACACGCTCTTTCAATATCTTGCCTTTTTTGTCGACCAGGGTATTTGCTTGGGCAATAGTATATTTATCTTCTTCATCGGCTTGTAGATAGATTACCTCTTCTCTCACGCGGTTGTTTTTCACCACCCAGTAGGGGGCTAGGATAAAACCGTGTTTATCTATTTTTGCGAAACTGGCGAGACTTGAAATCAAACCGATGTTTGGTCCTTCAGGTGTTTCAATAGGACATATCCTTGAATAATGTGAGTAATGGACATCACGGACTTCAAAACCTGCAGTCTGGCGCCTTAACCCTCCTGCACCTAATGATGAGATGCGGCGTTTATGCGTCATTTCTGAAATTGGATTTGTCTGCTCCATAAATTGTGAGAGTTGCGATGTCGTAAAGAACTTATTTATGATATTGGAGACAAGGCGCGGATTTATCAAATCCTGGGGTGACAGTCCCGATTCGTCCATTAATGAGGCTCGTTCTTTTATGTTTTGAATTAGTTGTGATATCGCTAACCGGAATTGAGCACCTAAGAGCTCACCAACCCTGCGTACTCGGCGATTTCCAAGATGATCGATATCATCAGCTGGGAAGTCTTTGTTAGCGAAACGAAACAGTGCACGGAATACCTCAAAGAGGTCGTCGGTTGTTAGATAGAGTTTTGTTGAGCGTTCGCTGATACCGAGTCTCATATTAAGCTTGAATCGTCCAACTTCAGCTAGCTTGAAATGGTCTGGATCAAACAATATGTTCTTTATATAAGCCGCTGCGATATCAAGTGTTGGGGGCGCCATGGAGCGGAGTAAGGTGTATATCTTTTTGGCTGCTTCTTCCTTTGAAGAGGTATGGTCTTTCTTGAATGTGTTTGTTAGAATTGTAACGCCGCGATCGTGTGAATTGATGATCGTCACCCGTTTGATACCCTTATGTTTCAATAAATCGAGGGTCGGTTCATCAAATAGTTCTCCTGCTGGAATCAGGAGGTTTTCGTCCTCAGATATGCTCTCGCCACAGAAATAATTGAGCGCACTTTTAAGATCTACCTGTTTTGTAGGATAGAACAATTTGATGATATCCTCATTTTTCTCATAACCCAGACTGCGGATAAACATTGTTCCCAGTAGTTTTCTACGTCGGTCCAATATAGCATAGAATGTGTTCAATCGATCGATGCGGAACTCAACCCATTGTCCGCGGTAAGGTATGATCATTGCTGTAAAGCTATTTTCCCCTTCGCTAAAATAAACTCCAGGCGACCGGTGGATTTGATTAACGACAACTCTTTCCACGCCGTTGATTATGAAAGTTCCCCGGTGAGTCATGAGCGGAAGATCGCAGAGGTATATCTCCTGTTCGATCATATCCTGCATCTTGTGCGATTCATTATCATCATCATCACGTTTAACCAAACGAAATCTCACCTTAAGTGGAACCCCGTAGGTTGCGCCTTTTTCAATTGCCTCATTGACTGAGTACTTAGCTGTGCCAAAACGATGTGAATCATAAACGAGCTTATACCGATTATGAATATCAGAAACCGGGAATAGTTCGGTGAGAACCTTTTTAAGCGTTTTGCTAATGAATTGATGGTAGGACTCGAGCTGGACTTCAAGCAAATGAGGCATCTTGAAAGTCGATTTTTTCTTTGAGAAATTAATAATGTTTCTCATAATTTTATATTTCTATCCTCTGTAATTTGTGCAATTACAATGATATCTCTCGTAAACTGCAATCTGTCATCTTGGTTAAAAACTTACAATATTGCAGGTTACGGCAATATGTGCCTTTTTTATCAAGTTATTGACCAGTTGATTCTGTCGGTTTATTGACGATCAAGGTTTTGCTCACTTGAGCTCAATAGTTGCGCCGACCTCTTCGAGTTTACTCTTCATATTCTGCGCTTCTTCTTTAGCAACACTTTCCTTTACGTCTTTAGGCAGGTTATCAATCATATCCTTCGCCTCTTTGAGCCCGAGACCAGTAAGTTCTCTCAACACTTTCAAAACCTGGATTTTCTTGTCGCCGCAAGAAGTCATCAATACGTTAAACTCATCTTTCTCTTCATCTTTACCTGCTGTGGCGTCGCCACCTGCTTCGGCAACAACCTGAACCGGTGCTGCGGCAGTGACACCGAACTTGTCTTGAAGTGTCTTCACGAGTTCGGATAATTCAATCACTGTTAAGTTGCCGATTTCATCAACCAAGGTCTCAATACTTTTCTTGGATTTTGCCGTCATTTTACCTCCTTATCTTTCATCGCTTCAATTGTATGCACTAAATTTCTTAGTGTGCCTTCCAGCACATTTACAAAATTGCCAAGTATATTGAGCGAACCAACCACTTGACTATATAGTATGTCTTTTGAAGGTATTTTTGAAAAGGCGATCACTTCTTCAGTATTGAAGAAGTCACCTTCAATAAAGCTACCCTTTATTTTTAATGTTTTCTGATTTGTTATTATTTTCGCAAGGACTATTGGGTCTTCACAAGCTATGACTATGCCGGTTGGACCGGTGAAAAGCTGTTTTATAGTGGCTTCGTTAAATCCCATGTTTTTCATTGCCAAGAACCCAATTGTATTCTTCAAGACAAGGTAATTGCCATGATTTTTGTTCAAGTCTCGTCGTAATTTCTCCAAACTCTTAACACTAAGACCAGTAAAGTCAGTGAAGTAGAACGCTTTTCCTGTTTTCAGATCTTCGATTGTCTTTGTCAGATACTCTGTATTTTTTTGTGATGGCATTATGTACCTCCCTGTCGTACTTCATCCAGGACGCTTTTTGCATCAAGTTGGATACCTGGGCCTATTGTTGAGGAGATAGTCATTGATTTTATGAACTGTCCTTTTACACTTGTTGGTTTTGCCGTAAGCAGGTCTTCTAAGAATACTGTGATATTTTCCCGTAGTTTTTCAACATCAAAGGAAACCCGACCAACTGCTATATGGAGGCATCCAGTTTTATCGGTTTTGAATTCCACTTTTCCTTTTTTTAAAGCCTCTACTTGAGTGGCAATTTCGAAAGTAACGGTGCCGACTTTTGGTGAAGGCATAAGGCCTTTTGGCCCAAGTATTTTTCCCAGTTTGCCGACATCTGACATCACATCCGGCGTTGCTATGATCACATCAACATCAGCCCAGCCACCTTTTATTTTTTCAATATACTCATCAAAACCAGTATAGTCAGCCCCTGCGTTCTGTGCTTCTATTTCCTTTTCACCTTTGGCCAAGACGAGGATTTTTTTCTTTTTTCCGGTTCCATGCGGCAAATTCGATATACCTCTAATCAATTGATCAGTCTTTTTCGGGTTTATATTGAGCTTCAATGCTATGTCGACGGATTCATCGTATTTGGCTTTTGCCAGCTGTTTTACTTTTTCGATCGCTTCGCTCAACGTGTATTTCTTTACTTCGATATTTGCTTTGATTTCTCGATAACGTTTTGAACGCTTCATTTGTCCTCCACCGTGATCCCCATGGATCTTGCGGTGCCTTCAATGATTTTCATTGCTTGTTCGATCGTATAGCTATTCAGGTCTTTGAACTTGCGCTCGGCGATTTCCTTTACCTGTGTTTTTGTGACGGTTCCGACCTTGGTCTGATGCGGTACGGGTGAGCCTTTTGCTATACCAGCAGCCTGCTTCAGTAAGATGGTCGCTGGTGGACTTTTCAAAATGTACGTAAAGGATCGATCGGTATGTATCGAAATCACCGCAGGTATAATCAGACCAGAGAGATTTTTGGTTTCTGAATTGAAAGCCTTACAGAATTCCATTATATTGACGCCATGTTGCCCCAGGGCTGGGCCAACTGGCGGTGCTGGGGTCGCACTGCCTGCAGGAATTTGTAGCTTTACGGTTGCAATAACTTTCTTTGCCATATATTCCTCTATTTCCTCACATAGTTTTCAATTGATGGAAGCCCAATTCAATTGGTGTGGTTCGACCGAATATAACAATCAATACTTTAGCTTTTTCGCGTTCCGGGAATACATCTTCGATCGTACCGATAAAATCATTGAACGGACCATCTATGACGGTTACCCTTTCGCCTTTAGCAAAGGGGATTTTCGTGATCACCTTTTCCTTTGATTCTTTGACCTGGACTAAAAGAGCATCGATTTCATCTTTGACAAGGGGTATCGGTTTAGTCTTGGAACCAAGGAAATGCGTCACACCAGGGATTGAGTTTACCAGGCGCAGGTTTTCATCGTTGCCCTCCATCTCAATAACCATATAGCCAGGATACAGACGCCTTTCCTCTATTACCCGTTTTCCCCTTCTGATTTTCACGAGATTTTCAACTGGTATCACGATTTTACCAAAAGAGCTCTCTAAGCCGTTTTCCTTTATTGTTTTCTCCAGTATTTTCCTGACTTTCTGTTCATGTCCGGTAAGTGTATGGACGACAAACCACTGCATTGATTTTTCTTCAGTGCGTTCCATAATCTATCTTAAAATCAAAGCGAGTATTGTTGAAAAAAAACGATCGAAAATATAGATGATAACCGCAACAATGGCTGATATGATGATGACAACTATCGTTGAGTTTATCAATTCGCTGCGCGTTGGCCATGTAACCTTACGCATCTCAGTGTAGATTTTTTTAATATTGCCCAATATTTTTTTAATCACAATCAAACTCTTCACACCAGGCCTGGAGGGATTTGAACCCCCAACCCTCCGGTTTGGAGCCGGATGCTCTGCCGTTAGAGCTACAGGCCTATTTTACCTCCTTATGCAAGGTATGCTTGCGACAAGAACGGCAATACTTTTTAATTTCCAGGCGCTTCTGCTTCTTTTTGTTTTTCGTAGTCGTATAATTACGGGCTTTGCATTTCTGGCAAGCCAAAGTGATAATCACTCTCATTATTCTAGTATTTTGGTTACGACGCCCGCGCCGACAGTTCTGCCACCTTCG
>CBFDDH010000026.1:0-34947 GCA_965603515.1 uncultured bacterium
ACATTCGATATCCGCGACATCTCGATGAACTCAACAAACAAATGGGGTCAAATCTCAACATTCAACATTGACAGCGTCTTTATTTGGGAAAGAATGAACCATGGAGAGGCAATTGAGGATTCAATATCCAGAGGTGAGTTAACAAGGCGTCAGCGAGGTGGTATTGTTCGTGGTATTCTCCCTTTATTAAATTACAGTGTAAAAGGCAGTGATCCTTAAATACTATAATTATATTATTGACTTGAAGTGAAAATTAAAGATAATTAATCAATACAATTTTTCAAACGGGGAGAAAACATGAAAGTATTGAAAATTTTTTCTGTATTAATCTTTATGCTCGGTGTAGCATATGCGCAGACATCGCAGGTTTCCATGGACAATGCACGACTTGTGCCAAAACTTTTAAACTATCAAGGTTACCTTACCGACACAACTGACGTGCCCATTGATGGAGCACTCGATATGACATTTAAAATTTTTGACGCGGCATCGAGTGGCAATGAGTTGTGGTCAGAGGCGCAAACCAACGTTCCAGTGGAACGCGGCGTGTTCAGTGTTATTCTGGGTAGTGGTACCACGATCCCGGACAGCGTGTTTGCTGATTTTACAAGCACCTGGCTGGAACTCACCCTTGAAGGACCACAGATATTAACACCCCGCACCCGTATCACGTCAGTCGGCTATGCATACACATCAACATATTCTGATACGGCAGAGTATGCGAACAATGCTGTAGCAGATAATGACTGGACATTGAGCAGCAGTCGTCTTTATCCTTCGGGAGACTACGGATTATCTATGCGCAGTAGTAATGTTATGTGGGGTAGTTATGCAAATACACACGTTGCCTTTGGTGTTGCTTGTACCTCTGGTACAGCATCAGATCCTTTGTGTGGCTATTGTGCTGTCGCCGGAGGTAGATATAACGCGGCAACTTCAGACTATGCTTCAGTAGGCGGTGGAAGAGAAAACAATGCAAGCAATTATTATGCAACCGTGAGTGGTGGTAAGGAGAATATTGCAAGTGGACATATTGCGACCGTTTGTGGCGGTGAAGCCAACACTGCCACAAATGATGGCGCGGTTGTGTCTGGTGGGAATAATAACCACGCTACTGCAATTTACTCAACCGTGACTGGTGGACAGTCAAATCTGGCAAGCGGTACTGGTGCTGTAGTGGTGGGTGGTGATAGTGATACATCCGCAGCCTATGCCAGTTTTACAACGAATTCCTGGTCGATAGTACCTTCTAGTTATAGTTCTTCTGCGGCATTTAATGGCGCTACTGCAACGGCTTCAACGCAAACCCGTGTTGGGCTTTTGTCTAAGGCAGCAGGCAGCTTTACCATCGATCATCCGCTGGATCCGGAAAATAAAATTCTCAATCACTATTTTGTGGAATCACCAGAGATGGTCTTAATATACCGTGGGATTGCCAGGATCGGTTCCGATGGAACCGCCATTATCCATTTACCTGATTACTTTGATGCGTTAAACAAAAATCCCATGGTGCAATTGACTGGAGTTGGTACTTCTGAACCTCCTTACCTTATGGAGAATGTAAGAGGTAATCGCTTCGTTATTGCCGGGAAACCAGATACAGAGGTACATTGGATAGTAACAGGAGAACGAAAGGATATGTCCGCTGACATTGCACGGATATTCATGCCGGTTGAGCAATCAAAGGAGGGGCCATTGGCTGGGCGCTCGCTTGATGATGCGCTCCTTGTGAGCGCAATGGCGCAGCTGGAGCATATGGGTTACGCCAGTAAGTTCAACTTCCGCACCGCAGCAGCACGGCAAAGATACGAAGAGATGAAACGAAGAATGGAGAGACAATAGAGAGCAGAGAGAAGATAGTTGGAATTGTCTTCTATATGTTTGACCCCAGATTCCCCCTAATATTTATAATAAATATTCTAAATGAATTATTATGGAGAAAGATAAAGTAAATAAAGGGCTTTTAATCAGGGCATTTTGTGGCCTTGGTGGTGTATATAATTTAATAGGCAGATACAAAGATGCCCTGCAATCGTATAACAAAGCTGAAATGCTTGTATCTGATAGACGCTCAAAAATAGAAGCATTAATCGGACAGGCAACTATTTACGAAAACCTTGCTGACTATGATTCAATGATAAACTTGCTGAACAGGTTAATAAAACTCAGCCGCAGTACACCAGCAGAGGTGCACGTTCTCTCCAGATATTGCTGGGTATACAGGCTTGTGGGTAAAATGGGTAAATCCAATAGTGCGGGAAACAGAGGAATGGAGCTTCTTAAAAACCTGAAAAAGCGAGGATTTTCCCAAATAGAATTGTATCATGTAGAAGGGGCAATAGTAAATGCCATGGGTGTGCTCTATTGGAGCCAGGGTGATTTTGATAAGGCAATAGAACTATATCAAAGATTTTTAAAAGTGTCTGAAGAAAGCGGAAACCTTTTTGGTATAGGTATGGCGCTTAACAATCTGGGAGGCGTTTATGCGCACAGAGGTGATATTGATAAAGCGATTCCCTTGTTTAAGAAAAAATTAGCGATATCGGAGAAGCTTGGTAACAAAGTCGGTATAGCAATGGCTGCAAATAATCTTGGTTGGATATACTGCGAGAAAAAGAATTTCGACAAGGCAATTGAATTATATGAGAGAGCCCTGTCAATTGCTGAAGAACTTAACGATACACTCGGTATTCTACATGTCACCATAAACCTAGGAAGCCTTTATAAGGACAAGGTAAATTATAACAGGGCGTTTGCATTGTTCCGAAAGGCAATGACAATCGCAAAAAAACTTGGGGATACACAGGCTATAGGTGCTGTTTACACGGATCTCGGTGACATTTACAAGGAGTTGAATGAACTGCATAAATCCACTGAATACCTGAAAAAAGCACGTGCTATATTTGAAGAACTGGCGAACAAGGCATTTCTGTCAGGTACAATACAGGTTCTTATCGAAGTCGGGATAAAGGAAATAGAAGAAAACGGAGTCGATAAAAATAGAAGAAGGTTAAAGAAGATATACGAACAATTAGATGAAAAGTTGAAACTTGCAGATGAAATGAAATCAAGAAAGGAACGCGCAATTACCCTGTTCTTACATGCAAGATTGGCATCGCTTGATGAAAAATGGGATAAGAAAAGCGTAAAAGAAAAGTTCGTTAAAAGTATCAAGATGTTCACGGAACTTAATATGACCGGTGAACTTGGAAAGGCATATTATTATTACGCTATATATCTAAAGAAAATCGATGAGTTTAAAATCGCAAATGAATTTCTGGCAAAAGCAAAAAAAATATTTAAGAAGATCGGGAACATTAATTATTTGAACAAGATTGATGAAATGTGAAAACGTATTGGGGTCAAACCTTTTTTAAGTAACCCCGTATGCTGTCGCTACAAGGGCATCTCAATTTGTTCGATATCTTCGACAGGCGGAGAAGGGGAGTTACGGAGTATCGGTGAAACGGAGAGAAATAATTAAATTTATTCGATGCCAATTTCGACTAATCTTATCCTTTTCTTGAATACATGTTACCACCGCTTCGCTACCCATTGTCTGCCGCAGATCACGGCGTAGTCGCAGCCCTCGCAGTTTTTCTTATCCCGGGTCATAATGAAAGGTCTATCCAGGTCCAGTATCTCTTCTATCAATGTTATGATCGCCTGGCGATAGGCGTCAAATATTGCGGGTCGTTCGTCATCAGGCACTCTGCCGGAAAACAATGGCTTAAATTCAAAACCTCTGCCACCGAGCCCGAGCAAACCAGCATCAATAGTATTGATTTTCACGTTCTTGTGGTTTTCAAGATACATCATTATGTACAGGGGTAATTGCACGGATTTCAAAGTCTTTGGCCATTCTTCCCGCTGCGCAGGATCGAATTTCTTATGGTTGGGAATATCATCTATCTTGCCGGTTTTGTAATCAATGATGTAGTACATGCCGTTGCGTTCATCAACCCGGTCGATCTTGCCGCTCAAGCCAACCTCACGTTTGTTGCTGACCATAAGCTTGGTACTTATAAGCCTGAAGACATCTGGTTTCTGGCCTGGCGAGGACACGGATTCGCACTCGCGGATTACCGTATTTTGAAACTCAGGATTTTGTTCCTGATACCGCAGGAATTCCACAAGCCGACGCTTGACCTGGGACTTGATCAGGTATACTGAACCGCGGTCAGCATCAGGATATCTTTTCTTGAAGATGGCATCGATATGCTTTTCCATTGTTGCGTAGTCAGTCTTACTAATGCGCAGGGGTTTTCCGATCTTGGGAATGAAAAAGTGCATCAGGATATCATGAACAATGCCGCCGACGCCCATAGCATCCGGGTCCTCGGCAACACCCTGTTTGCTTTCCAGACCAAGAATCTTTCTATAATAATACAAAAGTGGACATTCCAGGTAGTTGTTCAGGCTGGTCGCGGAAAAGGAGATTCCTTTTTTAACTATTTCCCTGAACAATGTCGTCTTGGGTATTGCTTCGGGGTCGCTCTGGTCAAAATAAACCGGGAAAAAGACCTCGGATGACGGATAATCCAGTTTTCCTTCTTTTTTCTGGATATCCCAGATCAGTCGTTCGACAAAGCGGCTCTTTTCCTTGTCCTCGCTCTCAATGAAAAAGATATCCGTTTGTGCGCTGCCCGCGACAAGATTGGAAAAGTAGTAGCGCGATATGCGTTCCCAATCCTCGACCGTTGGCAGGTGCATTACTTTGCGCACGGCATGGGGCAGTGTTGTGTCTTCCTTGACCGTATGCGGCAGGACGCCTTCGTTTGCGTCGAGAAAGAAGACCCGGTCGAATTTGATATTTCGTGTTTCCAAGAAGCCCAGGACCTGCAGTCCCTTAACCGGTGTGCCAATGAACGGGTGGTTGATCGACTTCAAATACGTGAGGATCAGGCGGAAGTAGCGTTCTTGCGAAGACAATTTTGCTGTACCCAGGTCTGAGACCTGTAACGCGTACAATCCTTCGATCATCGCTTTGATAAATGACCCGGTGAATGGATGCTCGTTTGCCGGACTATTCTGCGATATGAATGATATGATCCTGATTATTTTCTCGGCGCAGTCAGCAACACTCTTGATATCACTGAATGAACGGATGAGAAGGTCGTGGATCATCTTTAAATGCTTACTAACCTGAGTTCGATCAATCGCTTTTTCCTGAAAACCACTTAGTCGTTGCACGCAGTCATTGAGCACTGCTTTATTCTTTTCCAGATCGGCTAAACAAATAAAACGCTGTTGGTATTTTACAAAATATTCCTCGATCGTATGAAAGATGATGCGGGTTGGATAGCTTGCTTTATTCAGGTAGATATTCTTCACGTACGGGTGGAGGACGAGCCGCATATAATCCGCAGTCAGGTAATCGTTGCCCTGTTTGTTCTCGATGAGCCGTTCCAATGCTGTGATCAACGTATTCAGAGGCGTTCGGTAAATAGGATAGCCCATGGATATATTGTACTCTTTAACAAATCCTAATGTGCTGTGCACGATCGGGAAGAGCGCGTCAGGCTCTGGTATCACGATCACGTCGCGAAAATCGAGATCCTTTTCTTTCTGGATCACCCGGTTCAATCCGAAGATCTCGGCATGGCTATCCATGGCTTTATGGAAATGGAGTCGCGGCGGTTGTGCATCAGCGCCGTGTTTTGCGGGATTGATGCCCATGTCCTGGAGGACGCGGTCAATGCCCGGACCATCCTGGAACACGAAGTGCACGCGCTTGTCCTTGCTCAGGTGGCGGAAGATTCTTTTCTCGGACGCAGTCAGTGCAAAAAATCCGCAGATGTAGATACGATCGAAATTATTGAACATAGCTCTGTCTATGTACGCTGCGGCCTGACAGTACTGGTGAGCGCGGGTGGTCAGGTCGTTCTTTTCGATATGCTCGTAAAATGCCGTGTACAAGTCGGACAGGGAGTTCAGTTTTTGCCGGATGCCGGTCGGCAATTTTTCTGTGATAAGGGTATCGACGCTTCTAATGGTTTCCGGCGCGATTTCTTCAATATGCAGTTCCTCAAAATCAGAGAACAGTTTTTGTCCCCAGAATAGGAATTCATCCAGGCTCAATTCTGGTTGGTTCGCGCCGATCACCCGGGATTTCTTGTTGAGATTATATATCAGGGGCAGGCTATCGATCGCATCAACGACGCGCCGGGAATGCCCGAGTTCGTCATTGATATGTTCAATGAACGCGTCGATGGACAGGAGAGAGGGTGGAATGAATACAGTATGCAAGTTTTCAGCGAGGTATTTGCGAATGAAATAACCGGGGCGCTTGCCCGGGAACACGACCAGGGATTTTGAGACTGGTTCATGTTCGAGCAGCAGGTCCCCGACAAACCGGACCATATCGGTCGCAAGAGAAATAAGAAAGTGTTCTTTCATGAAGCTGCCTCGACCTTGCCCGAATCAACATACGCGAAATAGCATTCAATTGTCTTGCCCGGGTATGCTTTTCCCAGGAGCTTGCGGTAATTTTTCATCTGGGCAGCGTAAAAGGACATTGTGCTGCCGGTCTTGAAATCAATCAGGATGATCCGTTCTTTATCCACGACTACCCGGTCCATACGATAGGATGCCCCTTGTTCGTTTACGAATTCGCTTTCCCGTAGTATCGTGCGGTCCTTTTGTGTTTCAAACCAGGATTTTACCTGGGGAAGCTCCAGAAATTTTAATAGCGTGGTCTGGATCTCGGCTGGGTCATACGAGAGCCGCTCCCTTTGTATTACGTTCTGAATTTTGTCAGAAAGCTTTTCGGCGATATCATCATTGATGTATTCGATATCTGCGAGAGCCTCGTGGAACAGATCACCTTTTTGGGTTTCCATGAGGCGTTCCACAGACCAGTGCTTATCTTCGTCTTTGAAAAAGGGATATTCAAATTCCCCGGGCATAATGACCGGCGTTGGTAGAGGATGCTCTTTTTCCGGGGTCGGTTTTTCCTTAGTGCCGTTCTCATAGTCTTCAAAAATATCACGTGGATGTGTTTTATCCGGAGCATTTGTTATCGGTGCGGATTCTTTTCTGGCGGATTTCTTTTGTGCGTTATTATCTTTGTTTGTTTTTTCTTTTTTTATTTTTCGAACTATGAGATTATACAGTTCATGTTTGGCGCGGGTCAAAGCAACGTACATGAGATTCAGGCTCTGGATCCGGTTGTCGAGTTTCACCTCGTCATAGAGTTCCTTGAGATGCTTATTGCATTTGCACATATTCACCGTGATATAGCGAATATACAGGTCCTGTTCTTCAGGATCAAAGAACATATTGCCCGGACCCTTTTCTTCTTTATTAAAAAGATTGATAACGACACTGAAGCCCAGCCCCTTGGCTTTATGAAAGGTCATGGTCTTGACCGCCTCTATGTAATCGGGTAGGACAATATTAAGGATCGATGCTTGTCCTTCTTCTGCCACGAGGTCGGTAAAATCCTTGATACTGCCCATACCCCGAGATTCCATACCGGTGATGGCTTCCAGAAACTGCACTAAGAATCCGGTTTCCTCGGGAAAGTTTTGGAATACCTTGAAGGTCTTGTAGATCTCGGAAATGAGATCGTAGAGCGGGTAGTAACCTACAATACCGAACAAGCGGTCCAAGAATTTCTCCCACAGGTTCTTGAATTGGTGATGTTCCCGAAAATGTCTGTAGAGATATCCGGTTTTTTTGTCATATTTTTTTCCCTGGATCAGATCAAATATTTTTTCGCGGGTGATCGTTTTGTCAATTGACCGGGCTGATCTGAGAAATACATCACCGGTTATGAACGCGGCGAAACTGAGATCGTCGATCGGCGTGTCAAGGAATTGCAGGAGACTGCTGATCTCCATAACGATCTTGCGCTTGCGTATATCCAGAGAACTGAATGAAGCCGCCGGGATATCTTCCTCGGTCAGCCAGGCGACGATTTTCTGCACATATTCATTCTTGCGGGTGAGGATCGCGATCTCCCGTAGCGGGTACCGTTTTTTCACATCCTTGACAATATCGAGCAGGACCTGCTTTTCCGGTTCCTCTTCTTTGTTCTCCGGGATGATCATGGTCTGCACGTAGCCGTGTCCTTCTTTTTCCTTGGTTGCGTTCTGGGTATATGAAGTAAGACCGGTGCGGTCTTCAGCCAAAATGTCCGGCATGAGGTCTTTGAGACGCTTTTTGAAAAGTAAATCAACATAATCAAGAATGATGCTGCCACTGCGGAAATTATGCTCCAGAGGAATGATCCGGGCATTCGACTCGACGCTCGCAGGTAGGCATCCTGACCCGAGATCGCCTTGAATGCACTGCCCCAGGCGTCGCATGATCCGATAATCCGCTTTCCGGAACATGAAGATCGCCTGCTTCATATCCCCGACTGCAAAGAGCGTCCCGCCCTTTGCGTACCCCTCTTCCAGAAGCGGTTGGATATTTTGCCACTGGACCCGAGCTGTATCCTGGAATTCGTCGAGTAAAAAATGGTACAGCATGTCACCCAGCCGGTAATATATCTCGGGCACGATTTCCTGCCGTACGTAACCGGACAAACGCTTATTGATATCGTCAAAATGAATAATCTGGGTTTGATGTTTTACTGATTCAAGGCATGCCTTGAAATGTTGATACAGTGGTCCATAGGGAGTATATTTAGACAGAGAAATTTTGTCTGTAAGTTCACAAGCGCACTGAATGATCTGTTGTGTTAATTCCTGGCCACCTGGTACTGCCAGGAGAGCTTTGATACCATTTTTTTTAAGCCCAGCACATTCAGGTTCATAAGTACCAAAGAATTCCGAATGATCAAAATTAATAAAATCACATTGACCAAGACTGCGGATTATACCGATGCGAATTTTGTCTTGAGAGATAAGTGATTTGACTTCATTGTAAAGAGTGCATAACTCCTTATATTTTTCTTTCGCTGCTGACCAATGATCCTGAAATCGGATATTTTCTAATATCCTGCCTTCTTGTATCAGGAATGTATCAAATTGTTTCTTGATCTGCCAGGTTGGATTCCAGGTAAAACTGGTTTGAGATTGGTTAAATAGTTCCAGAAAAGCATCGACGTCATCGAGTGGGATGATCGTTCCGAAATGTGCGAATAGGTTGCTCATCGCGATCTGGGTCATCTCAACATATGAGTCAGTAACATCATTGTCAGGCGGCATACCGAGTTCGTCTGCAGAACTGCGCAGGATACGATTCATGAAACTGTCGATGGTTTGCACGTGGAAGTCTGCATAGCGATCGATGAGTGTATCTATAAAATAGGAAGCTCTTTTGTGGATGTCTTTTGGTTTGAGCGTGAATAAGGCGTAGATCTGATCTTTATTCTCGTCTGTTTTCAGGTCCAGTGCCAGTATTTTAAGCCATTTGATTATCCTTTGTTTCATTTCCCGGGCTGCGTTGTTTGTAAAGGTGATGGCCAGGATATTCGTCAGGTCATTGTGCTTATCTTTCATATGATCCGATAGAAGGAACTGGATGTACCGTTGGGTCAGGGTATGGGTTTTGCCTGATCCAGCAGAGGCATCAATGAGTAGTACATGTGGAAAAGTCAATTTACTGTCTTTATCTAGGGTCAAGGTGTTACTACCTCCGTGCTATTATATCATCATGAATAGGCAAAGTCAATATTATTCGTCTGTCTGTGGGCGAGTGAAAGGGATCAGGTCTGGACATTGGACATTTTTCCTAAATTGCAGCCAACACGTTTGATAATCCTAGCCTCCCCTCTGTAATGCATGCGATTTGTCCAATGTCCAGACCTGACCCCATAGTCCCCATAGTCCATAGTCAAATTGCCCCTTAATCAGGATTACCGCATATTCGATATTACCGGCCGCAGGATCCATACCCTCAATCCCGCACCAGGGATCTATTTCGTTCAAGTTGACGGGAAGATAATAGGGAAAGTAGTTAAAGTTAGATAATCTTCACAACCTAAAACACCGCAGGTGTAGTTTCTGATTTCAAAGGCTGATCCCACATGCCCAATGATCTGGCTGCTCAATTTTGGAGAAGCTGATCTGTCATCGAGAGATATTCAATATGAAGTTTTTGATAGATCAATGCATTCCTGGCATACGTGAGTTTTGCGCGTTCTTCTTCATCCTGGCTTTGAATCACATTTGTGAAATCGCCGCGTCCACGGTTATATACAGATATCTCGGCCACTGTTTTTTGTTTTGCCAGTTCAATCTGCTGTTTATTGAGCTCGAGAATATTTTCCAACTGCTTTAGTTGAACGTGTATATTACTGAGCACCGAAATTCGGGTAATCTCCAGTTCCTTAATCTGTTTGTTAAGTTGGACGATTTGGAGATCGGTAACCAATAGGTCAGTGCGTGCTTTGGTGTTCTTTAACGGGAATGTATAGGTAAGGCTCAAGCTCGCTTCTGGTTTATCCATAACCAGGGCATCACTGAAGTTGTCGTCCGACTTTTTCGTTGCAACTTGAGCGGTAAGATTGAGATCGGGTTTTATGGATTCCTTGTTTGCTCTGCGCATAAGCTCAAGCTGCTGCATACTATTTTTCAATTGACTAAGAACTCGTGAGTCTTGTTTGAAATCATCTATAACTAATTGCAGATTCGGTATTTCATGGAGTTGATACAAGTCAAATTGTGGTGATTTGCCGATGAGATCATCATCCTGTATAAGAATGGATAACTGTTTTGACAGAGCTGCAAGATTGGACTCTACGGTTACCTGGTTCTGTTCAGAGAGGCTGACCGAATTTTTCGCGCGTATCACATCGACCTCATCGACAAGATTACGCGCTCTTTTCTGTCTGGTATCGTTGAGTGATTCTTTACTTAGCTGGAGCCGTTCTTGCACGATTTGTATCTCTGCAGCATAGAAAACCCAATTGAGAAAACTTTGTGCGGATGAAGCAAGAAAATCCTCTTGATTCTCAAGCGTCTGCATTTCAGTAAGATCAATCTTTATACCCTTCAAATCATATTCAAGCTTACTGAGGATACCGTTTAGATTCTTTAATAAGGGTTGCGAGTAAGATAAGGAAATATTATTATTAAAATTAGCGTCCGCCATTGAGGAATATGCAGTATCAGAAGAATAATTCCTTGCATTAGCTCCGAGTGTGAGACCAGCCGAAAGATTCCCTCCAGTATTCCAGAAATGCCGTGAGACACTGGTGGAAAACGCTGCGCCATTGTTACTCTCCAGACCTGCAGTAACCGGTGAGTATGACATATGGTTCAAGGTCACCCCCGATGATACAATCCAATCTTCTGCTCCGGTAAGGCTTTTTTGTTCTTCCCGGATGATTTGTGAATTAATTTGTTCACGTTCAAATAGAGGATGAGATTGTTCGAGATCTTCAAGAAACTGTATTAAGGTTATACTTTCTCTGCTTTCAATATTCTTTTCATTGAGAACATTAGAATGGACTTGAGCAAAAGAAAAGTTCAGTAAAACAAGAACGAATATGAGGCATAATTTCATGATAGACATGATTTTCATTTTGTGTTCTCCTTTCTTCTAAATATCTTGGTAAATAATCGCATGATATCAGTATTTACCATGTATAATGACGGTGTGAAAAGCAATGTAAGTAGAGTTGCAAAAAGCAAACCGTATGCCATTGCCATAACAACGGGAACAATTATCTGGGAGGATCCACCAATACCGTAGACAGTCGGCAGCACTCCAGCTACAGTTGTGATAGTGGTTAAGATCACCGGACGGAGGCGTTTCGCAGCTCCTGTGGTGATCGTGGAGATTCGTTGCTTTTTGTCCCCGGAAGAAGATTTACTGAAAGCCTTATTGATAAAATCTGTCATCACAATGCTGTCGTTAACGACAACGCCTGAGAGACCGATGATGCCAATAATGCCCATAAAGGTTAAAGGAATGCCATGTGCGGCAAATGCCAGCAGAGCACCGCTTACTCCAAACGGAATCGTCACAAGTATGATAAATGGCTGCGATAGGGATTTGAATAACAGTATCAAAACGAAATATATCAATATGGTCGCCATTATAAAAGCCAGTGTCAGATCGTCGATCGACATCGCAGCCTCCTGCGCCTCCCCTCCAACTTCGAGGTATATACCGGGAAAATGAGTTGAGATATCCTGGAATTCTTGCATGACTGCACGGGTGACCTGGATCGAGGTGATGACTTCATCGTCAACATTCGCGGTGACTGTAATTGCCCTACTACCATCATAATGGCCAATATTCGCTTTGCCTGAGTAATGTTGAATTGTGGCAACATCCCGCAAACGAATTAACCGGCCTCTTTGATTGAGGACGAGGAGCCTTAAAAGAAATTTTTCGTCTTTTTGAAAAACATCGTCTACCTTCACACGAAAATCGAGTTTCTCGTTGGTCGTCTGGATGGAAGTTGCGATCGTTCCGTCATAAGCAGTGCGCACCGTGTTCGCAACATCCTGTACGGTCAAGTTGAGTTCGGCAAGGCGCTCGTAGTTGAATTTCAGCACGAGTTCTTCTTTACCTTCGATCTGGTCAGTGCCAATATCTTTAACTCCTGGAATTGTTGCCAGGAATGTTTCTATCTTTTTGCTGATCGAATCAATCATTTCTTCGTCATCACCTTTGATTTTCATATTGAAAGCCTTGCCTTCAGACGGACCCATTACCTCCTCTGACATTTTTACTTTCGTGAAGCTTGGCAAGTTCTTAATATTGATAACTTTGCGCAGATCCTTGATAATATTCCGTGCAGTTGGTTCACGCTCACTCTTTGGTATTAAGGTGATGGTAATCGTAGCCCAGTTTTCATACCTCTCTGTAGCTGAAGGTCCACGTCGACGAGAATGTTCACCTATTATCACCATGGAGGAAACAAGCAGTTCAGCGGGGATCGTATTTGAAACGAGATCCTCAGCTTCGCCAGTTATTTCTGCCATCGCCTTCAGACTCGTACCCTTCGGCGCGTCGAGATCGATGTTTATTTGTTCTGCCGAATTATCATAGAACAATACAAAGTTCTTGAGTGTCTTTCTTGATATGAAGATCGTTCCAACAAGGATACCGATGAAGACGATAATAACAAGATAACGCCACTTCAACACATTTTTCAATGTACGCTTGTAGAAGTGCACAACAGGTTCAAACCAATCCCTGTTTTTCTTGAGCTTCACCTTTGAGTGGGCAAGATGATTTGGCAAAATGAAAAATGCTTCTATAAACGAGGCAATGAGCATTGCCATGACAACGATCGGGAAAACAGTGATGAACTTGCCCATTCTGCCGGTGATCGCCAACATCGGTAGAAAAGCCACAATTGTAGTAATGTGCGAAGCGGTAACCGGTGCAATGACGGCCATGGTTCCTTCAATTGTTGCTTTCAATGATGGGGTTCCAGATCGCTTCCTCACGTATACATTTTCAGCGATAACTATTCCGTCATCTACAAGCAGACCGATTACCGTGATCATAGCGCAAAGCGAGATAATGTTAAAGGTGTAGCCAGCCAAATATATGTAACCCATTACCATCAGCATACTCATGGGCAGACCGAATGCAGTCCAGAATGCGGTTCTGAAATCAAGAAAGACCAGTAGAATGATCAACACCAAGATAAAACCTATTATTGCATTAGTTTCGACCACATTCAAGAGTGCCACGATAGATAGCGAGTTATCGGAAACTATCCTGATATCAAATTTTTTCGAGGCAAGTTCCTTGTCATTCTTCAGCCTGTTTTTGATGTTTTTAACAGTCGTAGCGATATCCGCGTTTTCGTTCTTGACAATGCTCAGGACAACGCTCTTTTCTTTGTTCACACGCACTTGGACATTTTCTTTTTCAAATCCATCTTTGACATTCGCAATATCTTTAATACGAACACGTTTACCAGTGAAAGTCGAACGTATGATAACATCACCGACATCCATTGGATCGTCGAATTGGCCTATGGTAACGATCGATTGCTCTTCATGAAGAGATTGTATCGTTCCCCCCGTAGATCGGATGTTCCGCGTTTGAATACTGCTTACGATTTCGTTCAGCGAAACCTGCAATCTATCTGCTGTATTTGGGTTCACATTTATGTGAATTTCACGTTCCCGATAACCTGACTTTTTGACATCGCTTACACCCGGAACATTGATGAGTTTATCTTCGAGTCTGTCTACGTATGCATATAGCTCGGTTTCAGAGATCCGCGCAGTGTCTTTCGGAAAAACTGCAATTTTGAAGATCTCTTTGAGTTTTGGGTTCATATCGATTATTTGTATTTCCTTGATTTCGCTCGGTAGATCAGGAACATTGCCCATAGTAATATTACGAAATATTTCGTCCTTCACATTCTGCATATCGCTAACATCAGAATCTATCGTTATCAGGATCGTAGCGATGTTCTCGATCGATAAAGATGTATACTCTTCAATCCCCGATATCTTTGCAATCTCACGTTCTATGGGTATAACAGCATTCATCTCTATGTCTGATGGGCTCGCACCAGGATACACTATGGTGATGCGCATCATATTGCGATCGACTTCCGGGAAAATATCCTGTTGGATATTGAAGAAGCTGTATATCCCGAATAATGCTACGATAATTACACAGAGATTGACAAGCAATTTGTTTCTAATGAAGAATTCCAGGATTTTTTGCATAATATCTCCTTTTAATATTCATGTATTGAACCTTTATATCTTTCTTTGATGAATTATAATTAGGATACTTACTGCGTCAAGGATACTGATGCTTTACGATCCGTTAAATCGTTAATCAAGCAAAGTGGGGACGGTGCCTGACACTATGACAATTTCCCCGCGGAGTCATGGTTTTGCGAACAAATGGGGTCACACTATAAAGGACTGGATCGTCCGATCGAGTCGGACGATGACAATTCGAGTCAGACGATGACAGTAGGAGGAGGTTGTGGTTGATTTGGGGTCAATAACGACAGATGACAGATACTGGATATTAAAGGAGGATTAATTATGAACACGAAAATATTTTGGATTTTCGGAATACTTCAAAGCTTATTATTGAGAACAATAATATTCCTATTATTTAGGACTAAAAATGGTTTTCTAAGATTTTTTAAGCTGCTTTGAGTTCGGAAAGAAGTTCCTGGATGAGTTCTTTAACAGCAATAATTTTACTAATACGATACGCATTCTGCCCGCAGAAAATAAGACCGTGATCCACATCACCAAAATAGGAATTTGCCAGAGCCAGGGCAATACAATATTGAGCTTTATCGACTTGGCAAATTGTGAGACACCTGTAGAAACATTTTATTTTTATTTTTCCTTTAACTGCCAGGTTCTTGAGAAAACTATTTTTAATCGCCCGGCCAGGCATACCCACCGGGCTTTTTATAATAACGATATCATTTTCTTTGGCATCCAAATAGGCTTGCTTGAATTCCTGAGATACACCGCACTCTTCAGTACAGACAAAACGGGTCCCCATTTGAACGCCCGAGGCACCCAGAGAAAGCATCCGGGCGATGTCTTTTCCGTTATAAATGCCACCCGCAGTGATGACCGGTATTTTCTTCGAATACTTATCCTCATAGGGTTTAATGCATTCCAGGACTTCAGGCAGAAGTTTCTCAAGAGAATATTCTGCCGGATGTTTAAGTTGTTCTTCGGAGAAACCGAGATGTCCTCCGGCCAGAGGACCTTCCAGGATCAATCCATCGGCAGTTCTTTCATACCGTTTGTCCCAGATTCGCAGGATCAATTCCGCAACTCTAGCAGAACTAATGATAGGCACAAGGTTTACACTGGGGTCATGGACTAAGTCTGGAAGTTTCATTGGCAGTCCGGCACCAAAAACGATCATTTTGATCCCCTCGCCTATCGAGCTTTTAATTAGATCATTTACATTACTGAGGACACCCATGAAGTTTACAGCGAGGTGACCATCTGTTTTGCTCTTTGCTTTGCGGATCTCTTTTATCAGTGCTTCCCGGGATATTCTTTCATATTCCTGCTTTGAAGCTTCGATATCCCCAAGACCAATGCTGGAGATCGTGCCGATTCCACCTTCGTTTGCTACTGCTGAAGAAAGTGAGGCAAGAGAAACTCTAACTCCCATGCCTCCCTGGATAATAGGTATGTCTGAGGTAAAACTTCCGATTCGAAGCTTAGGAATTTCCATTTATTCCTGCTTCTTTTTTATGACAAGACATGCGTTTCCTCCACCGAAACCAAAGGAATTACTCATTGCTGCATTCAAATCAACTGACTCAACACCCTTGGTAACGTAATCGAGAGGGCAGTCGGGATCAGGTTCTTTATAATTGATGGTTGGAGGAAGTTTGCCAGTAAACACACTCATCACAGTAGATACGAATTCCACGGCGCCCGCGGCCGCCATGAGATGACCAATCATTGATTTTATTGAACTAACTTTCAAGATTTTTGCATGATCCCCGAAAACATTCATAATGGCTTTGCTTTCACATTTATCATTTAAAACAGTGGATGTACCATGGGCATTGATATATCCGATTTCTTTTAAGTCCATACAAGCATCCTTGAGCGCCGTTTGCATGACCCGGATCATTCCATCGCCATGGGGTTCTGGTGCGGTAAAGTGGTACGCATCGGCAGTATTGCCGTAGCCAACGATCTCGGCATATATTTTTGCTCCTCGTTTGAGAGCGTGCTCCAGGCTTTCCAGAACAGCAATTCCGGCTCCTTCTCCCATTAAGAAACCATCACGGTTTTTATCAAAGGGTCGGCAGGCATTTTCGGCACAAGTATTTTGAGACATGGATCGTGTAGCACAGAAGCAGCCATAGGATAAACTGGTTATACAAGCCTCGGAACTTCCGGCAAGCATGATATCTGCATCACCTCTTTGAAGAATTCGGAATGCATCGCCAACGGCGTTCGAACCCGTAGAACAAGCCACTGAGGGTGCAGAAAGGTGGCCCTTCAAACCATATTTAATAGAGACCATGCATGCTGCCATATTCACGAGCAGTTTTGACACAAGAAATGGACTTAAACTTTTGGGTCCATTTTTATTAAGCTTAGAATGACCTTCTTCAATCGTCTTTGAACCGCCTATACCAGAACCGATGATAACGCCTGCCCTGTTTTTGTCAAATGTAAACGATTCCAATCCAGCATCTTGGATTGCCATAGTAGACGCAACGATTCCAAACTGAGTAAAACGATCCATACGCTTTGCCGATTTCTCGTTGATCCATTCCTCAGCATGAAAATCTTTTACTTCAGCCGCGAGTTTGGAGCGAAAATCCGTTACATCAAAATGCGTAACTTTCGCGATCCCGTTTCGCCCGGTTATTAATCCTTCCCAGAAATCTTTAACACCCACACCAATTGGCGTTACCGCACCTAATCCCGTGATTACAACGCGATGTTCTTTCATGATAAGAATTCTCCTATAATTTACCTATGTATGCATTAGGTCAGATATGTGCAATGTCAGGTTAGAAGTGATAAGAACAGTAATCGCGGACAAGAAACTCATACACCATCTTTCCTCCATCGTAGAGCGTCTATGAATATGGCCTGAGGTATTTTCAATCATCTAAGGACAATATAATCGCAATATAGCGAATGTCAAGCATTAGAATAGTCGAATTCAAGTGTTCAGCACTTTCTTGAGATCTTTTGCTTTGCAGAACAGAGCTCGCTCAGAGATTTTTTGCAAATGATTTGACAAACAAAGATATTTCATTATAATGACGCATGGTTAAGTATAAGATACATTTTTTGCTTTTGGCTTTCTTGTATATATTTCCTTCTTGTGTAAAGACCAACCGGGTTATCGAAGTGATTGACGGTGACACTTTCAAAACTGCTGGCGGCGAGACAGTTAGGTTATTAGGGATAAACGCTTCGGAGACAAATGAGCCGGGTGCTGATATCGCCAAGGATGCTCTTGTTCTGCTGACCTTTAATAAAGATGTCTATTTAAAAAGGGATGTTTCAGACAAAGACGATTACGGGAGGATATTAAGGTACGTTTATGTTGACGATAAATTCATCAATGCCGAGTTGGTTATTATGGGTTATGTTGAGACGCGTTTCTATCCACCGGACACACTATACCGAGAAGAACTTGAAGAACTTGAGCAGATCGCATGCAGGAACAAACGAGGATTATGGTCATTTCCAGTCTTTCAACCTCCTGACACGTCCACTATTGCAAGAACAGTATCTCACGAAGAAGTCCCCCGAGACGTTATTTCATGGCGCGATGCTGCACAATATTATGGCCAAGAAAAAATTGTCGAAGGGAAAATCGTGGTGTCGAATAATACTGGCAAGGTTTGTTTTCTGAATTTCCATAAGAATTGGAAAAAGTACTTCACCGTGGTGATTTTTTCGAGCGATTTCAGTAAATTTCCTGCCCGACCAGAAGATCATTACCTCAACCGGAAAGTGCGCGTCAAAGGTCTTATAAAGGAGTATAATGGTAAACCTGAGATCATTCTCAAGGGATCGGCGCAAATAGAGATTATCGAGTAAGTGATACAGTAAGGTTTACCATTACTTGACTTGGCGTACATTTTGCCTATAATTACTTTTAATGAAGACCATAATGACCGAATCAGAAATAAGGCGTGCTCTGGTTCGGATCGTCCACGAAATCATCGAAAAAAACAAGGGAACCAAAAATTTAGTACTGGTTGGGATAAAAAGGCGTGGCGATTTTATCGCTTGCCGGTTTGCTGAGCGGATAAAAAAGAGCGAAGGCAAGAAGATCCCTATCGGTGCGCTGGACATTACTTTGTATCGTGATGACCTACAGCTTGTTTCGGAAACTCCAATAATCGAAAGCACAGACATTGCGTTTGATCTGAGTAAAAAAACCATTGTCCTTGTTGACGATGTTCTTTACACTGGCAGGACCATACGGGCGGCAATGGAAGAGATCTTCAATTTTGGTCGACCCAAGGCAATTCAACTAGCTGTGTTGGTTGACCGCGGGCACAGAGAATTACCTATTCAAGCTGATTTTGTCGGTAAGAGTATACCAACCGCGAAGAGCGAAATAGTCGATGTCCATGTTAAGGAGATGGATGGAGAAGACAGTGTCTTGATCCATTACTTTCGCAAGAAGAAAACCGGTGTTAAAAAACGCAAGTTGAAGTCCAGAATAAAGCTTAAGGAAGAAGCGAGACCTAAGATAAGACAACTAACGATAAAAAACTTGAAAGAAGAGAAATAATGCCGAAAAAGAAAGATCTTTTGGGCCTCGAAAATCTAACTAGCCGGGAGATAATTCAATACCTTGATTTAGCCGAGAAATTTGCAGCGGTATTAGAGAGACCGATACCATTTGTGCCTTCGCTTCGAGGTAAAACAATACTCACGCTTTTCTTTGAACCGTCGACTCGTACCCAGATCTCATTCAGCATTGCAGCAAAGAGATTGTCAGCTGATATCGTCAATTTTTCCCAGTCAGCATCAAGTGTGAAGAAAGGTGAGACAATACTTGATACTGCAAAGAATATTGAGGCAATGAAAGTGGATGGTGTGGTAGTGAGACATTCTGCACCGGGTGCAGCTAAGATACTTGCCGAGAATCTTGATGCGTTTGTGGTGAATGCAGGTGATGGAGGTCATGAGCATCCGACCCAAGCTCTTTTAGACCTGATGACGATGCGGCAAATATTTGGAAGATTCAAAGGTCTCAAAGTGTTAATCATCGGTGACATAGAGCATTCCCGGGTAGCCCGGTCAAACATATTCGGGTTGAAAACATTAGGTGCTGAGGTTGCGGTGTGCGGACCACCTACCTTGATCCCGCTGGCTATTGAGGACCTTGGGGTGGATGTTTTCTACAATATGGATGACATAATTCAGGATTATGATGTTGTTATGGCTTTGCGTATCCAATTGGAAAGGCAGGAAACGGGTTTATTCCCTTCGCTGAGGGAATACCGAACACTCTACGGTTTGACCAAGGAGCGGGTTGCGAGCATGAAGCAAAAAGGTGTTATTATGCATCCAGGCCCTATGAATCGTGGGGTTGAGATCGATCCAGACGTTGCCGACGGCAGCAGATCAGTTATTCTAAACCAAGTTACGAATGGCGTTGCGATCAGGATGGCGGTTTTATTCATCCATGCAGGAGGGAAACTTGGCTGATATTTTGATAAAGGGCGGAAGAGTCATTGACCCTAAGACTGATTTTGATGAAGTATCGGATGTTCTGATTCACGGGAACAAAATTGGGAAGATCGAAAAGAATATAAAGAACGTAAATGCAAAGATAATTGACGCAAAGGGTAAAATTGTTGGTCCGGGATTTTTTGATCTACATTGCCATTTACGGGATCCGGGCCGGCCTGATGTCGAAACTATTGAAAGCGGTTGTCAGGCAGCTATTGCAGGGGGTTTTACGACAGTATGTTGCATGCCGAATACAACCCCAGCAGTTGATAATGAGGGGTTGGTCAACTATATTTATAGGGAGGCGGCACGGGTGAATCTTTGCAGAGTTTTTCCTATTGCCGCGATCACAAAGAGAAGATTGGGCAAAGAGCTCACCGAATTTGGCGAGTTAACAAAGGCGGGAGCAAAAGGGTTTTCTGATGATGGTGATGTTGTGGTTGATTGCAATGTGTTCAGACACGCCCTTGAATATTCCAAGGCTTTCGACGTGCCGATCTTCGAACATCCAATCGATAGAGCTTTAACCAAAGACGGTCTTATGAATGAAGGGGTTGTTTCAACCCGCCTTGGTTTGAGTGGGTCACCGGCGATCGCTGAGGAGGTTATCGTTGCCCGGGATTTACTGGTTGCGCGATTTACTGGCGCAAGGCTGCACCTTTGTCACATTTCAACTAAGGGTTCAATAGAGTTGATAAGAAGAGCCAAAGAAGATGGGATGAAAGTCACCTGTGAAACATGCCCACATTATTTCTTTTTTAACGATGAATTGTTAGCAGGGTTCAATACCGATTTCAAGGTAAATCCACCGATACGCAGTGAGCAAGACCGACAAGCAGTGATTGAGGGGTTGCGTGATGGTACAATAGACTGCATTGCAACGGATCACGCACCTCATTGCCAGGCCGACAAGGAACTGGAATTCACCAATGCACCATTTGGTATGATAGGTTTTGAAACAGCTTTGCCGATAATAGTAATGGAGTTGATAAATAAACAAAAATTCAACTGGCTCCATGTTTTGGAAAAGCTGACGATCAATCCAGCTAAAGTAGTTACAGAAAAACTGGGCGTCATAAAAAAGAACGCAATAGCTGATGTGGTAATCATTGATCCCCAAAAGAAATGGCAACTTACTGCCAGTGCCATACGTTCAAAATCAAAAAATACACCGCTGTTCAACAAGAAGCTGACCGGTCAAGTGGTTGCAACTATTGTCGAGGGTGAGCTAAAGTATCATAACTTAGATCAATAGGTAACTCGTATGGGAAGTGTAGGTAAACCCCGTAGGATGTTCACTCTGTTGGAAAATATTGTCCTTCAGGGGGTGCGATGCTGAAGAATGAAAAAAGTATGGGTTTTCTACGAGGTTTACTATCCAAAGGGGTAAAATGAAGAATGTGGTTTTACCTGATTGGCTCGGCAGCGGTCAGGATCTGTTTGGGACCATCCAGATCCTGAAAGGGAAGAAGATCGCCCGAGGGTTTCTCGAGGTAGATTCTGATTTTAAGTTCAGCGAAACATTCAATTATCCCATTGTATTCGAGATAAAAAGTGCGGACTTCGGTATTGAAGCATATGGTATCGCTTTCAGAATTGACGGAGAAATCGGTTCTGCGCAACGGGCAATTGAAGAGAACATTATTGTTCCTAAAGTGTGCAGCAGTTTACGTCATGGTGATTTCATTGAGTTCTTTGCCGATGTAGTAGAAAAAGATGTGGATTTTGTACTGTATTTGAATAAAACCCCAAAGAAGTTTAGAAACATCAAAATACTCAAGTTAACCGAACAGCAGAAAATCGTGTTTGATGAGCGGTTGGCATTTGCGATAACCGAAGTGTTGGATAGACGCAAGGCTTAGGTTCAACCGGTCATTAGCCCGCAGGTGTATTGAAACCTAACGCGGATTATTCACGCAAATCGTCATTGCGAGCTCGATTTATCGGGCGTGGCAATCCCAGATTTACCAATAACAAATGAGATTGCTTCGTTCCCTTCGACAAGCTCAGGATTCCTCGCAATGACAATAGAAAAAACAGAGTGTTGAATTTGACTGGGGTCTAAAAAAGATGTAAAGTAAGACTGGTATTATGTTTTCTGAAAATCAAACAAATTCAATATGAATAATGTGGGCTAAGTAATTCTAACCCCAAAATCACCTTTTACTATTTCACCAATGATCCTGGGCCTTAATTTTTTGAAGAAGCGCAGGTTTTTATTGTCAATGATAACGACCATGCCAATTCCCATATTAAAGACCCGATACATCTCCTGTTCGGGAACTTTACCCAAGGTTTGAATTAATTTAAAGACTGCCTGGGGGCGCCATGATCTCTTATTTATTATTGCCGAGCATTTCTCGGGCAGGATACGTTTTATGTTATCGTAGAAGCCGCCTCCAGTGATATGAGCTAGGCCTTTAATACATTTGAATTTGGGCTCCAGGTCTTTTCTGTATGAGCGGTGGATTTTTAGTAGTTCTTCTCCGACCGTACATTTTAACTCTGGGATATATGATGAGAAGATATATTTTCTGAGCAGAACCTTACGTGCCAGTGAATATCCATTGGTATGGAGCCCTGAAGATCTCAAACCCAGCAAAATATCGCCAGGTCTTATCTTTGATGTATCGAGATATTTTTTCTTGTCGACTTTACCCACAACAAAACCAACGAGGTCATAAATACCTTTTGGATAGAATCTTGTGAGCTTGGCAGTCTCACCACCGATCAGAAGGATTTTTTCTTTTCGGCATGAGGTGACAATACCTTTAACAATATCAATGAGGACATTCTTTTCAATCTCTGAGAAGCCGATATAATCCATGAAAAAAAGAGGTATCGCACCGGTTGTCAGAATATCATTGACACAATGATTCACGATATCTTGTCCGATTGTATTATGTTTACCGACGCCGCAGGCAACGAGTATTTTCGTGCCCACGCTGTCGACGCTGCTCACCAAATATTCATTATTTATCGGGTAGATGCCGCCGAAAAGACCAAAGGAAGATTTACCTCGGTTCTTAAATGTTTTTGATACCTGTTTACCAATGCCCTTTCTTATTAAATTCAAAACATCAATGTCGACGCCAGCATTTTTGTAAAGCATATAAGAATACTATTCACTTTTCAGGATAATGCAAGTATTTATGTTGTGCTGCAAGCGGTGATGGATTTGTTATGGCATTATTTTAGGACATTATTGACAGCACTGAAATTTGAGGTTATACTAAAGCATGAAAAGTGACTTACAAATCGCCCAAGAAGCCACATTGATACCAATCCTTGAACTTGCTGAAAATTTGGGTATTGATGAAGAATATGTTATTCCTTGCGGCGTGTTTAAAGCAAAAATATCCCTGCAATTCTTTGAGAAATTGAAGGTAAGACCAAAAGGCAAACTGATTTTGGTTACCGCAATGACGCCGACACGATATGGTGAAGGTAAGACTACCGTATCAATCGGTCTTAGCATGGCACTCAATAGCATTGGTAAGAGATCAATAGTCGCTCTACGCGAGCCATCATTGGGTCCTGTTTTCGGCATAAAAGGCGGTGCCGCGGGTGGCGGTTATGTCCAAGTCTTGCCCATGGAGGACATAAATCTTCATTTCACTGGAGATCTTCACGCGATTAGCGCTGCCCATAACCTTTTAGCTGCGGTACTCGATAGTCACATGCATTTTGGAAATAAACTCAGTGTTGATGAAAGAGAGATTTTCTTTACGCGTGCGATGGATATGAATGATCGAAGTCTGCGTGATATTGTAGTTGGTCTGGGTGGTAAAGCAAATGGTCCGGCACGTGAAGATGGTTTCATTATTACCGCGGCAAGTGAGGTTATGGCAATCCTTGCTCTATCACAGTCCCTTGCTGAGTTGAAAGAAAGACTGGGTAATATCTTGGTTGCTTTTGATATGGAAAGGAAGCCGATCTATGCACGGGATTTTGGTGTAAATGGTGCTATGACCGTCCTTTTGAAGGATGCCTTGAAGCCGAATCTTGTGCAGACGATCGACCATACCCCAGCTTTTGTACATTGTGGTCCGTTCGCTAATATAGCGCATGGTACGTGTAGTATCCTGGCTATGAAGATGGCACAGTACCTATCTGATTATACGATTGTTGAGGCGGGTTTTGGCTCCGACTTGGGTGCCGAAAAATTTATCGATATCGTAACCAGAGCAGGTGATGTTTATGTGGATGCTTCAGTCCTTGTGGCTACAGTCCGCGCTTTGAAACTGCACGGTGGGGCATTGAAAAAAGATCCGCGTTCAGGTAGTATTGACCATCTCAAAAAAGGACTTTTAAATCTCGGGAAACATATCGAGAATATGGATAAACTTATGATTCCACCGGTCGTTGCACTCAATATATTCGAGGGCGATACAGAAGATGAAATAAAGCTGGTGAAGGATTTTTGCCGTGGTAAAAAGACCGAGTGTGCTGAAGTACGTGCTTTTGAGCAGGGGGCATCAGGGGCTATACAGCTTGCTGAAATGGTATGTCAGGAGGTTGAAAATGGAAAATGCTGCATGCGTCCGATCTATGATCTTGAAGATAGTATTGAAGAGAAAATTGAGAAAGTGGCAAGGGAGATTTATGGCGCGACACAGGTTGTTTATACGCCGAAAGCAGAAAAAAATATAGAGCGTATCAAACGGCTCAAAATGGATAAACTGCCGATCTGCATTGCCAAGACAAATATGTCGCTATCAGATAACCCTGACCTCTTTGGTTTGCCTGAAGACTTCAAGATCACGATCAGGGGTATAAACATATCTGCAGGCGCTGGTTTTCTGATTCCCTTAACCGGTACGGTGATGCTCATGCCCGGATTATCAAAAAACTCAAATGCAGAGAGAGTGGATATCGATGTAGAAGGTAGGATAACCGGTTTAACGTAGCGACCTAGCGAAACTATTCAATCATGCCGGCAAATCTTCCGCCCCAGTATTTTGAAATAGAGAAACAATACCGTGAAGCAAAAGAGCCACGCGAGAAATTGACATATCTCGGGCAGCTTCTTTCTATAATCCCTAAACATAAAGGAACTGAAAAACTCCAGGCTGAGTTAAAGACGAAGATATCTAAACTCAAGGCGACTATTGAGAAACAAAAAAAATCAAAGGGGTCAGGCGGAACATGGTATCAAGTTGAAAAACAGGGCGCTGGTCAGGTTGTGCTTGTGGGTTTACCAAATTGTGGTAAGTCATCCTTGATAAATGTACTGAGTAATGCACATTCAGAAGTTGGGTCTTACCCCTATACAACGCAATTGCCCAAGGTTGGCATGATGGATTTCGAGAACATGAAGATTCAAATAGTCGATACGCCGGCACTCTATGAAGAAGCTCCGGCATGGCTGTACGGGCTTTATCGCAATGGTGATTTGCTTCTTATTATGTTAGATCTTGGCAAAGACCTGATACGTGATTTTGAGAGAATACGCAAGGCGCTTAACAGCAAGAATGTCTTTGTCACAAAACATGAATTCGGTGATGTGAAGAAGACGTTCATTGTATTGAATAAAGCAGATGCAGAATCTGATGAAAGTGCACGCCGCGTCTTTACCCGGAGATATCAGGACGAGTTTTCCATTATTTCGGTTTCAGCAATCGATTCACAGGGTATGGATACGCTACAAAAGGAGATTTTTGATGAACTGGATGTCATTAGATTATACACCAAGAAGAAAGGGAAACCAATTGTCAAAGATGACCCAGTTGTTCTTCCTAAAGGTACCACGCTGATCGATGCGGCGGAACATATTCATAAGGATTTTAAGAAGAACCTTAAATATGCACGACTCTGGAATGAAAAAGGCTATGCTGGACAACGGGTTGAGAAGAACCATATACTCTGTGATGAGGATGTAGTTGAGTTTCATGTTTAACTCCGGTTAGAGAATGGGTAAACGATACGTGAAGAATAGATTGAAGCGTTTCCTGTCTCTAATGGGGTAGAGATGGAGATCGATAATGATGAATAAGAGCAAAGGTGAGTTAGCAATTATTGATTTCATTCGCAAGCGATTTCCTGCAACGAGAAAGGAAATTTTAAAGGGTATCGGTGATGACGCAATGGTTTTTCGCAATGGGCTTATAGTATCTACTGATTCATTTTTCGAGAATACTCATTTTGATCTAAAATATTTTTCCATGTACGCCCTGGGCTGGCACACAATGGCGGCGAGTCTTTCAGACCTTGCGGCGATGGGTGCTGAACCGTTGTGTGCATTGGTTTCTTTGAACCTCACAAAAAAAATCGGGCTCAATGATATAAAAAAGCTTTATCAGGGATTTGACAAGCTCGGCAAGAAATATGCGTTCGATATTAGTGGTGGTGATATTGTTCAGAGCCCAGCATTTGGTTTGACGATTACAGTTATCGGGAGGGAAGGAAAGCCGTTGATGCGTTCAGGAGCCCAGCCTGGTCAGGACCTCTTTGTGACGAATTTCCTTGGGCTTGCTGAGGTTGGTCGTGCAGTACTCGATAAAGATCTGCCGCACAAACAGTACCCGGTAGCGGTTAATAAGCACCTCTATCCTGAACCACGGATAAAAGAAGCCAGGTTAGTGATGAAATACACCAAGGCTTGCATTGATATTTCAGATGGTTTATCAACTGATGCAAATCATCTTGCTGTGGAAAGTAGTGTGAAGATAATACTTGAAGCAGAACATGTGCCAATCCATTCAGAAGTCGGTGAGTTCTGTGCTATGACAGGGATTGAACCCCTGGATTTCATTCTGGCTTCAGGTGAGGATTTTGAATTGCTTTTCGCGGCGCGTTATCTGCCAAAGATATCTGGCGTCAAAGTTTTTAGAATCGGCAAGGTCATGAAGGGACGGGGGTTATTTGTATCATTCAAAGGGAAACAAAGACGCATTAGCCCAACCGGTTATGAACACCTGAAAAACATTTGAGATTTTAGATTGTAGATTCCAGAATAGTACAAACGTAGAACTGTATTGACAAATCGGTGTAATTGTTTATAATGTTTTTATGGGGGCGATCGGTCTCGACGAGACGATTGAAATGAAAAAGGGCATACCGAGGGTTCTGGCCACCTCGTTAATCCGACCTGAGAAAAAAACATCCTGAATACGGATATGCACTAGCTGCATAATAATTGCAGCTACGTCTGCCTGGGTGGTCAGCCCAGCTCAGGGCCAGGCGTCATATAGGGCTGAAACCTATTAATTCACGCCTTATGGATTGATAGGATAGTTGAAAAGGCTATCTCATGCAGACCTGTCTCTTGGTGACGCATGAGGAGAAACATAAAGAGACTAAGTATGTAGTCCTTATCATCGAAGTGTTTCGGACGCGGGTTCAATTCCCGCCGCCTCCATCAATTTTCCCCAAATCTATGATTTGGTTGGAAAATTGAATGTATCGTCGAAGATATCGAATCAACCAGGGGTTGATGAGATGAACGTAGTGAGATGCATCAATGCGAAGATCGTAAAGCGTAGTGAGATATGATGCTAAGCATGGAAGGGATACTTCGTATGGAAATGAGTGTTTCACACTGGAATGGATTCTTCGAATGGAATAATTTGAAATGAAGGGAATTAGAACTGTTTCAGCACGCAGTGCTAACTTCCAGCCTATGGCTTCTTTCCAGCATGTAGTGCTCTCTTCCAATCCCCCTGGGATTCAAAAAAGGAGTAGCGCGAAGGGCGATAATTTGTGGTAGAGAGTAAAGTATAAGACGAAGAGCGAAGAGAGTAGAGCGTAAGGAAAACACGTAGTAGCGGTTTAAACGATCAAAACGATATTAACGCTCAAAACGGTTTTAATAACTTTTGTTTTTCTGGAGGAAGCGAATGCTTGTATTACTATCTATTTTTGCGGCTTCACCGATTATCATCACAGAGGTGATGTCTAATGTTAGAGGTTCAGAACAAACCTGTGGAGATAGAAATGAGTATATTGAGATATATAACCTGAGTGCCGATACGATCGATCTCTTGGATTATCTCATCGATGATTTTGATGTTAGTCCTGATGATATCTGTCCTTGGGAAGATGATGCGATCCTCATAAAATACCCGGGTTTGAGAATTCATTCTACGCTCCTTTATCCTTATTCGTATGGATTGATTCTCGACCGTGAATATACGAGTCATGATACAACCGGAGGTAATGTTCAACCCTATGACTTCCCTGATTCGACATTGGTTCTCACTACTGATGATACAACGATCGGTAATGGACTTCAGACATCAGACCCGTTGATTATTTTTTCAATTCTTCATGCCTGTACGACATCCTTTGGAACCCCTTACGACACACTGGACTATTTCCCCTTTGATCCAGGCGATGGTATATCATGGGAACGCATTGAACTATCATTACCTGATACTATTACTAACTGGCATACGTGCATAGATTCAGGTGGCTGTACTCCAGGTAGAGAAAACAGTACTACTAATGCGCTTGATCTTGCGATTGAATCACAGTCTATTATTTTCACTCCAGCGATGGTAAATACTGGTGAAGACGTGAGTATTACGGTGAGAATTAAGAACTATGGTCTTAGAGAAACCGATGAATATTCTCTGACCGTGTTTGATGATCAGAATAATGATAGCATCTTGAATTCGGATGAGTTAATAACTCAAATTGCCGGAGTTCTTGTCTATGCCTCAGACAGCGTTTCTATTGTATGTACATACAAGCACCCAGAACAAGGTATACATATGCTTGGTTTTCAAGTGAACTTCCCCGGTGACAGAGACCTAACGAATAACTTGGCATTTAAGGAACTCAAGGTTGTGGGCGAGATCGGTGAACTGGTGCTTTCTCCAGCCATTTTTACGCCGGACAACGATGGTGTCGAAGACAATTTACAGATCGATTACCGGCTCCCAGATGCTGGTGGCTTGCTTAGTATTGCTATTTTTGACAGCCGTGGTAAATTAGTGCGATTTCTTTGTAGAAAAGAGTTATGTTCATTAGGGTCTGGCACTACTTATTGGAATGGCAAGACAGGTGGCAAAGACCTGCCAACAGGTTTGTATATTGTTTATCTTGAATATTACTATCAGAACAAGGTCATAAAGGCAAAAAAGACCGCCATTCTGGCGAGATAGATACAGATCGTTTATGGTTAGTATATCGTTTACTACTTAATGAAACCGTAACCGATTTACAATGTTCTTCCGTTTATTGGCTAAAATGTAGATATAAAATTCTTTTTTATTTTCCCTGGATCATCCGGTTAAACCGGATGATGACACGAAAGCAAGCTGGATAATGACACGAACGTAAACCGGATAATGACAAAACGAAGGGGTCATTGCCCGACTCGCTGTAGTCCTGAGTTGTATGTCGAAGGGATCGGGCAATCCAGAAATCAGCGCCATCTTTTTCCCTGGATCATCCGGTTAAACCGGATGATGACACCGGAGATTGCCACGCCCGCCTTTGGCAAGCTCGCAATGACTGGAGATGGTGACACGAAGGCAAATTGGGTGATTAGAGACTCGGATACATTTTTATCCTTTGATTTTGAATTCATCAAATGAACTCCTCACCTTTGTCCTCTCCTCAGAGAGGAGAGGAAAGTGACCGATTAATACACCCTCTCCCTTTTTAAGGGAGAGGGATAGGGTGAGGGTTTCCTGAAATGATGACACGAAAGCAAGCTGGATAATGACACGAAAGCAAGCCGGATGATGACACGAAAGCAAACCGGATGATGACACTCTCTGAATTATCCAGTTCCCTGACCATGTTGACTTTGCGCGATTTTTGGATATAATAACCTCATGCTCAAAAAGACCCCTTTTTACGAAATGCACGTGAAAAATAGCGGGAGGATTGTTGAATTCGCTGGATTCTTAATGCCTGTTCAATTCGAGGGTATTATCCCTGAGCACCGCACTGTGCGCACTAATGTAGGTGTTTTCGATGTGTCTCATATGGGGGAGATCGAGATTTTGGGCAAAGAGCGGTTGAATTTCGTGAATTATTTGACAACTAATGATGCATCAAAGCTCGAATTGGATCAGGTTCAATATGCAACTATGCTATATCCTGATGCTGGTATTGTTGATGATCTTCTGGTATATAACCTAAAAGACCGAATCTTGCTCATTGTAAATGCAGCGAATACAGACAAGGATTATCAGTGGATTGTCAATAATAAGAAATACGATATCGATATTAAAAACATCAGTGATGATATAGGTCAATTGGCAATTCAAGGACCAAAGGCTGAATCCACCATGCAGAAGCTTTTGGATTTGGACCTTTCAACATTGAAGTATTATTGGGCGACTGAAGTAAAAATGAAAGATATCCAAGTACTTCTTTCACGTACCGGGTATACTGGTGAAGACGGTTTTGAAGTATACGTGGACAAGAAATACGCTGCGCAGTGTTGGCAGATGATATTTGATGCAGGAGCAGAATACGATATTAAACCAATCGGTCTTGGCGCAAGAGACACGTTACGTTTTGAAATGAGATACTGTCTCTATGGTAATGACATAGACGAGACAACTAACCCTTTAGAAGCGGGTTTAGGCTGGGTGGTCAAATTCGACAAAGGCGATTTTATTGGTCGGGATAGTCTATTAGAGGTTAAAGAAGCCGGAATTAAACGAAAACTCGTTGGTTTTGAAGTGATCCATAAAGGCATTCCAAGGCCCCATCAAGAAATTCATGCCGAGGGCAGGAAAATCGGATTTGTGACTTCGGGGACATTTTCTCCATCGATGAAAAAGGGGATGGGTATTGGCTATGCTGAGAAACCATATAGTAAGGTGGGTACAAGAATAAGAGTCATAGGGAAGAGTTCGATTGAAGCCGAAGTTATCAAGGGTCCGTTTTATAAACATGGAACACATAAGTAAAGGGTGCGGAACAGGGCTGAAACATGGCTCGAGAAGGCAATAGAATTATACAAGAATTTAGGCATTTACTCAAACCCATTGCAAATAGGTTGGGGTTAGGTATTTGCTCTATAAGGAGGTAAGATGGCAAACATTATAGAAGGGGTGAAATACACGAAGGAACATGAGTGGGTAAAAATAGAGGGTGAAACGGCACTTGAAGGTCTTACTGATTATGCGCAGTCAGAGTTATCTGATATTGTTATGGTCGAACCACCAGAAGTCGGCAGAAAAGTAAAAGTAGGTGAACCGGTTGGGACAATAGAAGCGGTTAAAGCTGTGAATGATCTATATGCTGGTCTTAATGGTGAGATCATTGAAATAAATGAAAAAGTAGTTAATGATCCTTCTATTATCAATAAAGATCCGTATGGTGAAGGATGGCTTTTTAAAATAAAGGTTGATGATCTAAAGCAGGTTGAAACTCTGTTAACGCCGGAACAATACAAAGCGTTGATCGCAAAACAGTGATGCACTATTTACCACTTACCCTCCGGGACGAAAAAGATATCCTAGCGAAACTCGGAGTGTCATCTTTTTCGGATTTGATTGACCAGATTATCCCAAAGGATCTGCAACACCAAGGCAAATGTGGTTTGCCCGACGCGGTGAGTGAATGTGGTGTTAGAAAAATCTTAAAGGAATTGGCAGATCAGAACTACAATAGCAGTGATTATGTTTCGTTCTTGGGCGCGGGTGTTTATGATCACTACATCCCCGCGATCATCGACAGTTTGCTATTGCGCAGTGAATTCTACACGGCTTATACACCTTATCAGGCAGAGGTATCACAAGGAACCTTGCAGAGCATATTCGAATATCAAAGCGTGGTGTGTGAACTTACGGACATGGATGTCGCCAATGCTTCAATGTATGATGCTGGTTCAGGGTTAGCCGAAGCATGTCATATGGCATGTACTATTACAAGAAAGAACAAGGTGATACTTGCTGATCTTGTACATCCATTTTACCAGAGAATAGCCCATACGTATACGCAAGAATGTGATTTGGAGATCGTATCTTGTCCTTCAAAAAATGGCCTGATCGATACGAAAAGTCTTGAGGGACTCATTGATGATAATACAAACTGTGTTTGTATTCAACAACCCAATTTCTATGGTTTCCTTGAAAACGTAGCAGAGATAGAACAGATAGTGCACAAACGTGGCGGGTTGTTGATCGCCGTTGTCGATCCTATTTCTTTAGGTGTCATAGCACCGCCTGGTGAGTACAATGCTGATATCGTGGTTGGTGAAGGTCAGGCATTGGGGATTGCGCAGGGATTTGGCGGTCCTCTTTTAGGAATTTTTGCTTCCCGACGCAAATATGTACGATCATTACCAGGTCGCATTGTTGGTGAGACAACCGATGTCGATGGTAAACGTGGTTATGTTTTGACTTTGCAGACGCGTGAGCAGCATATCCGCCGGGAAAAAGCGACTTCCAATATTTGTACAAACGAGGCATTATGTGCATTGAGTTCTTTGATATATTTATGTAGCCTCGGTAAGCAGGGTATTATTGATATTGGCAACTTATGCGTAGCAAAAAGTCACTACTTATTCAACAAAATAAAGGAACTGAAAGGCATTAGACCGTGGTTTGATCAAGAGTTTTTTAAAGAATTCGTCGTCGAAACCGACAAGCCAGCCAATCAAGTATTAGATTCTTTTCTTCAGTACAAGATATTCGGTGGTGTACCTTTGTCAATTTTCGATAAGCAGCTAAAAAATCAGTTTTTAATCTCGGTTACCGAAAAAAGAAGTAAGAGCGAAATAGATGAATATATTAATATCCTTTCCACGATTTTGTAATATCATTGCCGTCCATTATGTTTAATCAGTATCATCTACATTTTTTCTCTGTGTCTTTGGTCTGTATAATTCGTGTTATATCTTCATCTGTGAAATCCGTGTTATGAGATTACTATTTATTGGAGACATTGTCGGTAGTCCAGGTAGAAGCAAGGTCTGTGCAAACCTTCCAGAATTACTGAAGAAAGAAGATATTTTCTTCGCTATTGCTCAGGGCGAAAATATTGCAGGTGGGATTGGTATTACCGAAGAAACAGCCAAACAACTATTTAAAGCCGGGATTGATTGTATTACTACTGGTAATCATGTTTGGAAACACAACGCCATTTATGATTACCTCAAACAGGAGAAGCGTGTTTTGCGTCCAGCTAACTATCCTGAAGGTGTACCCGGTTTGGGATTTGCAGTCTACGAAAAACAGGCTATTAAGATTGGCGTAGTAAATTTGGAAGGGCGAGTATTTATGTCGTCAAAGAGAGATCCTTTCAAGGTAGGTCAAAGCATTGCTGAGGTGATGCGTAAGGAGACCCGTAATGTATTTGTTGATTTCCATGCCGAGGTAACAAGTGAGAAAAGGGCGCTGGGAATGTATTTATCCGACTACGTTACTGCCTGTCTCGGAACCCATACCCATGTGCAGACAGCTGATGAACAGATCATTAACGGCCGGACCGCATATATTACTGACGTCGGTATGGTTGGAGCCCAAGATTCAGTGATCGGTGTTAAAAAAGAAGAAGTTATAGATCATTTTTTGTTTTCTACTCCCCGCAAATTCAAGGTTGCAAAGGACAATATTGTCGCTAATTGTGTGATCATTGATTTTGATGTAGATTCTGGTCAGGCGAAATCAATAGTACGCTACAATTTTTGACACTAGTTGACGAAGTTCTCAACTACGCTCGAACAGTAATTTATTTATTCTTCGAGCGAGCCTGTCTCGAGTTTATCGAGAGACGAAGCGAGTCGAGAAGCAACAAGGGAACATTCAAGAAATGACTTGGAAGTGGTACATCTACATAATTGAATGCGAAGACAAGACATATTACACTGGTTTGACCTGGAAGCCTGATCTCCGTTGGACTCAGCATCTTTCTGGATTCGGTGCTAAATATACGGCAAGGCACAAGTCCCGGAAATTGGTTTATCTAGAGGAATATGATGATTTCAAGCAAGCAAAAAAAAGAGAACGACAGATAAAAGACTGGAGTCAGAAAAAGAAAAGAAAGTTAATTGATGGAGAATGGGGAAAGTGGATGAGTTAAATGAAGTTCTCAACTACGCTCGAACAGTAATTTATTTATTCTTCGAGTAACCCCACACTTCTGCAAAAGTGTGGGGGCATCGAGAAGTTCTTCAATGTATGTTCTCAACAGGCTCGCCTGTCTCGAACAAGGTGAGAGGAACAGTAAGATTCCATTCAGTACTTGTCGTACGATACTATTTCCTTCTGGTCTTTTCTGCCGCGGTCTTTTGATTCTTCTGCTGGATAGCCAATTGGCGTGAGTGCCATGACTTTTACATCTTCAGGAACCTGCAGAATTTCCTTAACGTCTTGTTCAACGAACGCACCGATCCAGCATGTACCTAAGCCTTCGTTTGCAGCGGCAAGAATCATATGGTCAAGAGCAATTCCCAGGTCAACCGGACCTGAACTCATGTAACCACCCATGCGTCCCCAGGCGATTTTCTCAAGTATACAACCGACAAGTATTAGGTCCGCGTCAGCGATCCAAAGTTGACCGCGGCATGCTTCAGCTATTTTTTTCTTGATATCTGGATTTTTTATAACTATGAAACGCCATGGTTGTATATTCTTAGCCGAAGGTGCAATGCGACCTGCCTCAAGGACTCTGTTTACTACATCTTCAGGTATTGGATCTGATCTATACTTTCTGATACTTTTTCTTTTTTTGATCACCTCATAAAAATCCATTGCTTTACTCCTTTCATCCCTTCGGGATGCTGAATTTTACAATCGCATCGCAAAACAGATGCGAAATGCTCAAGTTTCCAGCCAGATCAGAGATTTCAAGGATCATTAAGGAAACCCCTTTCCACCTTTGGTGGATGCGGGATGCTGAATTTTACAATCGCATCGCAAAACAGATGCGA
>CBFDDH010000027.1:0-34758 GCA_965603515.1 uncultured bacterium
AGAATGTTGACAGGGCTAAAGCCCTTACTCCTTATTCTCGTTCAGCCTGTTGAGATTTGACCCCGCACCTAGTTTTGATTTAGGTTTCACTAATACGTATGCTGTTTTTGTAGGACCCCAAGAAAGCTTGGTGGTAAATCTATTAACATTTGTCGAACTAGGTGCGGGGTTGACGCATCTTTGTATTATGGTATACTCAACTATGGAGAGCGTAATCAGGAAGATCGGCAGGGAGGAACTTGAGATTCTATTCCAGATGGCGAGTTCGCTATCTTCGACCTTAGAGCTTTCAAAAATACTAAATATCATAATGGAAAGCGCTAAGACATTGTTAAAAGCCGAGGCAAGTTCTTTATTGCTGCTCGATGAAACAACAAATGAGCTTTATTTTGCCAGTGCCACTGGAGATGTGTCCGAGCGTCTGAAAAACCTCACCGTACCTTTGGATAAAGGCATTGCTGGAGCCTGTGTGCGTGCAGGTAAGGTCAAGGTCGTCCATGATACGTTGTCAGACAAGGAGTTCTACCCACAGATTGACAAACAAACCGGGTTTGCGACAAAATCGATCATTGCTGCACCTTTGAATATTTCAGGCAAGGCGATCGGTGTAATCGAGGTTCTTAATAAAAAGAAAGGGAGTGCCTGGACTGAGGGTGACAAAGAGCTTCTGATTATCATTGGGCTCCAGGCTGCGCAGATGATCAAGAATGCACAGATGCATCGGCGCGTACAGGAACAGAAAAATTTGTTGAGGGATGAAATTGATTCTCGCTATGAAATAATATCGGCAAGCACTGAGTTTAAGTCTGTATTAGAGTTTGCTGAAAAGGTTGCACCGAGCACCGCGAGTGTTTTGTTACTTGGCGAGAATGGAACCGGTAAAGAACTCATTGCCCGTTATGTACATCGTCTAAGCAACAGGAAAGAAGGTCCTTTTATCGCTCTTAACTGTGCCGCCATCCCGGTTACGCTTTTGGAGAGCGAATTGTTTGGTCATGAAAAAGGTGCTTTTACTGGTGCAACTTCTTTGCGTAAAGGGATTTTTGAACTTGCTAATAAAGGAACCATCCTCCTCGATGAAATCGGTGATTTGCCTCCAGAAACGCAGAGCAAGTTGCTCCGGGTTCTGCAGGAGCGGGAATTCGAACGGCTCGGCGGTACGAAAACAATAAAAGTCGATGTGCGCGTGATCGCCGCGACCAACCAGGACCTCGACGAAAAGATCAAGCAGAAATTATTTCGCGAAGATCTTTATTACCGACTTAATGTTTTTCCCATAAGGATCCCGCCTTTGCGCGAGAGAAAAGATGATATACCACTTCTGGCACAGCATTTTCTGTCTATCTATGCGAAGGAATTCAACAAAGCAGTGCATCAGATCGATGCACAAGCGATGAAGGAGTTGCGGGGTTACGCCTGGCCTGGAAATGTCCGCGAGCTTCAGAATATTATTGAGCGAGCCGTGGTTTTAACAAACAGTGACCAGCTTGATAAGAAGAGCCTTATCCTTCCTTCTGGTGCTGCAACAGAAAAACAAACCTTTGATCAAGGGCTAAAACAAGCGGTTACTGAATTCAAAATGGCTTATATCAGGGAAGTGATCGCACGCTGTGGAGGTAATCAGAGTAAAGCTAGCGAACTCCTCAAGATCCAACCATCCTATCTTTCACGCCTTTTGCATAACTACAAAGAAAAATCTACCAATTGATATTATAAGATAATCCAGCCCAGATCATTTCCACACCGTACTGAGGAGAAAGGCTGTGATACCGGTAATGGCAGTCTATAGCCAGACTTTTGCTGAGAAAAAGATTGAGTCCCGCATGACCCGATGCCATAAGTTGGGGCGTAGATGTTTCAATATATTCGTTTAGGCGCCCGCTTTTGACTGCTTCAGCAATATCCATTTCATTGTGGAGAAGCATTGTTCCGGTTAGACCGAAAAAGGGTGCGATTGGGAAATTACCGAGCCTTGGCTGTACATTTACACCAAGACCAATGCCAGCCATAGATGATGATATCGAAGGGTTGTTGAGGTAAGAGATTGTCGGTCTAAGATAGACATTAGGCAATGCCTCAGCCTGAATATAGAACTCAGCACCGTAGAAAATATCTTGAATTGTCTCCGGTGTGAGCGTTCTGTAGTTCTCTTTATATTCACCGCCGCCAGCAATACCGATCCCAAACCTGCCGGCAAAAGCGAATGTGGTGACTATTAATAGACAGACGATTTTTTTCATAATTCACCTCTACATCATGTAATATGCAAATTGTATGCCAATTCATAAAGACTTAAGTCTTGAGAATTCAATAGGTAAGCAAGCTGCGAAAACGGGAATGTTATACAAAAGTATAATATGTTGAAGAAAAGGATAACTTTCTAATTGCAGATTTGAGATTTTAGATTGTCAAGATAAGATTATCAGTCGATCAAGCCGAGCCAGGGGCCGAGTAGGAATTGGATCCTGCCGATAAGTAGACTGACACGCGCCATGACTGTATAACCAAAAGAGGCGCCAAATCCGATCATGATGAACATAATGCCGAGTCGCGATACAGGTTTTAATATACCTTTGTGCTCTTTTGAAAAATAGAAATAGACGAGTGTACAAATGACACCGATGAGGATAATTACAGCCCATAGTCCTTCAAGTCGGTTTACAAAACTCTGTGGAGTGATGATTGTGCCTTGAAGCTGCCTGAGCACAAAGGCTTGGAAGTGGGCTGGGATTGATATTCCCGCACCCCATCCGATCATGAAACCAATCGGGATGCGCACGAGCCAGCCAATTTTTGGGATGAAGCGTGCGAAGTACATTAGCCCAAGAAGTAACGGAACCAGATAGACTAAGTTTCCGGCGCCAAGTGGCTCAAAGAGGTTGGGTCGTAGTGCGTTTTGCCAGTAGAACACGATGTAATAACCATTTGCCACGCCCACGAAGAGATGCTCGGCGAATTTGTAGAACGGATTGTCCTTGTACAAGAATGAAAATATCATTAAGGTGAGAAACGCACCTATCCAGATCCAGGGGTCATGGCTCATGATCGCTTTTGATCCTTTCGCGTAAAGAAAAACCCGATATTACCGAGGACAATAATAATAATGATCAGCAAGTGGACAATTGACTGGGAATTCATGCCGGTATCTGCCCTGCCCAGTTTTTCCGCATAACCTTTTTCAAGAATCAGGTGTTCGTATTCAGCAGCGCCTTTCATCCCAGACATCATGCCTGAGAATTGCCCGGTCTGTAAGAACGGATAGTACTTTGGTGCCATGACTGCGGTGAGACCAGCGCCGATTTTAACGCCATAGCGCGACTGTGGATAGAGTACCCAGTACTCAGGATAAGCAGATGCCGAGAGGACGATCGCTATTGCAACATCTTTGTAGTTCCTTGTTTTTTGCATTAGCGGTAAGGAATCTACTGGATGACCAAAGTAATCCCGAGGGAAGACACCAGCAATACTTTCTCCCATGTCTAGAACCGCGGCGGTAAACCCTGATTTCCATCCGAGGTAGACATAATCTTTACCGTAGAAGAGTGAATCATCATGGTTTGAAGCCTTGTGGTTCAACTCATCAACGACTGTCGTGAGAGCTTCAACTGCAAGTCCTGGTGCCTGGATATCAAATGATAATCCAAGGACAGGTATGTTTCGCGCAAAGCAGTGTTTAAGGAGAGCAATTGCCATAGGGTGACATTCAGGCATTGTTTGGGGTGTGTAATCAAATGAAATCATGACTACTTTATCATGGGGCGGGATCGATTCAACAAAGTCAAATAGTTGCTGTGTCTGCGGCATTATATTCTGCCGTAACTTAAAGGGTACAAAGAATGGTAGTATAATGAAGATGGTGAGGAAGAGATAGATTATTCTCCGATCAATTTTGGAGATTGCCTCATACCACTTCATTTCTTGCCTCCAAGCCAGGAGCGTTCAATGCCTAAAATGATCTTCAACGCTGTTGCAATGGAGCCGAATGCCACGCCGAACATGATACCGCGTTGTGATGCCATGTTAGGAACCTTCATGATCCATTCTGCAAAGGCTGGTAGGTGCGGGGAAATGTATTGACCAAAAGGCATGAATCCGATCATCACGATGAACGCAGCAGCTAAGAGCAAAGTTGCTTCCAGACTTCGTGCACGGAATGATCGGTATGCAGCAGATGCCATGTAATATGCAAGGAGTGCGAACATCGTTGATCCGAGCGGTGCAAGTACATTCAAATAGATGGTCTGATACAATGAATCAGGGTCGATACCACCGGCAAAACCGATTATTGACATTGCAACCATGCCGGAAAGTGTGACAATACTGTATGGCCAATTTGTTTTCTTCCGCCGTATTTTTGTACTGTGATGTCTGATAAGATTACCAATGGCGAGTACGAGGGCGAATGCGGCAAGTACGATATACCACTTATTGACCGTACTCCCAAACTCTCTTGAAATCGGATGGGGTATCATGAACTGCGCGAGCATCAGTATGCCGATGCTAAAACAGATAATTAAAGGTATTTGGCGTTTCATTGGACTTCTAAAAGATGCAGCAGATTGATATTAAAGAAAGATAAGAGCATGAAAAGAATGAGTATGATAAATACGATGAGTTTTCCATAATCCTGTGCTTTGAGCGAACCCATGAGTAGTGGTTCGCGGGACAGATAAGCCGAGGCAGCGTAAAGCTCCTCGCCGATGAGTGTGTAGTCACATGCTGCAACAAAGAATGGGAGCTGAAGCACTGAGTCGGATCCGGCAATCTGAATAGCGCCGGTTTGCGCACCAGTTTCCGCCATGATGAGCGATTCTGCCCAGAATCTGCCAATGAAGAAATTTGTCGCAGGTTGCTCGCGCAACATTATTCCGTTAACCGCCGCTGCAAAACCGAATTGAGCTTCGGTTAGATAGCGTACATAGTCTTCCTTGAATTTGTCCGGTCTTCCCTCTTCGATAAAGGCTTCTCTGACCACTTCTTTAGAGACCGTGTACACGACTGACCAACGGTTAGCTACGATAATCGGTGTGTCATAACGGGCGATTTTCTTGGCGACTTCACCAAGGATGTTCATAGATGCAATTGTTGCAGTCCAGTCAATATCGCCTAAGCCCGGGATATAGAGGATTGGTTTTCCCATTTCAGTTGCTCGGCCAACGGCTTCCTCAACTGCGTCGAGCCCGGGTATTTTTCTTACAAACAGCTTTTTCCCTATTCGTGCCCTTTGAACAAAGAGTGCCAAGAACATTGTGAAGACAAGGATGGACACGAGGATATTGGTTCGTCCAGTATTGAAGAACTGGGGTGATGACTGTACGATATCGCTCGGCATTGAGTAGAATGTTGCATCATCCTTCACTGCAGCGACGGTGTAGATGTACTGCTTTTCATTATCCGTATTGTCATCCTCAAAAGAATTATTCCCACGGATAATAGACGCAAGTTTTACACTGATCGTGTCAGGAAGGGTACTTCGGAATATTACATATTTCTCGATCGTCTCATCATCCTTGGAGAGTTCCCATTCAATCAGGATCGCTGAGCCGGCATCGTTTGGTTTATCAATTGCCTGTACTTGGGTGGGTGGAGCGATCGAGAAAATGAGAAGCAGTAATGCCACGTATTATTTTATAGAAAATGGGATGGGTGTCAAGCCCGCTTGCAGAATATCGGGGAAACGGAACATAATTGAGTATTGGAGTAAGGGAGTAACGATGTATCGGAGAAACATGTACAAGATACTAAAACTAAGAACCACCTGTTTTTCCTTCGAGCGAGCAAAGCGAGTCGAGAAGTGCCTTGATGTGTGTTCTCGACAAGCTCGAACAGTAAAAATAGTAACTAATAACTTAGTTACCCAATAACTGTCTTTCCTGATGAATCAGAACATGAGCATATTTGGAATCCAGTCTCTAACGGGCTTGACATCTATTTGCATTCATTTATAATACCCCATGAAAATACTGGTGACGAGTGCTTTGCCTTATGCAAATGGTAATATTCATCTCGGTCATATAGCTGGTGCATATTTACCGGCCGATATTTATGTCCGTTATCAACGATTGAAGAACCGAAGTGTAGTTTACATATGTGGCACTGATGAACATGGTGTTCCGGTGACAATTAGTGCGGAAAAGCAAAACAAAACGCCGAAGGAGATTGTCGATCATTATTATCGATCAATAAAAAATTCGTTTGAAGATTTTGGAATGACATTTGATAATTTCTCACGTACAACACTACCCATCCATCATCGAATGGCTCAGGATTTTTTTTCAAAGATATACAATAAAGGATTTATATATCTCAAGCAAACAGAACAATTTTATTGTCCAAAATGTAGTCGTTTCCTTCCGGATCGTTACATCATGGGGAAGTGTCCGCGTTGCGCTGCAGATGGTGCTAAAGGAGACCAGTGCGATAGCTGCGGTCGTTGGCTTGAGCCTTTTGAACTCATTGAACCGAAATGCCTGATTTGCGGTGAGGTTCCACACAAGAAAAGTACCAAACATTGGTACTTCAAACTTACTGCATTCCAGGATAAATTGACGGAGTGGATTTCCTCAAAAACGGATTGGAAAGAACATGTCCTGGCTTTTGTGAAAGGTTGGCTCAGAGAAGGGCTACAAGATCGTCCCATAACAAGAGATATGTCCTGGGGTGTTCCAGTACCGCTTGATGAGGCCAAGGGTAAGGTACTGTATGTCTGGTTTGATGCACCAATTGGCTATATTTCTTCAACCATGGAGTGGGCAGAGAGAAAAGGCGATCCCGATCTGTGGAAGGAATATTGGTTGAACAAGGATACCAAGATCGTACATTTTATTGGTAAGGATAATATTGTTTTCCATGCTTTGATCTGGCCAGCTATGCTCATGGCGTATGGCGATTATGTGCTACCTTCAGATATACCAGCTAATCAATTTCTCAACCTTGAGGGTGACAAGTTTTCAACATCAAAAGATTATGCGATATGGTTACCTGATTATTTAAGAGATTTTAAAGCTGACTCTTTAAGATATACGCTCACGCGCAATGCTCCAGAGGCGCGCGATACTGATTTCACATGGCGGGATTTTCAGGCATGGCATAATAATGAACTAGCTGATATACTTGGGAACTTTGTAAATCGCACATTGACCTTTATCAAGAAATATTATGATTCTTCAGTGCCAACCGCCTCATCGTTCTCTGAACATGACAACAAAATCCTGGATATTCTGCATAACGCACCGGCAAACATTGGTGAAAAGATCGAGAAGTTTGAATTCAAAAACGCTTTACATGAAGTAATGAAGATAACTCAGGAAGCAAATCGTTATTTCGACCACGAGGAACCCTGGGTAACACGTAAAACCAACCCTTTAATCTGCGAACGGACAATGTATGTGTGTATGAAGATTGTCACGTCGCTTTCAGTTCTTGTGGAACCGTTCTTGCCGTTTACCGCGACTAAGATAAAGAAGATGGTTAATTTCATCCCGCAGCAATGGGATGAGATCAGCGCGCCAGATGTTGCTCCGACGATCGGCGAAACTGAAATTCTCTTTCAGAAGATTGATGATAAGGTCATTGAGATCCAGGTCAGCAGATTAAAGAAAAGAGAAATATCGATTGAGGAACTCGGGAAGGTGGTTTTGAAAACCGCCAAGATATTGAAAGCTGAGATAGTTGAAGGCAGTAATAATCTCATGAAGTGCACGGTTGAAATTTCTGATAAGCAGCGTCAAATAGTTGCCGGTGTTGGAAAGGCATATAAGCCAGAAGAATTGATCGGTAAAACTATTATCGTGGTTGAGAATCTGAAACCAGTAAAGGTCCGGGGTGTTTTATCCAACGGTATGCTTCTCGCCGTCGATACCAAAGAAGGCATTGTGCTTTTGACTACGGACAAACCAGTAACCTCCGGAGAGATCGTGAGGTGAAGAAATACGAGGGTATTTTGATACCCTGATATGGTCGATACCCACTGTCACTTAATAGATCCGCAATTCAACAAGGACTTCGATGAGGTCCTGCAACGCGCTCGAAAAGCCGGCGTTAAGAGAATAGTGAATGCCGGGTATGATGTAAAAACAAGCCAGGATGCAGTTGAACAGGCACATCGTCATGAATGGTTAATGCCTGCCGTAGGGATTCACCCTAATGAAGCAGCTGAACAGTCGCTTACCGAGATGAGTAGTATCATTGATGTCGCAGAGAGCAAGAAAGTTTGTGCTATTGGCGAAACTGGTCTTGATTACTACCGGGATTTTTCGTCCAAAGAAGCGCAGCAAGAATTGTTTCGTAAACATATCAGCCTTGCGCGCAGCAAGGACCTTCCTCTGCTCATCCACACTCGGAATTCAGTTGATGACGCGATCGGTATATTGAAGGAAGAAGATTTTCATCATGGTGTTTTTCATTGCTACAGCGGTACGTACGAACAAGCAAAGGTGATACTTGGTATGGGTTATTATCTGGGTTTTGGCGGAGTCCTTACGTTTTCCAAACGAACGCGAGATGTCTTCAAAAATTTGCCAACAGACAGAGTCCTTTTGGAAACTGACGCACCGTTTTTATCTCCGTCCGGTCATCGGGGTCAAAGGAATGAACCTGCCTATATCCTCGAGACCCTGAGTTTCGCGGCGGGAACCCTGGAGATGCTACCTGAGCAGCTGGAAGATATTTTAGATGCCAATGTAGCAAGGCTTTTTCCTTTTTCTGTGTGAACACCCATTCATCATGAAACATTTACATGCAAAAAAACGCTTCAGCCAGAATTTCATGAAAGGAAAGAGGTTGGTCAAAAAGATAATTGATTGTGCTGACATCGCTAATGAAGCAGTCGTTGAAATCGGTGCAGGAAAAGGCATTTTAACAAAACTCATAAGTGCGCGTGCCAGGATCGTTTATGCAATTGAGCTTGACCGGGGATTGATCAGTACTTTAAGAGAGCTTGACTTGAACAATGTCAAAATAGTAAACAAAGATTTCTTGAAATTAGATTTGAGGGATTATGGCAAACCAGTGATTGTCGGGAATATCCCGTATTCGATAACCACCCAGATTCTTGATAAACTCGCGCAGCAGAAAGGAGCTTTCAAGTGGGCAGTGCTGACAATCCAAAAAGAATACGGCGCGCGACTGTTTGCAAAAACCGGGTCTGCTAAGTATGGTCCAGTGACACTGTTCACGGGTTATCATTTCCACGTGAAGAAACAGTTCGCGATCCCAGCACGTTTCTTTTCACCGCAGCCTAAGGTCAGTTCTGTGGTTGTCAGATTGACGAGCAGAGTCAAGCCTTTTCGCCTGAAAGATGAGATGGCATTTTTCGGGATGATCAGAGGTATATTCTGTTACCGTCGAAAGTACATGAAGAATGCGCTGATGAATTATCTTCACGATGTTCCTCAGGGTCTTGATAATACGTTGTTGCAGAAACGACCAAGTGAGTTGACCTTACGTGATTATTACACTGTGTACTGTAACTTGTAGAATAGATGCATAAACACCGAGTGTATATAAGAGACATCGCGGATATCGACGACTCGCTCGTTGAAATATTCGACAGCTCAGGGCTCACCCATTTGGTAAAAAAGAAGGTTTTTGTTAAACCCAATATGCTGAGACCAGCAGAATCTGAAGAGGCAGTTGTGACTAGTCCTGAAGTAATAGCTCATGTCGTATCTTTTCTCGTGAGGGCGGGTGCTGATGTTACGGTCGGCGACAATCCGGTTCCAAACAAAGCTTGTACAGAACTTGACATTGCTGAGCAATGCGGTTTTCTTGAAGCGGCGCAAGGTAGATTCAAAAGCATCGGGAAATATTCCAAGCGCATCAGACGACCAAAGAACAAACTCAAGGAAGTTTACATTTCAAAAGAGATTGCTGATTGTGATCTCCTTATATCCTTACCGAAATTCCGCACGCATGATTTAACGACCATGACCCTTGCGGTGAAGAACCAATTCGGTATTATTCCGGGTGGACTAAAACCCTATATTCATTCAAAGTTCCCTAAGATAGATGACTTTAGTAAGGTTTTGCTGGAAGTGTATGATCTTCGCCCACCGGATCTTATTATTATGGACTACACCAATATTGTGGATGCTCGGGGTAGAAAATTCTCACCCGGGAAAGTCATTTTTGGTGTAGATGGGCACTCAGTAGATTATACGTGTGCTCAGATAGCAGGGATAAACCCGGATAGGATCCCGACACTCAGGCTTGCGCGCGAGCAGGGGTTGTTCGACCCAAAAAAGGTCGAAATCCGCGGTCAGGTTCAAGCAATAAGAGGGTATGCAGTGCCATTTCGTTTTCCTCTCAGATCCTCGATAGTTCAGTCGCTTGCTCAAGTACTTTACCGAATCTGGCTGGCGCGGATGCCAATTATTAATGGACGTAAGTGCACGGATTGTCGTTTGTGTGAAGATGTTTGTTCAACACACTGTATCAAACACAGGTACATTGATTACAAAAAATGTATCAAATGTTATTGTTGCGTAGAAATCTGTCCAAGCCAAGCGATAAAAACAAAATTCCGACTTTAAGACACAGAAACCACAGATGCTAACTGGAAAAAGATGACGTTAAGAAGCTAGGAAGTTCAGAAGTTCTGAACTTCGTAACCACGTATCAGGCTGCTTGCTTGATACCACAGATGCTAATCGGGGAAAGATGAACTTTCGACACCCCCTCCTTATTCCTCCCCCTCAAAGAGGGGGAGGAAGGGGTGGGGGTAGTTAGATTTTCACATTTTTTTCACATATTAATTGTATCATAGCGAGAAATGAAACGAGTCATTAGCGCTATTTTTGATCGTTGGGCCGCATGCTTGACACAAATATCAGAGTGGTTATAGTTCAGTATGGTCAATGAAAAGCACAGCATAGTACTCCTCAGCAAGCTGCAGGCGCCGCAGATACGCACCAAAGTATTGCATCGTAGCCGTTTGATCGACGCCCTCGTAGCCAATCTCAATAAAAAAGTTATTCTTGTGTGTGCCGGCGCTGGCTATGGTAAAACCACGTTGCTTTCACAGCTTCTATCGCATAAGAAGATCTCTTATGTCTACTACCATATGGAGAAAAGCGATGCTGAGCCGGCAGTATTCTTTTCGTATTTGATCGCTGGTATTAGGAAGTTGGCACCAGAATTCGGCAAAAAAACTGAAGCATTGAGTCACTTTTTCAATTACCCACAACGATATCTAGAACTCATCCTGGGTACGTTTATCAATGAAATAATTGAGACTATCGAAGATGACCTATATGTAATTTTGGAAGACTACCATACGATCTATCCTGCAGAGCACATTGATAAAATCCTCAATTACCTGCTTGATCATCTTCCTCAAGAAGTGCACTTTATTATATCTTCGCGTGTACGACCGCCGATATCAGTATCTCAACTTCAAGCTCGAGATGAAATATTTGAAATAGGCAGTCAGGAATTGAGGTTCAGCAAAGAAGAAACTAAAGATCTTTTTGTATCAGTCTATTCAATATCACTTACCGAGTCAGAGCTTGAATGGATCGAGGAACACCTGGAAGGGTGGCCAACTAGTCTGCGCCTGATGCTGCAATCATCTAATTACTTTGAAAAAGAAAAATCATCAAGGTATATCAAACGTATCCTCGATAGTTATTACCAATCGCAGAGTAATTTATTCAATTATTTCGCACAAGAGATATATGATCAGGAACCAAAGGATATAAGGCAATTTTTGGTAGACTGTTCAGTTCTGGAATGGCTCGCCCCGGAGTTATGCGACGCGGTTACCAGGAAAAAAAACTCAGCGACATTGCTATCCGAACTTACAACGAAAAATGCATTTCTCGTAGATATACCGGGCATCGGTTACCGATTCCACCATTTATTCAGGGATTTTCTACGCAGCAAACTGATTGATAAAAAAAGAGAAAAAAGATTATATCGCCGCGCTGGAGATTTTTATAATCAAGAGAACAAAGTTGAGGAAGCGGTAAAATTTTATTTACTGACCGAAGATTACGACAAAGCTGCTATAATAATTGAACATATTGGTGCCGGAGTGATCGATCAGGGCCGAGGCAAGACCCTTATATCATATATCGAGGATATTCCAGAATCCGTTAGGATGCAGCGTCCGGCACTATTAATGGAATATACGAGTTCACTCATTTATGGTGGCCGTGCTGATGAAGCGATAAGACATTGTAAGCGTGCTATTACTCTTCTTGCTAAAAAGCCAAGGGCACGCAGGAAATATGGAGAGGCTCTGTATAATTTAGGGTTGATATATCTTAACCAGGGCAGATTTAAAGCTGCTGAGAAACGGTTTAAAAAAGCACTCGTTGTATGCCCGTCAAGCGCAAAACTGATCCGCGCTTCAATTTTAAATGCTATCGGTTCGATGTATACTGCTATGAAGGGTAGATATTTGTTAAAAGGGAAGAACTACTTCCAAAAAGCTCTTAAAATAGCACAGCACAATGGATTTAAAGGACTCCAAGCCGCCATTTTGAATAATTGGGCGATGATTGAATTCAATTTGGGAAATCTCGTTGATGCATATCCGAAATTGACCAAGATAGTCGAATTACTTAAAACAGATTTTTCACCGGGCTGTGGTGCAGGTTTTTACAATGCGGCAAATGTAAGTATGCTGCTTGGATATGAGAACAAAGCACGTTCTATATTAGATTCGGGTAATAAACTATGCAGCAGTTTTCATGATTTATGGTCAATGGCTCGAATATGGGAAGGCTATGCGCTGCTATATGAAAGAGCTGGCGAATATAAAAAGGCAAAGCAATTGATTAGTAAAGCACTCGTCATTAATGAGAAATTAGGAATTGTCAACTTAATAATAAGGACACTCAAGGATCTTTGTTGGATAAATACAAAAGAAGGGGACTTTGTTGAGGCTGAGCGTAATTTGGCAAGAATTCGGGTCCTAAAGGGAGAACGAAAAGATGCTGATGCAGTACCCTTGCTGTTAAGTGAAGCAGAACTCCGGTGTGCGCAAAATCGTTTAGCGGATGCAGAACAAGTGCTTCTCAACGCATTTGATATAGCAAAACCCTTTAAGCAAAGTTATAATCTATTTGAAATCTATCTTCTTTTAGGTAAGGTTTATTATGAACAAAACAGAAATTCCGAGATGTACTCTGCATTAAGAAAGGCGACAGAAATAAGCCACGCTAAAGGTTATGACTATCTGCTAGCTTGCGGATTCCGTCAAAATAAGTGGATGTTACAGGTACTTCGAAAACAAGGTTTTGAACGGAGATACATAATGTCGGTGATCGGCAAGTTTGAGTTGGATGCACATTGGGTTGATGCGTATCTTTTCGGAATTCCAGAAGTTGCACTTGATGATAAGGAAATACTCGATGCTTCGTGGACCACCATGAAATCCAAGAAACTATTTTTCTACCTCTTACTTCACAAAGATGAAAGGGTTAATCATGACGTGCTCATTGATGCACTGTGGCACAAAGCGTCGCATAAGAGTGGTAGTGATAGTCTGCGCAAAGCTTTACAGCATATAAGACAGATGTACAAATCAGTTAAGATCGGGAAACGTGATTTGATCGTGTCAGGTAAAGGGTTTTATCAGATATCACCTGAGGTTTTAATCAACCTTGACACTGAGGAATTTGAAAGCCTGGTAAAAAAGGCAAGAGGTACAGAAAAAGCAGACAAGGAATATGAGCATATGCTGCGGGAAGCAATAGCGATATACAAAGATGGTTTTGCTCCTGGATGGTATGATTCATGGGTTGAAGACCGACGCCGCTATTACCAGAATCTGTATGAAGATTGTCTCAATATGCTGGTTGATCACTGCATGCAAAACAAAAAACACACAGATGCGATTGCGCTGTGCAAGAAATTGATTTCAATAGATATCTTTAACGAAGAATACTACCGTAAAATAATGACGGCTTATGGCAAGATCGGTAGACATAAAGATATAATCCGGGATTTTGAACAACTGAAAAAGTCATTAAAGAGTGAACTCAATAGCGAACCGCACAGAGAAACAGTGCGTTTGTATGAATCTTTGATACACTGAGACCGCTGAAAATCCACAGAAGCCACTGAGAAAATGCACCCACCCTGTTCAATAGACTTTCAGGAAAAGAATAGGTATTTGTGTTACGTTATATAACAGAGTCCGACACCCCCTCTTTATTCCTCCCCCTCAAAGAGGGGGAGGGAGGGGTGGGCGTAATTAGATTTTCACAGATTTTTCACACTTGACGATTAGTATTATACACTTGTAATGACAAAAAGGGAGGAGATATGAAAATATATATAATAGTACTCTTGGCAATAGGATCACTCTTCGCCACGACCAGGTATAATAATGGAGGGGGTAGAGCATGCGAAATTAGGATACACAATATCAACGAGGTCGAAATGTGCATCTCCAATTACGGTAAGTTTGGCCAAACCGGATCTTTTGATCCTGGATGTTGGTGGCCAAAAGGGAGTGGTCATAGCTATATCTTTGGTGCTGGCATATGGTTTGGCACGGTAGATTCAGCGACTGGCGATACCTTAGTGACTATTGGGTATGGTCCTCATGGTGGGGAAGCTGAATTCGTACCTGGACTTGAGGGTATGCCACAGACCCATCCGGATGCTATAATTTTTATGTATCCTGTAAATTGGCCTGCGCCTGATACTGCTCTGCCCATGGCACCGCAAGATACTGTATCTCATCAGGACTCCTGGTGTTGCATGAATGATCTCGATACTAATGCTCATATCCCCGGTGACACAAGACCTATCGGTATTGAGGTGTATCAGACCGGTTATCCCTGGGATGATGGCTTAATTAAGGATGTCATATTCATGACCTATGAGATAAAGAATGTCTCAGATTATAATTTACAGGACTGTTATATCGGCATTTGCATGGATAATGATATCGGGAATGAAGCAGGAACAGGTGATGATCAGTGCACGATAATCCTTGAACAGTCATATTTTATCGATGGCAATGTGTATGTGATAGACAATTTAGCTTATCAATGGGATGGCGATGATTATGAACCAGGGTGGCCAGGTGTTGGTGCAATTGGTGTTGATCTTCTGCAGACTCCATTTGATCTGGAAACAGGTCAGGATAAAGACCATGATGGTATCCCTGACCAGTATGAAAGAGACAGCAGCTATTACTGGAATAATGTGCCGATGCAGAGATGGGATATTGATAATGATGGTGTTCCTGATTGGCGCGATGCATCAGAAAATCCTCAACTTGGTATGACCGCATTCAAGATCTTTTCGCTGAATTTCGAGCCAAACATCGATGCGGAACGGTACATGACCCTTGCCGGCTATAATTTTCAGAACGGGCAATATGAGCCTTATGACACAATAATTCCAGCTCCTAATGATCAAAGGTTTCTTATGTCAAGCGGTCCTTTTGATATTGAAACAGACTCTGCCCTTACTTTTGTATTCGCGGTCGTACTGGCTGATTTTGGCGCGGATGCCTTTCCTTCTGCAGAAACTTGCTTGGTTATAAATGATCATTGGGCACAGTGGCAATATGATATGAATTGGTTTTTATACGTTGAAGAGGAGACATCAAGCGAATTCTATGGAACAAACCTTGCGCTTACTCCGAATCCGACTTCGCGAAATGCGCATATCGCATTCACGACTTTGCAGTCTGGTTTGATTTCAGTGAGATTGTATAATGCAGCAGGTCAACTGGTAAAGAAAATACACGGGGGAGTCAAACCTGCGGGCAAGCATGTCATTCCTTTAAGTACACGCGATTTAAGTCAGGGTACATATTTTATAATTGTAGAGGCACCGGATTGTAAATTATCACGATCGTTGGTTATTTTGCGATGAGATTGCCACGTTCATCCCGCTCGTAAGCTGGATGAACTCGCAATGACAATAATCAGGATTGTGTAAGAGAACAGCAAGCATAGAGCTCTATCCGTGTTTTGAAGTTATGAGGTTAGGAACTTCAAAACTGTTACTGCGAGGAGCGCAGCTCTGTCATTCCCCGACTTGCTGTAGTCCTGAGTTATGCGTCGAAGGGATCGGGGAATCTAGTAACACCGAATACTCTTGGATTATCCGGTCAAGCCGGATAATGACAGGAACGTAGTGGTCGAGCTTGCTCGACAAATATTTCTCTGCCACTACATGGTGGATTAGATTTTCACAAATGGTATCTTGGCTTCATGGAGCATGTCAATTGCCAATTTATCCGGGTATTCTTTTTTGTAGATTATTTTTGTTATCTTGGCATTGATAAGCATTTTCGTACAGATAAAACATGGTTGATGAGTAGAATATACTATCCCTCCGCTGATATCTACACCAAACGTCGCCGCCTGAATTATGGCGTTTTGTTCAGCATGCGTGCCACGGCATATTTCATGTCTTTCACCCGCGGGAATATTTAATTGTTCTCTCAAACATCCGATCTCGGAACAGTGTTTGATGCCACTGGGCGCGCCATTGTAACCAGTGGACAAGATTTTTCTATCCTTGACAATTACAGCTCCAACCTGACGCCGTATACAGGTCGAACGCTCGGCAACGAGTTCGGCAATAGCCATGAAATATTCATCCCAGGATTTCCTCGCCATAGGCTCAAAACCCCCAATACACAAAACCCAAATCACAAACAACTTCTAATGACCAAAACCCAAAATAAACGTCATTATAAATTTGGTGCTTGGAATTTGGTGCTTGGAATTTGTGATTTAGCATATCCTGCAACAGGGTTTGGGTCTATCGACTGAGTAAATATCGTTTATCACTATACTTTCCAAATACACCAATCAGAATTACACTTGTGCTTTAATACAGGCGATTGAACAGACTATATCATTTTTTGCCAGGGTGATGATCTTTACACCCTTAGCTTGACGACTCAGCACGCGGATTTTATTGACCGGTGTTCGGATGACTTTACCGGCTTTGGTCATAACAATTAAATCGTCGTCATCACTGACATTGGTAACGCCGGCGACTTTCCCTGTTTTCGCATCGATCTTCATTCCCTTCATTCCTTTACCAGCTCTGCCTTTTTCATTGATCGAAGCGAATTTGACCCGTTTACCAATACCTTTATCAGCAACGATGAGCATGTCCTCTGCTTCTTTGACAATATTGAAGCCGACGACCTCATTTGTTTTAACTAATCTTATACCTCTTACGCCTGAGGCATTTCTGCCCATGCAACGAATGAGTTTCTCGGAGAATCGGATGGTCAGACCATCACGGGTTGTGAGCAGTATCGAGTTTGCTCCATCGGTTAAACCAACCGAAATAAGTCGATCACGGGCAAGTAATTTAACCGCGATTATCCCCATTCTTCTTATATGTGAAAAATCTACAAGAGAAGTTTTTTTCACTTTACCCATTTTCGTAGCCATGAAGACGTAATGATCGGGTGAGAAATCCTTTATGGATAAACATGCGGTTACTTTTTCACCATCGCTCAGTTCAATAAAGTTGGCGATCGAACGTCCCTTGGAAAAGGGTCCTGCTTCAGGTATTTCATAGACCTTACGCGCATAGACCTTGCCTTTATCTGAAAAAAACAGCAATGTATCAGTAGTCAGACAAATAAGCAGTTGGTTAGCGAAATCCTGTTCACCGATCTCAACGATCTTTCTTCCCTGACCGCCGCGCGATTGATTTCTGTATGTGGTAATGGGCTGGCGTTTGATATAGCCTCGATGGGTTACAGTGATAACCATATCTTCTTCGCCGATAAGGTCCTCCATGCTTAGTTCTTCGGGTTCTGCATTGATTATCTGCGTGCGTCTTGGTTCTTGATACTTTGCGTTTAGTTCGTTGAGTTCTTTTTTTATAAGCAGGTAAACACCTTTGGAGGATACAAGGATTGATTTCAATCTAGCAATTTCTTTTATCAATCCCAAATATTCTTTTTCCAACGTTTCTTTTTCAAGGTTTGTTAGTCTTGCCAGTCTCATGTCAAGAATAGCTTGAGCCTGTATCTCACTAAGAGAAAACCTTTCCATTAGTTTTTTCTTAGCGACCTTAACGTCCCTTGACTTTTTAATGATCTGCACGACTTCATCGATATTTTCAATAGCGATCCTGAGACCTTCAAGGATATGGGCACGCTTTTCTGCTTCAGCCAGCTCAAATTTTGTTCGTCGCGTGATCACTTCAAAGCGAAAATCCAGGAAAGTCTTCAAGGCTTGTTTCAAAGTAAGAAGTCTTGGAGCCTCTGAAACTAGCGCAAGCAGTTGGATACTGAACGTCGATTGTAAAGTAGTATGTTTATATAGATTATTGAGAACTACCTGAGAATTGGCATCTCTCTTGAGCTCGATCATAATTCTAATACCGTCTTTATCTGATTCATCCCTCAGATCAGAAATCCCTTCAAGTTTTTTGGCACGTACCAGTACGGCGATTTTTTCTATAAGCGAACTCTTGTTCACTTGATAGGGGATTTCAGTTATGACGATTGCCTGCTTGCCGCTCTTTATATCCTCAACTCTGACTTTTCCCCTTGTGATAACCCGACCTTTACCAGTTTTATATGCTTGTTTTATACCGGTTGTTCCGACAATGATGCCACCGGTCGGAAAATCTGGTCCAGGTACCATTTCAATTAACTTTTCGTCTACGATATCGGGTTTGTCGATCATTGCATTGAGTGCGTTAACCAATTCACTGAGGTTATGGGGTGGGATATTAGTTGCCATACCTACTGCTATGCCAGACGAACCGTTGCACAGAAGGTTGGGATAAGCGGCTGGTAGGACTGTGGGTTCTTTTAGGGTTCCGTCAAAATTGGGGATGAAATCAACAGTATTTTTTTTAAGATCCCCCAGTACTTCTTCGGCTAAGGATGTAAGTCGTGCCTCAGTATAACGGTAGGCAGCTGCGGCATCACCATCGACTGATCCAAAATTACCCTGACCGTCGATAAGAACGTAGCGCATTGAGAAATTCTGCGCCATACGAACCAAAGCATCGTATATCGCCATGTCACCGTGAGGATGGTATTTTCCAAGGACGTTACCAACCACTGTTGCTGCTTTCTTGTAGGCTCGGTTCGATAGTAATCCTGCTTCTTCCATGGCGTAGAGGATACGGCGCTGTACTGGCTTCAAGCCATCGCGGGCATCCGGCAAAGCACGTCCCACAATGACGCTCATTGCATAATCTAAATAAGATGCTTTTATTTCGTCTTCAATATAAACATTAGTTATACGTTCTTCCATAATAATATTATAGCCAGAATTTAGCTGAAGTCAACAAGCATATGATTGCAGGAAACCCTTGTAATTAAAGGCTTTGCTGGGGTTTAGAAGGTGAGAAAATCTAAATCTTTACGCTTATTGGTTGTTTTTTGTTGAATCTGTAAACCGCCTCAAAACCAAGAGATTTTGCGTACTTTACTCCTTCTGCGATACCTTTACCAAGGTCTTCGACGCGATGTGCATCAGAGCCGATCGTTATCATGTTGAGACCCTGTTCGCGTGCGTATTTGACGATAAATGGACTGGGATAGAATTGATCAATGCGGCGTAGCCCAGCGGTGTTTATCTCGAAGGCGATGTTTCGTTCAGCCATCATTCTGTATATCCTGCATAGCGACTCGACGATAACCTCATCTATTTCGTCTTTGTAATAAGCTATGCCATATTTCTTGTAGACATCGAGGTGACCAACCGAATTGAAGAGATCGCTTTTAACCAAGTCCTCCACCGCCTGATAGTAATTCACCATCATCGTGTGCGCTGAATGTTTGGCAAAATAGGTCATGTGTTCTCGGGAACTGTCAATGCAAATGTGGTCAAGACAATGTATGCTGCCAAGGAGAAAATCGAGTTCTATCCCGTCGATGATCTCATGGAGACGCGGTTCAATGCCCTTGTAATAGCCGATTTCGATTCCGAATTTTATGCTTAAGCCAGAGCTTCTGTTTTTTTCTTTTTGCTCTAGAATTTCGTCCTGGAGTCGCAATAAACCATGGCGCGTGAATTTCTCTCGCTGGCCATTAAAGCATATGAAGGAATCATCTCTTGCTGGGTCTAACTCACAGTGATTGGTAAAGCAGATTTCCTCAAGTCCAAGAGACAGTGCTCTTTGGCAATATTCTTCTAGCTTACCTTCAGCGTCGATCGAGTGGTTCGTGTGAATATGATAATCAATCATACAAGATGGGAAAAGGGTATGGTCATGGATGCTGGAAAAACCTTATGTGAGGATGACATTTTCGCCAAGGGGTTGGAATTTGTCCGCTTTTTCTTTTAGATCGTAAGCTGTATTGTCAGAAAATGCAAATATTTCTACTCGTTTGTTTTTTGATTTAACGAACTCCACAAGGGGTACGAAATCACCGTCACCTGAAGCTAAGACTATTGTGTCAATACTATCCAGGATACTGAGGATATCTAGGGCCATGCCCATGTCCCAATTAGCCTTTGATGAACCATCTGAACGTGTTCTTACATCTTTGATTTTAACAACGTAGCCGAAACGCTCGAGACTGCTTGCAAAAGGTTTAACATCACCGTCGGGCGCTTGCACAATGTATGCATATGCCTTAGCTAATTTCCGATTTGCAGTGATGAGCTTCATAAGCTTCTCATAATTGACTTTTGCTGCATAGCCCATGCGGGCTGAGTAATATAGATTTTGCGCATCAACAAATAATGCTATTTTCTCTTTTTCGAAAAGTTTTGATGATTCAATAAGTTCTCTTAAAGATTGAATATTATTCATTATTTTTTCGTTGTCACTATTTGCTGCATTCTGAAAATGCAGTTGCATTTCTTGTTTAATACTTTGTTTGATAATATCTTTAATGTTTTTTTCCAGAGTTTTATTGTCCTCCATGATTACCTCCTATTTTTTCATAGAGATTCCTGTGTTGATCTATTAGTTGAAAGTTTCTGCCGGCAGGTCTCTTTTGACGGATTCTGGAAGATACTCAAAAAGTGTTGGTTGAGATCGTTCTTCGCTTGAGTTCGTCCAGACCAAAGTGAATTCAGCAGTACTTCGGATGTCAACGAAGACAAAGCGCAGTCCATTACTATATTGCCAAGTCTCGAAAGGATTGGTTTCCCAAGCCTCAATAACACTAGTTATGATCTCATCACAAGGACCAAATTTGACATATATTCTGCCGCGGTCTGTCTTATGACCAGGCTTATAGCCTTCTTTAAAATGCTCGTCAGCATGAGTGAATCTTTCCGCAGTTTCATGGTAATCGTGTTGGCTCCAGAATTTCTGGAGGAATATCTCCTTCCCTTTTTTAGGTAGCTCCAGGAATTTCTTATAGTCACCAGCACGGAGAAAATAATCGATCTTATCATAGTACGGCAAACTTTCATAGCTTATATCTTCAGAGACCTGTTTTGTGATCTCAAATGCTACGTCTTTGCCTATGGTGCTTTCTGTACCCGGGTCGTAGATCTTGATATTCAGCTGATACTCACCACGTTCAAGTTGTGCGATGTTCAAACCGACATTTACCGCCTGGGACGTGTGCCTCTTGGTGATTTGTCGTGATATCTGACGGAGTTTTTCGCTTTGGAGGTTCACGATTTCGTAGGTTACTTCCAACTCATTCGAGTCGGGCGCAATGTCGTAGATTTCATAATAAAGATAGAGCGTGATGTAGCGCTCGCTGAAATTATGTGAAGGAAGAGGGACGATCTTCAGGTTACCCTTTCTTAGATGGTCGTCAACTGTGTCAATCACAATTTCCTTAGCGAGCAAGATGTCGCTCATCGGGTAGTCTATTCGGTTGATCATCTGCGATCTTTCGATCGTTCCCTTCTTGTCCTTTGACAGGATACTTATTCTGTATTTGTAGTTACCCTCGAGTACGTGCATGCCGAATTGGATGAGAAAAGACATCCGTTGTCGTGCTGCTTCGGAAAACGAGGGAAGCGTAAACAGGCGATACAGGGTATCAGCCAGGGTATCAGCTCGATCAAGATTCACGATCTCAAATGGGATGATTGCCCGGGTGATGATTCCACTATCGCTTTCCTCGTAAAAAAGTTCATGATAAGGGATCTCACAATTGAACTCAATGTAGAAGATATCTTCTTGTTTGACGGTTTCTGTGATCGTATCTTCAATCGTCACAATTGAACGGTAGACTACAGGGTCGACATGAAAATCTATGGCTTGAGTTAAGAACAGACTGCTCAATAGCAAAATCATGAATCTGATCCATCCGGGTTAAGAAGAATAAATTCACCAAAACCGTACCGGTCGCCAAAGACGTAATGTCTATTACGTTTGTAATAATGCCAGACTTCATATGAGTCATACAAAGTTTCTGCTGGCCTGTATGGATCTATCGGGGCGGTGTAGTAGGGGTGATGGACGATCTCATCCGGCTTCCCCAGTTTAACATAGATACGAGCGCGATCGCTGCGCCATCCTTTGTCACCATGGGAGAAGTGTTGCTCGCAGTACTCGATACGCTCAAAGTACTCGGTCTCTTTTTCGTTATATGCGGTATTCGGCGTTGGGTCATGTTTTTTCCAAGTATCGTGCCACAGTGAGTCTCTTTCTTCTCTTTTCGCATCCCTTAGCTTTCTGATTTCCGAGGTTGTTGCAATGTATTCGAGCTGATTGATCTTGAGAGACCAGGTTGTTTCATCCAGATAAAACGGTCTGGCAATTTTGATCGGTACCTCTGTTTCATCGATCCTTCTGAGCGGTGAGAAGGTCTTTACGTTCAGTGTAAAGTCGCCATTAGGCAGTGCCGCAATGTAGAAAATTACGGTATCATCATAAATACCTTTCTCTAATTTAATACTTTTCTCAAATTCGTCGAAAGCGAATATCATGTTGATCGCTTCGCCCTCAGGATTGATTATCGAAAATACCACAGATAGCGTGTCAGCGGAAATATCCCATTTAATACTACCGATGTAATTTATCTGGACGATTTTTTGGCTCACATTGAGGATTAGTCCGGCATTTAGGTCTATTATTTTCAGATCATAATAGCGACTCGCTTTTGGGATGATTATTCTTACTGAATCATTTACTTCTTCATCGTTCTCCAGTGTAATTCCTTCCCAGTAGTCACCGGTCAGCTGAGTCCCTTGTTTATCAAATATTTTTATTTGCACCTCATATTCCGCATAAAACGTCGAATCATCAGTTACGTATTTCAGGTTATCGTTCGAGATGCTGAAGTAGACTATAAGTTCTTGTTCGAAGTCATTATATGATCTATTGACGGTCTGCCATTCGACCATCATGAAAAGAAATAGTATCATTTTTTCTTTTTCCGTTTCTTCGGTTTCTTGGTCTTTTCTGAAAAAATGAGCTGTAGCGCCTGTCCAATACTTGAGACGAATTGAAATGATAGTCCGGCTCTCACATGTTTGGGGATTTCTTCCAAATCCTTTTGGTTGTTTTTAGGCAGGAAAATACGAGTGATGCCAGCCCGTTTTGCAGCGATCACCTTTTCTTTGATACCACCTACCGGAAGGATTCGGCCGGTAAGCGTAATCTCGCCTGAAAAAGCAATTTTGGGGTCGATCGTTGAATTTCTTATTAACGATGCCAAGGACATGATCAAGGCTAAGCCGCCTGAAGGCCCGTCCTTGGGAATAGCGCCTGATGGTATGTGGATGTGTACGTCAGTATCTTTAAGAATATCTTCATCAATTTTCCATGAAATCAATTTTGTCTTCAAATAGGAGAGCGCTGCCTGACAGGATTCCTTCATGACGTCACCCAGGAGACCTGTGAGGATCAATCCTTTGGAACCCTTCATCTTGATCGATTCGACAAATAGGATCTCACCACCAAAGGGTGTCCAGGCGAGTCCGGTTGCCACACCGATCTCTCCTCTGCGTGCGGCTACTTCAGAATAGGTTTTAGGAGGCCCCAGGAATTTAGCAAGGTTGTTTTGGGTGATATTGACAGCCGTACATTTTCCGCTGGCAAAGCGTTTCGCGACCTTGCGACAAAGCGAACCGATCATCCGCTCAAGATTTCTAACCCCTGCTTCTTTTGTATAATCATTGATAATAGTTCTTAAAGCTTGTTTTTTGATTACGATACTCTTTGCCTTAAGACCACTTTCTGTGATCCGTCTTGGTATTAGATACTTTTTCGCTATTTCCATTTTTTCTTCAAGGATATAGCCAGGTAGTTCAATGATCTCCATGCGGTCTTTTAGAGCCGGGATTATGGGGTCAATAATGTTTCCGGTGGCAATAAACATAACCGTTGACAGATCAAAAGGTACTTCCAGGTAGTGGTCAGAGAAAGTATTGTTTTGTTCTGGGTCAAGCACCTCAAGCAGTGCTGAAGAGGGATCACCTCGGAAATCACTGCAGACCTTATCGATCTCATCAAGCATGAATACAGGATTGTTTGTACCGCACGTTTTTAGGGATTGAATAATACGACCGGGCAAAGCTCCAACATAGGTTCTTCGGTGCCCTCTGATCTCAGCCTCATCTCTTATGCCGCCCAGCGATATCCTGACAAACTTTCTGCCCAGGGCGCGCGCAATAGATCTACCGAGGGAAGTTTTGCCAACACCCGGTGGTCCAATAAAACAGAGGATCGTACCTTTGGAATCCGGTTTTAACTTCTTGACGGCAAGGTATTCAAGGATTCTTTTCTTCACCTTTTCCAAACCATAATGGTCTTCATTGAGGATTTTCTGCGCCCTTTTTATAGCGAGATTATCCTTTGTAGATTTTGACCAGGGGACTGCTATTAACCAGTCAATATAAGTTCGTGCCACAGTATACTCAGCAGCCTGGGAAGGTATTCTTGCGAGCCGGTCGAGTTCCTTCATAGCCACTTTCATGGTTTGTTCAGGCATCTTTGCATCGCGTACTTTCTTGCGCAATTCATCGATTTCCCGCGTGTTATCATCGCCCTCGCCGAGTTCTTTTTGAATCGCCTTTAATTGTTCTTTTAAATAGAATTCACGTTGTCCTTTCTCCAGTTCAGTCTTAACTTCAGAACGTATCTTAGCGCCGAGTTCCAGTATACTTATCTCTTTTTGGAGTGCAGGGATGAGTTTTGAAAAACGCTCTTTAGGGTCATAAGTTTCCAATAGCTCCTGTTTCTCTTTGAAATCAAAGTTAGTGTAGTGAGTTACGAAATCAGCGAGCCGGTCTGGATCATCGATATTCAGGACGATAGCGCTGAGTTCGTCAGGTAAGTATGGCGCCAACGAAACGAGGCTCTGGAACATCGCTACCGCATTGCGCATCATTGCTTCAACTGCCAGGGTTTTCCTGTGCTTATCACTCATTACTTTGATTGTGCTTTTTAAATATGGTTCGGCTTGTGTAAAATTCACTACCTTGAAGCGTTTCAGTCCCTTGATCAGCAGCCTGATCGTTCCATCGGGGAAACGCAGCATTTTGTTGATTTGAATGACGCACCCGATATCATACACCTGGTGAGGTTTTGGATCTTCAATGTCAGGATTGAGTTGCGTCAGGGCGCCAGCGAGTTTGTTTGTAGTCAGTATTTCATCGATCAATTTGGCGAGTTTCTGAGTATGGATAATAAGCGGTACGATTTGCTCTGGGAAGACAACCCCGCCTTTGATCGGGATTATACCTAATTCGCTTGGTATCTGTACTAATTGATCAGCCATTATTTTTGTTCTCCTTAGCCATTCTCAACAGGGATTATTTTTTCCTTTTCAATCGGGAACCGCAGCGTAAGTATACCGTTATCCATGCGGTATTTGTATTGCTTTGGTTCTACAGGTACAGGAAAATCTATTTTCCGGTTGAAGCGGCCGTAAGGGATCTCGATATTGTGAAATTTACAGCATTCTTTGATCAGGAGTTCAACTGATTCCCTCATGCCATCGATTATAAGGTAGTTGCGTGCCGCATGTATCGTGAAATCTTTTGCTTTAACACCGGCGATCTCAATGGTAATAACGACTTCTCCTTCTGTAATATATAAATCATACAGGGGCTGCCAACTTATAAAATCCGGGTCTTCTAAACCATGTAGTTGATCAAAGATGACCTGCAATTTATCGATATCATGATCAGACTGCGAACGCTTCATAGTCGATTATATGCTAAAAAATTGGGGTGTCAAGCCTATAAGATGGAAGACAGGTTTGGGTTAAGATGCTGGATTGTTTAATGAACCTATATCTTTTATTCCCGCTTCCCAACCCAATAACCAGTCACCATCCCTGTACGGGGTTGACAAGTTATCAGTATCTATTATAATAATAAGTGATATGAGGAGTTGAGCAAGGCTTAAGTCTATGCATTGACTTTGTCAGTAGGTTGGCTAAAATATATTATCAGGAAAGGGGGTGATGCGGCGCGTTAACAGAAGTTAGAAACAAGGATTCATTTTATTTAATCAAGGAGTTACGAGGTTAATCTGCTCTGGATAATTCTTTAGCAACAAATTTTTGAAAAGGAAAAATCTGGAACAGATGAGAGAGGAGGAGGTATGAAGAAAATATTTATATTGATGGTTTGCCTGGTGGCAATCGCTTTTGCTGCTGAGATGATACCAGCTCACATTCCTGCATCATCCATACACAAAGAAGTTTTACCTGCGACAATGGAAATCAAGGCTGAATGCGTATATACGGGGATTACAAACTACCCACCATGGCTTGACTATGATCGCGATGCTCCGTGGAGCACAGATGTACAGATTCCTGATGTTTATGATCTCGATGACCAGCTTATCTCTATGGCTGAGGACGCTACTGGTAGAATCTATGTTTGTTATGAAGCCCTTACTACTGGCGGTGAATACCGGTTTGGAATAGCTACAAGTACTGATCAAGGCGTATCATGGGATAATAGAGCCTGGGGTATAGGCGGTTATGATATGCGCTATCCTGAAATTGCGATAACTGATGATGGGAAGATATGGATTTGGGGTTCGCTCACGGGGGGTACATATGTCAATTGTCCATGCTTTATGCGTTCGAATATTGGTGGATATAATGATCCTGATGATCTCGCCGGCGTTACCTATTTTGGCAGTCTTCCCAATTTTACATATCCGGAAGTTGTGACATGGGGGAACAATAATAGATTTGTCATAGCTCAATATCTTGGTGATGAAGCTGGGACATCAAGTGACCAGATATTTTGCCTCTTCTCACACGATTCAACAGCTTATTATAGTCTGAGTTTCACGCCATCAGGTGGATATCCTGAGAAGGCGTCAATCAGTGTCGATATTGTCGGCAATGATACAATATTTATTCATGGCATTGAGTATTATGATGCTACAGGCAGTGATTGGGATGTCGTATGTTATTTAGATACACTTAATGGTTCGGGCGGATTATACGGTTGGGGTACGACCAATACCAATGATGACCGATACCCTTCAGTATTCGCTTCGCAGGGCTATGCATATATCGTTTACCAGGCAGATGTTGGTGGTGGTGATAATGACATAATGTACAATTATTCTACAGATTATGGAGAGACTTGGGCGAGCATTGTTGATTTAACCAATGATGCCTCAAATGAAACCTATCCCAGGTTATATGGTGATGACCAAACCATTGGTCTTGATTATGTGTATGGCAATAATAGGGTTCGTTTTAACTATTCGCTCGATAACGGCATAACATGGCTTGGCACTCCAGAAACTGTTGATGATAATAGCTCCGTAAACGGCAACTACCATTCAGTTGGTCTTCTTTACACAGCTGGGTATTGGCATGCTGCATGGGAGGATACCCGCAATTCTGGAACCGATGGTATTGAAATCTATACTTCAGGAAAAAATGCCGGTCAGGGTGATATCACACATCGGCCGGCAATCATTTTCTTTAATTATGATTGGTCTTTCTGGGGTGATATTTCCTCGGAAAAGTATGCAACACATTATACTGCTGATCCAATAGACACAAAGCTTACACAGGTAATAAACGTCGCGTCGTCAGATGAACAGATCCCGGTGTTTGTCATGATGGCAAAACAGATGAATTATGATTGGTTAATACCGAAAGCAGAGCAGATGTCCAAATCTGACAGAAGGCAGTTTGTTATTGAGGAATGTATGGCACTGGCACAGAGTGATCAACAGCGATTGCTCGCTTATTTAGAGTCGATGGAAAAGATTGGTAAAGTAACTGATGTGCAGTCCTTATGGGTTACAAATACAGTTGCATTCAAAGCATGCCCTGAGATCATACAAGAAATTGCGCAACGTCCTGATGTTTGGTGTATTGGGTATGAGGAAAAAGCACAGATAATCGGCGTTGTGGATAACCCTGAACCTGTATATGAACATGTTGGATTTATCGCTGAAGACGGACGTGAAATCTGCTGGGGCGTTGCCAAGATCAATGCAGATGATGTATGGAGTGATTATACTGGTGCTGGAATCGTTGTTGGCCATATGGATACAGGTGTTAATTATAACCATGGTGATCTACAAGATCATATGTGGGATGGCAGTGGTGCTGGGTATCCAAATCACGGTTATGATTTTGAAGATGGTGATAATAATCCCATGGATGAGAACGGACATGGTACACAGACTGCTGGAATAGTTGCGGGTGATGGTACAAATGGTTCAAATACGGGTGTTGCACCTGATGCTCAAATAATGGCACTAAAATGTGGCACTAATATCGATATGGGAAATGCAATTGCATTTGGTCTTACCAATGGTGCCGATTTATTCAGTACTTCGCTCGGCTTTGAAGATCCGGGTAACGGTATTAAAAACTGGGGGCGAGGGCAGGCGAATGCCATATTTGCAGCGGGCATTGTTTGGTCTTGCGCTGCGGGAAACGGAAGATCTGTTTCACCCTATGGACATTATACAGTTCCCCAGGATATTATATGCCCGGCTGATTGTCCTGCGCCCTGGTACGCACCAAATGGTGGTCAAAGCGCGGTTATGGCAGTTGGTGCAACAGACAATGGTGATGATGTTGCTTCATGGTCAAGTTATGGTCCTACCCATTGGAATACCGGTACGTATACAGATTACCCATATCCTCCTGGTTTGATAAAACCTGATGTTGCTGCGCCGGGGGTCAGTTGCAAATCTTTGGATCATTCAACCAATAATGGATATGATAATGGAATTAATGGAACATCATTTTCTCAACCGCACCTTGCTGGTACGATCGCGTTAATGTTAGAGAAAGAGCCAAGTTTATTGCCAAGGCACATCGATAGTATAATCCAAAATCATGCAGTGATCGATATTGAGACAGTTGGTCGCGACAATCTTTCTGGTGCAGGGCGGATTGATGCGCTCATGGCAGTAAATGCAGTATCCGAAGGGTATAGAGCCAAAACTGTGTGGGTAATAAACCAAGCGAGTGCTACTGGTATGCTTCAGGTTACGGATATTACACAGGATGAAAACGAAGAATGGATAGTTGTCATTACACCCAAACAGTTCAGTGTACCGATCAATGATTCAGTGGCAGTAACTGTTGGTGTCGATACAACCGGATTAAGTTACTCACAGGGTTCATACCATTACGATACTCTGCTTGTTTGGTCTAACACTGTGGTTGATGACAATCCTGAAAGAGTGCCCGTGATTTTGCTCATGGCGACAATTGGCATTGAAGAAGATGAAAATTTGACACCAAGAGCGAATGCTAATTTCTTATCAATGTTACCCAATCCATTCAGGACTTCTGTTAAAATTGACTATGCCATACCCTGTGCGCAGGACGTGAATTTCACGATCTACGATGTTTGTGGTCAGAAAGTTAAGACCTTCATTGATGGACATCAGGAAGCTGGTCAATTCTCAGTAACGTGGACAGGCTGTGATGATAAAGGTCGCAAGCTTGCTGCTGGTATATACTTTGGTAGAATAGAGGTTGGTAAGAACGCTGTAACGAATAAACTCATTCTCATAAGATAGTAATAAACAATAACGATTTAGGGGGTCTGGATTTTTTTAAGTTCAGACCCCCTTTCGATTTTCAGAGGAAACTTGTAGTTACGATATTCTCTGTCCGCCAAGTTGTATCAAGGAATGGTGCATAGGTCAACACATCAGCAAGCTAATGAGCTCCTTTATTTAGCCCGATAAATCGTGCAACTACATTTCTTCAAGCTCCAAATCCCAAGAACCAAGGAACCAAAAAAGACAAATAACAAAGTCATTGAGTCATTAAGAAAATCTCCGATACGCCATTACTCCCTTACTCCAATACCCAGTTATGCTCCGTTTCCCCGATACTCTGCAAACGGGGTTGACATTACCATATATTCATATACAATTATTTGGAATACAGATGCTAAACACAGGACAAGAAGACGAGTTAAACAAGATAATAAAGCGCGCAAACGAGTTCGAAGCCGCTGGTAAGATCAAGCAGGCAATAAAGGAACTCCAGAAAGCCATAAAGCTAAATCCCAGAAATGGCAATGCTTTTAACCGTCTCGGCGACCTCTACATAAAAAGTGACAACATAGATGAAGCTACTGAAGCGTTTCAAAAAGGCGTTGAAGCCTTTCGTAGAGATAATTTTGCACGAAACGCGCTTGCTTTATGCAAGAAGATATTGAGACATAACCCCGGCAATGTACAGACCAATTTGGCCATTGCTGAATTACTTGTAGACCTCGATGAAAAAAGCGATGCGCTCATATACTATTTTTCATACATTGACAACCAGCTCGCCGCGAAAAACACCAAAGAAGCTCTGAAGGCGATCGATGCGGTACGGGATCTTGAGATCTTCAGCGGCAAAGTCATTAAGAAGATCAATGAAGTATACAAGATACTCGGCAGAAATGACCTCGCCAAGAAATTTGCTGAACAGTTACTAAGGGACGATACTGTTGTAGAAGACATTACTGTGCTTGGGACACCGGTTAGTTCTCCAAAAACCAAAGCGCCTAAAAAAGAGGGGGTCAAGAAAGTAATTAGAGAAGTTGTTTCGGAAAAGAAGGCTGTTAAACCTGAACCAGAAGACATCAGAATTAGAGCCAAGACAGACATGACCCATCTCGATGATGCCGTAAATAGTATTGAAAGTGCTGTTGCCCAGTTGCGTAAAGCAATGCGCCTGGATGAGGTGATTGTTGCCCTGGAGGGGTCGCTGACTTCTTTTTCTGACGAGCATAAAAAAGCCATTGCCCTTATGCAAAAATCACTGCACATTAACATCAATGCACTGGAAAAATCTATCAAGGATTTTCACGAGAGTTCGAGTAAGAACATGAGGGACCTGGAGCCGCTTCTCCGGAATTTGAACGGTGCGCTTTCTACTTTGAGCAAGAGTCAGACGCTTTTTTCTAAAGACGTGAACGAGAACCTGCGAAACATGAGTGATACCTTCAATGCCACTACCCGGGATGCTATGCGTGATGTCAACAAATCCTTGAAAGAATTCCAAAAAGCAAGTAATGATATGTGCGTAAAAATGGGTGAGACAAAAGAATGCAGTGTTTCAATGTTGGGAGTCAATGAAGACATAAAGGTTTCACTGCAACAAATGAATGATTCAATGCTCAAGTTTATAATGGCTCAAGAGCTTAAGGAAAAAAAACAGGGTCGTTTTGCGCTTATCATTGTCATCATCGTTGCCCTGATATCTGGCTTGCTTATACTACAACTTTTTATTTAGACACACAATCCCTCTACAGCCGATGTTCTCCCGCATGCAGCACACGGGATGCTCATTGCTGCAATCACACTAAAACTGTGAGCAGCATTGGTATCGACAAAGCTCGCCTGTCTCGAACAAGGTGAGAGGAACAATAACTTCTGAGGTGCGAACCGTAAATAAATTTGTCATGGTCCGGCTTGCTGTAGTCCTGAGTTATATGTCGAAGGGGCCGGATAATCCAGTAAAGAGATCTAGATTCCCCGGTTAAACCGGGGAATGACAGGGCAGAGGTTGGGGAATGACCCCGTACAACTTCGTTCTACCCCGCTGTTTATAACTATCCCTTTATCTACGTAACGAGGACAGGTGGGATAAATGTCGGTGAACCGGAGAAATAACTAATAGCTTAGTGACTTTCTGTTTTCGCGTTTTTCTTTGCTTCCATACTAAGATAAGCATAGATAAAGTCGTTTATCTCACCATCCATGACTTTGTCGATCTGCGAGGTTTCGTAGTTTGTACGGTGGTCTTTTATAAGTTTATATGGATGAAAAACATACGAACGAATTTGATGTCCCCAGGCGATATCAGTTTTCTGAGCCTCAAGCTTGTTCAATTTCTCTTCTTCTTTTCTCTGATAGTGTTCATACAGTCTGGAACGTAGTATCTTCATGGCATTTACCTTGTTGTGAAACTGGGAACGTTCGTTCTGGCATTGTACAGTGATACCTGTAGGGATGTGAACGATGCGGACTGCCGAGTCGACTTTGTTTACATTTTGACCGCCGTGCCCGCCTGCCCGGTAGGTGTCGACACGCAAATCGTCTTCATTGATCTCAAAATTCACCTCTTCAATTTCCATATACGTGAAGACCGATGCGAAGGATGTATGGCGCCGCGAATTTGTGTCAAAGGGCGAAATGCGGACCAAGCGATGTATACCCACTTCAGCTTTTAGCAAACCATACGCGTAATCGCCGGTTACTTCAATGGCGGCATCTTTGATACCGGCAACTTCACCCGGCAACAGATTAAGGACCCGGTGCTTATATTTCTTTTGTTGCATCCATCTCAAGTACATTCTGAAGAGCATTTCTGCCCAATCGCAAGATTCTGTACCGCCTGCTCCCGGGTGGATAGTGAGGATGCAGTTCTTAATATCATCCTCATTACTCAGAAGGACTTTTGCATCAAGGTCCTGAATTCTTCGGTCTACTTTCTTGATCTCAGAAGTTGCTTCCTTGATCATTTTATTGTCGAGCTCAGGCAGCGAAATGATATCAGTAAGCAATCCGATATCCTCTTCGAGATGACGTATTTCATCGAGCCAGAACTGTTTCCGGCTGATGCCTGACATTATCTTTTGTGCGGTTAACTTGTCTTCCCAGAAATTCGGTGCAGTTGTTTTTTGCTGGAGTTTTGCAATACCTTTTTCTATGGTTTTTGGGTCAAAGATGCTCCTTTAGATTCTGGAACCTTGTTTTGATGTTTTTTATATCTTCAAGATCTATTTTCTTGAGGGTGTTTGGTTTGTCCATTTGTTACTCGCTCTTTTTTTTCTTCGTTTTTGGTTTTACCGTTTTCTTCTTAGCATAGCGTCTGATGAACTTTTCGACGCGGCCGGCTGAATCCACAATTTTCTGTTTGCCAGTGAAGAACGGATGGCATTTTGAACAGAGGTCAACCGATATTTTTTCTACTGTTGACTTCGTTTCAATCTTATTACCACATGCGCACGTAACGACGCACTTACCATATTTGGGGTGTATTTTCTTTTTCATGTTTGCACTCCTTATACGCTATCGCTCATTGAATCGAGGAATTCTTTATTTGTCTTGGAGCGTCTCATTTTCTCCGTAAGGAACTCCATTTGTTCAATGACGTTCATTTCAGATAGGAATTTACGGAGAATCCATAAACGGTTGAGTTCGAATTCACTGAGTATTAATTCTTCTTTTCTCGTACCTGATTTGTACAGATCAAGAGCCGGGTAAATTCGACGATCAGAAAGATGGCGATCCAGGATTAGCTCAAGGTTGCCAGTGCCTTTGAATTCTTCGAAGATCACCTCGTCCATTCTGGAGCCGGTATCAACTAAAGCAGTTGAGATTATTGTCAGGCTTCCTCCTTCTTCGATCTTACGTGCTGCACCAAAAAACCTTTTTGGTTTTTGAAGGGCGGTTGAATCTAGACCACCAGAAAGGGTCTTACCTGAATGCGGTACGACTGAATTGTGAGCTCGGGCGAGTCGTGTGAGGCTATCAAGCAAGATAACGACATCAGTCTTCGCCTCAACCATTCTTTTTGCTCGCTCAAGGATAATTTCGCCAACTTCAGTATGACGGTCTGGCGTTTCATCGAAAGTTGAGGAGACAACCTCAGCATCTACTGAACGCTCGAAGTCAGTGACTTCTTCAGGCCGTTCGTCGATTAAAAGCACAATAAGGTATATTTCAGGATGGTTTTTGACTATTGAATTGGCTATTTTTTGGAGCAGTATTGTCTTACCGGCCCGAGGTGGAGAGACGATCAAAGCCCGTTGACCTTTGCCAATAGGCGTAAAGAGGTCAATGATCCTCATGGATAGGTCATTTTCCCCTTCAATTTCGAGGTGAATTCGTTCTTCAGGATAAAGCGGTGTCAGGCTATCAAAGAATACTCTTGATTTGAATTGAGCGAGTGCGATATTATTTATCTTTTCGATTTTGATCATTGCGAAGTATCGTTCGCCTTCGCGTGGCGGTCGTGCAAGTCCCTGTATGTGGTCGCCAACCTTAAGGTTGAACTTGCGGATTTGCGAGATCGACAAGTAGATATCATCCTGGCTTTGTAAATAGTTATAACTCGGTGATCTGAGAAAGCCATAGCCGTCTGGATGGACTTGCAGAACACCTTCAACCGGTACAAGGTCAGACCGTTGTGTTTCAGCTTCGAGTATTGCATGAACCAGCTCTGGTTTCTTGAGTTCAGAATAGTTCTGAAGGCCCATATCTTTAGCGATATCTTGAAGCTCAGTTACTTTCTTTTTTCTAAGTTCTATTATTTCCATATATTACCTTTCATTTTTTGTTCTATTTCTCCTCTTTTCAGTTATTTTCTAAAACACGTATTTGTAAATCCGGACAGGAATTTGCACAATATGTTCTATAGGAAATACCTTTGTCCTACATCTCATTACAAAATCAAATAATTTCACTCCACCTCAG
>CBFDDH010000028.1:0-34300 GCA_965603515.1 uncultured bacterium
GTTCACCAAAAATAGTCTTGAGTCCGAATAAAGCCAAATAAGATGAAAAAACAAAGAAAGGTAATGCGATAAGTACCCTCAGATAAAACGGGATAAACTCTATCAAGAACACTGAACAATGTAGAATGAACTTATCGGCAAGCAAACCTATGATAAAAACTATGAGCAGTATTATCTGTCCAATATCACCGAGTTTATGTTCGCCAGCAAGGTCTTCTCTGTGTTCATGGGTTTTCCGCTTATAACCTTTTCTTTCAGCCATTATTTACTTGGATCACTAACCCTACCCAAGAATAGAATATTTCCTGTTTCGCTTTCTTGTATTATGAACATGAATGGATGATCTGCTCGGAAAATCGGGATTCTGGGTCCTACTGATGTTAACCCCATAACAACACCAGTCGCGGCCGCAGCTTCGGTTCCCTCTTCATTCACCTCGACAAAAGCCTGATGAATAACATTCTGAATAAGCAGATCCTTTGTACCATCCATCCCTGAGAAATCTGCGGCTGGACTAAATGCAGCGGGCATACCCATATCACTCAAAGCCTTAGCCATGAAATATTTGGTCTTGAATTTGAATCTAGGGATAAAAATATCCACTCTTTGTATATGTAGCATATTCTTCCATTCAGCTAATTTTTCTAAGGTAATTGATTTTTCTATATTAGCCAGATCATCCCCTTTTGGAAGAATAATAAGCATCGACAGATCTTCACCATGATAAAACATTTCCAAAATCTGTATTTCATCAGTTTCAGCATAGTTGAATTTTGCATCATCACCAGTCAACCTCATCAGTGGAACTTTCACTGTATTTTCAAAACTCATCCTAAAATCATCTTCTTTAGTATCTTTTTCATCAAATTGCTTTACCCAGGTGCCTTTGAAATATATTGCGTTTGTAAGTACCAAACGCGTAAGGGGATTTAGAACCCCTTTCGGGATCAAATCCTTGATCTTATTATTTGTTTGATCCTCAACCCATTTGTTTATTATCTGACGAGATTTTTCACTTTCCCTGATAAAATCAAGATTAGTCAATTTGCCACCATAATATTTCTCAACATTATTTGTGTATTCCTCCAGAAACTTGTAATTTTCTTGAGCCCAGAGAGCGTTTGCCGTAGATAGTTTGTATTTCTTATCTTTTTTATTTATTTCATTGTATATTTTTGCAAAGCTCGATCTCCTCATAGTGGCATCTTCAGGGATATGAAGAACTAATTGCATTTCTTTAGCAGTTTGTCCCTTCGCACCTTCGTAAGTCATAGTCAAAGCAACAGAGATACTATAAGGTGAAAAGAAAATATTGCTGTCTTTGCTTTCTTCATTTAATTGAGAATAAAGGTCAAAAGCAAGTTGATTATTGGCATTTACCACTGCATTGACTCCTTGTTTAGTTGCTCCTGCATCATCTACCTTTGATGTTTTCTTGGCAGATCCAGACGAAAAGATACAAGAAATGATTATTGCTACGAATATCGAGATTATTGTATTCATGCTCTATTATAACTGGTTAGTTTTCAGTGTCAATACGAACCGATAAATGGAGCCACGCTTGCGCTGGGGTCATGTTCGCATTTGCGAACTGAAGACACACCTTCTCTCATAATAATTCGAGACAGGTCGGCTGCAGTCACATCCGCATAAAGCGGATTGAAGACATGTCGCTTCGCTCCTGGAATAGATAATGGAGTCCCGCCGGTGTAAACACCTACGGGATAAATATCGGAGCATGCGTTGAGCGCTGATAATTTTCTGTTATGTCTTTGCGAGCGAACGCAGGGAGCGCGGCAATCTCCAGAGATTGCTTCGTCCCCTTCGACAAGCTCAGGGTTCTCGCAATGACATCCAACGTTTAAAAGCATAACATATATTCATATCCAAGTCAAACGGGGAGCATTCCAGAACCCTCACCCTTTCCCTCTCCCTCTCCCTTGTAAAGGAGAGGGGAATATATGGAGCTTGATTTTCCGAATGATCCGATTAAAATATAGAATAATGAAGAAATATATAACGTTCATCGGGGTTAAAGGACTTGATGTGAAACCCGAGGCTAGCACGAATCGGGCTTCGACAGAATCTTTTACAAAAAGAAAACAAAACTGATTTGGCGATAACATATCTCCTCAATATATATCTTGATAAACAAAAATGCATCAAAGTTGGCAAATTGGGGACATTTAGATTCAAAAATGGCTATTACGTCTACGTAGGATCAGCAAAGAGAAACATGGCGAAAAGAATCGCAAGGCATTTGAGAAAAAAGAAGAAAAAGTTCTGGCATATAGACTATTTGCTGCAATATGCTGAGGTCAAGAAAGTCTGGACAAGTGATTTTCCCGAGGAAAGAACGGCTGAATTCCTGGCCGAGAAAATGACCGCATCTGTTCTGGGATTCGGTGCATCAGATAAAAAAAGCAAAACGCATCTGTTTTATTGTAAGAGCACAATAACAACTAATAATATTTTCCTTTTGTTGACAGCAATAGGAATCCCGCTATGATATTGAATATGCTATTCTTTTTCCTGCTCTTGTCTACTGAGCCACTTAATACAATCCAACTAGACAGGGTCTACAATATTATTGAAAGACAAGAGAACAGAATTTATCTCGCCTCTTTTTTCGGTAAAAGCATCTTTGTATTAGACGATTCGAGCAAAGTACAAGCGATCACATTTACCGATGATGTCAATTACCGTATCCACGACTTCTCAGTTACGCCTTTTGCCATTTACTTGAATAATGGCAATACATTAGAGAAGTACTATACGGCTTCTGGAATAAAGGAAGAGATCTTTGCTGCGAAGGATATATCTTCATTTATTATAACGCCGAGTGAAGAAGTGATCATTTATGACCGTTATAAGCACGAACTGGTTTTTTTAGATTTCACATACAATATCCGGTTATCGATATCTGACCTCAACATTAAAGACCTCTATTTTGCAGACAATATCTTATATGTACTGACCAATAACGAATTGCTCCTTTATGATGAACACGGTAATGTTATTCAGAACATGGATATCCCAAAGATGTGTACAAATCTCGTTGTTCAAGACAGCACTATCATCTTATTCTCCTCAGATGAGAAATACATGTACAAAAGAAACGGGGAATGGATAAAAATTGAGCTGGCCCACGGTATACGCGATATTGTTCTAACGAACAATTCGCTTTTCATACTTGATGAAAATGGCACTACTTTATGTATTTATAGTTTATCCCATATCGATTAGCGGTACATAAATAAGATAGTTTAACCAATGAAATGTCAATGCTATATTCTAATTTACCTCCTTATCTTTACAAATGGATTCGGGATATCTCAGATTTCTGAACAAGATTCGAGTTTGCTCAACTTGGACTCGGTTTACTACAAGTATCAAATACTTGAAACCGACACCACATTTTCTGAAACACTCTATGTGCCAGTGATAGAAGATACGTCTGGGGACATGTATGATAACCTGAAGATAAGTGGCGTCAAGGACTTTTCATTTGATATGGATCGAGGCTTTGACCAAGGACTACGAGTTCGCATCGGAGGCGAGGTCGAGGGGGTGGGTATTGAAGGTACGCTTTCAGACAAAGCAACAGCATCTTCAACTATTCAAATCTCAGAAGTTGAAAAAATGAATTTCAGAATTTTCACAAACAACTTTGAGGGCGAATTAGGCAATCTAAGTCTCAAGCTACCTTTTGGAGTTAGGGATGAAATACAAGGTGCGAGGATTGGAATTCATACGAGCGATCAAGAAAATGGAGTGGGTTTCTCTTATGCGATAAACCGTGGAATGAATAAACGTACACGTTTCAATGGCGAGGAAGGAAAGCAAAGCCCCTACTTTCTTGAACCACCCATGATAACCAATAGTGAAAGAGTGCATCTTGCCCAGGGTATCGATCAACCCAAACTCATGGAAGTAGACAAAGACTACATTATTGATTATGAAAGAGGGGTCCTATCGTTTACCAACAAGAATATTATCACAAATCATTCCCGTATCGAGGTTGAGTATAAGCAAGCCATTGATGACTATCCCAATATTTATGCCCAGAGCAACGGGGAAACAGCATTCAGGAATATTACATTCACTGGTATATACCGCAGAAGATATGACGAAAAAGAAAACCCGCTTACTTTCACAATAAGCGCTCAAGAAAAAGATAGCCTCCGTGCAACAGGTGATACTTCATCAGTTTTTCACACCTATGCTGATTCTTCTGCCGAGGGCGATTATATCATCGATAATAACCACTTTGTCTATGTCGGCACTGACAGTGGTGAATTCACCGTCACTTTCTTCCATGTCGGTGAAAATAATGGCGAGTACATATATGCTCCCAATATCAAGGCGTTTTCATACCAGGGTCCGGGTCTAGGCAATTACTCACCGACTAAACTCCTTCCTTTACCAGAAAAAGACGAGTTCTATGGCTTGGGGGTCAACATATTTGACGCTATTCAGTTAAACGCCTATGGCTCAGTTCTTGACAAGAATACCTTTTCGGCCATTGGCGACAATGATAATTTTGGACGGGGTTTTCATATGCAGCTGAAAAAGCAATTGAGTATTTTCACAGTTGACGGTGAATATATCTCATATGACGAGCGCTTTTCCAAACCACAAGGCAAGGAAGAAATCGACTATCAATACGAATGGAATACAAACGAACCTTTAGAAGAACTAACCGACATTGTACTTGGCATAAGTCCAAAGCCATTCATTAGGGCTGCCGTAGGTTATGGCCTATTCAACCGCACACACAAACGCAAATCAGTTAGCCTCCACCCTTTTTTCTTCAATTTCGGTTATCAAGCAATTGATAGCATTAACAAATACCATGCAGGACTTGCCAAGAAGCAAGGCAAATTCGCGCTCAAATCTCAGTATGAATACACCCAGGAAATACATCTTCTAAGCTATGATATCCAGTATTGGATGAGGGCAAACAGTCGCCTTGGTATCTCAGGATCCTTTGATCAGGATTCTATAAACAGAGGTATAACAACAATTCTTGATATCATTACTTTACCTCTATCCATATCAATAGGACATCGACTCTACAATGATACAACCTTTTTCTTTGGCAATATCGGATTGAATATCCAGCACCAATATGGCGCGATAATCGGGAATCTTGAACAAACCCAGCGCTATTCTCAAAAACGGGATGAGAATTATTTAAAAGTCGATGATGGAACCGGCAACTATGTTTTTGACTCATTGACCGGCACTTATGTTGAAAAAAACGGCGGCGACTATATCAAAAAAATATACCTGCTCCAGGAATTCGAACGCGTAGTCAACCGTAACTACAGCATCGAAACGTCCTACAGACAATCCATATTCGATATTAAAGGCAGGTTCTACTATGCTGAGGAGAGCAGTTTCAAAAGCAATTTTGGTGAACTGCTCGTTACGCTTAGTGATGACCTGTATGAATTAGAATTCAATGTGCACCAAGACCTAACAGAAGATGCTCGCTTTGCGCTTTTTGAAATATCGAACCGTGAACGCCTGCTCTCTATTGCTCCTGTGTACAAAGCTCTGTCGGGCCGTATCGAAATCAAACAAGTACTTGAACAACACAATACATTCATTAGCGAAAAAAGAGATTCTTATGGCGGCAAAATAGCCTGTCGAGTTTTGTCCAAGCCAATTTTGCGTCCTGAACTTGGATATTTTTATAGCGAGATTTTCTCCAGCTATTTCGCTGATACAGATCTTTTGCTTTATCAACCACAAGGGAGTATGTTAATAGGCATACCGTTCAAAACAAAGGGTCGCTTCGAATTAACCGGTGAGTTGATCTACAGAAGATACAACCTCGACCCCGTACCATATTTCTTTGCGGCTGCCGACCCGCCTGGTCTCACAAAGATTGTCACTGCAACAGCCAGCCTTGGTTTTGGTAAGCATACGATGTTCAGCCTCGTTTACAGAATTGAATTTGATCCAGACGATGAGTTCCGTCAAAATCTGCGTTTCCAAACAAAAATTAGATTCTGATATGAAACTGCGAGACTTTGACTATATATTACCAGAGAAACTGATCGCTCAATATCCTTCAAAGAAACGCGAGCAAGCTAAATTGTTGATCCTGGACCGCACCGCAAAAAGCATTACGCATTGTCTATTTTCTGACATCTACAAGTCATTGGAGCGAGGTGATGTGCTGGCGATAAACAACACAAAAGTATTCAAAGCTCGACTGCAGGGTAAGAAAACAACTGGCGGCGTGGTCGAAGTCCTCCTGATAAAACAACAAGCTGACGGCATATGGGAAAGTATGGTCTCTAATGCCCGTCGGGTCAGACCGGACACGCAAATCTTTCTTGATCGCGATGTCTATGTTAAAGTAATCGAGAAAAAGGGCTCAAGATGTCTAGTCGCATTCAATATTTCAGCTCATGAGGTTATCGAGAAATACGGGACAGTACCACTTCCACATTATATTAAGCGGTTAGCGATCACAAACGATGAAGAATACTACCAAACGACTTTTGCTAAAAAAACAGGGTCTATCGCTGCGCCTACAGCTGGTCTACATTTTACAGAAGATGTTCTCCGTCAATGCAAAAAAAGCGGTGCAGCAATTGAAGAGATCACACTCCATATAGGACCCGGTACGTTTAGACCGATCAGAACCCAAAACATTGAAGAACATGAAATGGAGGCAGAGTATTTTGAGATTCCGCAAAAGTCAATCAAGGTTTTACGCAACGCTAAGAGGTTATTTGGTGTTGGGACGTCAGTCTGCCGTACATTAGAGACCTATGCACAGACTAAAAAGACCTTTGGGCTTGCCGATCTGTTTATTTATCCAGAATATGAGTTCAAAATAATTGACTGTCTGATCACTAACTTCCATCTCCCCTGTTCAACCCCGCTGCTCCTGGTCTGTGCATTTGCAGGCAAAGAACTTATCTTCAAGGCATATGAAGAAGCCATCAAGAAAAAATATCGCTTTCTGTCTTATGGCGACGCGATGCTGATAATATAGCAGATGGCAGATAACGGATGACAGACATGTGTCATTGCGATCCGCCTTAGGCGGAGAAGCAATCTCCATGATCATTATCACATATCATTAATAAGCAAGGCTAAAGCCTTGCCCTACGACACTATTCACTGACTAATTTGTTTAAAAACTATACGACAATGAAGTCTTGCGGTTCACAGTCGGGAATTCGTATATACTTTCGTCAATGCCTATATCCAGTTCAAAATTCTTAATATTTATGCCGCCACCAAATGTAAAACCTTTTCTTTCACCCTCCATATCATAAAAATAGCCGGTGCGCAGGGATATTGTTCTGTAAAATGTGAGTTCAAGTCCGATCCCTTTCCAGGCTTCTTTAAATTCGTATTTCAAATTTTCCCAGAATGGGTTTTCTTCCTGAGCAAACATACTAACAAGCACTTTCGTCATCTCAGCAGAAACAGCACATGAAACATATTCATTCTCTATTGGTGTATATACTATGCCAAGCCGATATAACCAGGGAAGGGGATCGCTTGCCCCAGTGTCTGTATAGTGTATATCTGGTCCTATATTATGTAGTACTGTACCAATAGATAGATTTGGCAAAATTATGTACAGAAAATTGAAATCAAATGCCCAGGCAGATCCTGTTTCATAGAGAGGCCAACCCCATGGATCCCACAAACCATACTGTTGTTTAATAAATTTCCAACCGATGCCAAGAGATAGATTATTTGAAATCCTTCTTGAATAATTTATTTCTAGTGCGAGGCGCCACACAGCATCCTCAACCAGATTTCCCATTCCATCAATACTCTCAATTTTCCCAGGCGTAAAGTAAATTGCATCAAAACCCCATGATGACTTAGAGAACGGATAAGCTAATCCACAGTATACATAGTACATATCTGGAGACAAACCGTTCAGATATTCGAAATAATTTACAGTGATCTTCGGCGCTGTAAAAAATGCAAGTCCTGCTGCATTGTAGTAATTTGCTGACGCATCATCACAGATTGATGTATATGCATATGCCATCCCGGTTGCCCTAGCACTCGGTGGGATCAACAAAAATGTCGCACCAGGTCGCTGTGCAGCTGTACTGAATGAAAAAAAGGTTATTAACAAGAAAAGGACTTCTCGACTCCCCCGTACTTTAATAAAGGTACGGGCTCGCTCGAAGAGTAATAGGACACTGCTGTTCGAGCGCAGTCGAGAACTATCCTTACACGACAAACCAATCTTTCTATAACTCATGAGTTTATATCTCCGTAATCTATCTTAGCATCACTGTAATCGAAGCGGATTTATCCGCTTAGAATCGGTAACGCAGACCCATTCCCAGTGATAAGAGGGTACTGTGTTTTGTCTCCCCTCCAACAATACCTGGTATGACAAAGGATGCTGCTCCCTGTGTGGTATTACCGGTCAGGGTGGTGAAGATATCAAAGTTTCCCACGCTAAAATCAGTTCCACCGCCAAAAGAGATCGATGGCAAAGCTGACATTGGTATGCCTTTGATGTCGAAATACTGGAAATGGAAGATGACCCCGGCGCGCAGCGGGACGAATGTATGAAACCCTATATTCAAACCAGCGCGCAATTTCAAATATTTGGCATCGCTTGACATACTCGCACCGCCAAACAAACCAGTCTCAAAACGCCATACCCGAAAATCCATACCTGCAGTGGCACCACCAGTCCCGGCAAACAGTGTATTGATCACATCTTGATATGCAGAATCGCTCTTTTGGAAATCATAGACAACCACTGTGGCATGACCAGTCACAATTTTGTTTAACGTATCAACGATAAGGTTATCATTATCGATCCTAATAGCCGGGGTTGTCATGGGGATCGATGCAAGAAGTTCATAATCACCCTGGACAAATGTTGGCAAGGAAAACTCTCCGCAGAGCCCAAGGCTCACATGGCGCCATTCCTTTTTCAATCCCCAATAAAACGTCGAAAGAACAAAACTCAAATCAATATTGCCCAAACATGAAAGGATCGAATCAGCATCGATCTCAAGATCAAAGGTCGCATCGATCACCCAATCATCGATCGCTTCTACATACGCCAGTCCGCCGCCACCTACTTGTCCGTCAAATAACCCAGTGAAATCCCCTTCAAGTGAAATTGGTATTATTTGCAAACCAATACCACAATCAACACCTAATAGTCTACGCGCCGCAGCCATGATAAAGCTCTTAGTTGTAAATTGGCCATCACCTTGACCATTGAATGCAAGGTCACCTTCAGCATCGAATTGAATCTGCACCGGGATCGAATCGCCGATCGGTATCTCATTTATGTCCGCATGCGTAAAAGTATAAGCGAAATCAAGGCCATAATACGCGTAGGGGCTGGTCTGGGCAGTGAAATCTAAACCTAAATAATCACCTTTTTGAAACCCAAGACCAAATCCCCAACCTCTGAGCTTAAAAGCAAGACCGATAAAATCAAGACCCCCTATTTGTTGAATACCCAAATCAGTAGGGATCCAGATTGTATCAAGAAACGGCGTCTGGCTATTATCAATCAGCGAATCAAAAGGGATACTGAATTGAGTAACTATCTCCGTCGTCATCTGAGGTGAGATAGTAAACATCGCTTCAAACCTATCAGTATCTAATAGACTGGCTGGATTAAGAGAAAACCCGATCAAACCACGGCTAATCGAAGGGTTGGCAAAACCAGGATCTATGAAAAATAGATTAGAACCAGGATAAGAATACTTGAGAATCGCATCCACGTCGGCTTCTACACTAACTTGGAACAGAATCATAAAACACAATAGAATCATACATTAATGATAATGGAAAAGAATACTGTGTCAAGCAGAAACATGGCTCTTTGAATGACCTAATAACATGATTACTATCTGTTGATTATGTCTTGACAACTCATGATTTATGAATACAATAAAGGTTGTGAATTTAATGAAGGAGGAAAATGCCAACGATTAACCAATTAGTGAGGAAAGGTAGGAAAAAGGTTTCTTCAAAGAGCAAAGCACCAGCCCTGCAGAAAAATCCCCAGCGTCGTGGTGTTTGCACCAGAGTTTATATTACGACGCCGAAGAAACCGAATTCAGCGCTGCGTAAAGTGTGCAAGGTTAGATTGACTAATGGATTTGAGGTAACTGCGTATATACCAGGTGAAGGACACAACCTTCAAGAGCATTCCATTGTACTCGTCCGAGGCGGCAGGGTTAAAGACTTACCGGGTGTCCGTTATCACATAGTGCGCGGTAAGTATGATACAGCTGGAGTTGAAGGCCGAAAGAAAAGCCGTTCCCTTTATGGTGTTAAGAAACCAAAAGAAGTTGTGACAACTTCATAAAGAGGGTTAAATGGGAAGACGAAGAAGAGCACAGATACGAAAAATCCAGTCTGATCCGAAATTCAACAGTATGTTAGTTAGCAAGTTTATTAATTACCTACTTTGGGATGGGAAAAAGAGCACGGCTCAAAGTATCTTATATGGTGCGTTGGATCTCATCGAAAAACTAACCAAAGAAGATGGCCTCACCGTATTCGAAAGAGCATTGAATAATGCAAAACCAGTGCTTGAAGTAAGACCGCGCAGGGTCGGCGGGGCAACCTACCAGATTCCTATGGAAGTTAGGGCATGTCGTAAAGAAACCCTTGCAATCAGATGGGTTATCAAAGCGGCTCGAGCCAGATCTGAACACCGCATGGAACAAAGACTTGCCCAAGAAATAATAGCCGCAAGCCATAATGAGGGCACTGCCATTAAAAAACGGGAAGAAGTCCACCGGATGGCTGAGGCAAATAAGGCATTCGCGCACTTCCGCTGGTAGTAGAGTATTGACCACCAAACTTATCAAAGCAGCCAACACAACCATCCATGATTGTTTGGGTGTCAGAAAAGGAGAACGAGTCGTTGTCATCACTGATGAACCATGTCGAACAGTAGGTTATGTTCTATGGGATAGACTACGCCAGACAACTGATCCAATCCTGATTGAGATCGCACCGAGACAGATTCACGGACAAGAACCACCAAAAATGATCGCTGAGATACTCAAAACAAGTAATGTGTTTATAATGCCAACAAGTCGATCCCTCAGCCATACGCACGCACGCATCGAAGCATGCCGTCGCGGTGCGCGGGGTGCAACAATGCCTGGTATCACTCTTCAAATGTTTGAACGCACAGTAAATGTAGATTATAAACGAATAGCATGCCTGACAACGAAAATCGCCACGCTCCTATCCAAAGCAAAACAAGCAATAATAACAACGCACTACGGTACGCGATTGGAGATATATCTCACTGGACGTAAAGGATATACCGACACCGGCTCCATAAAAAAGCCTGGTCAGTTCTCAAACCTGCCGGCGGGTGAAGCATATATTGCGCCGCTTGAAGGACGAAGTAACGGCAGCGTGGTTATCGATGGCTCTTTTGCACCAATCGGTTTTCTGAAGGAAAAAGTCCTCCTCGAAATAGAAGGTGGCAAGATCATAAAGGTGGGCGGCAATAGAGAACTGAAATCTATCTTTGATAAGTATGGCAAGAAAGAAAGAACCCTGTGTGAATTCGGGGTTGGAACCAACTACAAAGCAAAAATCACCGGCGAAGTCCTTGAAGACGAAAAGGTTCTCGGCAGTATCCATATAGCATTCGGTAACAACCTTGGTTTTGGCGGCAAAAATAAAGCGAAAATCCATCTCGATGGCGTTATCAAGGCGCCAAGTGTCTGCTTAGACGGGAAGCTGATAATCAAAAAAGGTAAATTTCTAATTTAATTATACTCTCGCTTGATCAGTTTTTTAATCACATTAGTTATTTTCAATACCCCAATTTCCGAAATACGGTTTTCGGGAAATGAATCAATCTCTGGTAAAACACTATGCAAACAACTGATTTCCAAAAAGAAAGATGAATTCAATGAGGTGAGCTTGGCTTTTGATATTGATAAACTGATAAGCTACTACGAAAGACAAGGCTTCTTCAATACATCAATCCAACCTCAGGTTGAATCAGCTGAAAAAGGTATAAACATCGGTTTTTCTATTGAAGAAGGAGAACGTCCAAGAATAGAAAAAATAGTGTTAAAGGGGGTAGAACCAAAGGAGATTAAAAAACTCGAATCTTTATACGAAATAGAAATCCAAGATTTCTTCATTAATACTAAGATCATACATACTGAAAAAGCTATTGCACTCAATTACATGGATCGCGGTTATCCTTATGTGGAAGTCAAATCATCTTTGATGCCGGACTCTGGAATCATTGAACTCACGGTTGATAGAGGCGGTCTCTATTACATACGAAATGTTGAAGTCGAGGGGTTGAAAAAATGCAATACCAAAATCGTCCGCCGTGAAATTAAGTTCAAACAAGGTGATATATTCAATAAATCCGTACTAATAAGAAGCCAACGCCGCATATACAGCGTTGGCTTCTTTAGTACGGTGAATACAGAATTGATCAAACAAGAACCAGACAGCATTGACCTTGTTTTTACGGTTAGAGAATTGAAATCACGCATTCTGAATTTTGGTATCGGCATAGCAATACCTTTAAGTTTTCTTATATCGATCGGTATTGAGGAGCTTAATCTTTTTAACCAAGGACACCGTTACCACTTTAAACCATCTTTTAAAACAAACATTGACCGAGAATGGGAACTTAAATTAGAAGGAAGATACACCATCCCCTATCTTACACCGTTGAAACTCACGGTCTCAGATCTACCCTTTTTCTGGTTTGAAGAAACCGAAAATTTTACGAGACAAACACGCGGCAACGAATTACGGATATCCAGACTAATATCTGACAATATGCAGATCAGTATCGCCAATCAGTACGAATTCATTCACCTTGCTCCCAAAACTGATATGACGTTCCAGGATTCGTTGAAGGATATCACAAACAGTGTAAAATTACAGGTCATGATTGATTTTCGGGATGAATTCTTCAATCCAAAAAAAGGTCTTTACACAGTTCCGCTCATCGAATATGCCGGTGGCGTATTTGGCGGAGACAACGATTTTTGGCGCCTGGAAATGGAAAATAGACTGTTCTTGCAGTTGTTCAAAAACACCTTGGCCCAACGACTAAAAGCAGGTTTTATCATCCCAAGGAATAGTGTCTCAGTTCACCAGAAATACTACCTGGGCGGTCAGTACTCTTTGAGGGGTTATCCTGAACGCTCTATTGGACCTGATACGCTTGCGGATGAAAGGTATGGGAATATCCTTTTAAACTATAGTATTGAATACCGTGTTGGACTTCCATGGAATTTTGGCGTTGTTGGATTCTTTGATATCGGATATATCAACAACGAGTTTGACCGCCTAAACAATGACTATTTGAAAGCTGGCACAGGATTCGGCTTGCGCTATTACACACCGATAGGTCCAGTACGCGCCGACTTAGGTTTCCCGCTAATGGACAAAGTTGAAGATGAAATTCCGAATAAAGACCCTGAATTCTATTTGGGTATATACCATATTTTCTAAGATCATGAAGAAAATAGTTCTTCCATCAATTGTGATCCTGTTTTTAATAGCCGTGGTGGTTGTGCTTAAAGCGATAAATTTTACTGAGCTGACAATTGGTTTCATTGAAAAAACCACCCATATCGATATTGAGTACGAGAAAATATCCGGCAATGTCTTCCAAGGTTTTCGAATCGAAGATTACTGCGTTAGATTGTCACCGACTGACAGCATCTACGGAAAAAGTGCCTCCATCGCATTCAGATTCCATCCTTCGCTACTTAGACTACCAAATTTGTTCGATATAAATCTCGTTGAACCACATGTTGTGCTGAAGAAAAAACCCGATTCTGAAAGTAATGGGGGTGGCTTTAGCCTACCCCATATTACTCTTGGCTTGAGGTTCAATCTAAGAAATGGTAAGGTTATCTATGTAAACAAAAATACCCAAGTGGTTGAAGGTATTTCAGGTCTCATCTTTGTTGATCTCGTTGCTGGCAAGGTCTACATGAATACCATAAACCTCTCATTTCGAGTTAAAGACTATCCACTTGTCATAACGAGCGCCAACCTTGATCTCATCATAAAAAATAACGGAATAGATGCCAAGAAGTTCAGAATAAAAGGAAAAGGTTTGATGCTCCAGGGTAAAGGCACGTACTCATTTATCGACAACGAAACGCACCTTGAATTTACAAAATCAAAAATTGATATCGAGCAGTTCAATATCTACCAAGGTACGCTTGACTTCACTGGTAAAGTCGAATACCGTAACAACAAGCTGTTGCCTAATATTCACGGTACTGCCAAAGGAGTTTATCCCATCGATTGTTTTGATTTTGAAACAAATGTTTTCGCAGACACGCTCTGGGTAAACATTTTTGATGGTAAATTATGGGATGGTTATATCTTTGCCCAAGTCAAATTTTTCAATACTAAACATTGGGGTTTTGAAGCTGAATTCAAAGAGGTCAACGCATCATACCTTCTTAAGACCCAATCGCCAATCCTTGTCAGTGGTTACTTGGGTTACCGAAATAAGAGTATAATCGGTTTTCTCCGTTCACCAGCTGAACACGGCTTGGATATTGACTCGCTAATGTTGTTCAGTTCAACCGCAGGTTCACAAATCACGCTCGACTCGCTTTTCATAGAAGAAGGCAAAAAGTCGCTTGCGGTCCACGGAGACCTTTACCCTGAACATGACCTCGAGATCATATTTGCTGATTTTGAAATTGGACGCTTTGCGCAATTTGCGCCAGTACAAGGAAAACTGAACGGGATATGTGCATTACAGGGTAAATTCAAAAACCTGATTGGTACCACAATTACTGCCGATATCACCGGTACCGATGTTTTGGTTGAAGGATTCGGAGCAAAAAAAATCACCCTGAGGAGCGATGATTTTCAGTTCCCGGATCGTTCTGGACACCTGAAATTGGTTCTTGAACAACCGTTTTACAAAAAGAAATATCTTGAAATATTCACCCTCTCTTCAGATGACAGTACAATGAATATCCAAGTCCACGATCAAGGCAACGAGGTGGAGATCAGCACAGTGGTAGATGCAGAATTGAAGGGCAAGATTACTAATTTTTTTCTTAAATACAATGGTGTTGAAACGACAAACCGCGCGCCGATTTCCTTTGACCTACTCAATAAAGAAATCGGCGAAATCAATCTCACTTTTATAGGTGGACAGTTAGAAGCAAATCTACAACCTCTGAGCCTTAACTTATCCAATGGTAGCATAGCAGACTTAGCTACATTATTGGGTTTACGTGAACCAATCAAAGGAACTGTAGACCTCTCCTTCAAAAACAACAAATTCACGATTGACGCCCAGAACATCGATTTTATCGATTTGAAAAACGGTGAACTACGAGCCTGTGGCGAGTACGTAGATAACAAGGTCGTAGTTGAATCATTGACTGTGCTCGATGAAAAAAATCAAAGGGTTCATGTGGAAGCAACGCTATCGTTCGACAAATCATTCATCCACGCCAAAGTAGAAGATGTCGGTATTTGGATTTTCCCTTTTCTAAATAACATCCTGATAAAACCCGCTGGTCTAATTTACGCAGATGTAACCTTAGAAGGGAATATTGAGGACTTCAAATTCACTGGTTCCGGAGAAATAAAGAACGGCTCCTTTGGTGTTGATATAATAGCCGCGCACATAGATTCAGTTAATAGCAAAATAAGGCTTGATAAAAATATGATATTTTTTGAAACTGCCAAGGCTAAGGTAAGCGCATTAGGGCACTCATACCAGTCGAGTTCAAAAATGGCTGATGCCACTGCCGGTGGGTACATAAAGCTGGAACCTCATTTCAAGGTTGAAAACCTCAAGTTCGATGTCAGTTTCAAAGATGCGCCATTCCAGTACCAACCATTTGCTTATGGTGTGGGCAGTGGTAATTTCTCCTTTGGCATGAAAGACAGAATCAACTATTACAACGGTAATATTACTGTTAAACAAGCAATTGTCCCATTGGAATTCGGCATGCAAATTGAGGAAGGAGAAACCGCGGCGCTTGATACATGGACCATGAATATCAAAATCAAAGGTGACAGAAATATCTGGTTGAGGAATCGTGAAGCAGATATTGAACTCGGTGGCGAACTCTATTTCCTGAAAGAACAAGGGCCGATTTGCCTTTCCGGCAGATTAGAAACGCGGCGCGGTAACTTCTATTGGTTAAACCACGTCCTTTCCATTACCCACGGACAAATCACCTTCATACCTGAAGATCAAATAGATGGTGAATTGGATATCTGGGCAGAAATGGATACACGCGAAAGACACCCTAAAACAGGTGACTGGATAGTTATCAAATTGCACTGTTTTGGCCCCATGTCAGAACCGATATTTGAGTTCTTTTCTGAGCCCCCCTATTATAGCGAGCAGGACATTCTAACTTACTTGAATCTCAATATTTCCTGGCGTGAGTTAGAGCAAATAAAACAAGGTGACTATGTTGAAAAAGTGCTGCCCCACAGCATTCTTTCTTGGCTTGAAGGCGATGTCTCGAGACGCATTCGCAGGTATACTGGCCTTGACTACGTCCGGATTGAAACGCCATTTTTTGAACCGGAAAGCAGAACAAAATTAAGTGTCGGAAAGTATGTATCAAAAAAACTGTTTGTGACTTTTACCTATGATATTAGTTCTTTGGAAAACGAATTTGATGTCGAATACTTCATCGATGATAAAAATGAAATTATTATTAGGCGCGATGAGGAAGGTGAATATAGTCTTCAGTACCAATATAGAATAAGGTTCTAAACTATCTTGACAATTCTATTAACCTTGCTATACTTGAGCTGTCTAATTTATGGAGGTTTTATATGCACAGAGTTGGTCTCTTTTTATTCTTACTGAGCACTCTATTGTTTAGTGCTCAACGTCCAGGGGCAGTTTTTTTGATGATCTGGCCCGGCGCGCGACCCACCGCGCTAAGCGGTGCGTATGCTGCAGTCGTCGAGGACGCAACTGCATGCTATTATAATCAAGCCGGACTCGGCTTCATTGACAAAACAACTGTTACACTCCAGCATGCCAATTGGCTACCCGGACTTCACCCTGATATGTACTATGAGTATTTAGGTGTTACCAAACCTTATAAAAAAGGTACTTTTGGCTTGTCCATAATCTATCTAACCACGGGCAAGACCCAGGTTACAAATAACGAAGGGATATACCTTGGCGAATACACAACTTTTGATATCGCCGTGGGATTGAATTACGGATTCACGCTTACTTCAAAATTGGGATTGGGTTTAGGGTGGAAAGTCATATACTCATACCTGGTACCTAATTGGGTATTTGAGAAAATGCCTGAATTAGGTATTGAACAGGGCGGCACCGGTCTAACCTATGCTTTTGATACTGGTATCCTGTATAAACCATTTAAATTTCTCTCAGTCGCTGCTGCAATTCAGAATATCGGTCCTAACATAAGCTATTCCGAGAGTGGCTCATCCGATCCTCTACCCTATACGTTCCGTGCCGGTTTCCAATTCAGCCCGGTTAATTCTAAGATATTTCGGGTATCACTTACTGCAGATGTAACAAAAATATTGGTCGGTATGTTTGCACAAGATGATAAGAGCTTTTTTGAAAATTTAAGTTACGAGTTCGAAGAAGCATGGAAAGCATTTGGTCTTGAAATAGAATACTATAAATTCATCAAACTTAGTGGGGGATATTTCCTCGACACAGAAGGTGAAAGAAAAGGTTTCACGTTTGGTGGTGGGGTTCGTGCTGCTGGTTTTTCCCTCGATGTAGGAGTTGATCAAGCAATATACGACTTCAATACGACAAACCGGAAATTCTCGTTATCATATCAATTCTAATCCTCCCCAAACCAAAATTATGGAGGCTCATTTGAAGAGAATCTTTGCCCTGATTTTGCTTATCAGTTTGGGCTCTGGCGAGCGTTTGACCCTTGTAAGAAATATGCAAACCCATATACCCCAGAATCCGCCTAAGCCTAACTTCATGTTGAAACTGGTTGGCGAAACAAGTACGCAATCAATGCCTGTACATCGCTACCAACCACTGAGGCTATTCAGAGAATTCAGCGTGGATAAACCAAAAGCCAACACGGGAAAAACAATACTTAATGTCCTTGTCCTGAAGGTTGAGTTTATTGAAGATACTGATTCCCTGACTACTGGTAATGGGAAAATGGACTTAGAAGGCTTTGGTGAACCTGAAGACGGTTTGTATTATGACCGACCGCACGATAAAACATATTTTGAGCGGCAGATGCAGTTTTTAAGCAACTATTATAAGAGCAATACATTCGGCAGCGTCGAGGTCACCGCTACAGTAAAGCCTGATGCACAGACCGCATCTTATCAACTACCCCACAAGATGGCATTTTATTCTGGATATGACCATTATGATCCAAGCACTGGCTTTGTCTACTTCAATACCTATGGCATGGAAATGGGTTTGATCAGGGTGCTCGTTGATGCAATTGCCCAAGCAGATCAGGACCCAACAATAGATTTTTCCAATTACGATGAAATCGTGGTTTTCCACGCCGGGTGCCTTTTTCAAACGAGTTTAAACTTCTGGCGGTTTCGTGATCTTCCAGCCGCAACAATACCTTCAGGCGCTTTGGAATATTATTTAGGTATCCCGTATATCCTTGCCAATGCAGGAACCGACACGATATGGGGAGCCGGCATCAACTCGGAAATGGCAAGAGTCGATGAATACATGGTCGGTATTGCAGGAACTATGATCCACGAATTTGGTCATACCCTGGGTCTGCCTGACCTGTATGACGTCACTGGCTGGTCAAATGGCGTTGGCGCCTGGGACTTAATGTGTACGGGCGGCTGGGCAGGTGATCCGCGGGCTGGTGCACCAGAAGGTGTCATACCGACGAATCTCAGTGCCTGGTGCAGGTATGACCGGGGTTGGGTAAACCCGGTCGTGGTGACTAACCCGGATACCCTGGTAACAATACGGGCCTCAGCAATCGACACAAACCAGTACAGTCTTGCGGGCCAGACCATGGTTAAGGTACCGATCTCGTCAACTGAATTCTTCCTCATTGAAAACCGGCAGCAGGATGTCAAACAAAAAGATACTATTATTGTTGATGTCGAAGATGGTGTCGTTATCTCAGTTGACTACGGAGAATACGATTTCTTCTTGCCGGGCAGCGGCATCCTGGTGTGGCATATTGATGATGAAGTTATCAGTGTGTGGAATGATTCAGATTACAATATAGTCCAAATAGACCCTAAACACAAAGGCATTGATTTAGAAGAAGCTGACGGGATCCAGCATTTCGATGAATGGTGGTACGGCGATTCGCTCGAGTACTTTGGTTCTAAGTACGATGCATTTTTTGTCGATGACAGTGGTATGGCGAATTTAGTATTTGGTCCGTTTACCAAACCGAATTCTGATTCTTATTATGGTAAATCATTAGCCAGTTTCAAAATTGAATCGAGTCTTGATACGCTCATGGATGTATCAATTGATTTTGACCTTTACCAAGATGGCTTCCCAGTGCAAGCTCAATACAACCAACCCGTGAAATCGGTCAGCTATGGAGATTTGGACGGTAATGGAGACAAAGAAGTAGTTGTCGCCACCGAGATCGGTGGCATATTCTGCTATAACCATGATGGTACAATGTATGATTTCTATTCGCGGTTCAATACTATTACCACTTTCTTGGCTATCGGCGACATAAACAACGATGGTGCTGATGATATTATTTTTGCACGTGACAAAGAACTCATGTGTTTGAACGGTCTGACTGTAGATACGTTACCCGGTTTTTCATTCAATGCCGACGATGAAATCCTCGGTGCACCGCTTATCTTTGATATTAACAACGATGGTCGCGATGAGATCATCGTGGGTAGTAAAGATTATAAACTGTATTGCCTTGATTCAACCGGCACAAATATCCAGAACTTCCCCATCTCATTGAATACCTGGCTCCTTTCAACACCCTGTGTTTTCAATGTAGAACAGAAACAAATTGGGGTACTCGGTTCAGACGGCAGATTTTGGATCATTGATAAAGACGGTATTGTCAAAGAATTCACCGAGTCAGAACACAATATGTTGACATTTGCCTCACCGGTCTGTGGTGATATGGACCGGGATGGTAACCATGAAGCTGTGATAATCAACGGCTACGGTACGATATACATTTATGGCGAAGATACCTTAGAACAATGGTTTGATATTCTGATTGATACAACATTTTTTATGACACCTGCCTTAGCTGATATAGACAATAACGGGTACTTAGAAATCATAATGGCTAATTCCAGCAAAACGTTCTATGTAACTAATCGCAATGGGACGTCGGAAAATAACTTTCCTATTTACAGCGATGCCAATGTCTTTTATCCGATTCTTGCGGCAGATTTTGACGGCGACAATAAAAAAGAGATCACTTACGGGTTAGGGACTGTGGATTCATTCGGTTTTGGTCAATTGAAGATAATTAATGACCGGAATAATGAGTTTCCTTTTTCACCGCTCTTTGGTGAAAAAGGTTTTTCATCACCAGGGGTTATTTTTGATCTCGATGATGACGGCGATTTGGAATTGGCTTGTGGTAGTAACTTTGGCACCCTCTATATCTGGGATTTCCCGGGTACTGATGTATCGTGGAGTGGTTTCATGAATTCACCTAAGAACTGGGGCTATTATGATGGTACATTAGTTGACCCACAGACACCCAGTGGTCTACTCGGCATTTGCTATATCTATCCTTCGCCAGTTGAAAGAAGAGGTCGCGTGAGGTTCTTTCTTAATCGATCTGCCCGAATCACAATTGATATCCTCGATATAGTCGGTCATAAAATAGGTAGTGAAGTAATTGAAAATCCGACCCCCAACGAGTACAATGAGATCGGGTTTGATTTTTCCAAACAAGCGAACGGCGTATATATACTTCGGGTTGAAGCCGATGATGGCAACCGAAAAGAAGTGAAGCTCAAAAAATTTGCGGTGTTAAAATAAAAATGGAAATTCGGTTTGGGCTCGAACCATTTTGTTGAGGAGGTAATATGCTTTTAGGTATTTCATTGATCGTTCTTCAGGCGATGAACCCGATTTTCGCATCTGCGATCGTACCTGGTCTGGGTGAACTTGTCCAAGGCGAGAAATCCAAAGCCCAAACTTTCTTTATTCTGGAGGGTTCAATATGGCTGACCTACGTGGGGTTCAACTACTTCGGGCATAAGACAGACAAATCAGCCAGGGTGTTTGCAGTCGAACACACTGGAGCTAACCCAGCAAACCATGATGACCGATACTTTGACGCCATAGAAGACTACCTTTCTTCAGAACAATTTAATCTGGAGGTCGAAAGAAACGCAAGCCTATACTACCCAGATGATCTAGCAGAACAACAGCGATATATAGAAGAGAATGGCTATTTTGACGATGACGCCTGGGAATGGGATACACTAACAAACCGAACTGCCTTCTGGGAAAAACGAAAATCCGCCCGGGACAACCTTCGTCGGGCATCATTCATGCCCGGTTTTGCGATCATAAACCGAATTGTATCGATAATCGATGTAGTTATTTTTGAGGAAGAAGACAAGGTTCATTTCGACACCCAACCCGGACGGATTGGAATACAGTATAGATTTTAAATACTAAATTCGAAATATTCACCCTGTCAGATATGAGCTTAACTACTTTTTCCAGACATCTATAATACCATAAGGATAATATGATGTGTGCAATCTCTGAAAATTGGTTTATCTAACAGGGCAGGCAAAATTCAAATGATCAACATCCTCCTTCAGTAGTAGATGTGTTGTGTTTTGGGTCTAGAAAATCCAGGTTTGTTTAGAAATTAGTGCGTTGGATTTTAAGGAGGACTTTTGGAAACTAAAAAACTGATTGACAAAGCTTGTGCGATTCTCAAAGAGGCAAAGGCTCTCTTTATACTCACCGGTGCTGGCATATCAGCAGAAAGTGGAATCCCAACATTCCGTGGTGCTGACGGCTTATGGAAGAACTATTCAGCAACCGACTTAGCCACACCCGAAGCATTCAGGAAAGACCCAGCATTGGTTTGGGAATGGTATCACTGGCGCCAGAACATCATTTCAAAAGCTGAGCCCAACCCCGCTCACTATGCAGTCGTGGACCTTGAAAAAAACCTGGAGCGCTTTCTTCTGTTAACCCAGAATGTTGATAACCTTCATCGACGTGCCGGCTCAAAAAATGTTTTGGAAATTCATGGTAATATCTTCAGGACACGCTGCCTAATATGCGGTGAAATAGCCAACTACCAAAAACCACCCGAACCAGCAAATAGTACATTACCCAAGTGCGCTTGTGGAGGTTCACTCAGACCTGATGTGGTTTGGTTTGGCGAAGCAATACCCCAGGATATATGGCAGAATTCCTTGGATTTTTTAAGCCGAGCTGACGCTGCACTGATCTGTGGAACATCAGGTATTGTATGGCCAGCCGCCGCAATCCCGGAAATCGCGCAACAGGGCAATATAAAAACCATCGAAATCAACCTCGAACCAACTGCGGTTAGCTCGATTGTCGACGTATCGATCCATGGTAAAGCAGGTGGAATATTGCCAGAAATAGCAGCCGCACTTGGATAATGAATATACTGCGCAGCTTACCTTAGCTTAACTACTTTTTGTACAATTTTTTTATCCGTTATTACAAAATATACACCAGGCATGAGTCTATCCGGGCTGACTGCTCGACCCATAACATCATAGACTACGACTTTACTTCTTTTGTCCAATATTAAGCCACCCGATATTATCGAGGGCAGTATATAGGGAATCTCCCGGGTGATCTCTTCCTCTAAAAGTCACGGCTGAATCAACCTGCCCACCAGGTTTATTGCAGATAACAAACGAACCCAGCGTATCCACTTCTGGAGTGACACGCACGCCAAAAATATCCGCCATATTTCAGCAACTATCCTGCACCACAATAAGGATATTCTCATCGCCAAATCCAATCGCTGCTTTAACCGTACGGTCCCTTATTAAAACGTGTCCATCAGGATCGAGTACTGTACCATCATTTGCCACGCGAGCGCCAAATATTGATCGGTCTGGCGAATAGTAACGCAAATCTGTCCAGAACACATAATACTGACCATTAGCAAACCCCACAACTGGATAGTGTTGGGCAAGATATGCTGTGCTTATCGGAAAATCAGCATTGATGAAAACAAGTAGCAAACTCAGAATCAAGATGCTCTGGGCGGTCGGGAATACATCAGGACTTCTTTTAGTATGTCTTCAGTCTCTTTGGCTGCTTCTTCATCAATAGGGTTGATTGCGAAACCAGCGTGGATCATAACATACTCGCCGACTTTTATTTCGGGAACAAGGACAACTGAGATCTCTCGTCGTACACCCATGATCTCGGCAACTGCCAGATTATCTTTTTTTATCTCTTCTATTCTTCCAACAACTCCAAGACACATACTCCCTACTCCCTACTGTCTACTCTTGGCATTGCCAAAAATCACTTGTCCATATGAAATGCACCCGTCATTAGTGGGTAATTTATGGTGAAAATAAACTTCAAAACCAGCCTTCTCAAACTTTGCGAGCATAAGCTTTAGTAAATATCGGTTTTGAAAAACTCCACCACTAAAACAAACCTTTTTCACTCTATACAGTTTACTCAATTTTTCTGTCACATCAAGAGAAAATGCAACAACTGTGTTGTGGAACTTGGCGGCGATAATCGAATTTGGGATCCCCTTTTCAATGTCCCTGACTATAGCGCCGAGCATCGGCTCGATTTTGATAACCAAAGGTTCAGTGAGTTCAAGCGCATAGGGGTAAACAGCACTAACCTCTGGATGAACAATATATTCAAGATTTATCGCAGCTTCTGCTTCATAGGTTATCTCTTGAATTAGCCCGAGCATCGCAGCAACGCAATCAAAGAGACGACCCATACTTGATGTGTAGATGACACTACGATCAAGTTCAACCATCCGGGTAATCATTTTGATCTCTCGCAAAGGTATCAACTGTGAAATCTTGTTTGCCGCGACAAGTCTGCTGCGCCCTTTACCAAATCGCACTGCGCTGGAGCCAAACAACTTATATAGATACGCAAGCGCAATACGGTATGGTTTCATTATACTTGCCTCGCCGCCTGGCAAAGGAAGATATTCTAAATGACCGACCCGCTTTTGGTCACCGAGGTCACCGATAAAAAACTCACCACCCCAGATTTTACCGTCAGTGCCGAATCCAGTACCGTCAAAAGCAATGCCTATGGCTTTATCTAAAACCCCGTGTTCACCAAGACACGAAACAACATGGGCTATGTGGTGTTGCACGACGACCTTCTTACCCTTCATTTTTTTTGCAATTTTTGTCGAAAGGTAATCAGGGTGCAAATCATGAATTATCATTTCTGGTTCAATACGAAACCAGCGTTTGTATTTTTCCACCATCTCATCGAAAAACTTTAGGGTCTCAATATTGTCCAAATCACCGATATGAGGTGAAACATATGCTTCGTGGTGATTTGCAAGCGTGAAAGTGTTCTTAAGGTATGCTCCAGTTGCCAAACTCGGTTTCACAGAATAGGGCAACTCAATATGTGATGGTGCGTAACCCCGGGAGCGTCTAATTATTGAAAAATCTCGGTCAGGTAGGCAAAAACCAATTGAATCGTCACACCGGTTAATAATTGCCCGATCATGGCTAAGATAATGCGTCACGATACGATCGAGTTTCTTAACAACAATATCATCATCTGTAACGATCGGTTCATCCTGGATATTACCACTCGTCATAACCAAATAAGGGATCTGTTCAAGTAAAAGATGGTGCAGGGGTGCATAAGGAACCATTATACCAAGGTAAGGGTTATTCGGTGCTACTGATTCGCTGATGATCCTCCCTTTCTTACGAACCAGCATTATAGGAGCAATCGGTGAATTGATGAACTTTTTTTCAGATTTGCTTATATATGTGATCTTTGTCAAATCACTGGACCTTACCATTATTGCAAATGGTTTTGTTGGGCGTCTTTTCAGACGTCGCAAGGTGCTTACTGCCTTATCATTTACTGCATCGCAAGCGATATGAAAACCTCCAAGACCCTTGATAGCGATAATCTTACCTCGCTTCAATAATTCTGCAGTCTTGATAATGGGATCTTTACAGATAACTTTGGCACCAGTTAATGTGCAAAGAAACAACCTTGGCCCGCAATCAGCACAACAATCAGGCTGAGCATGGAACCGCCGATCCATAACTTCGACAAACTCTGCGGCGCAATCTTTACACATCGCGAAGCCTTTCATCGACGTGTTCTTCCGATCATAGGGCGTCTTAAGGATGATGGAGTATCTTGGACCACAGTTAGTGCAATTAACAAAAGGATATCTGTATCGACGATCTTTGCGGTTATTAAATTCTTGTAGACAGTATTCGCAAGTTGCAATATCCGGCGATATCTGCGTAAAACCCTTGCCAATCCCACTCTTCTTTATAGAAAACCGCTTGTATGACTTTGGTTCGAGGTCGAAAATTGATATTTTGTCTATACGAGAAGCTCGAGGGTTTTGAGTCTGCAATCTTTCTATGAAATCAGCAATCTTCTTCTGACTACCCTCAATCTCGATATCAACACCACTTTTTGTATTGCAAACATACCCATTCAATCCAATGTCCTGGGCGAGTCGATATACAAATGGTCTGAAACCCACTCCCTGAACAACACCCTTAACATTTATCCCGTACCTTATCAGTCCCTTACTCTTTGTAGCACAGGTCTTCTTGGAATTTCCCTTTTTCGCATGCTTTCTCTTTCCACGCGATGATTTAGAACCAATTAGAAAAGGTGCGGGACTAACCTTTTTTCTTTTTAGCATCCAGTTCTTTTTCTAAAAATGAATAAAATTCACCAAAACCATCACCAGTCTTCGCTGATACTTCAAAAATTCTCGCCTTTGAGTTTTCTCTCAAAACATTCTTCTTTGCCCTCTTTTTGCTGAAATCGACATACGGAAGAAGATCACATTTATTGATTACCACAACCTTCGCAAGATGAAATAATAAAGGGTATTTCAGCGGTTTATCATCACCCTCAGGCATCGACAGAATTGCAAGTTTATAGTCTTCGCCGATCTCAAATTCAGCCGGACACACGAGATTACCGACATTCTCGATCAGTATGAGATTATATTTCTTGTCTATCTTAGGCAGGATCTGAGCGGTCATAAAGGCATCAAGATGACAAGCTGTAACTGTGTTTATTTGAATGACGTCAACCCCAAGTTTTGCCAACCGTTTACTATCAACTTGCCCCCGAATATCACCTTCAATAACCAGTATCTTTCTTTTCTTCTTAAAATACTCGACAATCCTCTCAATAACACTCGTCTTACCAGCACCTGGGGAAGCAATGATGTTTATTACAAGACTGTTCATCCTATCGAATTCTCGCCTATTTTCTCGTGCTCGCTGCATATTGGAAACTAATACTGACTTTAATACTTTCACTCTTTTCATGATGTTCCTTTCAAAATATGGTAGACAATATTAAGAATTGGATATTTGTAATTAGAATTTCATTTGTTCTTTGACATTTATCATTTGACATTTTTGCATCATTCTCCTTCAATCGATTCTACAAAGAATTCCCTGCCTGATATCACTTCTATGGTCATCTTGCCGCATTCAGGACAAACCAGGATAGGTTCTTCAATCTCGTTTACTTTACCACAATCCGTACACTTAATAAGTATCGGTACTTCATCGAATATAATTTCGGCATCCCGGCATTTTGTGTTAGGCTTTAGATGCTCGAAGTAAAAGCTGATCGAGTCAGGGGAAAACCCGGTGAATCTTCCCACTTTTAAGTGGATCTTATAAATTCTGGAAAAATTATTCTTTTCTGCCTCGGCATTACAGAGATCGACGAGAGATTTCGTCACGCTTAATTCGTGCATGTTATTGGCAAAGCGTATAGTCCAAAAAACTGGGCAAGCAAAAGATCATCTGACAATCGCGAATTTGCAGACTTTGTTACCATAGTTAGAAGATCTAACTAAAGCAAAATACAACCCGCTACCAATATCGTCAGGGATAGACCAGACAACTTCACCAAATACTGGATCCGGCTGTAGGTTATCAATGAGTAACCTTCCAGATATAGCATATATATTAACTAAAGCATCCATTGGGAGATGCTTAATGCGCAGTGATCCCTTGTTGCCAAGTACCGGGTTTGGGTAGATCAATATGCTGTCAAGTTGAGTTACTATATCATACTGAACCGCGAGTTTTAGTAATCCGGTCTCACCGGCCAGCCAAAAACACCCATTGATAGGATCGAATTCAAACCCCTGTACCTGAATGAGTTCATTGGAAAACGCAAGGAACTCTATATGCACACCAAGCTCATAGTATGTCCACCCACCCAGGATATTAAGCTTTGGATCATAGTAGTAAAGACCATCCCGCGCCATGATCCACACCCTTTCCTCAGAATCCATTTCTACATCGAAAAGCTCCCCGGATGAAATATTCGTCATCGCGGTGAAACTATTACCATCATAGATCACCAGACCCGATTCATTAGCCACATATAAGTTGTCATCGGTATCAACAATACAACCATACGCATACGTCGAAACCAAACCATCAGCCAAACCAAACTCAACAAGGTGATCATCACTTCGGTCAAAGAGGGTGTTTTGTGTATCAATCATGAGCAAGGTCATGTCAGTCACAAAAGTTTGCCAGATCCTGCCTTCTGAATCCACCGCCATTTCAACGACAAATCCATTTGCCTCATCTAAAAAGTAAACCTCTTCGCGCGCTGAGTCAATTACCCACACCTTATCAGAAGGACCAGCCAAAGTAAGAAACATATTATTCCTCGAGTCAAACTGGATATCCCAGACTGCCTCAGTGCTGTCGATACCGTGGTAAAAAGTGTACATGTAAATCCATTCATTTTCCCTGGGGTCAAATGAAAAAGCCATTACGGATGAAGCATTATTAGGAAATGCATTCATCCCAAACCATATCTTACCATCTGGAGCAGTTACACAACGGTGAACGTGATTTGATGGAATAATTGAATCACGTGAAAAATTTATCCATTCTTCAGCATTGTTCAACCAACCAAAGCCCTTTGAATCATTGCTTCTCGAACCACAAACGACAAATACGCCGTATTCATTTGCGCAAATATCAGATACATGATTCGATGGTAAACACTGGCGTTTTGTTAGTTTCCAAATAGTATCGGTAAAATCGTATTGCCCAATGCCCTCCCCAAAATAATCGCGGTTATATCGATTGCCAAGTCCACAATAGATATCGCCAGTAATGTTCAGTAGGGAATTGACTCGACAGAGATACGGTATGCCATTGTCGATAACAGTTAGGCTCCCTTGATGAAAAATCCCGACCTGTGATATCGAATCTAAAGCGAGTACGAGCGAATCACCGATGCAGTTTATATCGAGAATCTGCTCATCAATAAGCAAGGTATCAAAATACGTTCCCTGAAAACTGTTCAAGCCCGATCGAGTCGCCACATATATCGATGTATCCATGATAAATATCTTATTTATACGATTTTCCAGAAGTCCATGAGCTGTAGAATACTGCGTATAGGTTAAAGAATCATTACTGAATCGAACAAGACCATCATCAGTACCGACCCAAATAGACGTATCATCAAATGCGATAGTCAATACGTTTTTTGACGGCAATCCTTCAGGCTCAAATATCCGCAATATCGAGTCATCAGAAAAATCATCCGGTGTTCCCATCGTATTAATAAACAATAAGCCATCAGTCGAACCAACATATATGTTATCACCGCGACAGGCGATCTCTTGAGTACTGATACCGATCTGGTTTGGATAGATCATAATGCTCTGGAAATCCGGATCAATTTGAGCAAGACCAAGTTCATTCCCAACCCACAGATAACCAGAACTGTCGAGTCCAAGACAGCACTGCCGGTTCATTTGTAGCCCGTCTGTATTGGTTAATACACGAAAACTGATGGTTTGCGTATTAAATGCTATGACCCCACCATTAGTCGCACCATAAATTATTGTATCGTGACCAGTGATCTCGTAGTAGTAGTTTGTATTGGTATAGTACTGTGGTTGTATACTGATCTCAGCAACGAGGACTAAAATTAGTATCATGGAATACCTTTTTTACGCACTCGGTTGAAATCACATAAACCAGGCGTAGCGCCAGAAAAGCTCTCAGAAGTAATTTCAGAGATGCTCCCGGCTTGTAGTGTTTATTAAAAAATCTATAAAAACCACGTGAATGGTACATGGCGGGATGAACATTGTCAGCCCGAAAATTCTCACCGCGGTAGTGTATAGCGTATGACTCTGGTAGCCACCAGGTTTCCCAGTCCCTCCTCTTCATTCTATAACATAGATCAGCATCCTCAAGGTAAAGGAAAAACCCTTCATCAAAAAACCCCACCTGCTCTGCAGCTTTCCTTCTTATCATCATCAAAGAACCTTCCACAAAATCAACTTTCTGAGGGTGATCATAATTCAGATCAACGTAAAGATATTTGTTAGACAGTCTATTTTTTGAGAACACTCTCCGGGCTACGGATCGACGGCCAAAAGGTACGTTGAAGTAATGCGGGAATCTACGACAAGTATGTTGCCGAAACCCAAAGGGACTGAGTATCTCGCCACCAAGAACACCACACTTTGGATGTTGTTCCATGAATTGGAACATCAAACCCACTGTATTCGGGAACACCACAACATCAGGATTGAGCAACAATAGATATTTGCTTTTCAAGGTCTGCGCTACTCTATTCACGGCAGTTGCAAAACCAAGGTTGGCGTGATTACCCATGTAACGTACATGAGGAAAGGAACTTCGTGCACGCTCCAGACTACTATCTGATGAGCCGTTATCATAAACGGTAGTTTGACAACCGTGCACAGCCCCGTTGTTCATAGTGAGGGCGGCCAGACAATTTACCAAGTGATGACCTGAATTATAGTTAACTATGACAATATCTAACTGCACTTTCTCCCCAATATTGATTTGGTTCTCAATCTCCAAACCAACCAAAATGCCTCCCAGATAATGCGCTTTGACATCTTTGATTCACCTTGTCGTCTTTCTACAAAGATTATGGGAATTTCTTTAATCCGCAAACCTGTTTTGTAAATACAAAAAACACTCTGGATTTGAAAACCATAACCATCGACATTGAATTTCTTCCAATTGACACTGCCAAGTGCTTTTCTTGAGTAACACTTGAAGCCGCTGGTCAGATCCTTGACCGGTACACCGGTAACAATACGCGCAAACAAACATGCGAAGAAAGAAAGAAGGAGACGTTTCATTGGCCAGTTGACAACACTAATACCAGTGATATAGCGTGACCCGACAATAAGATCGTAGTCACCCAGAAGCTCAATAAACCTTGGCAAATCATCCGGGTTGTGCGAGAAATCAGCATCCATTTCAAAAGCAAAATCATAACCATGTTCTAGCATATAACCAAAACCCAATACATAAGCAGTACCTAACCCCATTTTGGACGAACGCCTCACAAGGTGGATTTTCTTATTGGTTCGAGCAAGCTTTTCGACTATGTTGCCAGTTCCGTCTGGAGAATTATCATCGACAATCAGAATCTCCAATTGGTTTGGAAGCGATAGAATCCTGTTAATGATGCTCTTAATATTAATGGCTTCGTCGTAGGTCGGGATAATAACAAGCCCCTTTTTCATATAGTATATTATATATGACAATTCAATTTTGTCAATAATTTCAACATCTTTTCCTTGACTTACCGAGTAAAAAGAATATATTAAACTATGCATATCTACATAGAAGATATTGGCAAACACGAAGCTAAAGAAGTTACTATAAAGGGTTGGTTATATAATAAACGGAGCAGTGGTAAGATCCGCTTCATCCTTATACGTGATGGCACAGGTATTATTCAATCGGTAATTGCTAAAGATGAAGCTAAAGACTCAATTTTTGAAATCGCCGATAAAATAACGCAGGAATCATCTGTCATGCTCACTGGTTTGGTGAAAAAAGAAGACCGAGCCCCAGGTGGTTATGAAATCGTAGCCAATGACCTACAGATCATCCAACTGGCACAAGAGTATCCAATCACACCAAAAGACCACTCGGTGGAGTTTCTATCACCGCTCAGGCATCTATGGCTCCGCTCAAAAAAACAGAGTGCTATTATGCGCGTCCGGCATGAAATAATAAAGGCATGCCGGGATTTTTTCGACGATCAAGGCTTTATCTGCGCCGATGGTCCAATCCTCACACCTGCTGCAGTGGAAGGTACAACAACCTTATTTGAAGTCGAATACTATGACCAAAAAGCCTATCTCAGCCAGAGCGGACAGCTTTACAATGAAGCAACGGCTGCTGCCTTAGGTAAGGTATACTGTTTCGGCCCAACTTTCCGTGCTGAAAAATCAAAAACCAGACGTCATCTCACAGAATTCTGGATGCTTGAACCTGAAGTTGCCTTTATTGAACTCAACGGTATTATGGATCTTGCCGAAAACATGGTTATCTATGTAATAGAAAGAATTCTTGAGCGAAAAGCAACAGAGTTAAAAACCCTTGAAAGGGATTTCAGTAAATTGGAAAGTATTAAAAAGCCCTTCCCAAGGATCACTTATAAAGAAGCTGTCAAGATCGTTCAGAAAAAGGATAAGACGTTCCCTGGAGGTGATGACTTTGGTGCACCCCATGAAACTATAATCTCCGAATCCTTTGACAAACCAGTATTTATCCATCATTATCCAGTGAGTATCAAAGCATTTTATATGAAGCGTGACCCGATTGATGAATCATCATCTTTGAGCGTCGATATGATCGGGTCAGAGAACGCTGGTGAACTGATCGGTGGTGGTCAGCGTGAAGATAATTATGAGACCCTGCTCAAAAACATTAAGGAACGAGGACTTCCTGAAGACACATATGCCTGGTATCTTGACCTGAGAAAATATGGTACCTGCCCGCACGGTGGATTTGGTCTTGGGCTAGAAAGAACCATTGCCTGGATCTGCGGCATCAAACACTGTCGCGAAACAATCCCGTTTCCCAGAATGCTCGATAGGATCTATCCTTAACGAATAAATTCTCCCGCTTTGCGGGATCCACGATTTTCCTATATAATAATCCAAAATGACAAATCGGGACAAGAACCAAGTAACAAAGAACAGAATTATGTAACGGTGTATCAGAGTATCGGAGTAACGGTGTAACGGAGATTGCCACGGCGACTACGTCACCTCGCAATGACAAATCGGGACAAGCTACAAGCTCCAAGAGCCAAATCCCAAGAACCAAGTTCCAAGATACAATTAATTAGAATCAGACAAAAAGTCCTCATTTTCCGAGACTTTATATCTCTGCAATCTTCTTTCTTATCACTGTAAAGACAAATCTGAAATTCTAAATCAAAATCTTAAATTTCTTTAAAATTACCCCTTGACAAATTAAAAATTTTGATTATAATATACCATGAACTTAAAAATCTTAAATTGTCCTTCATGTAAGGCAAGAATGATAATCAGTGAGCTAAAATGTCCTAAGTGTGATCTGAGGGTTAAAAAGGACTTCTCACCGTGCGAATTCTGCCAACTCTCTGAAGATGACCATGAGTTCTTGAAAATCTTCATAAGCACCCAGGGGAGAATAACTGATATTGAGAAAATACTCAATATGTCCTATCCGACGATCAAATCAAAAATCGAGAAGTTGCTCAAGGCTCTTAACCTCTCGCCCATCGAGGGTGGGAGAAATCCACTCGAAGCGCTTGCCCAAGGCGAGATCAGTGTTGATGAAGCAGTATCAATATTAAAACAAAGGAGGAAAAAATGAAACATATTTTTTATAGAATGTCCGGCGGTATTCTACTCATTGTTGTGGGTTTATTGTTTTGGTTGAGCAATCTTGATGTTCTTAATATTGCCTGGCACCGCGACTGGCCTATAATCGTTATCGTTGTAGGGCTATTAGAATTAATGAAGCATGTAGTTAAGAAAAAATAGTCTTATGGTTTTGGTTAGGATGTTGGAATCTCGCTTCCCCGGCCTCGCTCCGCAAGGCGGGGCGGGCCAAACCCAAACCTACTAATTATCTGTATTAAGGAGGTATTATGTCTGAAGAAAGAAGGAAAATCCTAGATATGGTCGCTCAAGGTAAATTGACATCAGAAGAAGCAGACCGGCTATTAGGTGCAATCAAAGAACCTCATGAAAGGGCACGGTTTTTCCGCGTACGTGTATATAATGAGAATAAAAGTAAACCAAAGGTGAAGGTTGATATCCCGATCAGTGTTCTCAAACTTGCTTCAAAGATCGGCACTGCATTTAAAGGCGTCGTGCCTAAAGGTCACAAGGTGAATATTCACGGCAAGGAAATAACCCTTGATGAATTCTCCCCTGAGATGCTTGATGAAATTGTCGAAAGTCTTAGTGAAGGCGGCAGATTCAAACTCGTTGAGGTTACAGATGAAGAAAAAGGTGAATTTGTGGAGGTGTACATTGAATGAACAAATGAGAATATTGAACTTGCTTGAACATGGCAAGATAAACTCTGACGAGGCAGCAAGACTGCTCGAGGCCTTATCACAGCCACAAATAAGGGGTAAAAAGGTCAAAGCGAGTATCTGGAGCGCTCTTGAGAATATCCCTGAAGTAATCGCCACGGCAATCTCTGATTCCTGCAAAGTATCTGGCAAGAGTTTTGAAATCGAAGAAACTCTGCAATTCCCCGCCAAAAACAAGATCGAATTTAAAGGTATTAGTGGTGACTTGATTCTCCTTGGCAAAGACTCTGATACTATTGAAATAGAAAAAGATGGTTTTGCAAAAGTAAAAGAAAAGGGCGATGTGCTTGAAATTAAAGCATTAAGTGGCGATATGAAAATTACTGCCCCGCATTACACTGATTTCGTGATCAAAGGTGTATCCGGTGATATGGATATATCTCATCTTACTGGAACAATAGATATCCAATCAGTATCCAGTGACATAACTGGTAAAGGATTATCAGGAAAGTTCTTTGGCGACTTTGTGTCAGGCGACATAGACCTTGAATACGAGAAAGTTGAAGCAATTGAAATAAAATCCAAAACCAGTGACATAATACTCAGGCTCGATAAGAAAACCGAAGCTGAGCTTGACATCGTAACTAAAAAGGGTACAATTGACTGTGATTTCGAACTAAAAAATGAAGAAAAAGAAGGATTAAAGCTAAAAGGCATAATTAATAAGACAAAAGCAAAAATAGTCATTAG
>CBFDDH010000029.1:0-31705 GCA_965603515.1 uncultured bacterium
TTATTCCGACAATTGTCGAGAATCCTCGAAATACAATCGGGACAAAGATAGAGGAAAGATTATCCCGATTTATCATATTAACATATACTATAGGAAAATCGAAGATTCCGCATAGCGGGACAGTGATATCTCTAAGTTGTTTTGGGCTATAAGGAGTTGATTTTTAAGGATGAATTGTTGACAACCGATAAATTATTAATATAATTTGTCAGGAGGCATTATGAATATTGGTTGGCAGGAAATATTGTTAATACTATTTATTGCCCTTTTGCTTTTTGGTGCGAAGAAAATACCTGATCTGGCGCGGTCTATGGGAAAAGGTATTAAGGAGTTCAAAAAAGGTTTGAATGAGATTGAAAATCCAAGCGAAGACAATAAAAGTAAAGAAACCAGCGAGAAAAAGGTAGATAAATAAGCTTTCTCGTATTATTGCTGGCGCAATAGATTTTTTGTGCAAAGTGAGTAATGAGGTATTTGGTCCAATGGAGAGGTGTCCGAGTGGCCGAAGGAGCACGATTGGAAATCGTGTGTCTGCTGAGAAGTGGATCGTGGGTTCAAATCCCACCCTCTCCGTTCCCACATTTTTTGCAGAATGCGGGATGATTAAGCGAAGCTTGATAGGAAAGGAGAATCATGTATTATAATGGCGCAAAGAATGTTCTAGTATCTTTTGTAGTTGCCTTTTTCACTTCGATTGTAGTATGTGCGGTTTTTTTCTTTATTATACCGTTGCTGAAGACAACTCCAGATACAATGGTGCCAGACTTGTCTGGTTCAACGATTGAACAGGCACGAGTGATCACTGAGCAGCGTAGTCTGTTGCTTGTTGTTGGAGGTGAAGAAGAAAGCGAAAAATACAGTGAGGATCTCATATGTCGTCAAGCACCGCTTCCTGGATCAGCAGTACGCGCAAGATCCACAGTCACTGTTTTCGTATCTAAAGGGTCAAATGAGGTTGTCTTACCAGATTTCAAGGGGCAAGGCTTGAGTGAAGTTACAGTGAGGCTCGCGGAACTAGGCCTGAAAATCGGCGAGGTGAAAAGCGAAGAAAATGCAGCCATCGGTAAAGACCGGATTATTTCAACTGAGCCAAGAGCCGGTTCCAAAGTAGATAAAGGTGATGTGATCTCAGTAGTGCTGAGCCGGGGTGTTGAAGTAGCAAACGTGCCAAGACTGATCGGTAAATCTCTTTCGACAGCAAAACGAATCATTGAAGACAATGGTTTTGCTGTTGGGTCTGTATCATGGGAAGTCAGCATTGACTACAATGTTGGTATAATAATGCGTCAGAAACCCGGTGCCGGACAGAAGGTAAGAAAAGGTTCCAATATCAATCTTGTTGTGGCCACGGTTCTTGAATGAAAAGAATTCTTCTCTATCTTTTAGTGATTTTTGCCTTTTTTATTGTTGGTATTCTCATCGCCAATTTTCTCATCATGCCTTCGATAGTCCACAAAGGTAGAGAAGTCATCGTTCCCAATGTCTGCAACTTGTCTTTAGAAGAAGCTATGAATGAGTTGAAAAAGCGCGGTCTAGATGGATTTGCGACAGAAAGAAGACATGATCAGATCATAGAAGAAGGGTACATAATTATACAGGATCCTTTGCCTGACCAGAAAGTGAAGTCAGGTCGGATTATACATCTCACTGTTAGTTCAGGTCCACAGGTCATAAAGGTTCCCTTTCTTGCTGGCGTTGATATTCAAAAGGGCGAACTGATTCTCAAGCGTCTTGGTTTCACAATTGAGAAAATTGACTACGTTAATTCTGATACAATTATCAGAGGGAAAATCATTAGAACAATCCCAGAACCTGAAGTTGAATTAACAAAAGGTGATGCTGTAAAAGTAATCGTCAGCAAAGGACCGGTTCTGAAAATGCCAAATCTCACAGGTAAAACACAGCATGAAGTTGAAGCTGAATTAGAAAAACTAGGTTTAGTCTTTGGTGAAATTAAAGAAGTTGAAGGAAGTGGTGTAAAAGGTAGTGTAATCGTGCAGAGTCCAGCACCAGACGAGATCGTTGAGCCTGGTGATACTGTCACGCTTATGGTGATTAAGTGAAGGTTGCGCCTTCAATTATTGCGGCGGACTTCGCCGCGTTCCAAAACGAGATAAAAGGAATAGAGAAAGCAGGTGCTGACCTATTGCATCTTGATGTAATGGACGGGGTGTTTGTTCCTAATCTGACTTTTGGTCCCATGGTTGTGGATGCGATCAATACGGTCACGGAGCTAGAGTTGGATACCCATCTTATGATCATCAACCCAGAGAAGTACCTTAAACAGTTTATTGATGCCGGTGCTGATTGGATTTCTTTTCATTGTGAAGCAACCAAACAAACAGATACATGCCTTGAGTATATCAAAGGCAGGAATAGGAAAGCAGGGCTCGCAATAAACCCTACCACACCTTTTGCCAGGATCATCCAGTACGTTGAACAGCTGGACTATTTGCTGATCATGACAGTCAATCCGGGGTTTTATGGGCAGAAATTCATGTCTGATGTTTTAGTAAAGGTCAAAGAAGCCAAAGACTATATAGACAAGCATGAATTGAGTTGCCTGCTAGAGGTCGATGGTGGCATCAACTACGCCAATGCCTGTTTGATAAATCAGGCGGGTGCTGATATTATTGTAGCGGGCGCTGGTGTATTTAAACAAGAGAACTACAGCGAAGCAATAGAAAGATTGAGATGTTCGAAGGTCTGATTGACCGATTCCAATTAATAAGAAGAAAAATATTAGGTTATGGCCGGATAACCGACCGTGAAATTACGGTTATTCTAAAAGATATCAGGATCACCTTACTTGAAGCGGATGTCAATTATAAAGTCGTAAAAGATTTTATCAGTGAACTGAATATAAAATGCACTGGATTAGAACTGGCTAAGACCTTTAACCCCGGTGATATTGTCCTCAAAACTGTCTACGAAGAATTAACCAAGCTGCTCGGCTCAAAGCCCCAACAAATGGAATTCAGCTCGAGTGGACCGTTGATAATAAGTTTAATCGGCCTACAAGGTGTAGGTAAAACAACGACCGCCGCGAAACTGGCTTTGAAATATAAAGCTAAAAATCCCTTGTTAGTACCGGCTGATGCCAAGCGACCAGCCGCTTATGAGCAGTTGAGTCAGCTTGGGCAGCGAGCCAAGATCCCGGTCTGTCCACTCCACCAAGGTAGTACAAAGGCTACTGTAAAGAAAGCAATTAAGCAGGCTCTTGACCAAGGTCACATGTTTGTCATCGTTGATACTGCGGGGAGGCTGCATATTGATGACGAGCTTATTGAAGAACTCAAAGAAATTAACGGAATTGTCAAGTTTGATTACCGTTTACTTGTTGCCGATGGGATGAGCGGTCAAGATGCGGTAGATCAAGCAAAGGCGTTTCGAGAAAAGATCGGGTTAGACGGTGCGATTCTTACAAAAATGGATGGTGATGCTCGAGGTGGTGCAGCACTGTCCATAACCCGGGCTGCGCAGGTACCGATATTCTATATTGGAACGAGCGAAAATCTGGATGGTCTTGAGCAATTTTATCCAGAGCGTATGGCACAGCGAATTATGGGTATGGGTGATTTAGCGAGTCTTACGGAAAAGCTGAAGGTTGTTGAAGGAGGGGTCGACGAGAAGAGGATACGAGCTAAGGCAATGACGGGAGAACTTAATTTTGATGATTTTCTCGCCCAACTAAAAGCGGTCAAAAAACTCGGTCCTCTATCAAAGCTTGCCGCAATGATGCCGGGTGTTAGAGAAGGCGATGTTGATGAGAATGAGTTAAAGAAAATCGAAGCGATTATCAATTCGATGACAAAGAAAGAAAGAGTTAACCCCGACGTGATCAATGGGTCGCGTAAACGTCGAATCGCCCTAGGTAGCGGTACAACAACGAGGGATGTAAATCAGCTGTTAAAGCAGTTTGACTACGCGCGTGATTTGTTGAAAAAAATGGGAAAGCCCCGCAGGAAACGCCCGCTTGGGAATTAAATCTGTAAAAAGTAGTTCTTGGTTCAGCACTTTTTGACATCACTGCCCGCCCTGTTAAATACGAAAGATTAGTAGCTTCGTTCACATTGACTTTTTTGTTATTTAACAGGACGAGCGGTCATGCCGTTTAACATACAACGAATACCAAAAAAAAGGGGGAGCCATAGCTCCCCCTTTTGTGGTTTCCTAATGCACTATGCTGTATCGCCTTTGTCGACAAGCATGAAGTAGTGACGTACTTTCCAAGCTTCACTGAGTAACTCATAATACCCATCATAACCGTCTGGGTCAGGTTCGACAAAGAACTCATATCTTACGAATTGCGTACCAAAGAACGAAGCAAAGTTCTGCGCCGTAGAACCAGAACCATTTTCCTCAAAACGGAATTGTGCAGCCAAACCAATATTAGACGATGTGCTGATGTCGATTTCTCCCCATTCAGTAATCGTGCTAACATCATACTCAAATTGATAATAGGTCTGTTCCCAGTTCCATTTGAGCGAACCCGTGACATGTTCTGTATCTGGAATTGCTACCGTAGTATGGAAGTATATCTGATTACGGGTTTCACCAATAAGCCAGACATCCATTTGCGTAGGGATACTATCTGGGCACAATGTATCCCAGATATCAGGCGTGAACATTAACAAAAAGAGCATCCTATCGAGTAACACACCGCTACTATCTAGAGGGATTGTCCAAGCGAATTCATAAAAGAGCGTATCAGTGCCTTCAGGCATATCGAGGTATACATTTGGACCAGCCCACCCCAATGGTGGTGTGGCCATACCAGGTCCTGAGCTCTGGTAACCACTGTAGGCATCGACATTCGTCATCATTGCCAGCATATTTAAACCTTCAACTAAGTTTCCAGCTTCATTTAGCTCAGCTTGATCAGTATCTTCACCGCAACCCGTGAGACCGATTACAAATAGCAAAGCTATCCCCAATATTGAGAGTCTTCTGAACATTTTTCCTCCTTTTTATAGACTTAAATATTATAATAACATACGCTAGATTGTCAAGGTGTTTGGACAGGACACTGGAGATTATCCCGAGTAATGCAGTTATTCTCTCATTTACATTCATCTTGCTGAACTCGATACAGGCGATATCTTCGATAAGTAACTCATAAAGCAGTAACTAAGTTATTGGCGCCTTTGAATCCTAACGGATTGGAAGAGAGCACTACGTGCTGGAAAGGAGCTGCGCTGGAACACAGACAGTTATTGAGTAACTAAGTAATTAAGTTATTAAGGCATTACACTCTTGTAGTTTGAAGAAATGTAGTTGCTTTTAGCCCTTGACAATTCAAGGTTTCTTAGTATAATGATTCACTGTGAGAACATTGAAGAGAATAATTGGAAAAGGAGCACGGGGATAATGCTACTCTTTATTCCTATTGACTTTTCCGTTTACCAGAAGGTGAAACCCACTTGAGATATTGATATTTGTTTGGCGTAAGGCGCCGTGGGTTTTACCCACGGCGTTTTTTTTTACACTATGTGCTTGAGCACGCCAAAGGCGTGCAGGAGGTTTTATGAAAGAAGCCGTTAAATGTGAGGGTTTGAGCAAGACCTTTAAAAAGAAAAAAAAAGGTAGCTGCTCTTGATAATGTTTCGTTCACGATTGCGAAGAACGAAATCTTCGGGATCGTGGGGCCAAATGGTTCGGGCAAGAGTACCTTGATTCGAATTCTATCGACATTGCTAATCCCGGATAATGGTTATGCGCAGGTTTTTGGCCATGATGTAGTGCGTGAATACAGTAAGGTACGACCTTTGATAAATAGAGTGAGTGTTGATGCGGCATTTTTCAAAGGGATTTCAGCTTGGGAAAATCTACGCTACGCAGGGAGACTCTATGGTTTGAGCAGCAAAGAAACCAAACAAAAGACGCTTGATATCTTAGGACAGCTCGGTTTTGATGAGAAGCGATACTATGAACCACTTGAGGATCTATCACGTGGCATGCAGCAAAAGATTGCGATTGCGCGAGCGTTTTTTACCGCACCTATGCTGTTGCTCCTTGATGAGCCAACGACTGGTCTGGACCCGCGTTCGAAAATGGAGGTCCAGAAGTTCGTGCGTAAAGCAATGAGCAGCAATGGTTTGACCATTGTTCTTACGACGCATGATATGAAAGAGGCTGAATCTTTGTGTGATCGTGTTGCAATAATCATTAAGGGTCGATTTGTTGCACTCGAAAAACCATCGACCTTATTGAAAAAATCGGGTAAACCAGATCTTGAGAAGGTTTTTCTTGAGATAACAGGTAAGGAATGGAAGGAGATAGAGTATGAATCTTAAAGCACAAGCTTATGGTTCGATCGCCTTTATCGAAAGAAATTTCGCTCTGATAAAGCGTTATATCGGTTGGGAAGTCGTTTTCTTAACCTATAATATCGTTAACGCTTTGGCGATCGGGTTGATCGGTGCACGTATGGGTAAGGATATGGTCTTGTACCTTGTTGTTGGAGCTATGGTTTGGGGTTTTCTTTCGATCCTATTCCACGAAATATCAGAGTCAATAGCCTGGGAACGATGGGAAGGTACGATTGAGTACACGTTTATGGCACCAATTAATCGGTTCACGCATCTTATCGGTAATTGTCTTCATGCAGTAACCTATGGAGTCATTAGAAGTACACTCATCCTTGTGTTGGTGGTTCTGTTTTTTGGCATTTCAATAAAAGGCGCTAATCTGCTGGGCCTGGTGATCATCCTTATCGTCTCTGGCCTATCATTTGTTGGGCTTGGTCTGATCGCTGCAGTACTGCCATTATTGTCTACTGAAAAAGGTGCTTATGCTACCCATATCTTTGAGGCAGTGCTTCTACTTGTTTCAGGCGTGTACTATGAGATCGAGGTCTTGCCGGTTTGGATCCGACCTTTGAGTTATATTTCACCGGCAACTTATACCCTAAGAGCGATGCGTGCAGCTCTGCTCCAGGGGACTGGGTTGGGCGAATTGTTGCCGACCATTGTTTTGCTATTGGTTATCGGGATCATTCTTATCCCTCTGGGCATCATTGTTTTCCGGCAAGCTGAGTTTTATGCCAAGAAAACAGGAAAGCTCAAGCGTTCCGGATAGATATTTTCAGTTGACATTCGGAATTCTTAAAGTAAAATGATATCGAGCGCGTGTTTTAGGCGCGCAGGAGGATATTATGGGACCCTTTAATACACCGTGGCTTACATTTCTCGCCTGGATTGTTGCCCTAGGTTGTGTTGTCGGGAGCATTATCTGGGCAGTGTGGATTTTTAAGCCAAAAGAGAACAATGATGAGTGAAACGATTATCTATGCTATAATCATCCTTGCTTACCTGATAGTGCTCATTCTTATCGGTTTTATTACTGGTCGTCGAACCAAGAGTGTTGAGGACTTCTATATAGGTGGTCGTCAAATCGGTCCATGGGTAACTGCTCTATCCTTTGTTGCGGCTTATTTTAGCTCAGTCGTCATTATCGGCGGCGGTGGTTATGGCTATATGTTCGGGATGGCAACACTCTGGATAGGAGCGATCAATGTATTGCTCGGTTGTACAGTATGTTGGATTGTGCTCGGACCGAGGATCCGACAGTTCACCCAGCGGTTGAACACCATGACCATACCCGGGTTTTTTGGCGAACGCTACGGCTCGAGATTTGCCCTTGTTTTTTCCGCTCTAATTATTGTCTTATTTATGATTTTCTATAATGTTAGTATTCTCAAAGGCATGGGACATATTTTTGAGGTTCTTATGAATATTCCCTATGCCTACGCGATTCTTCTGGCGGGTATTATTATTCTGTTCTACGTTTCTACAGGTGGTTATCTGGCTGTGGTCTGGACAGGTTTTGTCCAGGCGTGGGTCATGGGTATCGGGTTAATCCTTTTGACTGTTTTTTCAATCAAAGCCATTGGCGGCATTGCGTCGGCAAATCAAGCCTTGCAGACAATTGATCCTGGTTTGGTAAATACCCCGGGTCTTTGGGGGTGGTCAGGTTTGATTTCTTTTGCCCTCATTGTAAGCTTTGGTGTATGGGGCATGCCACAATTAGTAGTCAGGTTTTATTCGATAAAGAATCTCCGGGTCTTGAAAATCGGCACAGTTGTTGCAACGATAGGAACTTGTTTGGCACTGCTGCCTTATTTAAATGGCGCCATTGCTCGCGTGCTTTTACCTGGTCTTGAGAATCCGGATCTTGCAATTCCCACTTTAGCGAAAACTGTTCTTTCGCCGATCGGTTCCGCAATAGTCCTTGCTGCAGTCATTGCAGCGGGCATGTCAACTTTTGCTTCGGTATTAATTATTCTATCAAGTTCACTTATTCAGGATATCGTCAAAAAAGGCATGAAGAAAAACCTTAGCCAAAAACAAGTGTTATTATATAGTAAACTTGCCAGTGCTGTAATCGGTGTTATTTCGTTGCTTATTGCATTACGACCACCGGCAATGGTTTTGACCTTGACCGCATTTGCTTGGGCAGTTATTGCCTCAACGACATTGTGGCCAGTACTTTTCGGTATCTACTGGAAGCGAGCCACCAAGCTCGGTTGTGCAGGATCAATGATCGGTGGATTCTCGACTGCGTTGATTTGGATGATCGCTGGCAGCCCCCTTGGTATTCACGGGTTTATTCCTGGTATAATTGTTGGCTTCATCTTAATGGTCTCGATCAGTTTAGTCACTCCCGCCTTCTCTCAGGAACACATAGATCGCATATGGGGTTAAACCCCCTGGCTTCATTCAATAACATCGATCCTGTAATAGATAAAATACATTTTCTTCACTACATAATGTTATTTCAGTAGAACCAATTTTCTTGTATAGGTCTGTCCATCAATATTGAGCGTGCAATAGTAAATACCATGGGGCAATTCTCGGTATTTGTTATCCGTACCATCCCAGGTAATGATAACAGGCAGTCCGGAGTAAGCAACAGGCAGTGGAAATTCTTTAACCAATCTTCCGTTTATGTCATATATTTTTAGCCCAATCCCCTCTGTCCCATTTGGAAAACGAGAATTCTGTTTCCCCTGGGACGGAACACTTTGCCCTATGCAGTATCTGATGTCTATTTCGTCTTTAAATGGATTCGGATAGATTATTTCGAATAATGGTTGTTTGGGCAGAGAGAATGGATCGACACTGAATATTTCAATAAATCTCGGCGGTTCATTTGGTTTGAATGCAACGAGGGTTGAATTTGGCACTGCTGCCCAGAATGTACTGAACGTATCTAAGGGTGTTGAAGCGACAATCCAGAAGTCGGATTCACTTACATTTGGATACAAGTAGAGTAATCCTTCATCAGCTACTGATTTATTATAATGGAGCGCCCACATGGTTGTACCATCAGACATTACAAAATTGAACTTCGCTTCACTTAAACCAATTGCTGAATCAAGTTTAGTTATTGCTATTTTTAAACATTCTTCAATAGTTGAATCAAGATAGGTGTCGATGATTTCCATAATATAGATCGCATAAAGATCAGAATCAAGGTAAATGGGTTCATAGTCAGGCGGATTGAGCTCTAAGTAACTCGGGTTTATTGTTGTGATGAGATCGACGAGTTGCTTGATAGGTAGCGTTCCGTTATGGGCAAGAATCATCTGTAAATTTCGGTGCAAGGAATTCCTCAAAAAAGGATGCGGGTTAGGTATGCCGCTACAAGGTCCGCTTGTACCGCTGCGTATATGGGCGATGCCGCAGTGCTCAGTATGTTTTATCATATTTTCAACCGCGGTGGTGTATCTGGGATCGACTTGTGCGGCTGGTCCGCCGCGCGTAATCACTGCCAATAGCCCCTGGGTGTCAGGGGCTTGGAAGTAGCCGATGCCCCAACCATCGGGATTGTTTATCCCTAATGCTCTCAGTGAATCCAGGTGTGTTTTTATGGTATCAGCCAACGTATTGGGCAGTTCGGAAAAGATGATCCCCCAGAAACGACAATTGTGCACATTGGACTTTTGTTTGTGAAAAGATCCATTAACAAGATATGTGACTACCATTATGGAAACAATAGATGCGAGAATATAGATTGATCGGCGAAATTTTACCATACTATAAACACTTTCCTTTAATTTATTATACTGAAGCGGTTCAATTTGTCAACCATTGTGCCTTATAGTGACTTGACATCGTTTTGCTTTTTGATATAATTTACGGCAATGTTACCATTGATTTTTATCCTGCTCGTGAACACCGATGTTTTCTTATTGCCGAATGATGCAGTAGAGATAAAAATATGGCGCCAAGAAGACTTGAGCGGCTGGTATTCAGTTGACGCTGATACGTCCATAAACATTCCATTATTGGGTAAGATTTCAATAAAGGATATACCGGTCGATTCGCTCCACCAGTTGCTGGCTAACCAATTCAAAAATTACTATACTGATATTTTTGTTGATATCAATTTCTATTATCGGATCAATATCTTTGGTGAGGTTAAGACTCCAGGGTACTATTATATGAAGAGCGAGGATAATCTCATCAATTTACTTGCTCAAGCAGGTGGACCAACTGAGCGCGGTAACCTTGGCAATATCAAAATTCTGAACCTCGGGACTGAAAAACAGATGAATCTTGAGAGAATTTTGAAAAGCGGTACTAACCTGGATCTATTAGAATTGCGACCTGGTGATGTGGTTATAGTCGCGCGTCGGTTTATGCCCGCTTTCCAAGAATGGTCAGTGCTCTTCACCTTGGGTACTTTGATCCTCCAAATCTACATTGCCACTAAATGAAAGCCGAGCCTACCTTACAAGATTACATAAGTGTCATAATCGAGCGACGTTGGTTGGTCATGATCTGTGTCGGTGTCGCTACATTTGGTGCTTTGATAACGAGCTTGAACTTGCCAAAGGTCTATGAAGCTAAAGTAAAGTTTAAACTCGATCTTTCCGAGTCAAAACCTGTTTTCTTTTCGGAAATTTACACACCTCAACGGGTTGACCCCGTGGAAAGCCAACTGGAGATCATAAAAAGCCGAACCCTGGCGCGTTCTGTTGTTGAAAAACTCGATCTGAATTTTATAGTTAAGAATCACCACTACTATTATTTTGATGCTATCTATGTAGCCGAAGATTTTCCAGCCGGTAAATATCATCTCAAATTTGACGACCATAATTTCTCATTTATAAACAAGAAAGGTAAGGTACTGGGCAGTGGACGGATCGGTGAGCTTTTTGATATTGGTACACTGAGATTTCTTATTCAGGAAAAACCAAGTGAGAAGATCAATATCGTTGTCAAGGGGTATGACAAACGAGCGGAAGAACTACAAAAGAAAACAAGTGCCAGTCAAATCAAGAACACTTATCTTGTTCTACTTAAGGCAAAGTCCCACTCGCCAGAAGTAGCCGCTGACATCGCTAACACGCTGGCTTATGAGTACATCAATTACTCATTGGCGACGATCAGAGAAGCAGCTAGAGGCTCCAAGGAATTCATCGAAACGCAGATCCTTGCTTTTGGTGAAGAGCTGAATAAAGCAGAGGAAGAACTTCGTCAGTATAAGGAGAAAACCGGGATCTTCCTGCTTGATGAATCGGCAAAGGAAATTATTTCTTCGCTTGCCCAGTTTGAAGTTGAGCGAGAAAAAGCCATTGTTGAGTTGCGTGAGGTAGAGAGTTCCATGGAAAGCCTTGAGCAAGAGTTATCAAGGGATGAAGCGACTTATGGCGCCTACAAAATGATGGCGTCGTTTCCAACTATAGCGAATAGCCCGATCATTGCAAAGTTCAAGGAAAGATTACGTACGCTTGAGGAAACAAGGCAAGAGTTATCGCAGGATAGTAAGAATGCCCAGAAGCTGAGCGAGGTCGAAAATGAAATCAAGAGAACAAAAGAGGAACTCCGGCAAGCTACAAAAAAGATCATCCTTGTTGGTCCTTCAATCCGGGATCCGATATTCCAGTCAATCATTTCTCAGATAATAAACAGTGAAACTCAAGCGATCGCTCTTCGTAGTCGGAAAGAGGCATTGAATAATATAATCGTTCGCCACAATCGTCGTTTGAAACAATTGCCTAAAGCAGAGGTAAACCTCGCCCAACTGGAACGTCAAAAAATGGCGAATGAAGAAATATACACAATGTTACTCGGCAAACTTGAGGAGTCGAAGATCGCTGAGGCGATGCAAATAAGTAAGGCGAGGATTATTGATATAGCAACAGTCCCGCATAAACCGGTTGAGCCGAAACCAAAACAGAATACCGTCCTCGGTTTTCTCATGGGGTTATTGATCGGGGTTGGTGGTGCTTTTCTTTTGGAATATCTGGATACGTCAATAAAGACCTCTAAAGAGATTGAGGAATTAACTGGCTTGACTGTATTAGCAACAATCCCGTTGGTTAAGGATAAAGACCGCCCTCAACTACCGACCATTGATGAACCTCATTCTCAAATAGCTGAAGCTTATAGGATATTAAGAACCAATATCGCATTTGCTGCTACAGCAAAGCCGATGAAATCTTTGTTGATCACATCGACCTTGCCTCAGGAAGGTAAAACGACAACCTGTTTGAATATCGGTATTACGCTGGCTCAACAAGGGCATAAGACTATTCTTCTCGACTGCGATTTCAGAAGGCCGATGCTCCACCGCTATTTCGCCAAATTTGTTAAGGATAATAAACATGGTTTATCAGACGTCCTTGTCGAGAAATTAACATTAAAAGAGTCTATTGTCAAAAGCACAACTGATAATCTCTTTTTCATTACCAGCGGTACAATACCTTCTAACCCTGCTGAATTGCTCGGGTCTTCGAAAATGGGTAAGATCATTGAGAAGCTAAAAGGAGAATTCGCATTCATCATTGTTGATGCTCCTCCGGCTTTAGGGGTTGCCGACGCGCGTGTCCTGGGCAGGATCTGTGATGGGATCATAGTAGTAGTCATGGCGAGGAAAACGCACCGTGATGCAGTTTTAGAAGTAAAAGAAGAATTGGAACGCAGCGGCGAGAATATCGTTGGATTCGTTCTAAACGGCATTGATATTACGCGCCACTATTATCGTCACCGTTATTACTATTATTATCCTTCGAAGAAGTAACGCGTGGGACGTAGTAGACTACGATGCCGGATTTGTCAATAGTATGGCGTTTATCAGTCAATGAAAAGAACAAAAAGGCGTGTATCAAGAAAAAAGTGGTGGATAGTTTTTCTTCTCGTTGCGGCTATTCCCTTATTTTATTTTAGTCGAAGGGCCTATAGGTTGATAAGCTTAATGCACGAAGTAAATACTTTAAAGAAGGAAATCTTGATCCTGAAGGCAAAGGATGAAGTATTGCGTGATCGCATAGGTGAATATAAAAGGGGAAACTTGGTTGAGGCAAAGGCACGCGATGAGTTAGGCATGATAAAAAAAGGCGAAAAGGTATACCTGATCAGAGAAAAATGATTTATTATATCGAGATAACCCCATTTCGAGTTGAATCCTGCGAGAGTGATATTACTTATGCAGTCAGTGAGTTAGTCGTAATAAGGAGCAAAGAGGGTATTGATCTGGGTCGAATTATGAAAATCGAAAAAGAGGGGATCGATGATATCTATGGTAAGATCATCAGCAAAGCCACGGATGAGGATTTTGAAAAAAAGAATGAGTTGAAGGAATACGAGGAGTTTTGTTTGCTTGAGTTGAAGCGTGCTGTGGAAGATTTCAAGTTTGCCATGAAGCCGGTCTATGCCCATTGCCAGCTTGATGAAGAACGTTTGATTTTCTATTTTACTGCCCAGAAAAGGTTGGAATTCAGAAAATTGCATCGCTACATATCACAAAAGTTGAACAAAAGAGTTGTCATAAAGCAAATAGGTAGTCGCGATTACTCGAAACTCTTTGGCGGTATTGGGCCGTGCGGAAGAAATCTTTGCTGCAAGGCTTTCCTGGGTGAGTTTAAATCCATTTCTTTACGTATGGCGCGGGATCAGAAACTATACGTTTCACCCAGCAAAATATCCGGAATATGCGGCAGATTATTGTGTTGTCTAAACTTTGAGGAAGATTTTTACACAGATTTTCACAGCCACGATGAACCCGAGGAAAAACCACAAGATGCCGATCAGTAACCGGCTGTCATTGTTCGCAAATACCTAAAGACGATCAATAAATGGACATTCGTAAACTCATAGAACTAGTCAAGGTACTGCGACGTAAATGCCCGTGGGATAGAGAACAGACTCTTCAATCGATAAAAAACAATGTCATTGAAGAATCCTATGAGCTGGTTGAAGCAGTAGAACAGGATGATGCTTGCGCAATACAAGAGGAGATCGGCGATATGCTCTTTCTCGGTTTTTTCTTGGCAACTATCTTTGAAGAAGAGAAAGGCATTACCCTTGATGAATTGGTGTCTTCCACAGTCAAGAAATACCGTGAGAAACACCCCCATGTATTTGAGCGTAAGGACTTAAAAAGCCAAGATGAAGTCTTGAAGTTCTGGCAACATAGCAAAAAGAATATGTTTAATGGCATATCCATAGCGCTACCTGCTCTCCTTGCTGCCAGAATCATCCAGGAACGTGCTTCAAAGGTCGGTTTTGACTGGCCATCGCATAAGGGTCCGCTTGACAAGCTTGACGAAGAGATCGGGGAACTCAAATCAAGCATCGGTTCAGAGCGAGTTTCTGAAGAATTGGGAGATCTGCTTTTTGCTTGTGTCAACCTTGCCCGACATCTGAAAATCGATCCAGAAGATGCCTTGCGGTATGCCAATAAGAAATTTATTAGTCGCTTTAGAGCAATAACAAATGAGTTGAAAAAAAGAGGCAAAAATCTTGAAGAAGTAAGCTTGGAGGAAATGGATAATATCTGGAATGAAATAAAGCACCAAGAGGACCAGTGAATTGCACGAGGCAATCGAGCGAGAACTGGATGACCTGCGTGCAGGTTTAAACTTACTGAGGATAAAATACAACGCTGCGATCCTTCAGAAGTTCCACACATACCTGGAAGTCCTTTTTAAAATGAGGAACAGGCTTCATCTTTTATCACACCATGATTATGAACGTATCGCTAAAAGGCACTTCTTAACTTCGCTGATGGCATTAGATTTTGTGAAAGGTCACCGCCGTGTTTGTGATATTGGTCCAGGTGCTGGATTTCCATCAATACCTTTAAAAATACTGGAACCGGGGATGGACTTGACACTTATAGAATCAAAGAGAAAAACGGCTGATTTCTTGCAGTATTTAACCGAGCACATAGGTTGTCCTGAAGTAGATGTGGTCAGTGAGCGGGCCCAGGATTACCGGGAAAAAACATTTGAGTTAATTCTTCTTAAAGCAGTCGGTAAGATTAAGAAACTAGTGGTATCTATTGATCGCTTGATTGAACCGGGCGGCAGGGCGATTTTCTATAAGAGCCACAAAGTCGAAGAAGAGATCAAACAGACAAAAAAAGACCTTGAAAAAAAGGGTTTTCACCTACGCCTTGAGAAGCTATTCACGCCGCTGGAACATTTACCATTGGCATTGGTTATTCTCGACAAGAACCAGTAGCCATATTTTCTTATCATCCGACTCACTCTCGTATCATCATCTTAGGAAACCCTCACCCCTACCCTCTCCCTTGAAAAGGGAGAGGGTTTATTAATTGATCGCTTTCCTCTCCTCTTTGAGGAGAGGACAAAGGTGAGGAGTTCATTTGATAAATTCAAAATCAAGGATAAAGATGTATCCAAGTTTCTAATCACCCAATTTACCTTCGTGTCACCATCCCCAGTCATTGCGAGCCCACCAAAGGCGGGCGTGGCAATCTCCGGTGTCATCATCCGGTTAAACCGGATGATCCAGAGAAAGGGAAATCTTGGATGATTTCTGGATTGCCCGATCGAGTCGGGCAATGACCCCGTACAATTTCGTTTTACCGGGTCACCGCCAGTCTTGACATTTAATAGAAAGTCAATATAATAATCCGTTTAATAAGGAGGTAAAATGGCTTATAAGATTACTGATGAATGCACTGCCTGTGGGCTTTGTGAGCCTGAGTGTCCGGTCCAGGCAATTAGTGAAGGTGATCCTATTTATCTTATTGATTTTAATAAGTGTATTGAATGTGTGGGACACTTCGATGAGGCACAGTGTGTAGCGGTTTGTCCGGTGGACGCACCAGTAGCTGATCCAGATCACCCGAAGAATTAGGAAGTCCCGCACTTTATAAAGAAAGATGCGGGATCCTCGTTTTTACGGTCAAATCAAAGATTTGAGCAAAAACGGGACAAGAAGAACTAAAAACTAGCGGTCGGATTCATCTGACCGCTAGTGTTTTTTGTAAGTGGGTTTAGATTATTACGGCGAGATTAAGGTAAACTGCGCTTCCATGTAGGCACCATCTGTATCTGTAGCCCGTATCGTAATCTCAAACAATGTAGCTTCTCCAGCACTACCGTAAATCGTACCGGTGTTTTCGTCGATCATTATCCCGGTTGGTGCATCGAGTAGTTCGTAGGTTATCGCATCGCCATCCGGGTCAAAAATCGGTAATTTATAGTTGATGTTTTGAGGATCGCATTCTACAGAATCTATTTCTCGGCTAAAAACGGGCGGCGCGTTGGCAATGATCAACTCAAAAAGAAATCCCTCAGTTCTGAACTCACCATCGTCAGCAAATGCAGAACCTCTGATCACATCGTTCTTTTTCAAACCGAACCTTGTTAGATCGAGAACATTTACAGTATCCGGGATGACTTCATCTTCTACAACCCAATGGATGACGATCCTTATTGAGTCCTTATCCGGGTCTTCAACCAGGGCACTTACGACAACTCGTGGAGTGGTGACGAATACAGACTCGGGCGCGACCTGCAAGGAAACTATTTTCGGCGGTGAACCACCTATAATAATCTCATTAGACATCATTGATTTGCCATATGCCTTGCCATCGTAAGGCGTGACTTTAGCAAAGATCTTATCACCTTTTTGTACTTCGTCATAGCTCAGTGACATACCTTCACCGATCTCTGCGCCATTGAGGAACCACTTGACATTAAAAGTGACCGGGTCACCGTCTTTGTCAGCACTGAGAATTTCTGCTTGAATGCGTGATTGGACTTTGGGATTTAGCGGTAATAAACTCACTTCATTTATCGTGGGTGGTGTATTGGTTGCATCTTGACTTTGCTCCTGTTTTTTTCCATTGCCGCAATGAGTGATAAATAGACTGACTATCAATATGAGAAAAAACTGTTTAGCGAAAGATTTCAAATTTCACCTCCATTGATTAAATATAAACAAAAAGAAAGAAATGTCAACAAATTAGGCATTATTTAAATCATGCACGATCATAATTTCCTGTAGATATCAATTAATTTGCCCTGTTTGGAAAACACCCGGTGTTCACCTTTATAAATGACCTCTGACTTTCCATTATCATAAACAGCTAACTCGATCTTTTTTCTCTTGCACGAAACGCAGATCGGGAATAGGTAAGTCCAGTTATCATAGGTGTCTATGTCGACAAAGTAGATGTAATCCCACATTTTCTTATTATGGGGGTTCTTAACATGCAAAACTAAATACTGCATATTCGGTGAAATAGCGTACCGGATGATCCGATGCCATTCGTTTTCTTTTATTATTTCCTTTTTCTTCTTATTAATAATAATCTCAAGACTCGGATCAGTATGGCCGCTATTAGTAGTTACGAGGATAATCATGTTCTTATAAATATCGGTTAAAGAGAATGATATTCTTCTTCCTCTCCCAGCAGGCTTTTCCCACAACTTTGCCTGTCCAGCGTTATATAAAGTGATCTTGGTAAAAACACTGTCGGTCAGTGTATGACGCTTTTCTTCGTATATGAAAAAGTGACTGCTATCTGAAGAGACCTTAGATCTCTTGGTGTAGACAAGGTGGTCAGATGATTGATTTTGGGGATCTTCAAAGAGTAGCCATTGGTCAATGACCTCGTTGTTCTTGAGGAAGTTCAGGGTATCACCATGCTGGAATACGAGCATATTGGCGATAAGCAATCCTTCAGTAATGAATGCTTTATTCATGTATCGGATTATTGCTTTTAAGGTTGTAGTCATAATGGGAGGCAGATGAATTTTCTTATCCGGATCAGTGATAAGATATAGGGGCAGGTTTTGCACAATTGGCAAGGCCTGCCCCTAACTATTTATCAATCGAATGTGGCGCGTTCTACTGCTCTGCCTTCTACTATGTCGTAGAATGCGTGTATCTTGATTATTGGGATACCGCCACTACTAGCAGCACGCGAATTCGGGTCTGAGTCTGATAGTTCATTGAAGACTAATGATGCAGTGTACGGATAAGTGATCTCTATATTATCTAAGAGGTGATCATTATCCGAAAGGTATTGAGCATGCGCAAGATTCGGCACATATACTTTCAAATCGTCAACGAGAATCAATGAATCACCTTGAGCGCCGCTGACCATGCCGAGCGAGATTTCTACTGCCATTAGCGGCAGGGCAAATATTATCAAGCAAAGTAAAAGTTTCTTCATGTTAGCCTCCTTATCTACCCTTCCAGATAATAACACCTGATGAAGGTAAGCCAGGGATACCGGTTTCCGGTGAGACAATACCACCGCCTGCCTGAATAAAGACCTTGGTCTGGTCTGCACTTACATACAAGCTTGGTTCTGAAGGCATACCCGGTCCAAGCCCCACTTTTTCAGGGTGACGTAATTCTAGAGAATCCACGGCGAGGAACGGTTGGATATATGCCGTGCCGGTTCTGTAGTACAATGCCCACAGATTACCTTCTCCACCGTAAGAACAGATGTCGCCGGTTGGCACAAATGCACTGAATAGAACCGCTCCACCAAAGACCAGCGAAGTTGCAATAACCCGTTCACCTTCTTCATCAAATTCGCGCCACCAACCAGTCGCCACGTTTACCGAATCGATCAGCTCAGCAAATGCCGTGACCCCAGCAGCGCCGTGCACTTGCTCGAGTGTATCGATCCATACGTTCGTGACATCGTAAAGACCGGCTACTGTAGCAGCATGCGTTGAGTCTTCCCTGAGACCGACATAGCGCTGGTATGTCATATCAGCTTCATCAATGTCTGAGAAAAACCTACCGCTGCCATAATACAGCCAGAGGTGATTGTAATCATCAGTTGAGACACTTCCTTCACCAGTTATCGGTCGTTCCATATCAAAGATCTCAGCCATGGTCCAGGCATTCGGATCATGGTCATCATGGGTCAGGATGCGATAGATCTTACCACCCCAATCACCAGGCAGTGAAGCATCTTCATGACAGGTACCGAGATATATCCGGTCGACTGTATAATCCATGCCCCAGTCCACACCGAAGATATTTGTTATAAACGATTTGTCTTCAGCGACAGTGAAATCTCTGAGCAATGTACCGGTCTCCAGATCGAGCACAAAGACCTTGGCAAACTGATTACTTTCTGCACTGCAGGTCATTGGTCCTGAACCGAACACAAGGAACCAGGTAGAGTCGACTTTTACGACTACTGAATAGCAAGTCGCTAAGGCAAGGTCAGGGTGGGTGAATTCCCACATCGGTACGGGGTTTTTCGGGTCAGTTATATCGATCGCAAAGTAAGCCGAGGTGCGCGTGTCAATCTCATTATCGATTGGCATACCACCGAGACGCATGCCGCCGACAAGCAGGGTTCCCCAACCATGGGGATGATCAGCATCATCAGCAAAGACCTGGGCGTCAGTGACATAGCTTTTCATATCATTATAATATACATGGCAGTAAGCAGGTTCTTTTAGCCATTTGAGGTGGGGGATGAGGTTATAGGGTATATAAGCCCACAACTCAGCACCGAGAGAATCACCATCTGGATCATACTTGATTGGCGTCATAGGGTTCAGCCCAGAGACGTCAACTGGTTTGCCAGCATTGAAACAGTGGAACATACCGTCATTAGCACCAACATAAACAACCTGTCTGCGATCTTTGTGCAGTTCATAGTAGTCAAAATAACTATTGTCGCCATAGATGAAGTCGTATCGTTCAACTGCACCCTGGACTGCAACCGCATTAGAATTGATTATATCACCTAATTTCCAGACTCTCATGCTTGCAGTACGTGTTCTCAACCCGTCAAAGTCAGTACCTCTAATATATTGGATTAGAGTATCAGCTTCGCCATCAGTAGGCACTCCCAGATAGGGTCTTAAGAATGGTGCAAGAGCTGGAACAAAATTCCTGATTTCAATAACCGGGTCAACCTGACCATTATCATCGAGATCAACAAAAACCGTGATTGTCCGCTCGCTCTCTGGATTCTCATGAAGCCACTTTCCAGCATCCCAGAGCGGTATGAGGTTTTCGATCACTGCTGTACCCATGGTATCGAATTGAGCCGGATCACCACTGCCTGCATTGTCGCGCAAACGCGTAATTATAACATTGCCAGCACTTATGGAAAATTGCATGGTTACGATATAATCATTTTGCAAGTGAAGTGTTGCATCTTGTTGAGTATCTTCTCTTAGCCAGCCATAAGGGTCGAGCCAGAGGCTTTGACAAGTGCCGATCCAGGTTAAGACCTCACCCATAGGAAAGGTTCTCCTCGGATAGAACTGAGACTGAGCCGTGGAACCGCCGGATTTTGAGCCCATAGAGACGACGCCGACACCTGATGAAGACGATATCCTCTCGAGCATCTGCATAATCGCTTTCATTATCGCTTCTTCGAGTTCATAACCGCTTTCTGCTTCAAAATAGTTGTCTGGAACACCGTCGCCATCTTTATCATATTCATCCGGATTTGGACCAGGTAGGCTATCGCCGTTTAAATCATCAAACCCACCACACATCGCTGCGTCCTTCATCAAGTTAGAGCCACTGCCAAAGGCAAAAATGACAAAGACATCGATGGATTGGTCATCTGGCAATTCCCGGGCGCCCCAGCCAGAGCCAGTATCTGGACGCATATCATTGACATGACCATACAAGCAGACATCATCGAGCATGTGATTGGAACCGCCGCCATTATAATACGTGCTCAGGTTGAAGCAATTAGGCATGCTCCCGTCATTTACCGGTATTTCAGCATCCATAGTTGCTTCACCATCTGTAATCATCAAGACAAAGGACCTGCGGCACACAACCATATCATGTAAATGCTTATGATAATACGGGTCATGCAGACCACCAGGGTTTTCCGTGTAATCTCCATTAAAGTAAAAAGCATCAGCCTGGGAAAAGTAATGCAATATTTCAAACATGTTCTCAGCTAATGGTGTCCAGGTATTGCAGGTCATATCATTTATATGATTTCTAAGATCAATGATATCCGGATCGCCGAGATAATCCCTAATATGGCCGCCTCGGTCATTATTATAATGCCATAGACCGAAAATCGGTGCATCGTCATCCCAGTGGTCGTCATTATCTTTATCGCCGATCTGATCGAGCACGCCGCGATACTCTTCAGCCGGAATATCGACCCTTATCGGCTCATAGTTCATTGCCGGAAAGGGCGGGTTTGCACCGGTCGATGTGATCGTCAAATAAGTAGTATTTGCCGAGTGCGTGATCGAGAAGGTATTATAGTTTGATGCATCCCGGTAATAGGTTTTTGTCCAAGAATTCCGACCTTCCCCAACTAGCCGGGCAATAGCACCAAGGAGATTTCCTTTACCTCCGGTCAAGACTTTCTTTGCTACATCAGCCTTGGACATCACTGCCCAGTTCAAGATATTGCCTGACCAGTTGCCGCTCGCGTCAGATTCGAAGTGGTTGGCACTCCAGACGTACATGCTCTCTGGTTTAAAATAGCCGTACCAGACAGTTGAGTCGGTCATATTAAGCGATAAACCACCATAAGCACGTTCATACATGCTGCCTGAATTGTCGAGCGAAATGAGGATATTGGGCGGCACCACGGTCGTAACAAAGGGCGGTGCACAGCAATAAGGTGCCATTTCTACAGTGAAGCCGAACGAGACGAAGACCAGTAAGATGAGTACACCACTGCTCATACATGCCTTAGGTATTTTAGATTTTAGGTTTTTAGGTTTTGAAGTTTTGAAATTCTGTAAATCCAAACCTCGTAACTTCTTAACCTCTGAATTTCTGTTTTTCATCTTGTCCTCCTATTGTGCTAAGATTGTATAGCGCTGCAAAATTTCGAGCATGACCTGCTCACCGGCTTTTCCCTGAGCGCGTGCGCTAATATAATAAGTACGGTAACTGCCGGTCGAAGGTGTTGAACCCGGACCTGCTATGGCACGGGCAAACTTCATCGCGGTACCAGAAAGTGTGACTGCCGTAGCTGATGTTCTTTCAGCGTGGAGCGCGCAATCATACTTGCCTACTTGTATTAATTCAGTGGTGTCCGGGATCTGGAGGTTTTGATTGAGATAAATAGATCTTGCCAGACCTACTTCAAGTGATGCTACAGCAGCTTCATAAGCAGTTTCATAACGTGTTTGACCAGCCGTGACATTCAAGCCGCGTGTTATAATATAAACTCCTAAAGAGCCGATAATAAGAATTACTATCATCGTACCGAGCGCAACAAGCAGGGCAATACCTTTATTTGCTTTGATTTTAGGTATTTGGGAATTTAGGTATTTAGGATTTTTATTCATCATATCCTCCTATGGTTGTAAATTAGGCGGTGCGATAATTCCAGTAAGGATCGCTCGCTTGCGCATTTTTTGCGATGCATTAAGAGCATAGGAATTGTCTTCGATATTGATTGGATCGATCGGGTATTCATAATTACCCATTGGTCTTGAAGCAACCACCAGGGAATAGCGGATCGCCCACTTCCTACCCTGGGTAGCAAAAGTAGGCACATTAGGCGACCATGAATCAATAACGTCGTCACCGTCACTATCAATCCCATAGGCAAATTGCAGGTCTTCAACGTTTTCAAGCAGGATATCATTGCCTCTTATTAATTGCCCATTTGCATTGAGACTGATCGTCACTCCAGGGTTATAGAATGCCTCATATTTACGTATCACTACCAAGCCGGCAATGGCGCCGACTGGATTGTTAACGTCAACGAGCAGACCCGGGATAGTATTGCCCCATTGGTCGATAAAAACAAAGCTCGCCGTGTCCGTCACAACAAAATCGCCTGGTGGGTTCATGATTTGGCGATTGGCGTCGAGCACGACCAGCGATTCACCAGGTGCAAAATTCATATCAGGATCAAGGTGCCGGCGTACCTGTATTTGGGCGGAGCTGGATTGTGCCAGGAGCCAGGACCACTTGATATTCGCCGATTCAAAACCAAGTCCAACTGCCCTCAAGCTGATCGCATCTGAGTTATTAAAACCTGCACCGGGAAGTGATTGCACGGCGTCGTCTTGTTTTGGATAGGCAAGACCAGCCGCCCCTAAATCCCATTTCAAGAGCGTCAATGCCACTTGAGCATCAGTCTGAAGGATGGCGGTTTTTTGAACCTGGATAGACCTGACTGTTTGAAGGTTGAGTATAGTAAATATCGCCGCGAGAATAAACGAGAGTATGAGAAGCGAAACCAAAATTTCAACTAAAGTCATACCTTTTTTCATGATCCCTCCTTCCTACATTCTTTTGATAAGGTCACTGGAGATCTTGCTTTTGAGACCTGGTCCCCACATGACCCAGATTCGAGTAGTCTTCATATTCACTTCAGGAAGATCGTCGGTGACGTTCCATACCGTCATATAACTATACGGAGCATTAGGATCACTCACGCGCTGAAAGTGATCGGCAGTAAGAGAGTCATAAATATTCAGATTCGGGTCACCCGCATCATTCAACCATGCATGATTACTCGGTAAGTTATTGAGGTTTTCAAAGACCGTAGCCATAACAACGCGAGCATACATACGTTGATTTACCACGGTGTTGACCTTTATACCCATCACGGTCATTTGACTCACGCCCAGGATACCGATCGACAAGATCATCACTGCAACAAGGACTTCCACAAGCGTGAACCCTTTGGCAGCAGTCGATCGAATAATTATTTTCTGTTGTTTCATGATTCCTCCTTAATACTAAAGGTTTGCCCACACGCCATTTTCGTACTGGTAAACCTGTATTTTACCAAGCGGATTGACCCCGATAGCAAAATCTTCTCTACCATCAGTGATATAGGCAACGCCTTTAGACGCACTACCCCTTGATTCCAAACTCAAACCTCCGGGGAAATCCCAACCATTACCTGGGATCATAGGGCCATTAGCTTCAGGTGGTGTACCCGCGGCAATGGTCGCACCAAAATAGACATTACCACCAGTCGTCTTACCGAGTCGATAAAGTGTCGTGTGTCCGTCCGGGTGCAGTACCTGGTAGTTCCGATTATCAGTTAAGGTGATTAAAAACCTTCCACTCAATCCGAGTGCACGTTCTCTTATTTGCCTGAAGTCTTGTGCGATCTCCTGAGCACCAGCACGAATACGTGCCTGACTCTGCATGCGGGCGAAATTCGGGACTGCGATCAGCAACATAACACCGATAATAACTATGACAACCATCAATTCAATGAGTGTAAAACCATTGGTTCTTCTGACGCATGAATATGCATCAGACATTATGAATTTTTTTGGTTTTTCGATCATATATACCTCCAGTTTCAGTATTATAATATGCAAGATCTATGCCTGTTTTCTAGAAAAACTCCATGGAATATAGGGTATTTTTTTAATACAGGACTCTAACTATGGAAAAATTTACCCATATTGGGTAAGATTACACACATTCATGAATTTATTTATCAAGGCTCGCCTGTCTCGAACAAGGTGAGAGGAGCAGTAATCATCTTATTCTTCGAGCGAGCAGAGCGCTTATCCGCTACGTCGTGCGGAGGAAGTCGAGAAGTCATTCCAGAAAAAATCTTAGATCTGAAATCTACAATCCTAAATGTAGTTGTCTGATTTATCCCGCTTCGTATTATAATTCTACAAATGGGATTGCGGGATTTATCAGACAATGCCCGATGAGGTACTTTCCTGTGTCATCATCCGGCTTGACCGGATGATCCAGAAAAAAAGGTATGACGAGTTGATTTCTGGATTGCCCGATCCCTTCGACATATAACTCAGGACTACAGCGAGTCGGGCAATGACAAATGAGAATTGTTTGATATTCGGAGTTCATTTGATAAACTCAAAATTAAGGGATAAAAATGTGTCCAAGTTTCTGATATTGCGCATTGACATAGTTTTTTCCCTACATATAATAACTGTATGCTATTGCTTGTATGCATGCTATTTTCAATGCCACCCAACCCCTATACAGATATTGACCACTTGATCAGGCAACCGAAATTCCCGGCATTGATGAATGCGCCGATGAAACGGGTTGAACAACCTGTTGGTGAAAAAAAAGCGTTGATATTATTGATTGACTTTAATGATAACGCACATACTTATTCTGCAAATGAATTCGATTCATTGATCTATGGTGAAAATCAGAATTCACTGAGGGATTACTATAGTGAAGTTTCTTATGGAAAATTCACGATCAGTAAAGATAGTGACATTTCTCAATGGCTCAGAGCGCCGAATGATTATTCATATTATATTGGCGATTCTTTTGGTATATATCCGGGTACATATCCAAATAATGTGCAGGGTATTGTTATTGCAGCATGTAGTCTGGCTGATCCCTTGATTGATTTTTCTCAGTACGATGAGGATGCAGACGGTGTTGTTGATGCGATTTTTATTGTTCATGCAGGACCAGGAGCTGAAGAAACCGGTAATATCAACTATGTGTGGTCGCATCAGTGGCAGTTATCAAATACTGGCAGCGGGTGTCCGGGGTCGTATCATACAGACGATGGTGTTGATATTGACCAGTATTCTATGGAACCAGAGCGTTTTGAGAACGTAACTGGCAGAATTACAGTCGGTGTTTTTGCCCATGAATTTGGTCATGTTCTGGGTTTGCCTGACCTTTATGATCGTGATCGTTCTACATATGGGATTGGCTGGTTTGGTATCATGGCAGCTGGCTCCTGGGGTGATGCTAATGGTCAGGGTTTGCCTGGAGAGTATCCGACCCACTTCTGCGTGTGGTCTAAATATCAGCTTGGTTTTGTATCGCCGGTTAAAATAGGTAGACACGGCGTTTCCAAGCTTGAAGGTGAATCGATCGCTAATGCAGCTACTAATGACGACGCGTACTGTCTCCTGGATGACCCGAATGGTCCAGACTGGAATTGGTCTGGAGGTACGGGTGAGTATTTTCTTGTGGAAAACAGGTTTCGCACGGGGTTTGATAGAAGTCTTCCGGGCGACGGTTTGCTCATCCTGCACTGTGATGATTCCCAAACCCATAATGACAATGAGGAACATCCATTGGTCGGGATCATGCAAGGTGATGGAGATGATGAGTTTCTTTTACCTAACTGGGGTACTGGCGAAGATCTGTGGAAAAATGCGACCTATGGTTTTGGAGATACTTCAAAACCAGCCAGTTTTGACTATGACGGAAATCCCACCGGTGTACGGGTATATGATATTGGTCAAACAGGTTTATCAATGATCGCATCGCTCTGGGTCACACCGGTTTTTCTGGGTAGAGTATATTCATACCCTAATCCATACCGCGCTGACAATAAGCCATCCTGGGGAAAAAAAGTTATAATCACTTATGTACCGTCAGATACTGCTGAATTAGGGAATCAATACCCTCAATTCAATGTTACTTTGTACAATATTGCTGGAGAACGGATCAAAGTCCTTGATGCTGAGCCGCTTGAGATCAATCGTTTTACAAGACAGGCTTTTTGGGACCTGAAGAATGATAAAGGAGAAGATGTTGTCAGCGGCATGTATTTATATGTGATTGAAACCCATGGACAACAGGTTGAAAGGAATAAAGGTCGACTGACGGTTATAAGGTGATGCTCATTTATTAACATAGGCACTGAATGAAAGGGTCCTATCCAAGAAACATAAGTATTATCGCCACGGTTTTTATTTGTTTGATATTATTTCTGGCGATAGTCAATTTCTACGTTAGCATCCAGCTAAGAAATGAGTTTATTGGTTACGATAGAGAAAAAGTGATCTCCGTGGCAAACCTTTGTGCCGGTTATATGAATCAATACCATGATCCGGTAACGTTTCGTCATGCTCTTAAAGAAATCGATGCGGCATTTCATTTAGGCCACATGATTATTATTGATACGCTGGGCAATAAATTATATGATTCCCGGGCACTGCCTTTTGAATTTGATCTTGGTGTGAGGAAAATCGACCTCAAGACGGATTTTGAGAGGTTGCCAGCATTGAGTCAACTCATCCAGGAGAACGATGGCTTTATTTTCCTGAACGCAGAGCCCCCTTTTTACTTGTATACTGTACTGTCATTTTCATATACATCTGTCTTTGATAGATTCTTCAAATGGTATATTTTTTATATAACAATTTCGCTTTTCTTTCTCGGCTTCCTCGGTATCTTCTTGATACGTAACCTCTTTATGCCGATGCGCTATGTAGCCAGACTCGCCGATGAGATGGGTGTCGAGATGAAGAAAGAGGATTTTGTGCCAGCGACATTCAATGAAATATTCAAAAAGATGAAAGCTAAAGAAGATACCTTGATCGAGTTTTCGTCTTACATTGCCCATGAATTCAGGAACTCAATCGGCGCGATTATCGGCCTTGCACGTCTGGTTGAAAAAGGGAAAAAACCGGCTTCCGATATTGTCGTTGAATGCCGGCTTATGGAAAACCTTATCAAACGGCTCTTGGAATACGCCCAGCCATTAAAGGCAATACTGGCACCGGTTCAGATCGACCAGCTGATTAACGAGGCGATTGCCAGAGCAAAGATACCGGCAAGGGTCAAGGTTAGATTGAAGTTGAGTGATGATGTCCATGAATTACTGGGTGATCACGAATTGCTTTCCGTTGCCCTCTCAAATCTATTACAGAACAGCGTGAAGGCGATTGCACGCAAAGGTTTTGTTGAAATTGAGTCAGGCAAAGAAGACGATTCTGCATTCATCACGATCCGCGACAATGGTCGAGGTATGGAAGAACCGACCATGGGCAAGATATTCAAGCCGTTCTATTCGGAAACAGAAAATGGTATGGGTTTAGGTCTCGCGTATGTGAACAAGGTTATCGAAATACACAACGGTAAGATAACTGTTGAAAGCAAGAAGGGTGTGGGCTCAACGTTTACGCTGAGATTCGCTATAAAAAATAGATAATAAAAACCAAACTTGATTTTTATAAAAAATCGGTTATACTAAAAGACAAGGGGTATTTATGAAGCAATTTCTGAAAAGAATTACTGGTAATTTGAAGGCGAAAAAAGTGGATTATGGTGATGTTCGGATCGTCGAACGGGAATTTGAAACGATCGTTCTAAAAAACGGCATTATCGAAGCTCTAACCCACACTACAGATATTGGTTTTGGCGTGAGAGTTCTCAAAAATTCAGCGTGGGGTTTTTCTTCATCTAACATCCTTAAGAAAAGTGAAGCCGATAGAATAACCAGGGATGCCCTGAGTACGGCGCGGGCATCAGCGATGGTTAAATCGCCAGGGATAACGCTTTCTGGTTTGATGCCGCAAAAAGGGACGTATACTACGAAGTTTAAAATTGATCCAGTCAAGGTCTCCCTCGATAAAAAAATTGAGTTGTTATTGTCATGTGATAAGATCCTTGGTAAAGATAAGAGAATAAAAGCACGGATGGCGCGTCTCATATTCGTTAATGTCAAGACACACTTTGCCTCAACCGAGGGTTCGTTAACCACCCAAGAAATGGTTTTTTCGGGTGGCGGTCTCCGGGCTTTCGCCATGGATAAAAGCGAGGTTCAGTCGCGTTCTTATGGGAACTACAATCAGGCTGGTTTTGAATTTATCAAGTCACTGAAGCTACTTGATAATGCGGCGCGCGTGCGCGACGAAGCAGTGATGCTGCTTAGTGCCAAACCATGTCCGCAGATGAAGACTACTCTAATACTCGACGCCGAACAAATGGTTCTTCAAACCCATGAGTCTTGTGGTCATCCAACTGAATTAGACAGAGTTCTGGGTACTGAAGCATCCTATGCGGGCACTAGTTTTATGACCCAGGATAAATTGAAAAAATTACAGTACGGTTCAGAGATAGTGAACATCGTAGCTGATGCGACAACGCCAGGTGGGTTAGGTACTTTTGGCTGGGATGATGAGGGTATTCCAGCACAGAAAATCTATCTTGTTAAGAATGGTATGTTTGTTGGTTATCTCACTTCACGCGAAACCGCTCCGGTTGTCAATGCTAAATCAAGCGGTGCGATGAGGGCTGATGGTTGGAACAGGATCCCCCTGATCCGGATGACCAATATCAACTTGGTTCCAGGTAAGTGGCGCTTTGAAGACATGATTGGTGATACTGATAAAGGTGTTTTCATGACAACTAATAAATCATGGTCAATCGATGACAAAAGGTTAAATTTTCAGTTTGCCTGCGAGCTGGCCCGAAAAATAGAAAAAGGTAAGTTTACTGAGGTTTATAAGAATCCAACCTATGCTGGTATAACACCACAGTTCTGGCGTAGCTGTGATGCCTTGGGTAATAAAAAGACCTGGGAACTTTTTGGTGTTCCGAATTGCGGTAAAGGAGAACCAGGTCAAACTGCTTTTGTTGGGCACGGCACGGTCCCAGCACGTTTTAGAAACATTCAGGTAGGGATCGTCGAATAACGTGGAAAATACTAAATCCGAATTACTAAATCCTAAACAAATCCAAAATTCGAATACCCCCACCTTCCTCCCCCTTCAAGGGGGAGGATTTTTGATATTATTTAGGATGTGGAGAGTACTGTGGTTATTTCCCCTTGTGCTTGTCGTGCAGTGTGCTTACTTTAACACCTTTCACAACGCGCAGAATTATTTTCGACAGGGTAAAAAACTGGTTATCCATGATACCCTGAAAACAGATTCAGAATTCTTCGATAAAACTATAGAAAAAACCACCGCAGTTATAATCAAATATCCGAATTCCAGATATGTCGATGATGCGCTGTTTATGATGGGCGCGTCATATTATTATAAGGGTGATTATCGAAGGGCACTGGAAAAACTGGATTTCGTCGTGCTCAATTTCCCGGCTTCAAAATTCCAAGACGATGCTCTGTATTACAAAGGGTTAGCACATTACCAACAAGAGAAATTCGGGGGGGCAATCATCGCGCTTAAGCAGGCACAAGAATCAAAGCAGTATCGAGTTAAGGCAATGATAGCCTTGTGTTACGTTTATTTCAAGGGCCACGACTATTTATCGCTTACCGAAGTTGCTGGAGACCTAATTAAAGAAGGCATTGATAAAAAGGAAAAACGATGGGTGCTTGATTTGCTCGGCGAGGCTCAGTTCAAACAAGCGCTTTATGAAGATGCCCTTGTGAGTTTCCATGAGCTGCTTTCCATAACCCGGCTCAAAGAAGACCGGCGTGAGATAACCCTAAAAATCGCTGAAACCTATCTTGAGATGGGTGACTATGACAGGTGCCAGGAATTCCTTGAAGGTCAGGACGATCTTGAGTTCAAGAGCATACTCGCTGACCTCAATGTGAAACTCGGTGATGTTTTCAGAGCCAAGGAATTGTATTTTGATATTGCGATCAATAGCAGTTTTGACTTTTCAGCAGAAACGTTTTATAAATTAGCTGAATTATATAAAACCGACGATAGTCTTGAGCAAGCAATAGCATATTATGATTCTTCAGTGGGGCGAGCGCCGATGAGTGAGTATGGTGTCAAAGCAAAAAAGATGGGTGACGTTTTGAGGAAAATCGATATATTCCTAAAGGAAACAGAAGATATCGACCGCGCACAGTTTTTGCTCGCGGAGATATACTTTATTGAGTTTGGCGATCCGGCACGAGCCATGACTGAGTATGCCAAGGTATATACGGATTTTCCGCAAAGCGAATGGGCGGCTAAAGCAAAGTATGCTCAATTTTGGATAAGCAAAGACATTTTCAAGAATGATAGTTTAACGCAATCGTTGGCAAGGGATTTGCTGAATAGCTATCCAAATTCCAAATACGCTAAAATGGTCAGTATTTTTTTGCCACCGGACGAGGATAACAAAGGGTGGTCAGAAGAGTAACCATTAAGAAAAAACAATGGTTTACAGATGAGATTTTTGGACTGGAAGTACATTTGCCAAATCTTGATCTGCAGCCCGGTCAGTTTTTCCAGGTTAGAACAAGCGCCACTTATGATCCTTTTCTAAACCGACCAATAAGTATTGCGTCATATAAAGGTGGAAGATTGCTCTTTATCATCAGGGTCGTTGGACGTGGTACGAAAATGCTCAGTCAGAAAAAGGTGGGTGAGGATTTGCAGATACTTGGACCTTTTGGTAAGGGCCTGAAATTGCAGAAGAAAAAGAGTTTACTTATCGCCGGTGGTATTGGAGTTGCTCCGCTGCTTTTTCTTGCCCAGAAAATGTATGGTAGGCGGATAGAGTTCGACTTTGTTTATGGTGTAAAAAAAGAGCAGGCTTTGATCAAAAAAAGCCATATATCACAGATCGCCAGGCACGCTATATTCGTAGCTGAACAAGGCAGAAGCAAAATGACGGTACTTGGTGCGCTCGACATGCTTGATATTGCGTCTTATGATATTGCCTATGCATGCGGTCCTACGACAATGCTTATTGAGCTACAGAAGTTGAATTTGCCAGTACCAGTGTATGCTTTTTGCGAAGATTTTCTTGGCTGCGGGTGTGGTTTATGTCTTGGCTGTGCGATAATGTATAAAGGGGAGTACAAGCGGATCTGTGAAGACGGCCCAGTGTTTGAA
>CBFDDH010000030.1:0-30289 GCA_965603515.1 uncultured bacterium
TTTTTTCTGATTTTATAGTAAAACGAGCGATTAGGACCGAGTAATTCGATATTTTTGATTCGCTTCAGTATCGTATATAATTCTATCGTTTGTTCATGGACAACCTTTTGTTTTTCTCCTTTTAGCCTTACAAGAATAAGCTTGGAAAAAGGGGGGAAATTCAGTTCTTTTCTCAACTTCATTTCATGAGCATAGAATTTCGGGTAGTCCTGGAGTTGACTAAAGAGAACTGAATACTGTTCAGGATGGTATGTTTGCATGATGACTGAACCTGATTTCTCGCCTCGGCCAGACCGTCCAGCTACCTGCGTGAGCATTTGGAATGTCTGTTCACTGCTACGGAAATCCGGTAGATTGAGGATGACGTCGGCATTAAGGATACCAACAAGCGTGACTTCTGGGAAGTCAAACCCTTTGGTGACCAACTGAGTACCGAGCAGGATTTTCGCTTTGCGTGTCTCAAAAGCGCGGAATATTTTTTCGGCTTGCCCTTTTTTTCGTGCAGTATCCCGGTCCAATCGGAGTACTAATTCTTTATCTGTAGTGCTTTCTAGAGATTTTCTCAGCAGCTCTTCGATCCTTTGCGTCCCGGCGCCGCGATACAGTAATATTGATCGAGCGCACTTAGGGCAGATGTTTATTATGTGGGCTTTATAATCGCATATATGACACGAGAGAGAACCCGCGCTACCTTTTTCTGGTTTGTGGTACACGAGGGAGAGTTTACAGTATGGACACTTGGCAACAAATCCACACTTTGGACATATTAGACTTGGTGCAAAACCGCGTCGATTAAGGAAGAGGATTATCTGCTCATCCTTTACCAATGTGGTTTCAATCGCTGATTTCAGCTTATCAGTGATGTATCTATTGTTTTCCTTCCGTAGATCAATCATTTCCATCTGTGGTAAAGGCCTGTTATCGATGCGTTCTTTTAGAGTGAGCAACTTATACTTACCGATTCCAGCATTATGATATGATTCGATCTGCGGTGTTGCGCTGCCCAAAACAATCGCTATATTTTCATGTTTGCCACGCATGACCGCGACGTCGCGGGCATTGTACCGGGGCATTCGTTCATGTTCTTTGTAAGAATGGTCGTGTTCTTCATCGACAATGATCAGCTTCAGATCAGGGATTGGAATAAATATCGTTGAGCGTGGTCCGATAATAACTTTGTATGCACCATTCTTAATGGCATACCATATATCCCGACGTTCTTTGTCAGTCATGAACGAATGGATAGTTACAACATCACCGTTGAACCTCTCCTGGAACTTCCCGAACAACAAAGGTGTCATTGAGATCTCTGGTACGAGCACTAAGGCGCGTCCCTGGTTGTTTATAACATTCTCAACACACCTTAAATAGATTTCAGTTTTGCCACTACTTGTAATGCCATATAAGAGAAACGTTTCAAAGGTTCTTTTGTCCAGAACATTCACTATTTTCTTGATCGCACTTGCCTGGTGATAAGTTGGGGTCGGTGATTTAGCAATTTGGTAATTTGTTTTCGACTCAGGTTTAAATTCATATTTCTTGAGTATTTTCGAAGGAAGTGCCAGACGTAGGACTTCACCAAGCGTGGCGATATAGTAATCAGCCATCCACTTATATAGCCTGAGCATATTGGGTGGCAGGAACTTTTTCTGTACTACTGATTCGACTTTTTTCAAACGATCGATAGCTCTTTGCGAATTTATTTTTATAATAATGCCGTATTTAGATTTATTACGCAGCGGAACGATAACGAGGTCACCGACATTGAGACTGTCATCAGTTTCATAGGTAAAGAAGTCGAGTTTTGTGCGGGGGATAGCTACATCGACTTTCATTTTCAGATTATAATAACTTCTGTATGAAAGTCAATTCAGTGTTTTACAATGGGGCTTGACATATCAATAATTCAACAGTATTATGAATAAGAAGGGGAGGATATATGAAAACATGTAAAGTGATTGTTTTATTTGCACTGTTTACCACATCTGCATTTGCTTTTAACCCAGCAGAAGTGAAGTATGAACCAATACCACATTTACGAGGCGATGAGCAAATCTCAATTGCTGTCTCAGTACCCTATTTGGGTGGTAGGCAGTCACCAGGTGATATAATTGGCTACACGTGGTATGATTTCCAGGCAAATGGTTCTTATGGTCAGCGTATTGATGTCGATGATCTGGGAAGGGCACATATCGTCTGGATGTTGATGGATGCAGCGAGCGTCAACCGCTATGTCGGATGGAATTTTCGTTATACAGATGGTACATATTACGGTGAAACCCAAGCATCGATTTCATGGAGTGGCTATGTACAGATGGATATAACACGAGACCTTGATCCCTACATGCAAAGGACAGTTATTGCTTACCATTTTAATCCAGGTCCAGGTTATTATTCCTATATTGATATTGATGGAGGCAATGGTTGGGGAGCATGGCCAAATAATCCTTCGACACCCGGGATTACTGACCATATCTGGCCATATGTCGCGGTGGCAAATAATAATAACATCATTCTGGGGACCGGTGACTATAGTGGCAACATGCATCACTTATATTTGACAACTGATGAAGGGATATCCTGGTCATATATTGGCGGTTTTGATTCCTGCGCAACTTTGTCTCAGTTTGTTCGTGCTTCAGAAAAAAGAGATACGAACAAAGTCGCTTTTGTCCATACCCAGTTTATAGCAGATACCATAGGATCTGGTACATTAGACAATGATGTATGGTACGTACTATCTGATGATGGTGGTATCAACTGGGGACCACATACAAATATTACTAATTATCAACCTGGCGATACTACCCGAGCTTATTGTGATGTCAATGCGGTCTTTGATGATAATGACTATTTGCATATTGTCTGGGCAGGCAGGAGAATAGATAGTGCTGGTCATTATTATGAGGCGTCGAAGATATTCCACTGGGATGAATTCAATGATACGATTACAGTGGTGAATAGTCCGAGCATATATTATAATGAACCAGGCGGCTGGTGGATTACAATAACGGGAGCTGGCGACCCGGGGGCATGGCGAATGCCGGTAGATCATCCTCAGCTCGTTTCTGATACCACGAACGGATATCTGTATTGTCTATGGCATGGTAATGATGATTACAATGATTATTCAGCAGCCGGATTCTTTAATGGTGAGTTCTATGGTGCCTATTCAACTGATTACGGCATTACCTGGTCAGAGTATGTTAATTTGACTAATACGCGTACACCTGGGGCAGGACCTGGTGTTTGTGATGATGAAGACTATATGACTGCCTGTCCCAAAGTAGTTAATGATTCGATCTTTATCACGTATATCGAGGATAAAGATGCAGGAGCATACCCTCATACTGAAGGTGTTGCGACTGAGAATCCTGTGCGCTGCTGGGTGTTCTGGACCGGGCTGATACGAACGGGAGTAGAGGAAGATCAAGGTTCAAGTGCCAAATTCCAAGAGCCAATACTCCGAATAGAACCCAATCCTTTCACAACGCAATGCGTTGCGAAGATCCAAGCTCCAGAATCAAAGAACCAAATGGATTTAAATATCTATGATGCGACCGGCAGGGTGGTTAAAGATTTTTTCCTGCCTACTGCTTACTCCTTAGTGCCTACTACGATCAAGTGGTTAGGTACTGACCGATTTGATCGTCCAGTCCCAGCAGGGGTCTATTTTATTGAGTTGACTGGTGGAGATGAAATAATAACTCGAAAAATTGTTAAATTGAGGTAGACAACGGGAAAAACCGCCGAAGGCCACAGCCGCTACAAAGTAGCCATAACCGCACTGAATCAGTGCCAAAACCGCTCTGAAAGAGCTATTTCTTACTTATTTTTAAGAATTTGTGTTTTCCGGCTCTGATAATCACGGGTTTGGTCAGTTTTACCACCTGTTTAATATCACTTACTTTTTTACCGTCGACATCGATCGCGCCTTCCCTGATCTTTCTTTTTGCTTCACCACGTGAACCCATTAAACCAGCTTCGACCAATAAGTCGATAATATTCATTTCTTTGTGTTTCACCTTGAACTGTTTGATATGTTTGGGCAGTTCCTTTTTTGTGAACACTTTTTCAAAATCGAGTGCAGTTTTCTGAGCAGCTTGAGCAGAGTGATACATACGCACAATAGTTTTTGCCATGTCGAATTTTGCATCTCTTGGATTGATCGTACCATCATGTAAAGCCATTTTGTATTCCTCTATCTTATGGGGGAATGCATCAGTTACGAGTTTAAAGTATTTTATTATCAGTTCATCGGGGATAGACATTGCTTTGCCAAACATCTGTTTTGCCGAATCAGTTATACCGATGTAGTTACCAAAACTCTTGCTCATCTTGCGCACGCCATCAGTTCCTTCAAGGATCGGCAACATCACAATACACTGGGGGTCCATATTGAATTCGCGCATTAATTCCCGTCCAACGAGCAGGTTGAATTTCTGGTCAGTTCCGCCTAATTCGATATCTGCTTTAATGGCGACTGAATCATAGCCCTGACATAGCGGGTATAGTATTTCATGCATGTAAACAGGTTGACCATCTTTTAATCGTTGGGAAAAATCATCTCTTTCCAGGATGCGCGCGACCGTGTACATGGAAGAAAGTTCAATGAAATCATACATGGTCATGCTGCCTAGCCATTTGCTATTATAGGTAAATTCTGTTTTCTTGGGATCTAATATTCTGAAAATCTGCTCTTTGTATTTTACCATGTACTTTTTTATTTGCTGTTTGGTGAGTTTTGGTCGCGTCTTAGAGACACCACTGGGGTCTCCAATTAAACCTGTAAAATCTCCAACTACCATGACCGCAATATGTCCGAGATCTTGAATTTGTCTTAGTTTCCTGAGAACTACACTGAAGCCGAGGTGGATTTCCGGTCCTGAGGGGTCAATCCCCAGTTTAACTCTTAGTTTTTTTCTTTTCTTAAGTTTTTTCAGCAACTCTTCTTCGGATATTATCTCAGCGACATTACTCTTTATTATTTCTAATTGTTTTTCTGGTTTCATAACCATTTTAGCTTACCTCCTCCTAGATATAAAGTGCTAATTTTCATATGCGAAGTATAATTGAAATGATTTGAAAGTCAATTGCCAATACGATCTCTATGTTGTTTACTGTCTACTGCCTGCTTCTTAATTCAAAATTTTTGAATTAAGGTCATAGTTTACTTCTGAGGATTGTGTTCGGTACGTACTTCTTAGCTATTTCGAGATATTCCTTTATTGTCTTATAATATTCAGGATTCAACTTCTGTCGATAAAGAGCTTTGTATGCATTGTCAGGAACATGTGCCTGCAAAGCCCATTTTTTGGCGTTTTTGATATTCTTACCTATTTGATGTATGGCATTTTCATCGATAATGCCTGGGGCACATGTCGTTCTGAATTCATAGTCTATCTCACCATTTAGCAGCATTTGCACGGATTTACTTATTTTCTCAATATCAACCTGTTTGCCTGCTGCCATATTGTAATGTTCGTCAAGTGGTGCTTTTATGTCCATTGCCACAAAGTCGATGAGTTTGTTTTCAATCAAGTTCTGGAGTATTTCAGGGTATGAACCGTTTGTATCAAGTTTTACCTGAAGTCCGAGTTTTTTTATTTTGCGGCAAATCTGAAATACTTCTTGCTCACAACAAAGTGGTTCTCCGCCAGTGAGTACCACACCGTCAACCCATCCCTTTTTTTTCTGCAGTTTCTGTTTGATATGGTCCCATTCAACAATAGGGTATTTATCCGGGTTGATTATCAAGTCCCAGTTTTGACAGAACGGACACATGAAATTGCACTTATCAAAGAATACTACCGAAGATATTTTCCCGTCCCAGTCTACGAGCGATGTTTCAATGAACGCTCTGATCACTATCTATTTCCTTTTTGATTCTTTTAACAACTTCAGGTATGCTGGCTGAGACTTGTTCTGTACACTCTTCACTGAATGTATTGTTGTCCTTGATTTCTACTGCATATACATATATCTTTTCAGGCATCTTGTAACCGAATTTCTTACCCATTTTTAACGCGGTAATGAAATCAATGGTGTGTGAAGCGGCGAGAGAGGAGTTGGATGTGGTGGAGTCTAACTCTATTTTGTAAACATCACCCGGCATACCGCTTTTGGTATTGATCGAGTCAACCAGGATGACTTTATCAAAACCGATTATTTCATCCAGCATAGCTAGTCCATCGATACTGCCGGATTTTATTGTGACCATTTTATTCTTGATGTCTTTTTCTAGTGTTTCGGCAATTTTCAGACCTATAGTGTCATCGCACCGGTATGGGTTTCCCATGCCATAAATAAGGATTTTTTTCATATCTATGATATAGTGAGATTCCTGTTTATGCCATGAAATGCAGTATCGACAAGTCAGATACTTGGCAGGATAACCTCACTTCGTTCGTCTACTTGTTAAACGCCCTACGCTCTACACTGTCTTCAGTGTTTTGACAATCTCCTTGTCAGCATTATAAATATCTATTTGAAGCGGGATGTGTCCGTTGATAGTATGCGTTGCACATGCCATGCATGGATCGTATGCACGGAAAGCCATCTCCACCATATTAAGCAATCCGTCATTAACCTGTCCATTTTTGATCAGATTTCTTGCTGCCTTTTCGACTGACATATTAATCGCCGCTGAGTTGTTGACCGTGGCGACAATCAGGTTTGCCTTGGTTAATACGCCTTTGTCATCAGTTTCATAGTGATGGAACAAGGTGCCGCGCGGCGCTTCGATCACGCCAATACCCTGTTTTGGAATTTGGAAATCCATATTGCGGACATTCGGATCGAGAATTTCCGGATCATTGATGAATTGTACCATTGTTTCTGCTGCTTGCATTGCCTCGATCAAACGAGCCCAATGTGTTGCCAGGGTATTATGGGCTGGTTTGCCACCCAATGTTTCGTAGAATTTCTCATAGTATCCCTGGGCTAATGGTGTTGCCATGCCATCTGAAGCATTCAGTCTGCCCAGGGGTGCAACACGATATACGCCGCTGTCTTTTCCATCAACAAAGCCTTTCCAACCGACTTTTTTGAGATAGGGGAACTTAATATAGGTCCAGGATTCCACACCTTCGGCGATATGGTTCAGGTAATCTTTTACCTTGAATTTGGCATACTCTTTGCCTTCTGGATCAACAACGCGGATCCACCCATCATAAAAGTTGATTTTATTATTATCATCGACCAACCCCATATAATAGGTTTGATGTTTGTAAATGTCACCAACAATAAGGTCTACATAGGTCTTGTTCGCAAGGACAATATCTGCAAATGCCTGGAGACTGAATTTGGCAAATTCTACTGAATCTTCAGCTGTCTTTTTGAATTCTTCCTGCATCTCTTTGGTCATTGGTTTGGATACACCACCGGGTAGACAATGAACCGGATGAACGACACGACCACCCATTGTCTCGATGATATTCCGATTTCTTTTCCGGATATCGATAACCTTTTTGCCGATCTCTATTCCGACTTTACCGATTACACCTAGTACATTACGTTCTGCTTTTGGCGCATCAGGTCCGACAATGAAATCAGGTCCACCAAGGAAATAAAAGTGCAGGTTGTGGTCCTCAAACATAAAGGCATTATAGACGAATTCCCTTATTTTCCTGGCAGCTGCTGGGGGTTCCACGCCGTAGAGATCATCGAGTGTTTTTCCAGAACAAGTGTGATGCGCGGTCGGACAGACTCCGCAGATCGTTTCAGTAATACGAGGCATTTCTTCAGCAAGACGACCAACTGCAAATCGTTCGTAACCACGCAGTTCAGGTATCTGAACACAAGCATGAGCTACATCACCTTTGTCATCGAGGAATATCTCTATTTTACCATGTCCTTCTAAACGAGTGATTGGATCAATTGTGATTTTCTTATGTGCCATTTTATACCCCCTGCTTTCTTTTTAGGATCGAACTCGGTAAAGAATACATATAAAAGAGTCCAATAGGATCAAGCACTGATTCAGCAATTTTTTCGATTTCCTGTACATCGTCGACATCAATGATCGAGGCAAGACTTGAAAGGAATTTCGCCCCCATGTCCTTGACTTCCTTGGTTGGTCCAAAACAGCCACGACATGGCATATTAGCGCTGATACACCGTTCGCCGCACCCGCCACGCGTTGCTGGTCCCAAACAGATTATGCCTTCAGCAAGAAAACATTTTTCTGGTTCATGGATGACCTCAGATATTCTTTTAATTTCCTTAATAGCCAATATGTCAGGCTTGCTTTTATTTAATGGACAGGTTTCACACAGTGCCTTGTCTACGGTCAGTACTGAGCCCTTTTCAGGTAATTTGCCCTCGAGTATTGCAGTTACCGCTTGCATGATCAGGTCTGGCGGTGGTGCGCAACCAGGTAGATAGTAATCGACATCTATTGTTTGATCAAGTGTCTTGACGGTATCGAAGAATTCCGGAAGTGTTAATTTACCCTGGGGGATTTCAGTTACTGTCTGTGGATATACTCCTTTAGGGTTTACAGTCGAGCGGGTTGATTTGTATGCAGTTTCAAAGATTTCCTTTTTATTAGCAACATTAGCTAGACCGGGGATACCACCAAGATGAGAACAGGCACCAAATGCAACAACAAGTCCTGATTTCTGACGCAGAAGTTTCACCATTTCTTCTTGTTCACTGGTACGTATAGCTCCGTTGATAAAACTTACTGCAAAAGACTTATCTGCCATTGCCTCAACGTCAGAACGCTTAAAGTCCAGTGCTACAGGCCAAAGTCTGATATCAACTGCTTCAACGACTTTCAGGATGTCTTCAGCCAGGTCAACAACTGCTTCTTCACAGCCACCGCAAGAGGCACACCAGTAAAATGCTACTAAAGGTTTAGCCATTTATATCTCCTTTTTACTATACAGATTACACTGAATTTCAAAAAATTGATTATGCGAATATTATATCTTAATTTTAGGTATTTAGGCAATTCAGGTATTCTAGGCATTTCTATTTATTCATCTCCTCGATAATTTCTACAAATTTTTGTGCTTCGTCTTTACCGATCCATTCTAATCTGACGATATTTTTATCAAATCCCATCAAATCCAAATTCAACTTTAAAACCTGCTCACGCGCCTTGGCGCGGAAATTACCTTTTGCATAATGGCATGCATCAGGGTAACAGCCACCAATAAGTACACCCTTTGCTCCACTAAGCAGTGCAATCATTACATGAGAAGGGTCAACCGCGCCACTACACGGAACCCGAATTATCTTAACATTTTCAGGGTATGATAAACGGTCATAAGCAGCCTTATCCGTGGCATTATATGCAGACCATTGGCATAAGAGAGCGAGTACGTCCCCTTTTTTCACCAGAGCGCGTATTTGATTGCTCAATCCCTGCGGATTAAAGCCTTCTAACTGGCTCGCATATACTGGACAGGTGATCGAGCAGATCCCACAACCCATGCATAGTTCTTCATTGACCTTGATCTTTTCATCGGTTATTGATATGGCATTGTAAGGACAGGTCCCTATGCACATACGGCAGAGGCTACACAGGTCTTCATTGATGACTGCGTTTGGATGTTTTGTTTCAATTCTATTTTTTCTCAAGAGACTGATGACTGAAAACACGGTTTTACGGGCATCGATCAGGGAATCCCTTACATCACCAGGAAAAGTTGCCGAGCCAGCTGTGAAAATACCGCGCGGTAATTCGCTATTACCAAGGCTAGCATTCTCAAAGAGCACAGGGAAATCCCCATTGAGTTTGATATTTAGTTTATCAAAAGTCTGGTAATCGGCTACAAACCCCGCGCTTAAAACAACGGTATCAGCTTCGATTTCAAGTAACTCATTAGTGTATAGATCTTCAGTTCTTACTACGAGGCTACCATTGCGTTTAATCACTTCGGATGGTTTACCCTTAATAAAGGTGACGCCCTTTTCTCTCAGGGTATTATACAGGTACTCGAGAGTTCCAGAGGAACGCATATCCATAGCAATGACGTAAACCAGGGTATTTGGATACCGGTCAATGACGAGTTTTGCCTCTTTGAGCCCGAGAAAACAGCAGATCTTCGAGCAATAGGGTAGATGTTCAGTATCGCGCGAACCTACGCAGTAAATAATGGCGACTTTTTTCGGTTTCAGTTTACCTGAAGCTATGGCGCGTTCAAATTCAAGCGTTGTCATAACTTGATCAAATCTTTTATAACCGTATTCTTCAACTTTGCTGATGTCATACCAATTAAGCCCTGTTGCCACGACTACTGCACCGGTCGATATTTCCTGTTTGGTTGTTTTTTCCTCGAGTTCGATCTTACCTTCGCATACCTTAAGGCATTCCCCGCATTTGGTGCACACAGCCCAGTCAATAGCATATTTGTCGGGAAACGTCTGTATATAATATATGGCCTTGCGTTTCTTGCCTGCATCGTCGATTTCAACCGGGCATACATCAATACATTTGCCGCAAGTTGTACAGTCAATAACGCCACGCGACTTTACTTGTAGAGTTATTTTATAATCGCCGACCTGACCTTTAATTTCTTTAACCTCTGTATTGGTTGAATAAGCAATATTCTTGTATGCGGCCATCTTTCCGATTTGCGGCATTAATGTGTGGCTGTGTGGTGTTCCTTCAGGATAAAGATGGTCGAGTTGTGCCACCATACCGCCGAGAAATGGCGTTTTTTCGATCAAGATGACATCAACAGCGTTTTGTGCAAGCTGCGATGAAACTTCAATACCAGCGATCCCGGCACCGATAACCAGAGCATTTTTGTTTGGGATGTTAAAAACTTTTGGCTTGACTGGTGTAATTGCCTTCATCTTTTCGACCGCGGCGACAATGAGTTCTTTTGCTTTTTTAACAGAGTGTCCCATAAGCATGATGTGCTCGTGGAGGTTTACAAACTCAGCATTTGCCGTGGGAAACAAGTTCTCCATTACACTGGGGCTGCAGCCAGCAATGACTACCTTCTCTTCGGGTCCAATACTTATTCCTTGTTTGCACATCTTGCACAAATCATCGTGTTTTTCAACCTCAATATCAGGACCAAAAGCGATCATTGGTAGTTTTATCTTGCCGTGGCACGTGCATATTAATACTCTCATGATTGACCTCCTATTTTCTCAAGGAGCGCGTTAGGCTTAACGCGATTGAATCTTATTCCAACAGCATTTTTGTCGAATCCAAAACTGAGCCCCAGGAGTTGAGGATAATACAAAACTGGTAAACCATACTGGGTTTCGAATTTAGCTTCGGCTTTACGTTGATTATCTTCATACATCACTGTGCAGAATGGGCAGATAGAAACCAGTGCATCTGCTTGACTATTTTTGACAATGCTCAGTTTGTGATTTGCCATGGTAATTGCGAGGTTTTCATCAATACCGAGTACTGAACCGCCACAACACATCTTCTTATCGTGATATTCAATGGATTGGGTACCTGTGACGCGTATGAGCTCGTCAAATGTGTGGGGGATTTCAGGGTTGTCAAAACCGTAAAGATATGATGGACGCATATAATGGCAGCCATAGTGTGCTGCGACCTTTAGGGAAGTCAGCGGTTTTTTAACCGAGGCCTTTATTTTTTCTATGCCGATATCTTCATAAAGCATCCTCACGAAATGTTTGACTGCGATCTCATGTGGATATGAAAAACCAAGTTCTTTGAACTTTTTGTAAAAGGAATTCTTCTTGAGTTCTAATTGGGCATCAGATAACATGGCAGTGCATGAATTGCAGAGGGTGATAATATTCAGATTCATCTTACTGGCGATTGAAATATTGCGCGCGGCAATAAGGAGCGCAGTTTCAGCGTCAACCGCCTTCATAGGAAAACCGCAGCAAGAGGCACCTGACATTTCCACGAATTCAATACCCAGTTCTTTTGCTGTATTGCGGGCGCTCAGTTCATAGTGCTGTGCTCTGATTGGAACTGTACAGCCAAGAAATAACGCGTACTTTTTCATTTCTTCTCCATTTGCTGTTGGTTTGAAGAATCATCTTGTTTTGGATTTGGTGCTTGTCCCGCTTTGCGAGGATTCTCGCCCAGAGGGCGCAAGGACTTGGGATTTGCCTGGGCATTCTTGGAATGCACAAGTTCTGTTATGCCAGTATATTCAAGGATCTTCTTGACTTCGGGGATGGTTTTGTCAATTGGTGGTAGACCTAGTTTCTGCCGCTTCTTGAGATCAAAGTCTTCAACCTCATATAACCTGCCCATTTTTTGAAGTAAATCGAGCTGTACCTTATAACCCTCCGGACAATAGCCTTGTTCAACGGCGTAGTTTTTGATCGCATTGATCACTTCGGCAACGATGATCCCTTGAGGGCATCTTTCTGTGCATGCATGACAATGAGCGCAGAGCCATAGAAATGGTGATGATAGAACCTGCTCTTTCATACCAAGAAGGGTCAAGCGTATTATCTTCCTTGGATTATAGCGGTCGTCGAAATATCTGACTGGACAGCTCGCCGCACAATCACTGCAGCCAAAGCATTTGAGTAAGCCTTCACCACCTTCTTTTTCAATGATTTCCCATTTAAAATCTGGATCGGCATTTTTTAAATTAATCATAATCCTCCTAATAATTCATCATTGAATTTCTAGTCATTAATTAGAGAATATCTTACTCAGAAAACTAGTAATGTCAATAGAAAATCGGTATTTCAATGTTCAAAATTCAGTGGACTTCAGTAGTCGCACGATTCACCGTGCTTTTTCTGGCAGTAAAATTTCTAATATTTTCGGAATTTACGATTTTGGCTTAGCATTTGTATATTATTATAGAAAGACTTCTGCCTTAATAGGATTTTTGCCTACTTTTTCAAGATTCTCAGTGAATTCAGTGACGACATTCACAAATCTTTGCCCCTCAGAGGCAGATATCCAGGAGAGTCTTATGCGGTTTGTATCTAAACCCAATTCTTCAAAAACCTTCTTTGTTACTGCAAATCTGCGTCGGGTATAATAATTACCGGATTGATAATGACAATCTCCAGGATGACAGCCGGAAACCAACACACCATCAGCACCTCCTAAGAAGGCTTTTAAGACAAAGACGGGGTCTACACGGCTTGAGCACATAACCCTGATTGGAATGAGTGATGCCGGCATTTTTAATCTGCTTACTCCAGCCAGATCTGCACCTGCAGAGGAACACCATTTACAGAGAAAACCGAGAATTTTAGGTAATGCCTTTTCTTCCATTACTAATCTTCTACATCCTCAAGTTCTTTCATTTTAAATATTGACATTGGTACTTCTTTCTCAAGGTCTTTTCCAGGTATATATTCAAAAGCCTTCTGGATGCGCTCACTTACTTTTGTGAAGATAGTGCCGATAGGAATATCGGTTGGACAAACATCTGAACACATCCCACATCCCACGCAGGTAAACCCAATATGGGTCATCCTGCCAAGATGATAAAATACAGTATCAGCAGGCAATCTTATGGCTTTTCTCTTTTTCAATTCAATTTCAAAGGTTGAAGAATCGGATTCACTATCTGCCGATTCAAAGTAACACAATTTACAGTAACATGCCGGGCAGACTTTGCTGCAGGCATGACAATTGATGCATCTCCCAAAGATATTAATAAGACCCTTTATCCCAAAATCTTCAGTTTTAAGATCAGCAAAGGTCTTTTGCTTCATTTCTTTTCTTTTTCCCCTGATGGTATCTAATGTTGTTGATTCTAAACTTCCTTCGTCAAATTGATCACGTATACCTTCAAGAAACCCTGCTCCTTTTTCAGTTTTAATCAATACGCTGGTTTCATTATTAGTATCATTGCCCGCAAGTTGCAAGATAATGTCGGCGTTATCTGGAACTAAATTTTCGCAGATACGACAGCTTTCTCGCAGTTCCTGGAAGTCCTCTCCAGTTTTTACATTCTCCCAGTATTTTTTCAGTTTATTCTCTAAATCATCTTTCTTGGTTCTAATTGGGAAAACCCCTCCACAGGTAAAACTTACAAACAGAAGATTATCCAATTTTGCTTGCTCAAGTTTGACAAGTTCAAAAAGTGCTCTTAATTCACATGGTCTTAAGACAACTGCAACTGGTGATTTGACCGCTTCAATCATTGTAAGGCGCGAAATCATCTTTCCTGCATTTGCCAGCATTAAGGGATATGTGGGGGTGATATTATTCAATAGTTCCTTATCTGTTATGAGTGTATAGGCATGATTGTTATTATGCACCTCTGAGAGTGCAAAAATACTACCTACTTTCTCATTTTTCAACAAAAAGAGAAGTATATCTTTTACTGTATCGTCAGGCGACTTAGGTATCTTAAAGCTTTTCATTGCTGACCTTTCGAGTCTTCATATTCGTGCAATTCATCTTCTTTATATGTAAGAATCGGTATTGGCTCGTTTCTATCTTTTCCCGGGATATAATCAAACATCTTCTGAACCGTATCGCCAATATAACTGAACACCTGAGCAACCGGTACATCCATAGGACAACCATCTTCGCAGGCCCCACAATTTACACAACTAAGTGCCATATGAGATATCCTGCCGAGATGAAAGCGTATTGTATTAGCAGGGAATTTTATACCACCTTTATTCTGTGCTTTTATAAAGTAATTTTCTGCTTCTATTCTAACCTCGTCACTTGATTCAAAGAAGCATTGTCGGCAATAGCAAATTGGACAAACCCTCATGCAATTGTGACAATTTATACAGTCAGAAAACAGATTGTCAAGATTTTCTGCACCTGCTGTTTTATTTTGTAATTCTGAAAACACCTTGCTTCTTTGATCTGTCTTTTTTTGTAAGATCTCTTTTACCTTTGTTTGCCAGGATGATATCTCATCGCTGCATTGGATATCTGTTTTACCGAGTAATGCATTTCCTTTATCGGTTATTGGCAATAAAAGAATATGATTTTTCTGCTGACCAATTATGCCAATATGGATGTCGCTCGGTGTATTTTCGTAGCTGAAATTAACACATGTATTACAGGTTGGACGTAGATGTTCACTTGTCCATTGATTTAAGACCTCTTCGTATAATATGTCAGAATCTTTTGGTTTATTTATGTAATCTTTTGTTACTAATGCCCCTGGACAGTCAATACTCATGAAAGAAATATTTTCTAGTTCAATCTGTCTTAGTTTTGATAATTCTATTGCTGCTCGGATTTCACAAGGGCGCATTACACACAATACCTTGAGACTAGTTTTACCACGACGCGTGAGATTTCGTAACGCGCGAGCTCCTTGGATCGGCATAATGGGCGGTAACGGAGTGCATGATTCCAAGAAGTCTTGGTCATTTATCAAGAGATAAGTGAATGATTCACCAGAAGGTACCCGGTTTGGAACAAGTATGGCATCAAAACAACCTTTTTCTAACAGGGATTTAATAACTTCTTTAATAGTATTGTTTAAATTATCCTTTAATGGAATGATCTTACCTTTCATTTCAATATCTCAATCATCTCTTGGGTTATTTGTTTTGTAGTAAAATGTCTGTGACGCGCTGCACCTGAGGGACATGCTGAAGCGCAATTTCCACAACCCCTGCAGAGAACTTCATTAACGACTGAAATGCGCTTGGATTCGTCTATTGTCAATGCGCCATAAGCGCAGATATCCACACAAACACCACATCCAATACACATCGTTTCAGAAACGTAAGATGTTTTAGTTTCAAGCTGCAGGCGTCTTCCAGGGACAAGCGAAGAGATAATTTTGCCGGCAGCTGCACCAGCTTGCACCATTGAATCGTTTATGCTATGTGGTCCCTGAGCGCATCCAGCAATGAATACACCTTCGGTTATTGTAGAAATGGGTCCAAGTTTCATATGCTCTTCTTTAAAAAATCCATACTCATCTACTGGTATGTTGAGCATCTGCGCAAAGTCCTCTGTTTTTGGGTTGGGTATTAATCCGGTTGAAAGAACGACCATATCAACTGGGAGCGCATCTTCATTGTCATTTTCCTGTTTGTATTTGAGGATCATTTGATTAGCTTCTTTAGTAACTTCAATATCGCTGAATCTTAAAAATTCAATGCCCTTTTCCTCGGTCTTTTTATAAAACTCGTCATATCTTTTATCAGGCAGGCATAGGTTTTTATAGAATTGAATTACCTTAACGCCGTTCAATTTTTCTTTGATATACCGGGCAATTTTCATTGAATTAGTACAACAAACTTTAGAACAATACCCCAATTTCCTTCTGCCCACACAGTGTATTATTGCAACTGACTTTGGTGGATTGCCTGACTTTGTGGTTATGTTATTGCTGGAAGTCATTTTTTCGAACTCGGCTGCAGTGTAAACATCATCAAATTGACCATAACCATATTTTGCCAATCCTTTAGGGATAAATGGGTTTGCACCGATAGCAAGAATTACCGAGCCAGCATTTAATTCGATTTCTTCACGGTCCTTATTTTCTATGGTGGCAACGAAGTTACCAAAGAAACCAAGTATTTCCTTAACCTTGCTGTTTTCAAAAACCTTAATCTGCCCGGTGTTTTTTACTTCAGTAATTTTTTTGTTCAAAACCTCTTGGGCGGGCTGCATAGTAGGGAAAAGCAATCCATACTCTCTGAGTCTGCCGCCAAGTACCTGTTCTTCTATTAAATAGACTTTTCTATTTTTTTGTGCTGTTCTCAACGCAGCTTCTATACCAGTTATGCCACCGCCGACAACAATTACATCCGGGTTACAGTCAATCTCTTTTTGCTGGAGTGCATCATGATGCCTTACCCGATTTATTGCTGCACGAATAGACCGGAGTGCCTTGCTGGTTGCTGCTTCTTTATCAGGTGTCATCCAGGCACACTGCTCACGAATATTTACGAGCTGGAACATATATGGGTTGAGGTCACTGCTTGACATCACTTCCATGAAAGTAGTTTCATGTTGTTTAGGAGAACATGCAGCGATTACAATACGCTCAAATTCGTTCTTCTTTATGCTCTCAACGAGAAATTTCTTACCATCTTCAGAACAAAGCAGTTTATGTTGTTCAATACCTGCTACTTTATTATCTTTTTTTATTTGTTCGGCAATTTCGTCTAAATCGATTGCCTCTGCGATATTTGGTCCGCATTCACATAGATATAAGCCAATCTTTACCATTTTAATCTTCTGTTGTATTTAAGGCTCGTGCTACAGCAGCCTGTGCTTGAGTAATTACATTCTGCATAAATTCCGGTCCTTGAGCACAACCGGCAACAAATATTCCCGGACGTATTGTTGAAACCGAGTCAAATTCAGCGGTTTTGAAAAATCCGAAATGGTCTAATTCAATACCCAATAATTTTCCCAACTCATCAGTGTCTGGAAAAGGTTCGACATAAGGTGCAAGAACTACCATATCAACATCAACCGATTCTTTTTCTGCTTTTTCATTCTGATAATTTATTTTTAGCCCGGTGCCGTTGCCATTTCTTGTGATCTCTATTTCTTTTGCCCTTATTGATTTAACACCCTTTTCTTTTACCTCGTGGTAAAATTTCTGGTTACCCTTTTCCGGGATTGAAAGTTCCTTATAGAATTGGTAGACCTTTACTCCAGGCAATAAATCCAGGGCATAATGGGCAAATTTCGTCAAATACATGCAGCAAATCTGTGAACAGTATCCTTTATTGTCACGACCTACACAATGGATGAGTCCGATCGATTTTGGTTCCTTGCCGTCCCGGTTTTGAATTATCCCCGAGGTCGGACCATTCGACGCCCTTAATCGTTCGAACTCAAAAGCATTGAAGACATTTTCGAATTCTCCGTAGGCGTATTGTTTAAATTGCTTGCTATCGTTCAGTTTGAAACCTGTGGCTGTAATGATTGCTCCGACTTTCATTTCTATTTCTTCATCTTTGTCGTCATAAATAATAGCATCGAACATACATGCTTCTTTACAGGCAGTGCATTCTTCTTGCTTTTTACCGCGCAGGCAGTATTCCATATCAATCGCTGGTACATTTGGCAAGGCACCGGCACAGGCGAGATATATTGCCTTTTGTTTTGACATATTCTCTTCAAATTCATTGTCCACGTTTACTGGACATGGCTCAAAGCATGCACCACAACCAATACAATTAACAAGGCTAACATATCGTGCACGCTTTATTATTTTGACTGTAAAATTTCCGCTTTCGCCACTAATATTTGTTACCTTACTAAGGGTCATTAATTCGATATTTTTATTTTCAAGGATGTCTGATTGTTTGGGTGCAAGCATACATGTAGCACACTCCATGTTGGGACAGACCTCTTCAGATTTAATCGCGGCTCCCCCAAAGTATGACGCCTGCTCAATTAAATAGACCTTTCTTCCTGCTTGTGCTGATAACAAACTTGCCTCAATTCCTGCAAGTCCTGCACCTATTACCAAGATATCTCTATTTTTTGCCATTATTCAATAAACGGTTTGTTCTTTAATGGATTCGGACCAAGTTTTTCAATATGTTCAGCAAATTCTTTTGTTACTTCAGAGAATCTTTTACCTTCAGAGGCTGAAATCCATGAAAGCCTGAATCTCTCAGGGTCGAGTTTGAAGGTTTCCATGATTTTGTGTAGTAATGCAAACCTTCTTCGGGTATAATAATTACCGGTTTGATAGTGACAATCGCCAGGATGACACCCAGCGACCAATACGCCGTCTGCGCCCTGCAGATATGCCGAAATAATATGCACAGGATCGACCCGACTTGAGCACATCACCCGTATGGTTGTCAATGTTGCTGGAACTTCTAATTTGCTGCTTCCTGCAAGGTCAGCCGCAGCATAAGAGCACCAGTTACAAAGAAAGCCAATGATATTTGGCTTAAAATTATTAGCCACGATTATCTTTAAAATTGAATCTGTGCGTTAAACTTGCCTTCCCCTTCATCTCGGCAAAAGAGCAGTGTTTTTCCTGTTTTCTTACACCATGCCTCAATATCCCTGGGGAATGAAGGACAATCTGCAAGGACCTCGAGGAGATCACCAGCTTGCATTTTTGGTGCCTGAACCGCAATTTTAAGGATTGGTTGTGGACATTTTAGTCCTAAAGTATCGAGATTATGTACTGCCATTTTATCCTCCTTTAAAAAGAAAACGTTATCTGTGCGCCTTGAATATCTACTATGAATGTGGTCGCACCTACGAGTTCTATATCATCTCGTAAATCCTCTTTTTTCAAATCGTGTGCATCAAGTATCAATTCACATACATAAAATTTGCCACCAAGGGCCTTGATACCTTCCCAGAGCTCAATAGCTTCTGGAAAACCTTTTACCTTTAAGTTTTCTATTACACCCGGTTTTAATAGATCTGCGGCACTAGGGGTAAAGAACATAAAAACATCGTCTCCAGATGCAGCGGCTGATGAACCCAAGACCAAGGGTGGAAGTATATTCTTATTTTCAGAACCATTACAAATAAGTGCTACCTTTGCCATGTTTGTCTCCTTCAGTTTTCTTATTAACAAAAATAATGTTAATCATTCTATCCCAAAAAAAGAATTGTCAAGGACAAAGGAACCCAAAGTAATTGCAGATTGTCAAAACCAATTACTTCATTTTTTATAGACCGAATTACTAACCTTATGCAATTCGCAATGTTACTTGGCAGATCTTTTTTTGGTCTCTGCGGATATCATTGAAATACGCTGATTAACCGCAACCGCCGTCTTCTTCTTCCTCTTCTTTTTTCCCTTCTTCTTCTTCTGGTCCTTTTTCCCATGCCTTCCAACCGCCAGCAAGATTCCTGACTCCTTTATAATTGAGTCTATTCAGAGCTTCTGTTGCCAAAGCACCACGTCCGCCTTTCTTACAATAGAGAATGATTTCAACACTTTTTTCAGGAACACTGCCACCAATTTTATCCCAATGCTCCTTGTCCGCGATTTTGAACTCAAGAAGACCACGGGGGATATTAAAGGATCCAGGGATATTACCGGCCTTAAATTCACTTGGTTCACGAACATCTATCAAAACAAATCCTTCTTGTCCTTCTATTTTAGCTTTGAAGTCTTGAACCGAAATCTCTATTATTCTGGTTTTCGCATCTGCGACCATCGCCTTGGCATTTTCAAAATTCTTAGGTCGGGTACCTGAAAGTCCACTGCCACCACAACCAACAATAAGTACCAAGGAAACCAACAACAGAGTAATCAGAGTTTTTTTCATAACGCTTACCTCCTTTTCTATTTCTATATAGCGGAGAACTTCCCTGTCCGTTCATTCCATTTGACGAACAGATACCACAGCGCAATGATTATAAGAAAAAGCGCTATGGTGCCACCATAGCCAAATGTGTCTGGTAAGAATACTTTCTGCTTTGCCCATTCTGGAAGAAGCTTGGCAAAACCTGGAACAATGAATTTCTTTGCAATAGGAGCCATAAGAGTGAATCCAAGGGCTGCAGCCCACAGTTTGATTTGGCCTTCACCTACACGCCACAGTGTACCGACAGCACATCCACCAGCGATGGTCATTCCAACACCGAAGATGAATCCACCAATAAGTGCCCTTAACCAGAAATGGGGGAAAACCCACACCAATGCGATATGACGGGCTTGTTCATAATTAGCAGCACCAATACCCATGTATTTTATTACTGTGAATCCAATGATACCAATCAACAATCCCGTCATGATACCAATAGGAGCGGAAGATTCTCCAGTCATGAATGGCTCGCGAAAGGCTCTAACTATACAGAATCTTGATCGTTGGCAGATTAACCCAAACAAAGCGCCGAATACTGCAAACCAAGTCATAACACTATTCTCTCTGTATATGATCGCACTAAGGATCAAGGTCGCTAAGATGACAATTACGCCAAGCCATGGTTGCCATACGCCTTTTTTGCCTGTACCGGCGAGAAAAGACTTACCTTTACCTGAAGTGATCTTCGGGAATTTCTCCATTTCCCAGAGCAAATAGCGAAGAGCAAGATAAGTGCCGATAACAAGACCTATCGTGAGTATAATAGCACCACCAGAAAGGGCTGCCCAGCCACTGAAAAATCCGCCAATAGTACACCCTATACCTAATGTGGCACCAAGGGCCATCAAAATACCTCCAATAAATCCCTTTAGTAGTTCAGGTATCGGAGGAATCCGAATGGCGAATTCTCTTGCAAGCAACGAAGCCGCAAAAGCACCGAGTATGATCAGTAGGTTGAGTACTGCGTAGGGATGTTGAGCAAAAGGCGTGGCTTTAGCAAAACCAAACAAACCAATGAGTTTGAAAAAATTCTGCCCCCAATTAAGATATCCACCACTGCCTCCCCATGGTGATTTGACCAGAAAGAGCAGTATATTACCGGTGCCAAGTAGAATGCCACCAACCCATACAGGCCATGCCTTGCTAAAGAATGTCTCGAACAATTGTTTCGCACTCCCTTTCTGTTCCATAGACTACCTCCTTGATTTTAATTTATGTAGTATCATTCGATTTACGTTGCTTCATTTGACTCGTCGGATATAGTATTTATACACACCACTTTCTTCGATTGCTTCTAGAAACTCATTACCTGTTTTTTCACACCATTTAGGTATATCAGTTTTAGAACCAGGATCTGTGCCGAGTAGCTCTAATACCTGTCCTACTTCGATATTCTTGAATTCCTTGGCAAGTTTAAGAATAGGCATAGGACATGACAGACCCTTACAGTCTAAAGTATGATCAGGCTTAACTGACATAGTTCAACCCCCTTTCATTTTGTTTTTTGATTGATGTTAATCATTATACACAAAAAAGTGATTCCGTCAAGAGAAGAGCAAAAATATCTGACATTTTATGACGTAGCTGAAAACCGTTGGTACTACTGCATTCGCGGGCACGGTGCTAACCCAATCTATTTATTTATTACGTCGGACATTAGCAAACTTGTGCCTTGACAAAAAAATTCCTAATTATCATTTACCATAATAAGATATAGAAATAGTAATAATAGAGAGAGGGAGCGAATTTACTTATTTTGCTTCGACTATGGTTTTGGCAAAATCCTCTGGTTCAACACCCGGTGATTCAATGTTCTTTTTATCATACACCTTTTCGATTTCTTTTTTAATGGTATCCTCGTTGAAATCTATATTTTTCAACGTATCCTCGACTTCATTCAAGCCATTTTTCGGAAAAAGGTTGAAATCGCCAGAAACAACGATATCTCGGATGCGTTTTTTGTTCTCGATTTCTTCAGCGGTTCTAATCAATCCGCCCTTTGCCTTGTACAACCCATAAAGTATATCAACACCTTCTTTGATTTTGACGCCCTGGGGTATACGAGGTGTCTTTTTAAATAGGAATTCATCAGAGGTAAACACTTTCTCAAGTTCTCTCATTTTTCTTATTGTTTCTTCATCAAACTCGATTACTTCTAACTTGCCAGTCAGTTTCTCAAATCTTTCAACGAGCACACGTTTGACTTCTTCTCTTGGAGGTATTTCACCGAGTTCACGTTTCATCGTAGTGAGGTTTTCTTCCATACTTTTGTATATCTTATCGCGGAATTTTTCATCTGGTACTTTTAGAACCTTGCTCATTGTTACATAATCAAAATCTAAGAGAATTCCACCCACAAAAACCATGGAATCACCGATATCACCACCCCCTTCACCAGCGATCTTCTTGCCTTTATCTGTGATAATGTCGTTCTCCGCGCGGAACATGGCGTTGATGCCGAATTTCTGATAGGTTTCACAGGCTGGTTCAGATAGGACCTCGAATATCTTCTTTACATTATTTGGGAATTTAGGGTTTTTGCGGTTCCATATCATCTGGTAGAATATCTGATTGCCGTCAAGGTAAGTGGCGCCACCGCCGACTTCCCTGCGCATTACTGGGATATCCGCATTCGCGCAGAATTCAAGGTCTATTTCTTTTGCTGCATCCTGGAAATAGCCGACACTTGCAAGTGGTTTACTCGGTGAAACAATCACCAAGCCTTCATAACCAATTCTTGCCAGGACATGAAAGATCAACATTGAATCCTGGCCTGCCATCTTATCAAGCTTAATTAAATTCATCTAACCTCCTTTTAAGAGTAGATATTTCCCCAGTTTCCCAACTTCGTAACTTCAAAACTTCCTTTCTCTCCGTTTCTCCCAGTCTCTCTATCATCTGTGTAATCCATGCTTTTTTTATTGTTTGTATGATCTGTGTTATGGTATTATTTTTGACATTTGGATTTTGACATTCATTTATCATTTTTTATTTGTCATTTGACATTATTTCCCCTGCGGAAATATTTTCCCAGGGTTCAGGATATTGTTCGGGTCGAATATTTTCTTGATCGAGCGCATTATTTCAAGCTGCTTTTTGTCGAGCGCCATTTCAAGGTACTCTATTTTCGATAAACCGATGCCGTGTTCAGCAGTTATTGCTCCGCCGAGCGACAAGGTGATCTCATATACATCTCTCCTCATTTTATTGATCCATCCTTTATCACTGTAATCAAGTTCTTTACCGTTACTGTAATCGACCACGCCAATGTCGGCATGGATATTCCCATCACCAAGATGCCCAAAAGCATAGAGATGCGCGTTGTGTTGTTTGACACATTGTTTTAAGCGGGCAATCAGTTCGGGAATTTTATCTTTAGGTACAACAAGGTCTTCGCGTGCCAGGGGTTTGCTTTGATCCTTTAAAGCATCACTAGCGTTTTTTCTCGGTTCCCATATTCTTTCTCTGTCCTTGGCACTCTCGCCTACAAAGACATCTAAAGCGCCGTGTTTCAATGCAATATTACCGATTTCATCGTAGTGTTCACGTAACAGCTCTCGATTATTTCCATCGAGTTCAACGATGATCTGGGCATTGGCTTCAGCAAAAGGTAGGTTCCGACCTAAGTATTTTGCCACCAGTCGGTATACGTCCCCTTCCATAAATTCAATCGCCGCAGGCATCAAACCTGTCTGCATAACATCGATGCCGAAATTGACTGAATCTTCTACACATTTGAATGGCACGAGGAGGTCAATAATAACTGTTGGTACGGGCAGGACCTTTAATATGGCTTCAGTCACAATGGCAAGCGTACCTTCAGAACCGATGATCAGATCGATTATATCATACCCGGTGACATTTTTCAGCAATTTCCCGCCATATCGCTGGATCGTACTGTCAGATAAGACAACTTCAATGCCGAGTACGTAATTTTTGGTTACGCCATATTTCATAGCGCGTGGTCCACCAGCACACTCGGCGATATTCCCACCGATCATACACGAATCAAGACTAACCGGGTCAGGTGGAAAGAAAAGACCATGCTTTGCTAACTCATTACCCAGTTGTTCAGTGATTATACCAGGTTCAACGATGACCATCATGTTTTTCTTATCAATTTCTTTGATTTTGTTCATGCGTTCAAGCAAGAGTACTATACCTCCGTGGATAGGCACTGCACCAGCTGAAAGGCCAGTACCACCACCTCTTGGTGTAACCGGGACCATATTTGCATTTGCCAATTTCATGATTTCAGATACTTCTTCTGTAGAACCTGGTTTCACCGCCACGTCAGGCATTGATTTGTATAGTGGTGTTTCATCGTGAGCATAATTTTCCAAGGTTTTTTCATCTAAAATAACATTCTCCTTGCCAACAATTTGTACCAGAGAGCTTATTATTTTCTCGTTAACCTTATTGTAGCGCATAGAAAAATAGTATATCCAATTCTATCGGTTTTTCAAGCCGAATTCCGAGCTTTGATAATGAACAGGTGAATGCCTGGCACTGCAAGTGCATTGACACGAACGATTGGATATGTAAAATATGTTTAGAGGTTTTCTACTTAACAAGGATATATGAGTAATAAGATCAACAAAACAGGGTCTGCATTAGTGTTTATCATTACTGGGATATTTATTGTGGGTGTTTTGCCAACACTTGCCCAAATTGATAAGGAAGGTTGCGTGCCCCAGGCATTTTATTTATCTCCAGGTGCGGATAGTCTACCAGTTTATGGTTATACGATCATCAATGAGTTTGATCATGATTCAGGTGCCTTTACCCAGGGTTTGATATATGAACATGACGCACTCTACGAAGGTACTGGTCTTTTTGGTAGTTCATCTTTACGTAAGGTCGAATTGGAAACCGGTACAGTCCTGAAGATACGTAACCTTGATAACTCCTATTTTGGCGAAGGTATAACCATGTGGAATGATACGATAATCCAGTTGACATGGCGCAACTATATTGGATTTGTCTATATTGAGCAGGATACATTTCAACTTATTGATAGCTTTTTTTATTCCACTGAAGGATGGGGGTTGACCCATGATGATACGTGTCTGATAATGAGTGATGGTACTCCGAGAATATACTATTTAGATCCTCATACCTATGTTGAAGTTGGTTATATAGATGTCAATGCCGAAGGCAACCCGGTTACGCATTTGAATGAACTGGAGTATATCCAGGGAAAGATCTATGCGAATGTCTGGTATTGTGATTCTATCGCTATTATTGAGCCCCTGACCGGTGACGTGACCGGGTGGTTGAATCTGTCTGGTATCCTGACAGACCACGATATACCATTGCAGGCAAATGTGCTCAACGGCATTGCATATGATCGCCAAGACGTGCGATTGTTCGTGACCGGCAAATTGTGGCCTACACTTTTTGAAATTGAAGTTGATCCTATAAATTACCCACCTGAAATCATTGCATCGAGTCCTCCTTCACCATGTTACATAATAACTGATAGTATTCTTCTGCTTGAGGTGTTGGCGCAGGATCCTGACCCTGAAGATTCTTTATTGTATATTTGGAGTATTGATGGCGTTGTTGATACTTCAGCTCATGATACCTGCTACTTGTACTCAAGTTCTACGGTGACAACCGATACAATCATGGTCAGGGTTGATGATGGAATGTTTTATGATTCATTGATGTGGATTGTTGTTGTGTCTAACTCCGGGGTTGTGACTGAACTACCCTGGGAAAATCAAACAAGGTTGTCGTTGTGCAGTTATCCGAATCCATTTTCAAAGCTGATTAATATCAGCTTTGGTATAGGGTACGGTGCAGAGGGTGTGGAACTGATGATTTACGATGCGTCTGGTAGGATGGTTAGAGATTTTTCACTGCCTACTGCATACTCCTTAGTGCCTACTACGATAAAATGGTCTGGTACTGACCGATTTGATCGTCCAGTTCCAGCGGGCGTATATTTCATAAGACTACAGATCGACAATTGCCAGATTATTCATAAAATAATCCTGGTCCATTAGCGCATATACATTCATGGGAGGCATTGGATGAGAAAAAGTAAGAAGCTCATTGTACATCAGAAAAAGCATGATAAAGAATATCAAAATGCAACTTTGAAACTTTTATATGAACGCGCAAGCTGTAGGCAATTCTCAGACCAAAAAATCGAGCCCGAGATACTTAAAAAGATTCTTAAAGCTGGTATTCATGCACCCACTGGTGGAAACCTCCAACCGTATTCAATAATAAAAATTGAAGACGCTGATACTACACATAGACTCGTTGAAATGTGTGGGCAAAAATTTATTGGTGAAGCGCCAGTGAATTTGCTTTTTTGTATTGATTGGCACCGTCTCAAGCAATGGTCGAAGATTGAAAAGGCGCCATTTTCTGCGATGGGTTCTTTTCGGCATTTTTGGATATCATTTCAAGATACTATTATCTGTGCACAGAATATCTGTACTGCTGCTGATTCGCTTGGTTTGGGGTCGGTTTATATCGGTACGATTATTGAATTTCTAAAAGAAACAAGGGATATGTTCGGGTTGCCTAGGGGTGTGCTTCCTGTAGTTTTACTTTGTCTTGGGTATCGAAAAGCCCGGTCAGTCGTAAGAAGAAAATTAGATGTTGAGACGATTGTTCATAATGAGCGATATCATGAATTGAAAGGTCATGATCTGGTAACTGCATACAATGAAAAGTACCCGAATGTTAGAATCGAGATAACCGAGAAGCGGCTTGCCAGAATAAAGGAAGTCTGTAATAAAGTACATGGGCATGAGTTTGTACAGAAGTGTTTAGACAAAATTGAAGAGAATGGTTACATAAGTATCGCGCAGCAGTATTTCGGTCTTCACTACTGTGCTGACCTATTGCCTGACGGTAACGAGGATTTCCTGAAGAACATAGAAGATTGTGGTTTTGGATGGTTTAAGAAATATCAGCTACCTGAGGAAAATTAAAATGGGTCGGGTTAAGCTTGAATTACCAGACAGTTTTGGGTTTACTACAGAAATAATAGTACGTATTGACGATATCAACTACGGTGGTCATCTGGGCAATGATTCGATACTGTCATTGGTCCATGAAGCACGGGTAAGGTTTTTGAAGAATGTTGGTTTTACTGAAGCAGATATTGACGGCGTGGGCTTGATCATGACTGATGTTGTTATCGTCTATAAATCAGAAGGTTTCTATGCGGATGTACTGAAGATTGAAGTCGCGGTAAGTGATTTAGGAAAAGTTGGTTGCGATTTTGTCTTTAAGCTGTCGAATAAGGAAACTGGAAACGAAGTTGCCCGAGCCAAGACCGGTATTGTTTTTTTTGATTATGAGCACAGGAAAATAGTTGAAGTGCCGGAAAAATTCCGGGCTCTATTTTAGGTTATTAAAAGACTTGACTGAGCAATTTGAAGAGATAGAATATTAAGGGGTAAAAGATGCCAAGCATAAAAAAAATGTCGCTTAATGCAGAATTACAAAAGCTTGTCCAGGACATAGGTGAAGTGGGAAACTATCTATGGGAGAGGGGTTGGGCAGAGAAGAATGCTGGAAATATCTCGATTGAAGTGACTGACTTGATCGAGAAAAGAGGGCAAGGTTTTGATAACTATCAAAAAGTAAAAAGAGAAATTTCTGAACCACTTTGTGGTGGACGCTGTTTTTTTATCACTGCATCGGGTTCACGCATGCGTGAACTCAGAGAGCGTTCTGAAGAGAACATTATCATGCTTCACATTTGCGAAGAACTCGATGGTTATCATGTACTTTGGGGGGGTGAGGGTGTTGGAGCAAATCCAACTACTGAGTTTGCATCGCATCTAAGACTCCACAGTTTCTTATTTGAGAACAATCCATCACAGAAAGCAATTGTGCATACTCACCCAAGTCACTTGATTGCCCTTACTCATATTGAGCTCTTTTGTGAGGAGAAGGCGATCAATAGACTTCTGTGGTCAATGCATCCAGAACTGAAGATGTTCTTATCTGAAGGAGTTGGTTTGGCGCCGTATCGTTGTCCTGGTACAGAAGAGTTGGCTGAGGTTACACTAACTGCTCTACAAGAACATCGCATTGTACTGTGGGAAAAACATGGCTGTCTTGCAACTGGTGCTGACGTGATGGAAGCGTTTGATCTCATAGATATGATTAATAAAGCTGCGCAGATTTTTCTTTTAGGTAGGTGCGCAGGCTATGAAGTCCAGGGTCTTACTGAAAGCCAAATCAAGGAGCTGAAAGACCGTTTTGTATGACTTGAAGACTTTCGTCATTAGTTGATTTCGAAATTGCTTAATCAATGAACCAAAAATGAATGGGCAGCGTTATAAAGCAATACTTTTTGATCTTGATGGTACATTAACTGATCCACAGATCGGTATTACCAGGTCTGTTGCATATGCGTTGAAAAGATTCGGTATTTTCGTTGATGATCTCGAAACACTTATTCCATTTATTGGACCTCCTTTACCGAATTCTTTCAAAAAGTACTATCAATTCGACAATAACAAAGCAAAACAGGCGGTCATTCATTTTCGCGAACGTTTTGCAGAAAAAGGATTGTTTGAAAACCGCATGTATTCTAGAGTGCCTGAGCTCCTGGATAGCTTATATTCGGTTGGTAAGAAACTGGTTCTTGCAACATCCAAAGCTACGGTTTTCGCACAGCGCATACTCGACCATTTTGATATAGGTAAGTATTTTCATTTTGTCGCGGGGAGCAATTACGATCTGACCCGTATTGAAAAATCGGAAATAATTGAATACGCAATGTTCCATTTGCATGGTTACTTGCCCGAAGAGATCGTTATGGTGGGTGATCATGTCGATGATATTTTAGGTGCCTATAAGAATCGTATTGATTCGATCGCGGTTTTTTATGGATATGGTAAACGTTTGGACTTGGAAAGGGCAAGACCCACGCATTTTGTTTGTTCTGTTGAGGAATTGAAAACGCTCTTAGCAACATAATAAGTACGTGTTATAAAAAAAGCAAAGGAGGAGTGATAAAACCTTTTCGTAAAAATGTTGCAATCAGCATAGATGGTGGGGGTATAAAAGGAGTCATGGTAACCCGCGCCCTTGCGATCCTCGAGGATTATCTTGGTAAATCTGTATATGATATCTTCCGGTTGGCGACCGGTACATCAACCGGGGCTATTATTTCTGCAGGGATTGGAACTGGGTTGACCGCAGAACAGATGCACGAGTTGTACTGTGCATTGGGTTCAAAGGTTTTTCAAAAGACACTGCGCAGTCGTCTGTGGCTGCTTGCTCGCTATCGTTATCCACATTGGCCTTTAGAAAAGATTTTGAAAAAACACATCGGCGATATAACGATGGGGGATTTTTGGACAACTGACCCGATCACTGATGTCGTTATTACAGTATTTGATTTGGTCGCCAACCGTACACGATTTGTGAAATCCTGGAAAAAGAAATATGCCAAGTGGCCTGTAGTAACTGCAGTTTTAGCTTCAAGTTCCATCCCCACGTATTTCCCGGCTGTTAGAGGACGTTATGTGGATGGTGGCGTTGGGTCATATGCAAATCCCTGCTATCTAGCTGCATATGAAGCTAAGTTCTGTCTTAATTGGGATCTTGCTGAGACCACCTTGATTAGCCTGGGAACAGGACGCGACCCACATGATCTGAAACCTGGTGATGCTAATAAATTTTGGGTTTGGCAGTGGCTCAGTCCAGTGCTGGGTGCATTCTTGCAGTCAGCTGATGACCAGCAAGTACGTCTGGTACAGACCTTTTTTAAGGAATTAGATTTTCGTAGATTCCAGGTTGATTTCAAGGAGCCGATCAGGGCTGATGATCCAAGCAAAATCCCTGAACTAATTAAGTACGGTGATGAGTTGGGGCGTAAAATAATTGCCGATGAAACTGATTGGGTGTTGGATATTAAGGCTTTACGTGCAATATGATATTGAGCATAATCAGCTTAAGATGAACAAAAAACTCATTGATAATGATTAGGCAAAAGACAAAAGATAACATTTTGCTAGGGGTTTTTGTTCCGTCTTTCTCAACTTTATTTCCGTACTGGACTTGATGTTCTTTGTCGCATCTTGGACACAGATACATTTCTGATACATCTGGGTTGTTATCTAGTTCACCATTTCCTACT